>CAZXMG010000029.1:0-101001 GCA_964641275.1 uncultured Polyangiaceae bacterium
GCCACCGCCGGCGCTTGCTGGAAGGCAGAGCTCTGCGGCGCGAGCGCGAGCGTGTGTTGCGCGCCGTGCACGGCGGCCGCCCCGAGCACGGGCAGCAGCTCGTCGCACGCGCGATGCGCGTTCGGGAACCGGTCGGCCGCGTTGCGCGCGGTCGCCCGCGAGAACCACACGTCGAAGCCTGGCGAGAGCGCTGCGCCGCCGAGCTGTTGCGAGCGCGTGGAGGCCAAGTCCATCGGCTCGAACAGCATCTCGCGCATGACCGTTTGCGCGCTCTGGCTGTCTGCGCCGCGCCAATAGGGCCTGCCGCTGAGCGCGCGGAAGGCGATCAGCGCGAGCGCCCACACGTCGGTCGCCGGGGTGATCTGGCCGCCAGGCTCGGTCTGCTCAGGCGCCATCCACATCGGAGAGCCCATGGCCGCGGTGCGGGCGCTGGTCGCTTCGGCGAGCAGCTTGGCGATGCCGAAGTCCAGCACCTTCACGGTGAAGCGCACGTCTGCGCGTCGCGACTTGGAGAGGAACACGTTGTCGGGCTTGAGGTCGCGGTGGATGATGGTCGCGGCGTGCGCCGCGCCCACCGCGTGGCAAAGCTGCCGGAACAGATCGGCGACCTCCTGCGGGGGCAACGGGCCGCTCCGATTCAGGTATTCGCTGAGCGTCTCGCCCTCGAGCAGCTCCATCACCAGGTACGGCTGGCTGCTGGCCGGGTCGATGCCCGCCGCGACCACCTCGACCACGTGCTCGCTGTCGACGCGCGCGCCGACCTTGGCCTCGAGCTCGAAGCGCTCACGCAGCTTGGGATCGCGCAAGAGGTCGGGGTGCATGAGCTTCAGGGCGCGCTTGCGGCCCGTGCTCAGTTGCTCGACTTGGTACACCGTGCCCATGCCACCCGCCGAGATCTCGCGCTCGACGCGGTAGTCAGATGCGAACAACGTCCCAGCGGGCAACATGGCGTCGGACGCTACTCGGGGCGCGCCCACTTGGCCAGACGCACCGCGGCGGCGGGTGTACGCTCACCGGATGATCCGGTCGCGAGGCGTTTGGGGCTGGGTGGCGGTGTCGCTCGTCGCTGCCTGCGGCGACAGCGCGGCCACAGGCGGGGGCGGCGCCGGCGTCTCTGACGGCGCGGGCCCCGGGCAGGGCGGTGCTGCCGCGAGCGGCGGCAACGGCACTGGCGCCGGGTTGGTGGGGGGCGCGCCGAGCGGGGTGTCCTTCGACGATCGATGCGCCGATCCGCTCGTGATCGCTTGCTACGGGTTCGACAGCGCGAGCGAGACGGACCCGTATTTGTTCGATAGCGGCTTCAGCGCGCCCGCATTCGACGGCACGATGTTCGCTGAGGGTGCTGGGGCGGTGAAGATGCTGGTCGAGGCGGGCAGCGGCCCGGACAGCTCGGGCTCGTTCGTGCTCGACTTCGCGCCGGGCATCGCGCCAGGCGAGACGCTGTTCGTGCAATGGCGTCAGCGCTTCAACACTGCCTTCCTGACCAGCGACTTCGGAGGCTACGGCTGGAAGCAGATGCTGGTTCACGAGAACACCTCGACCGCCGGGTGCTCGCCGAGCGAGGTGGTCGTGACGTCGCGCTACCTGGACAACTTCCCAATCGTCTACCACGCCTGCGACATCTTCCACGCGCCGGTCGAGAACCCGGTGGATGGCGACATCTACGAGTTCAACTACCAACCGGGAGGTGACAACCGCTGCCTGTACAGCTGGCTCGAGGATGGCATCGATCACCTCGAGCCCACCGACGACCTCGACGAGCTGGCCTGTGTCGGCTTCCTGCCGGACCAGTGGCTGACCTTCCAGCTCGCGGTGCACCTGGTGGAGTGGTGCACCAACGCCGACTACGAGAGCTGCCCCGAGAACAGCCGGCTCGAGCTCACCGTCACGGCCGAAGGCGGAGAGCGCATCAAGACCCTGGACTGGCCGATCGCGCTGCGGACCACCACCGATCCTGCGACCACTGTGTATGACTCGCTGCAGTTCACGCCCTATCACACCAACAAGGATCCCGGCGTGAGCCACCCCACGGGCGAGCTCTGGTACGACTCGGTGATCATCTCGCGCGGGCCGATCGCGGACCCCTGACGGTGGATCAGGACCTCGACGCCACGACCAAGCTCTTGCTGCCGGCGGGCGGCTCTTTGGCGCACCGGAGCTGGGACTTGCCGACCGGGTGCACCGAGACCACCACCTGGACCTTGTCGCCCTCGAGGTAGCGAAACGTCATCCCCTCGCGCTTCGAGCCCGGAAGCTGCTTGCCCAACTTGTAGGCCAGCACCGCAGGCTCGTCGCTGAAGGCCCACTCCCACGCCGACAGGTGGGGCGCGGGGGGCTGCGGGTACACGCGCTGATCGCACAAGTACGTCCCGCCCAACGCCACCAAGGTTGCCGCGTCGCTCTCGGTTACCCCCGCGCGCGCGCTCGCCACTTGCGCGGGGTTGGCAGAGGCGTCGGGCTGTTCGACGCTCGTCGCAGTCTGCGGGGCGACGGTCGTGCCGCTCGGTGCAGGTGCTTGGGCGGTATCCGACGAGGTGCCTGCCGCGGGGGCCGGTGGCGAAGGGCAGCCGGCCACGAGCAGCAACGCGAGCGCGAGCCTCATGGCCACCACGTTAACGAAACGCCCTCGCGCTCGAAAGCGCTACATTGCTTGCGATGCGAAGCTTGGCGTGGATCTTGGTGCCCATGGCCGCCGGGTGGCTCGGCTGCGGCGACGACGGCGCCGGCGGTGGCGGCGGTGGTGCTGCAAGCTCCGCCGGCGGCGGCGGGGCTGAGCCCCTCGCGGGAGGGGCTGGCGGCGATCCGTCGAGCGGAGGAGCTGGCGGAGGAGGCGCGCCACCGCTGGCCGACTTTCACCTCGTCGGCCGTTACGAGTCCGGCACGTCGGCCGCAACCTGGTCTGGTTCGAGCGCCATCGCCACGATGACGGGTCCGGACGCGTCGGTCAGGCTCACCGGGAGCGCCGGCATCTGGTTCGAGATCGTGATCGACGGCGTCTCGACGGGCCGGTTCGAGACCAGCGGCGGAGAGGTGCTCTACCCGCTCGCCGCGGGCCTGCCAGGTGGAGAGCACACCGTCGAGATCGTGCGTCGCAACGAGGGTTACTTCGGGCCGTTCGTCTTCCTTGGGTTCGAGCCTGCGAGCGCGATCGTCCCCAGTGCCTACCCGTACCAGCATCGCATCGAGCTGATCGGCGACTCCCTGACTTGTGGCTACGGCATCGAGGGCCCCAACGAGCTCTGCGACTTCTCCGCGGACACCGAGTCTGCGTACACGACCTACGCGCTGGTCGCGGCGCGCGAGCTCGACGCTGCCGCACACCTGATCTGCTACTCCGGCAAGGGCGTGCACCAGAACTACGGCGGCGATCTGAACGAGCCCATGCCGGAGCTCTACCCGCGGCTGTTCACCGGCTCCGATACTCCCGAGTGGGATCCAGCGGATTTCCCGGCCGAGGTGGTGGTCGTCAACCTGGGCACCAACGACTTCTCCGCGCCGATCGACGACGGCGCCTTCGTGGCGGACTACGTGGCCCTGCTCGAGGTCGCGCGCGCGCGGCATCCGGCCGCTTACCTGCTCGGCATCACCTGGGCCCATTGGGGCGCATCCAACGAAGCGCTGGTCGAGGACGCGTTCGCCGCGCTCGGTGACGCGAACAGCGGCACGCTGCGGTTCTCGATCGATCCCAGCGACGGGCTGGGCTGCGACTATCATACGAACACGGTGACCAATCAGAAGCTGGGGGCGCTGCTGAGCCAGACGCTTCAGGATCGACTCGGCTGGTGAGGGCGATCCGCCGCCGCGCGCTCTGCCTTTGTATGGCGGCTGGCGGCGCCGGTTGCCAATTCGCCAGCGGGCTCGTCGATCTCGAGATCTGGGCGGAGGCGGGAGCTGGTGGCGGGGGCGCCGAGGGCGCCGGTGGCGCGGGAGGCGAAGCCGCCGCGGGAGCCGGCGGCGCACAGGGCGGCGCCGCGGAAGGTGGCGGCGGAGGTGGTGGAGGGGGCGCGCCCCCCGGAGAGGCGCTGTTGTTGTTGGAGCTGCCCGCTGAGCAGCAGCCGCTCTTCTTGGCGCAGACCTCGGACGAGGTGCTGGTGGGTGTGCGCGTCTCGCCAGTCGACGCGTCCGAGCTCTGGAGGATTCCGAAGGACAATCCGGCCGCCGCTGCGCCGTTCGTGACCGGCGAAGCTGGCCTTCGAGCCATGTGCGCCTCTCCTTCCACGCTGTATTGGGCGACCGAGACCGAGGTGCGCAGCGTCGCGCTGGCCGGGCCGACGTTCTCGCCGCTGACGCTCGCGACGGTCTCCGCGCAGGCCTTGAGCGTGGACGCCTCCGAGCAGCTGTTCTTCGGCAACTTGGCGGGCGTGTTCCGCGTCGGGGGGCCGCAGCTCACCAGCGGGTCCGGCGTGGTGCTCGACGCCACGGACGCGAGCACCGTCTACTTCGGTTTGTCCGAGATCTTCGGTGTTCCCAAGCAAGGGGGAGCGGCCTCGATGGTGATCCAGGGGGGAGGCAAAGGGGCCTACGTCAAGATCGGGCAGAGCCCGCAGCGCGTGTTCGCCGCGTTCCCCACCGGGACGATCTACAGCGTGCCGAAGGGGCAGTCGGGCGGCGTGCCGGTCGCGTTTGGTCTGGGTGCCGTCGTGGACTTGGCGGTCGACCCCGCGAGCGAGGAGCTGTTCGTGACGCACGCGGACGCGATGGGCTCGCGCGTCTCCCGAATCGACGCCGACATGAGCGTGACGACGGTGGCCACGGGCGCTCAGGCCTGGGGGGTGATCGTCGACGACAGCCACGTGACCTGGGCGGACCTCGCCGCGCGGCAAGTGTGGCGCACGCCACGCTGAGTCAGTCCAAGCTCGGCAACCCGGCCAGCTCGTGCGGCACAGGGTTGCAGAACACGTCGCCCGTGTCCGGGGCGTAGTAGTCGCAGTCGAGATCGCCCAGCGAACCTGGCTCGTGACCGAGCTGTGCGCCCTGGTTCATGCCCCATCCCACGACGCGATCGTCCTCGGTGACGGCCAACGTGACGTCCCCGGCGGCCCTGATTCGCTTGGCCACGAGACCGGCCATCGGTGCGGGCCCTCGACACGCGAGGCCCGCGTAGCACGCCGGATCGTCGCCCGCGGAGACGCCGATCTGTCCCAAGAAGTTGCCGCCCCAACACCACACCGCGCCGTCGGAGGTGCGCGCGCAGAGGTGCGAGGGTCCGGCGGTGACCGTCGCCACATCCAGGGAGCCGAGCAGCGCCACGGCGACGGGCGTATCGTGCACGTTGCTGTCGGAGACCGTGCCGAGGAACGAGTAGCCGTTCGTGCCCGCACACTGGACGGTGTCGGTGCCGTCGACGAAGCAGGTGGCGCCCGTGGGGGTCGCCAGCTCGAACGCTACGCCGGGGTCGAAGGCGCTGACGACCGTCGGCGTCGTCACGCACATCGAAGCCGCGCAAGGCGTGTCGCCCGCGAGCCCCCCGAGCTCGCCCAACGCGCTGCGACCCCAGCAGGAGACCTCGCGGTCCTGATCGATCACGCAAGAGTGCACCGTGGAGACGGACACGCGATACGCGGCGACCCCGGGCTTGAGGTCCACTTGGGCGGGAGCCCGGACGTAGTCGGGATCGTTCGTCGGGTTCACCTCGCCGTTGGCGAGCTGGCCGTGGTCGTTGGCGCCCCAGCACCAGAGCCCGCCGTCCACGGCGGCAGCGCAGACGTGGGTCTCGCTCATGTCGAAGCCCGTGATGGCGGGGATCCCTTCCACCCGCTGCGGTCCGATCACGGTGGGTTGACCGTTCACTACCTGGTCGCCCGGGTCCGGGGGGTGCCCGGTTTGGCCGCGGTCATTGCGTCCCCAGCACCACAGCTCGCCGTTTTCGATCAGCGCGCACGCCGCGTGCAGCCCCGTCGACACCTGCGTGGCCTTGCCTGGCAATCCAGGCACCCGCACCGCGGAGAAGCTGCACGGTCCCGGAGCGCCATTGACGTTGTTCTGGGTGCAGGTGTCCGTGGCGTCGTCGGGCGGGATGCCGAGCCCTGCGAAGCGATTCGAGCCCACGCACCACACCGAGCCCGACTTCACCACGACGCAGCTGATTTGTCCGCCTGGTCCGAGTGAAACGGGCAGGTGCCCTTCACACACGCCTTCGAAGCAGCCGGCGTCGCAGCCGTCGGGGCAAGCAGCGGCGCCGCCACCACCCTGATCGCCGCCGCCACCTCCGCCTCCGCCTTGGTCGCCGCCGCCGCTCGCGCCGCCTTCGCCCCCCGTCGCGCCGCCGCCGCTCGCCAAGGTGGGCTCCTCCAAGCCGAAAATCAGGTTGCAGCCACCGCAGCCCAAGAGCGCCAGGAACCCAAGAACGAGGCGACTCATAGCGCGATCCCCCAAGAGAGCGCGGCGCCACCTGGGATCGGCGCGAGCAGCGGCAGGCTGACTCTCGGTGCCTCGCTTCTGTACGCGCCGGATTGCGTGAAACCCAGGACGACCAGCACCACGCCGGTCGCCGCCGCCGCGCCGCCGATGGCCACCGCCACGGTGGCGCCGTCGCCCAGCGTACGCGCGCCATTTCGCTCCTCGAACGCGGCTCCGCTGCATTGGTTGTCCGGGCATTGGTCAGCCACGTCGTCGTATTGTGACTTGGCCAAGAGTCCGAGCCCGATGCCGGCGCCGACGCCAGCCAGGCCCAAGCCCCCCAACACGAAGCCCCCGATCGTCAGCCCGAGGCCGTCCTCTGCCTCGCTGGTGTTTTGGGGGTCGGGTGGCGCCGCGGGGACTTTGGGGCCGACGACCAGCACCACCTCCTTGGACTCGCCCTCGGCCACCTTTGCGGTGGTCTGCGAAGGTGAGTGTCCTGCAAGCTCCACTGTGAGCGTGTGCTCGCCCGGGTCGACGGGCAACGGTTGGCCCAAGGCTGCGCCCTTGAGGATGGTGTTTCCGCGCTTCACGGTCGCTCCCGGCGGGCCCTCGAGGCGCACAGCCAGCTTCGGCAATCTCGGTGCGAGCAGCGCGACCCGCTTCTCGACCGTGGGCACGCGCTCGTCGCTGGGCGGAAGTCGTTGGCGCACCTCCTCGAACAGTCCCCACGCCGTCGCGATCTTGCCGCGCTTCTCTTCGCACTCGGCGAGATTGAAGGCGGTCCCGGGGGCAGGGTCGATCTCGTAGCTCTCCCGCAGCTTCGCGCAGCCAGTCTCTAGGTCGCCCTTGGCCACGGCCTCCTTGCCTGCCTTGAACAGCGCCTCTGCCGCGGCTGGGTCGGCCGCGAGCAGCGCATGAGCCCAGGTGAGCGAGACCAGCAGCGTCCCCGTGATCAGCAGGTTGCGCAGCATCGATCAGTATCTCCCATCGAAGGTTCGGGGCGGGGTGGTGGCGGTGGCGGTCGGGGGGCTTGCGGTCGTGGCGGCCGGCTTGAGCGGGGCGACCTGGGCGGTGCGCACACTGCTGGCCACGTGCGGCTTGCTCGGCCCGGACGAAGCCGACGCGGTCGCGGTCGCGGTCGCGGTCGCGGTCGCGGTCGCGGATGGGACCGTCGCCGGGCTCGTCGCAGCCAGCTCTGCGCTCGCGGGTGTCAGCAGGGTGGCCGTGACCGAGCTGGCCGCGGCGCTCGGCGGGCCGCTGGCGTTCGCGCTCACGGATGCGGCGGGCTGGCTCGAGCTCGCTCCGGGCGTCGAGGCGCTGCGCTGCCACAAGGCGACGCTGGCGACACCCAGCGCCAGCACCAACGCGCCGCCGACGTAACCCCATCGGCGCTGGCGCGGCTTGGCTTTCGCCGACTCGACGGCGACGCCGACGTTCGGCGCCAGCAACGAGGAAGGTGGTGGCGCGGTGTGCGACACCGCGTGCAGCGTCGCGGCGGCGGTCACGATCGGGGCCGCGGCGGACGGCAGGAGCTTGGTTCCAGAGGGAGTGGACTGCCGAGGTTGCGAGAGGCTCGCTGGCTCCGCCCAAGTGGGCGCTGGTGCTTGCCGCGCGGTGGCAGGCACCTCGTCGTGCAGCGCAAGCAGCGCCAGTCGCATGTCGGTGGCGCTCTGAAAGCGATGTGCAGGGTCGTAAGCCAACGCGCGGTCGACCACCTCGGCGAGCGCCGGGTGCACCCCAGGCAACACGGTGGCGAGCGGCGGCGCCTGCTGCGTCATCGCTGCCAAGAGCAACTTGTTCATCGTGTCCGCCGCGTGGACGTGGCGCCCCGTCAACAGGGAGAACAACGTCGCGCCAGCCGCCCAAAGATCCGTGCGCTGGTCGACGCGGTGCCAGTCGCCGAGCGCTTGCTCCGGCGGCATGAAGGCGGGGGTGCCCATCACGCTGCCCGTCTGGGTGCGCTTGTCGCTGCCCGTCTCCCGCAGCCGTGCGATGCCGAAGTCGAGCACCTTGAGCACGCCCGCCTGGGTGAGGAACAGGTTCTCTGGCTTCAGGTCGCGGTGCACGACGCCCTGCGCGTGGGCCGCAGAGAGGACGTCGAGCAGCTGGCTCACGAGGCCCACGGCGGTGCGGGGATCCACGCGCTGGCCTGGCGCCGCGTCCCAAAGGCTGTCGACGGGTTGCCCCTCGAGCAGCTCCATCACCAGGTACAGCGTGCCATCCTCGAGGCTGTCGTCGTCGAGGACCGCGACCACGCCCGGGTGGCCGATGCGGTTGGCCACGTAGCCCTCACGCAGGAAGCGCTCGCGTGCCTCGCGGTCGCGCGCCACGTCGGGGTGGAGCAGCTTGACCGCGCCACGTTTGCCGTTGCGATGGGTTGCTGCGTACACCGCCGCCATGCCCCCCACGCCGAGCAAGCGGTCGAGGCGCCACTTGTTGTGGAGCGTGCTCCCGACGCGCGCCTCTGCTTGGCGGGTCGTCGGGTCGGTGCTTTCTGCCATGCACCCCCCCTATCTCCGTGCGTGGCGCGGTCTTTAGACCACGGCTCCCTTTTTGTCGGGCCATCCCTGGCACGCCCCCTGCTTTCTCTGCCAGAATCGGGGCCGTGGCAGGCGCTTTCTCGTCGGACAAGCCCTGGGTGGGCTTCCCGGCCACGCGAAATTCGGTGCTCGTGTCGCTCCAAGCCGGCTCGCAGGCGGAGCAGGAGGACGCGCGCCAGCTGCTGATGCGCACCTATTGGGAGCCGGTCTACCGCCAGCTGCGCCTGAAGTGGCGCAAAGACCCCGACGCGGCCAGCGATCTCACGCAGGAGTTCTTCGCGCTGCTGCTCGAGCAGGAGAGCCTGGCCTCGTACGATCGCACGAGAGGACGCTTTCGGACCTACCTCAAGGGGTGTCTCGACCGCTTCGTGTCGAGCAGCGACCGGGCCGAGCGACGGCTGAAGCGGGGAGGGCCCAGGCCGCAGATGTTCGACATCGACGCGGTCGAGGAGGAGCTTTCCGGCCGCGAGCCCACTCCCGAGGAGCAGCTGGACGAAGAGTTCGATCGTGCGGTGGCCGCTTCGATCTTGGAGTCCGGTGTCCATGACCTTCGAGAGCTGCTCTCGAACAAGGGCAAGGACGTCTATTACGAGGTGTTCACGCGCTACGCGCTGGTCGACGATGACGAGCGCCCGAGCTACTCCGCGGTCGCGCGTCAGTTGGGCGTGAAGGAGACGGACGTGACCAACTACCTGGCGTATGCGCGCCGAGAGTTTCGCAACATCGTGCTCGGCCACCTGCGCCGCATCACCGCGAACGAAGAGGAGTTCGAGCTCGAGGCCAGCGCGGTGTTGGGCTGGGGAGGCGGGGCGTGACTGCGCCCCGCGGCGTGCGTGTTGCGCGCCTCCGTCGCTTCCTGCTCGAGCCCACGCCGGCGCTCGGACCGGGCTGCGAAATCGCTCCGCGCGTGCGCCTGGTCGAGCCCATCGGCAGCGGCGGTATGGGCACGGTGTGGCGCGCGGAGCACGAGAGCCTGGGCTCGGAGGTCGCTGTGAAGCTCCTGGCCGACGCCTCCCAGCACGACGGCGCGCGTCTGGAGCGCTTTCGAAAGGAGGCCGCCACGCTGTCTCGGCTGCGCAGCAGGCACGTCGTGCGCGTGCTCGATTTCGGCTTCTACCAGGGCGACGCGCCCTACCTGGTGATGGAGCTCCTGCGCGGCGAGGACTTGGCTTCGCGCCTCGCGCGCGCTGGTCGCGCGCAGTGCAAGGAGGTGCTCACCTGGATCCAACATGCCGCGAGCGGGCTCGCTGCCGCGCACGAGGCAGGCGTCGTACACCGCGACATCAAGCCGCAGAACCTGTTCCTGTCGGTCGAAGACGGCGAGGAAGTCTTGAAAGTCCTCGACTTCGGCGTCGCGCGGACGAGCCCCAGCGAGGGCGTCGACGTGGGCCTCAGGAGCACCACGACGGCTGTGGGCACGCTGCTCGGGACGCCGCCGTACATGAGCCCGGAGCAGTTGGGACGACCGCAGGAGGTCGACGCGCGCAGCGACCTGTGGTCGCTCGCCGTGGTGGCCTACGAAGCATTGACGGGCCGGGTCCCGTTCCAAGCAGACACGCTGGCCGAGCTCGCGGTGGCGATGGATCGCGGGCGCTTCGAGCGTCCGAGCCGAGTGGTGCCAGGCTTGTCGCGCGAGATCGACGCCTGGTTCGAGCGCGCGCTCGCGCCCGTGCCGGAGGACCGTTTCGGCTCGGCGCGTGAGCTCGCGGACGCGCTCGCTCGTGCGCTGCTCGCACCGCCGAGGCGCTGGCCGGCGGTGGCGTTGGTCGGGATCGCGGCGGCGGGCGCGACCTTGGCGCTCGTGTTCGAGACGTCGGCGACGAGCTCCGACCCGCCCCGGGCAGGAGCGTTGGCAGCGTCCGAGGCCCCCGCCGGCTCTTCGTCTGCTTCGGGCCCGCCCAGCGCAGCCCCTGCCGGGGTGCTCACGGCGTTCGCTGGCGCCGCACCAGTCGCGAGCGGGCCTCGATCGAGCAACGTCGTCGCCGCCGCCAAGCCCGGCCGCGCGGTCGTCACCTGGCCAGCCGCCACCATCTCGCACGCCCCGCCCGAGGTCGCGTCGCCGCCAGCCGCGCCGAGCGCGACCACGAGCGCGAGCTCCCCGCGCAAAGATCGAGGATTCTGATGCGCTGGCTGCTGCTCGTAGCGATGTTGGGGGTCGCCGCTCCCGCCACCGCGCAAGCTCCGAGCGAGCCCTCCAAAGATGCAGCGCGCGCGCTGATGGATGAAGGCGATCGACTCGCGGCGCTGGGTGATTTGCCCGGTGCGCTCTCGGCCTACCAGCGCGCCGATGACATCATGCATGTGCCCACGACCACGATCGAGGTGGCTCGGACGCTCGCGCGGTTGGGCAAGCTGGCCGCCGCTCAGCGCGCCGCCGAGGTGGTCTTGGCACACCCTCCGAGCGCCGAAGAGCCCGCTCCCTTTGCCCAGGCACGGAAGGAAGCCGCTCAGCTCAAGGCGGACCTGGCTCGGCGCATCCCCACGATTGCGGTCCAGGTCCCCCAGGGCGGCGGCGTGGTGCGCATCGACGGCGTGGTGCGTGCCGCCGGGGAGCCGGTGCTGGTAGATCCGGGTCGCCACGAGATCGTCGTGGAGCGCACGGGAAGGCGTGCGCAGCGCGATGTGGAAGTGGCCGAGAGCCGGCATCTGACCGTGCGTCTGATCGCCGAAGAGCCTCCGAGCTACGTGCCCATGATGGCGACCGCCGGCACCGTGCTGGGAGTCAGCCTGGCGCTCGGCATGGGCTTCGGCATCGACAGCTTACTGGAGACGAACGATATCGCCGCCCAGTGCCCACACGATCGCTGCGCGCCCTCGCTCTCGAACGACCTTGCCGAGGCCGAGCTGTTCGCGAACATCGCCAACGTGGCGTTCGGCGTCGCGGGTGCCAGCGCGATCGTGCTCGCGGTAGGGCTCGGCCTCGAGCTCGATCGCGAGCCTGGCACCTCGACGCTGGAGGTCGGGGCGAGCGGGGTGACCTGGCGAACGGTGTGGTAGTCGCGCCCCGACGTTGTACCGAGGGTGCGATCAGCGTGGGCGCGCGCGCGTCTGCTCGAGCTCGCTCGCGGGGCGACCCTCGGCGACCTGCTGAAGGTAGCGTGTGAGGATCTGAACGGGGGCCGGTGGCAACGGGCCGGCGCACGGAGCTGCCCAGCCGATCTCGCCGACCTTGCCGAACAGCACCCGGGTCGCCTGCGAGGGTTCGGCGTCGCAGGGAAGCCCGGGCTCTGTGCTGGGCTTGGCCTTGCCGATCTCGTCGACGAGCGCGCGTACCGCGGCGAGCTGCTTGGCGTCGAGCGTGCCCGAGCTCGGCGCTGCACCGGAGCGGGTCCACGAGCCGTCGGCTCCCACGCGCGTGGTCGAAGACTGCTCTGGCCCGAACAGGGCGAGGCTCTGCACCGTCACGAGGCCGCGGTCTGAAACCACCGGGAAGGCGCGTGGCGCGGGCCGATCGCCGGCCGGGGTCGTGGGGTGCTCGGCCTTGACGAGCGCGTCGAGGGTCGCGGCGAGCCGGCCGAACGACGTCGATGGCTCGGCATAGCGGAACACCTCGATGGTGCCTTGGCCGTAGCTCATGCGAAAGGAGCGCTTCTTGGCCCCGGCTTGCTCTGGCTCCGCTTGCGCGGCTTCTTGGGCCCAGGCGGTGGCTTCGACGAGGCGCACGGCCTCCGCGCCGTCCGACTTCAGCGGCGCGAAGGTGGCGTCGCCGCAGCGCAGCTCTGCGCGCGCGTGGCGCTTCGCGAGCTCGCATCGCTCGCCGGTGCTGTCGGCGGTGAAGGACAGCGTCCAGAGCCCTTGGGCGCCCGAGCTCGGGGCCGAGGGCGAGGGGCTCGGCTCGGCGGAGGGCGACGCAGGCCGGGAGCAGGAGGTGGCGCACGCGGTGGCCGTGAGCGCAAACAGGAGCAGTGGCAGGACTGGCTTCATCTTGTTTCGCAGGAACGAGAACGGTCTCGGCACCTTACACCACCGGGCTTCAGCGGGAGGCGATGGCGCCGTCGATGTAGAACGCGGCGGCCATCACCAACGCAGTGTGGCGCATGCTCGGCGTCACTTCGCCGTCGATCACGCTGCTGTTGTCCTTGCCGAACTCGATCAGGTTGCCGCGGACGCGGACGCTCCAAGGCTGGTCGGAGCCCTCGAGCTTGAGCTCGTTCCCCGAGATGCGCCCGAAGAGCGGCTCGCGCGGGCTCACCCCAGGCGGCTGCAGGACGTAGATGTTGCCGCTCTCGTCGAGGCGCGCCGCGACGCCGCCCTTGGTCATCACCATCGTGCCGTCGGGGCGGAGCGCCGGGCCGGGCGCGAGCGCGGTGCCAGGTGCGTTCTGCCCGGCCGACTCGGTGCGACCGTCAGCGAACAGGCGGGCGATGACCTTGCCCTGGAACGAGATCGTGAGTGGCTGGAGGTCGATGAGCGCCGCCGGCGCCGCGCTCGAGGCGAGCGCGCTCGACATGGGCGAGCTGGATGAAGCGCTGGAGGAGGCGCTCCCCTGCGACGCGCCCGGCGGCGGCGACTTGGCGCACCCGCTGGCCACGATGCACAAGACGGCGAAGCCGAGCGAGAAGCGACCCAAGGGCAGCACGTGCGACCTATTGCCGGGGCCCGAACGTGATCGCGCCGCCAGGCAGGAAGTACAGGATGTCCATCGCGCCGCCGGTGACGGTGGGCACGTGCCACGAGCCCGGCGGGTAGACCGTCCAGCCCTCGGGCTGATCGTCGAAGCGCGCGTCGCCTTCCACGGCGAAGCACAGATCGACCTCGCCGCGCGGGTGGGTGTGGGCGAGCGCGGGCTTGTTCATGTGCACGACGTCGATGCTGTAGTCAGCATCATCGGCGGCCTTGCGCAGGCGCGAGAAGCGAACGCCGTCGTTCTCGCGATCCGCGACCACCTTGGACTCGACCGCTGCGCGCAGTGCGACGCGCAGGCGGCTGAGCTCGGGGCCATCGAGCGGCAAACGCGCCGCGAGCCTGTCTGCGGCGTCCGGCAGGGTGGTATCTACCTCTCGAATGGCGGGCAAGAGCGCCTCGACCATGGCCTTGAGTTGCTCCTTGTCGCTCACGAGACCGCGTGTACCACGCGCGCCGTCTGGCCGGAACGTGGGGCGCGCGCTCGTGTTAGAACTGCGCCGTGATCGATCCGCACCCGTTGCTCGAGGCTGTGGTGTTCGAGACCTCGTTCCCGCAGGCGTTGGGCTCGCTGACGCTGCCCGACCAGGTCGCGGGCCTACTCGCCCTCGGCGCGGCCTCGCCTCTCACGGCGGACGATGCGGTGCGTGCGGCGGTGCGGGACCTCTTGCGGCACGGCGGCTACAAGCCCACCGGTCGCGGCAAGCCCGCGTCCGAGTACCTGCTGCGCGCCGCGACCGAGGGCTCGCTCGGGGCGATCAACGCCGCTGTCGACGTGTGCAACGCGGTGTCGCTGCACAGCGGCTTGCCCGTGAGCGTCATCGACCTGGACCGCGCGCGTGAGCCACTTCGCATCGGCGTCGCGCCGCCTGGCGCGAGCTACGTGTTCAACGCCGCGGGCCAGAGCATCGATCTCGGCGGGCTACTCTGCTTGTTCGACGCCGACGGCCCGTGCGCCAACGCGGTGAAGGACGCGCAGCGCACCAAGACCCACGGCGAGACGCGGCGCACGCTCACGGTGATTTGGGGCACCCGCGCACTCGCTGGCCGCAGCGAGGCGGCGTTTCGCTGGTACGCGGAGCTGCTCGCGAGCTTGGGCGCTGCGGTCACGAAGCGTGTGGCGGAGTCGGAGTGAGCGGGCCCGATCTGGCGGCGCGCGCCAAGGAGCTCTTGGCCAAGCGGCGATTGACCACGCTCGTGCGCGAGGCTCACCGGCTGGGCGCCGAGCTGGCCCGCGTGGAGCGCGAGCTCGGCACCGTGCGGGATCAGATCTCGCTGCTCGACCGCATCTGGCTGGGGGAGAGCCGTGACGAGGCGCGGGAGCGAGAGCTCGGCGCGGAGCGCGAGCGGCTCGTCGCGGCGGCAGCGCAAGCCCAAGCGCACGCCGCGAGCGCGCTCGCACAGGTGGAGGCGGAGCTGCCTCCGCTCGCGATCGCTCGTCGCGTGGAGCAGGTGATTGCGGCCGCGCGAAGACTCTTGGCCAACAACGACTACGGGCAGCGCGCGATCATGGTCGACCTGCGCGGGGTGGTCACGAGCGAGCTCGAGGCGCTGGGCGAGACCATTCGATCGACCTGGTTCCCGGACTTCGATCTGGTGGACGGGCTGAACGCCTTGCGTGACCAGCGCCCGACGCGGGCTTCGACCCAGGCGCGCGTGGCGCCGTTCCGTCGCTCGGCCACCCTGGGCTTTGCACCAGTGACGGTGACGGAGCTGCGCTCGCGCGCGGCGCGTCAGCTCGACTCGGACACGTTTCGGCAGGCGGCGGCGCGCTCGATCAAGGAGAACGTGGACGTCGAGCGGGCCAACGTGGTGCTGTCACGCGCGCGCGCCCACGTGCGCAAGCTTGAGGATCCGGGGCTGCGTTCGGCCCAGGATAGGCTCGCGGCCGAGTGGCGTGAGGCGGTCGACGCGGCCGAGCAGGTGGAGGCGCACGTGTTCGGAGCGCTCGCTGCGTTCCCGCCGATGGGCCTCTACCTGGCGGTGCAGTCAACGCTGGGTGCGTGTCTCGCGCTGGACCACCGCGCGCCGATCGAGCGGGCGCTGCAGGTCGACGGCGGTCTTCGCGGCGTGCCGTCGTTTGGACTTCGCGCGCTCGCCATGGCCGGCCTGGTGAGGATGCGCCGTGCGGTCGATACGTCCTTCCCTGGCCTCGCCGCGCTGATCGCGCCGCGCCCCGCGCGCGTGAGCGAGGCGCCTTGGCTCGCCCACATCATGAGTCGCTTCGCGCAGATAGGGGTGCAGCAGGCGCTCGACCGCGCGTTGCTCCACGCGCCGCTGATCGCGGCGCATCGTGTCCGCGAGCGCGCGCTCGCTCGCGTCGCGCGGAATGACCGATCGGTCGAGCCGGCGCTGGCCGCAAGCCGCGCGCAGCACCGCTTCTCCTCGCTCGCCCTCGAGCGCGCGCTCAACGAGCTCTATGGGCAGGCTTGGGCGGTCTCGCGCGAGCTGCCGGGGCTGCGGGTCCGCGACGCGATCGTGAACGCGGCGGTGGCCACGGGAGCAGTCAGCGCCGTCTACAACCGCACGGCGAGTGTGTGCGTGCTGGTGCGTCGCGAAGGAGCCCTCGCCGCGGCGGCACTGTTGGCGCAAGAGATCCAGGTCTCGGCGCCGCAGGGGCGAGTGAGCCGCGAGCTCGTGGCGGGTGTGGCTCGGTTCGATGCAGCGCTGCGCGCCACACACGCCAAGGCTGTCGGGCGGCTGGCGAGGTACCCGCGCGAGCCTGGATGCATCGTCTTGGGACTGGAGTCGGGGTTCTCGAGCCTCCAGGGCTTGGCCGTCGCGGCGTTCCGCGTCTGGGGCGACATGCCGCCCGACGGCCTGTTGCTCTACCACTTCGCAGAGCGCGAGCTCGCTCGCTGAGGTGTGCGTCTCTGCTCAGCGAGCCCTGGCGCACAGCTCGGGCAGACAGTGGGTCGACCCCTTGGGCGGACAGCGACCGAGCAGCGGGTCGCCTTGCAGCGCGAAGCGCTCACGGAAGGCGCCGTACCCGAACTTGAAGCGGGTTGGGAGATGGTAGCCTCGCGGAGGGCACGCTGGGTCGAGGTCCGGCCGCCGCGCGAGCGTGAGTCGAGCCGGATCGAGCTGGAACGCGACGCGGTCTCGTTTGCGGTGGAGGGGCTTCCACGGTTGCTGGGCCTCCTCGAGGTCCATGACGTGGAAGAGGCCCACGCCCTCTTCCGAGACCGACTCGACGCAGAGCTCGCCGCGGTCGTCACCGTCGAGATCGATCGCCTGGAGGCGGCGCATGGAGAGCGACGAGCCGCAGTCCTCGATGCTGAGATCGAGCGCCCTGAACGTGTACAGCGGCCGCACGCCGTCGGAGAACGGCGCGAGGATCACGGCATCGAGCTTCTCGAACTGCATTCCTTCGTGCTCGTGCCCATGCTCCGAAGCCGCGACCCAGAGTCGCTTTCCCCCGACCTCGAGCGTCGAGCTTCCCTCGAAGCGACAGCGGTGGAAGCCGAACGGCGCCGGGGCAGCGCGGGCTCTGGGGCACGCGAGCGCGTTGTTCCATTCGTCCTCCACGAACAGCGCGAGGGCGTGATCTTCGGGCCGAGGGCTCACGCCAGGCCAGAGGAGCTCGATGGTGGGGGGGGCGGGGACGTCGAGCAGCGCGGCGCTCGGCGCTGGCGGTGGGGGGAGGGGCGGAGGCGTCGGGTCGGTGCGCGACTGGCCGGAGGTCCGGGCGGCGGTGTGCGACGAGGCCTCGTCGGGCGGCGCCTCTGCAGGTGAACTGCACGCCGCGGCGAGCAGCACCAGGATCGCCAGGCGACGCATGGGCCACTCTACGCGCGAACGAGCCACGCGATTCCGCCTCCTCTTGCGGCGTGTAGCGCGCAGCGCAAGCGCCGCCCGAGGTTAGCGGCTGACGTACTGGATGGCGTAGCTGGCGTGGGCACCGATGTGGTCGTGCCCTGCGGCGTCGACCACGTAGGCCAGATCGAAGTCGTAGCCGGAGAACACGCCGCCGAGCGGCAGCATCACGCGATCCTCGAGCCCGCTGCTCGTGGCGATGGCGTGGAACAGGTGCGAGTTGGGGCTGGGGTCAGTGGAGACGACGCGCGAATAGACCAGGCGCTTGCGCTCGTAGCAGTCGATCTGCATGGCGACGTAGCGGCCGAGATCGTCGTTGGGGTACCCGGGCTGCGGCGCGTCGAGCACGATGGGCGCGGTGAAGGCACCGCTCTGCCACTCCACCAGCTCCAGGCTGCGCGTGCTCTGTCGGTGGTAGGCGATCGCGGGCTGGTCCCAAGGATCGATGCCGAGCGCCACGCTCTGTTTGCTGTCTTCGGAGCTGGGCGCGGTCTCGGAGGCGACCACGGTGATGTCCCACCCGCTCGGCCCGAGCGTTGCGTGGCGCACCTCGAGGTCCACCGCGCCTTGCGAGCCGCCGGTCTCCACGTGGTAGGCCACGTGCGGCGTGCCCTGGCTGTCGAGCGCGAAGGAGACGGCGGAGATCCAGCCCGCTTGATCGATCAGCGCCGGCACGGTGGGTGTGCCTCCATCGGTGGTGAACCACTCGAGATCCGTGCCGTCGTTCACGCGCACCACGTGCTTGAGCGGGCCGTCGGCGGCGAGGCCGAGGGCGTTGGCCCAGCCCGGCGCGACGATGCGATCGCTGATCGAGTCGCACACCAGCCGAATGTGGCCGTCGTAGTCGTCGGTGTAGACCACGCACGGATCGTCGCCGCTGGTCGTCGCGAACGAAGTCGCGATGTTGGAGCCCCACTGCTCGTCGGCGACGTAGTTGGTCTGCCAGGTATCGCTGATGGGGGTGAAGCGCTTCAGCGTCTCGGAGTAGAAGCTGCCGTTGCCGTAGTAGTCGACCGCCAGCACGTTCGGCTCGCCGCTCCGGAGCTGCATACCGGCGCGCCGGCGCGTGGTGTAGTTGCCCGGGCTCGGGGGGATCGCGACGGTGAACGCGGCGCCGGGGAGGGGGCAGGTGTCGACCAAGGGCGCCCCTCCGTCGCCTCCAGCTCCCCCAGCGCCTCCGGTGCCGCCTCCGGCTCCGCCCTGGGCCTGGCCCCCTTGCGCTGCGCCGCCCGGACCTGCGGTGCCTCCGCCCTCGGCGCTGCCTCCGGCAGCCGCGCCGCCAGCGCCCGGACCTGCGCCCCCGGAGGCCGCGTCCTCACACGTGCCCGCCGCGCCGCACACGCGATCACCTTTGCAATCGCCGTCCGAGACGCACGGCTCTCCGCCAGCGTCTGTGCAGGCCCAAACGAACAGCAGCGATCCCAAGAGGCGCCTTTGCATGCCCTTACGGACACGCCTCGGCGCCACGTGTCGCGCACGGACCTCAGATTCGGATCAAGGCGCGCAGAAGGCGAGCACCTCGGTGAAGCTCGGGAAGCTGCCGATCTGGACCTCCACCGCTCCGTCGCTCGGGGTGGTCGGCAGGAAGGTCACGGTGACGTTGGGCAGGCCTTCCTGATCCAGCGCCAGCGTTCCTCCGGAGGGGCAGCGGTCACCTTGAGCCCAGCTCACGTCGTCCACCTCGTAGGCGGCGTCGAGCGCGCTGGTGCTGATCGTGCCCGATCCGTTGGCGCTCACCGAGCCGGCCTCGACGTCCAGGCGTCCGCCGGTGAGCGTGAAGTGGGTCGTTTCGGCGCCGTCGCTCAGCGTCAGATCGGCGGTGGTCGTGCGTCCCAACATGCCGTCGCCGGTGAAGCTCACAGCGACCGATCCGTCGACCGTGCTCGGGCCCATCGTCAGCTGCTCGAAGTCGAGCGCGAACGAGGTCGGGTTGATGGTCACGGTGAAGGTGATGCCCCCGTCGAGAGGCAGGCCCGTCGCCTCGAGCGTGCAGTCGGTGAAGGTGATGCTGGCGGTGAGCCCGGACCAGTCGAAGGTGACACACGCCGCTTCGGTGACGATCGAGTTGGTCGCCACGGCGTCCTCGACCAGGTCCTGGGCGCGGTTGTCGTCGGCGGAGTCCTGCTCCTGCCGCAGCTGATCGCCACCCAAGAACAGCGGCGCGGCGAGGGAGATGGTCGCCGCTGTGGCTTCGACCGCTTCGCTGGCGAGCGGCTCGGCGCTCTGGGCGCTGGCTCCGCCCGCGCCTCCCTCGGCGCCGCTTCCGCCGGTGCCGCCCCCGCCGGCGCCCCCGTCCGTTTGACCATCACGACGATTGCAGGCAGCGGTCAGCGACAAGAGGAGCAAGCAGGGAAGGGCGCGGGTCATGCTGATCATCGTCGGTGAGACCCGGCAAGACCCGCAAGGGTCAAACCGAGCGCTAACCGCCGAACGAGAGCGGCAGCTCGAACCCGAGATCGCGCGAGGAAGTGCCCACCTCGAGCACGTACGACGCTGGCTCGAGCTCCCAGCCAGCGTCCGTCCAGATGGCGAGATCGCTCGCGGCCACCGTGATCTCGACCACCTCGCTCTGGCCCGCCTCGAGCAGGACGCGCTGGAAGCCTCGCAGGTCGCGGGGGGCGCGCTCGACGCTGCTGCCTTCGACGCGCACATACACCTGCACCACCTCGCTGCCGGTGCGGGCGCCGGTGTTGCTGACGCGCACGGCCACGGTGAGCTCGCCCTCGGCCGAGAGCTGGCTGGGGGTCACGCTCGCGTCCGACAGGCTGAAGCTGGTGTACGAGAGCCCGAAGCCGAACGGGAACTCCGGCTCGCTCGCGTTGGCGTCGAGGTGGCGGTAGCCGTGCAAGAAGCCGTAGCTGACCTCGAGGCTCTCGTGGTCGAACGTGGGCAGATCGGCCTCGCTGCGCGGGAAGGAGATGGGCAACCGGCCGCCGGGCTCCACGTCGCCGAACAGCACGTCCGCGATCGCGTGGCCACCTTGGGTGCCGGGGTACCAGGCCATCAACAGCGCCTCGATCTCGTCCACGAACGGGCGCACGACGATCGCGCTGCCGGCCTCGAGCACCACCACGGTGTTGTCGGACAGCGCAGCGACCGCGCTGATCAGCGCCTCGTCCTCGGCGTGGAGCGACAGCGTGTCGCGATCCCCGCCCTCGATGAAGAGGTCTTCGCCTTCGTCCGCGGAGGTGAGCCCGACCACGATCACCACCGCGTCGGCCGCGGCGATCTGCGCCTCGTCTGCGGCGCTGAGCGTCGGGCCGGGCAGGTGCACCACCTCGAGCGAGCCTGCCGCGGCTTGGATGCCGGCAAGCGGCGTGACCGGGCTCGTGGGGGTGACCGCGCTCGAGCCCAGATCGCCCAAGTTGGCCACATCCGCCAGCGCGCCCACCACCACCAGCGTGCCGCCGGAGCGGGAGAGCGGCAGCGTGCCCCCGTTCTTGAGCAGCACCATGCCTTGGCTGGCGGCCTCACGCGCGAGCGCCAGGTGCTCCTCGCTCTCCACCGCGTCGGGATCGAGCGCAGGCGGCATGAAGGCTGCGTACTCGGTCTTCTTGCGCACGATGCGGGTGACGGCCTCGTCGATCACCGCCTCGTCCACCTCGCCGGCGCGCACCGCGTCCACCAGCCCTTGCCCGAAGTAGTTGGGCGCCGGCATCTCGATGTCCAGCCCAGCGTTGGCGGCTTCGACGGTGCTGCGCGTGCCGAACACCCAGTCGGACTCCACGAAGCCGTCGAAGCCCCACTCGTCCTTGAGCAGATCGCGGAGCAACACCGGGTTCTCGCTGGAGAACTGGCCGTTGACCTGGTTGTACGCGCTCATCACGCTCGCGACCTTGGCGTCGACCACTGCGCGGCGAAAATGCGGCAGGTACACCTCGCGCAACGTGCGCTCGTCCACGGTCACGTTCACGTCGAAGCGGGTGTCCTCGATCGAGTTGCACGCAAAGTGCTTCACGCTGGCGAGCACGTGCTCTTGGGCGCCTTCGATGAACGCAGCACCCATCGCGCCGATGTGCACGGTGTCTTCGCCGTACGTCTCTTGCGCGCGGCCCCACGCGGGGTGGCGGAGCACGTTGATGGTGGGGGCCAGGAGCACGTTCGCTCCCTTGGCGGCCGCCTCGCGCCCGATGGCGCGACCCACGCGGCGCTCGAGCTCGGGATCGAAGCTCGCCCCACGCGACATCGCCACCGGGAAGGCCGTGGCCTTGCCGGCGCGCGCCCCGCGGGGGCCGTCCACCATACGAAATCCGGGGATCTTCAGCCGCGTGTTCTCCGGCGTGTGGAACAGATCGTCGATCGCCGCGAGCGAGCTGCCGTGCATCTGCTCCACCTTCTCCTCGAGGCTCATGGCCTGCACGAGCTCCTCGGGAGTGGCGGATCCAAACTGCGGCGTCTGCGGCGGGAGCGTCGCGCTGTCGTCGCCGCAGGAGAGCAGCAAGACGGTGCAGAGCGCTCGAGCGCCGATCGTGCTCATGGCGCGAGCGTGGCGCGCAGGCCATCGGCGAGCTGGGTTTCGGCGCGGAAGCCGAGCAGCTCGGCGGCGCGGCTCACCTCTGCGACCGAGCGCAAGATCTCCCCGGCGCGTGGTGCCTGGTGCCCGATGCGCGATGTGCCGCCAGAGAGCTCGACGATGGTCTTGGCCAGCTCGTTCACGGTGATCTCACGGCCGGTGCCCACGTTCATCACCGCCCGGTCGGCGGCGTCGGACAGCGCCGCGGTCACGACCGCGCGGCTCACGTCCCCCACGTACACGAAATCGCGGGTCTGGCCGCCGTCGCCGAAGATGGTGATGTCCCGGCCGGCGCGCGCGCGGTCGGCGAAGATGGAGATCACGCCCGAGTACGGGCTGCTTGGATCTTGGCGCGGGCCGTACACGTTGAAGAAGCGCAGGGCCGTGGTCGGCACGCCATGAACTGCGGAGTAGTAGTGGAGCATGTGCTCCGAGGCGAGCTTGTCGATGCCGTACGGCGAGACCGGGTGGCAGGTCGCCGACTCGCGCACCGGGAACGTATCGACGTCGCCGTACACAGCCGCGCTGGAGGCGAACACCACCTTCTTCACGCCGAACGCGCGCGCGTACTCCAGCACCTGTACCGTGCCCACGTAGTTGGTCTGCACGTCGACCAGCGGATTGTCGATCGACACGATCACCGATACTTGTGCAGCCAGGTGCACGATGCGCTCGACCGGCCCGTGCACCTTGGTGATCGGCGCGAGCGCGGCGAACAGTCCGTGGCTGACGTCCGTCGCGCAGATCTCGAGCGCCGGCTCGCTGCCGTCGAAGCCATGACGCGCGCGGTCTGCCCAGCGCGCCAGGTTCTGGCGCTTGCCGGTGGAGAAGTTGTCGAGCACCACCACGCGGCAGCCTTGCTCGATCAGTCGATCCACGGTGTGCGATCCAATGAAGCCGGCTCCGCCGGTCACCACCACGAGAGGGCGCTTGTTGCTCACGCGGCCCGTTCTACCACGCCTCTGCTCAGCCGCGGCTGCGACGGCGGGGCGCCTCGGCCTCGCCGGTGAAGGCCGGGTCGGCCTGGATGCGGCGCAGGTCTTTGGCGAGCTGCTTGGCGTAGTCGATCCAAAAGGCGCGGCCCGGGTCCTTGGACGGATCGGGCGGGCTGACGGCGAGCAGCGCGCGCAGCACCTCGGGGCGGGCTGTGCTCGCGAGCAGCGCGATCGCCTCGGTGCGAGTTGGGAAGCGATCCACGAACCCGGAGGCTGGCTCCTCGGGATCGGCTTGATACACCGGGTACACGTCGCTCAAGCGCTCGCGCGGCCCAGTGCCTTGCACCAACCACTCGACCGTCACCCCCAACGCGGACGCGAGCCGCTTGGCCGTGTCGTGGGGCAGGCGCGCGCCGCGGTCCTTGCTGCGCAGGGAGTTGATGTACTGCGAGGTGAAGCCGGTGCGCCGGGCGAGCTCGCTGCCGCTCACGCCGCGCGCCTCCATCGCCTCGACCAATCGGCCCTGCCACTCGCTCACTCGATGACTGTACTCCGCTCGGCCAGACACGCGAGGAACCAAAGTTTCATCTGAATCAGTTGACAACTATAGTTTCAGCCCTCAGGCTGACAGCATGGAAGCCGAACCCCCGTCCTCCCGCCCCACCCCCACCTCGAGAGCTCCATCCAAACCTCCGGGCTCGACCTGGCTCTCGATCGCCGCCCGGTCCGAGACCGGGCACGTGCGCTCCCATAACGAAGACGTGGCCTTCGTCGCCACCCCGGAGCGCGGTTGCCAGCTGCTCGGCGTGTGCGATGGGATGGGCGGCGCCAACGCCGGCGAGGTGGCGAGCGCCTTGGCCGCGCGCGTGATCCAGTCCGAGCTCTCCCTGCGCGCAGGGGTTCCCTGGGAGCTCGCGCTCGAGGAGGCGCTGCGCGCAGCCTCGCTGACCATTCATGGTCGAGCCGAGCAGGAGCCGCGACTCAAAGGGATGGGGACGACGGCTACCGTGGCCTGTGTCACCCAGGAGCGGCTGCTGGTGGCCCAGGTGGGAGACAGCCGCGCCTACCTCCTGCGCCAGGGCCGCCTGCGGCAGCTCACGCGCGATCAGACGCTGGTCCAGCACCTGGTCGATCGCGGCCAGCTCAGTGCGGAGCAGGCCAAGAGCTCGAACCTGAGCAACGTGATCTTGCAGGCGCTGGGCACCAACCCCGAGGTCGACGTCGTGCTCACGGAGGACGAGGTACAGCCGGGGGACACGCTGTGCCTGTGCTCGGACGGGCTCTCCGGGGTGCTCGAAGATGCCACCATCGAGGCGGTCCTGCTCGCGACGGAGAGCGCAGAACAGGCCTGTCAGGAGCTCGTCGAACGCGCCCTCGACGCAGGCTCGACCGACAACGTCACGTGCGTGGTCGCGCGGGCAATCGGCCCTGGCCCGCGCCCGCCCCGCCAACCTTCGCCCAGCCTGCCGCCCGACCCCGAGCCGAGCGGCTCCGATGCGGCCGCGAGAGGCGCGCTCGACGCTTCGCTCTGGTCGGCCTTGCGCGTGTGGTGGGCCCGCTGAAAAATCGCATCCAGCCGGCAACGGATGCGACCCTGGCGTGTCTGAGTGCCCATGCGCCCGTTCTTCACCGCTTTGGCCGCCGCCTTCAGCCTGTCTTGTGCCGCCGCCGAGCCGCCGAGTGGGCTGGTGATCCTGGACGTGGCGCTACCGCAAGACCCGCTGGTGTCGGTCGCCGCGTTGCCCCCCGATCCCAACAGCCCCGTGGAGAGCGCGCAGGCCTCGCTCGAGGACTGCATCGCCGAGCTGCGCACCGAGCCGTTCGCGGACGTCGTCAGCACGGCCGAGGACGCCTCGGCCTACAACCTGGCGGTGCGCCGAGAGCTCGCGAGCCAGGTGGACGCCGCGCGCCGGGGCTATCTCGAGCTGATCCAGGCGCAGCCGAAGTCCCGCTTCGTGCCGCTCGCTTACTTGGCGTTTGGCGAGCTGTTCCGCGACGAGGCGGCCAGCGACAACGCCAAACGCCCCCTCGCCATGCAGGCCTACGACGAGGTGCTGAAGTTCCCGCCCGCGCAGAACCCCGCCTATGGCGTGGCGTTGTTGCGTAGAGGCGACGTCGCAGAGGACTCTGCGCAAGCGCTGGATGCGCTGCTCAAAGCGCTGAGCGCCCCCGAGCTCGGAGCGTGCGCGGCCGCCGTCAAACGCGCGGCCCAGGAGCGGCTCGTGCCCGTGTACGCCTCCGTCGGAGATCCCGTGCGGGCGTTCGACTTCTTCTCGCGTTTGGCGAAGAAGGACGATCGTGAGCTCGCGGCCGCCTGGACGGTGCGGCTTGCGCGGCATTGGTTCCGCGAGCAGCGCACCAAGGAGGCTGCCCTGGCCCTCGAGGGGATGGTGCGCGGCGCTCGACAGAGCTCGGACGCGATGTGTGGCGATGGGCTCAAGGTCGCGCTCGATCTTCAGGCTGGCTCGGTGGTGCGCGAGATCACCCTGCGCTGCGCCAAGTAGCCTGCCGAACAGGTGATCGCCCGGCGCGGCTGGTGTAGCGTGAAGCCCTCATGCGGCGCGCTCGTTACGCCCTCGCCCTGTCGATCTTGGGTTGTCTCCCGGTCTTGGCGTTGGCCTGCGACCAGTCCGGGCCGGGCTGTGAAGAGCTCGACCTCGATGGCTGCTACGCCACGCCTGGCTGCCAGTACATCGAGGAGCGCGACGTGTGCGCGCCGCCGAACGGGACCGGCTGCTTCTACGATGAAGAGTTCGGCTGCCCGGAGGGCACCACGCCGGAGGTCGTCCCTGGCGGCGACGGTCGCGGCGGCTGCGATCAGGCCCTGCGCTGCCTCGAAGGCGTCGCAGGGGGCGCCGCGAACTGATCCGCCGTCGACCTCGATCAGGCGGACGCGTCCCAGCCGCTCTTCGCCACTGCCCAGCTCCAAAGTCGTGCGCGCTCCTCGAGCGTGTCGGAGCGTTGCGTCGACGCCAGGCGGTGGAGCGGCCTTGGGCGGCGGTCGAGCCAGAAACGGCCACTGTCCTGCAAGGGCGCTCCCTCATCGACCGCCAGCCAGACCAGCGTGTCGGCGCCGTCCGCGGGCGTGCGCAACAAAGGCCCGACGACGCGCCGAAAGGTCGGCAGCGACCGGGCTACGCCCGGCGTGTCGGCCCAGCCGGGGTGCATGGCGTGCACGAAGATCCGATCCCCGGCCAGCTTCTGTGCCCACAGCTCGACCAGCGTCACCTGGGCGCGCTTGGCTCGAGCGTAGGCCTTGGTGCCATCGTAGTCGTCCGCCGACATCTCCAGCCGGTCGACCGACAACGGCTCGCTGTACATCCCGCCGGACGAGACCCACAGCACGCGCGCAGGCGCGCCGGCCCTCAGCGCAGGCAGGAGCAAGCCCGTGAGCAAGAACGGGCCGACCACTTGGCTCGCGACCGTCAGCTCGAGTCCCTGCGGACTCGTCCGGCGCACGTCGTCGAGCGCGCCCGCGTTGTGGATCAGCACGTGGATCGCCCGGTGGCGCGCGGCGAGCTCCGAGGCCACGCGCCGCATGGCGGCCAGGTCTCCCGTGTCAGCGACGATGAAGCCGACCTTCGAGTGGCCTGTCTCCTGCCGCAGCGCGCTGCAGGTTGCCTCTGCCTTCCCCGCGTTGCGCGCGATGATCTCGACGGTCGCGCCCATGCGGGCGAAGGCCCGCGCGGCCTCGAGCCCGAGCCCCGAGGTCGCACCGGACATCACGACCACCCGGCCATCGAGCCTTCGTTCTTGGAGCGGTGCCCAGTGGTCCAGACGCCGTCGAAGCGCCGAGCCGACGCGCGTGAAACTTCCCACGACGCTCCACTCGAGCGCGGCATCCACGCTGTCGGCGGCGAAGCCCATCAGGTCCTCGCCTCGGTCTCGTGCTCGTTCCGGAGGTCGTGCGCCATGAGCGTTACTTCCTAGCGCTTCGCACCTGGCCAGCAAGGGCTCGCGACTCGAAGCGCAGCCCGACGTGCTCCGGGGCCTCGCTTGCGCTGCGCGCTACGCTCGGCGAGCGCGATGGGCGGCCAGCCGGTCCAGCATGGTCTCGAGCGCAGCCTGCGGTGGTGCCGGCAGAGCACGCAAGGAGAGCGTCTCGCGCGCGTGGGCCGCGGCGCTCTGATGGGTCTCCACCAGCTTCAGCGGGAAGGGGAGGCGCATGGCGCTGACGATTCCCTGGGCTGCGGCGCGCACCAGCTTGCCCTTCAATCCGGAGACCGGCAGCAACGCCGCGCCGGCCACCACGGTCGGGCCGATGCGCAACACGAGCGCGTCGAGCGCGCGGCGCGCCTCGACGCTGGGGGGCTGCCCCAGAGGCAGCACCACCAAGCAGAGCTCGCCGCGGTGCTGCTCGTGAAACGGCGCCACCTCGTCCTCCAGCTCCTTGACGGTGCTGCCGCGTGGAGCGCCGAACCAGCCCAAGGCCACCACGCGCCCGAGCGCTCGCGCCCGCAGCTCCGTGTGATCGAACAACACTTGCTCGAGGTCGCTCACGCGTCGAAAGGTCCGTCGTCTTCGTCCGGCTCGGCGTCGAGCTCGGGCAAGATGCCCTCGGCGATGGCCCGCTCGTAGGCCTCGGGCGTGGTGACTGCGAGGTGTGCGCAGCCATCCGAGACGGGCAGCCCGAACAGGCGCAGCTTCGAGCCGGTGTCCTCCAAGATGCCCTCGATGAACTCGAGCACGCAGCTCTGCGCGAAATCTCCGTCTTGATCGAACACACAGGTGTACGCGCGATCTCCGAGCGCGAGCTTGATGGTGAGCTCGCCTTCGTCCTCGGCGCTCTCGGTCACCTCGATCACGTCGGGCTTGAAGGCGAAGGGGATCTGCTCGCTGACCTCGGCGATGAACGAGCGATAGCTCTCGGGGTCGGTCACGCCCTCGGGGTCGACGACGACGCGAGCCACCACCTTGGCGACCACCTCGGGATCGCTGAGCTCGTGGCCGCTCGAGGACTCGAGGATGCGCGTTCGCTCCTCCCGGGGTAGCTCGTTGAACCAGCCGACGGCGTCGAGGCGCGCGCAAAGCTCAGTCGGGGTCATAAAAGGAAGGTCTCACGTGGTTCGGGGATCGTAGCAGGCCTCGCGGCGCCGGCAGCCTCAGCCTGCCAGGCGATCGATCACCGCGTCGGTGAAGGCGTCCGTGCCGAGCTCTCCCCCCAAGTCGCGCGTCTTCTGGCCGTCGAGGATCGCGCGCTCGTAGGCCGAGCGGATCTGGCTGGCCTTCTTCGCGAGCGACGGGTTGTCCTCCTCCTCGGCCAGGTGGTCGAGCATCATCACGCTGCTCATGAGCAGCGCCAGCGGGTTGGCGATGCCCTTGCCGACGATGTCCGGCGCCGAGCCGTGCACGGCCTCGAACACCGCGCCGTGGTCGCCGATGTTGGCGCCAGGCACCACCCCCAGTCCGCCCACCAGCCCTGCGCACAAATCGCTCATCACGTCGCCGTACAGGTTCTCCAGCAGCAGGATGTCGAAGCGCGACGGGTCTTGCACGATGCGCATGCAGCCCGCGTCGATGATCAGCTCGTCGTACTCGATGTTCGGGTACTCCTTGGTGTGCACGTTGCGCGCGCAGCGGATGAACAAGCCATCCGTCAGCTTCATGATGTTGGCCTTGTGCATGGCCGTGATCTTCTTGCGGCGACGGCGGGTCGCGAAGCGGAAGGCCCAGTGCGCGATGCGCGTGCAGGCCATCTCGCTTGCGACCTTCATGCTCATCACCACGCCGGGCAGCACCTCGTTCTCCACGCCGCTGTAGAGCCCCTCGGTGTTCTCGCGCACGATGATGATGTCCACGTTCTCGTAGCGCGTGGGCACCCCTGGCAAGCTCTTCACGGGCCGGACCGCCGCGTACAGGTGCAGCCGCTTGCGCAAGGTCACGTTGACGGAGCGAAAGCCTTCGCCCACCGGCGTCGAGCACGGGCCCTTGAGCGCGATCTTGAAGTGCTCGATCGCCTCCAACGTCTCCTCCGGCATCGGATCGCGGCCCTTGGTCAGCGCGGCCACTCCCGCTACGTGCTCGTGCCACTGCACGTCGACCTGGGCCTTGTCGAACACCTTGCGCACGCTGTCAGCGATGCTCGGCCCGATGCCGTCGCCAGGGATCAACACCACGTGTTTGGTGGGCATGGCGCGCTACGTTAGCACGGGAGAATCTTGCTTGTTGATTCAGCTGGCAAGCCCTGCGAAATGCAACAGGTGGGCAAGCGAGACATCGTCTGTGCCGGTCACCCCGTGCTTCGCCAGCGCGCACAGGAGGTGGACCCTTCCGAGATCGGCGAGAAGCCTCTGCGCGACCTGGTCCGCACCATGATCGAGGCCATGCGTCGCGCGCCAGGGGTCGGTCTTGCGGCGCCGCAGATCGGCGTCGCCAAGCGCGTGATCGTGCTCGAGGACGCCGAGCGTCTGATGGCCAGCTTGAGCGCAGAGCAGCGGCAGCTCCGGGGGCGCGCCCCGTTCCCGCTCAAGGTGATCCTCAACCCCGTGCTCTCGTTCGACCAGCCCGAGCAAGAGGCCGTGTTCTTCGAAGGCTGCTTGAGCGTGCCGGGTTGGTCGGCGTTGGTGCCGCGCAAGCTCTCGGTGACGGTGCGTGGCCTCGACGAGAAGGGCGATTCGATCGAGTGGAGCGTGAGCGGCTGGCCCGCGCGCATCTTGCAGCACGAGGTCGACCACATCGAGGGCACGCTGTACGTCGACCGCATGTGGCCCAGGAGCTTCGGCCTGAACGAAGAGGTGGCGCAGCATCTCGGCAAGCTGAGCGTCGCCCAGGTGCGCGAGCTGCTCGATGTCTGAGGGGCAAGACGACGAGCCCGTCCCGGAGTCGGGCCCGCGCCTCGGGCGGGCCGTGCTCGATCACCTGCCAGACGTGCGCGACGGGCTCACGCGCCTCGAGCGCGTGATCTTGTGGCAGCTCGGCGTGGTCGAGCGCGAGCGCGGGGGCCGGATGGTGCCCACGGCGATGCTGTACGGTCGCGTGGTCGAGCATGTCGACGTGGACGTGCCCACGTTTCAACGCACCTTGGCGCGCCTCACGGGGAAGGGGCCGCCGCCTTCCAGGTGAGCATGAAGAAGTCGCGGGGGCTCTTCTGCTTCCAGTACTCCTTCTTCGGAGCCTTCAGCTCTTTGAGCAACGGGGACGAGGGAGTCAGCTCGCCGGCCGCGTGGCTGTAGGTCAGGAAGCGGGTGTAGGAGTAGTTGATGTCGAGCTGGGCAGCGGAACGGACCCCGGCAGCGAGCAGCCCGTCTGCGAGCCACTCTGCGGTGAGGTAGTCGCCGATGGCGAAGTAGAGCGTGCGACCGTCGGCGCCGAGGCCCACCGCGCTGCGTCGGATCTCCTTGTTGCCATCCTCCGCGCCTGCCCAGATTTTGGCCTTGTGCTCGATCGCGAGATCCGGGTGCTTCTTGCCGTCCTCGATCAGACAGGGTGGAGTCTGGCGGAAGAACGCGAAGCCTCCTTCGAGCGCGGGCTGCAGGGTCGGGTGCGTGGCCACGCGGTAGCTCTCGTCCTTGAGCTTGGCGAACGAGCACCCCTCGGGGCGGGGGTTCCAGGCGGTCACGCCGTCGAGCCCCACGCCCCAGTTGCCGTGGCGCTTCTTGAAGCCGCCGTTGGTCACCGCGATCAAGTCGGGCAGGCGAGCCGCGGGGACGAGCCCGGTGCGCTTGTCCATCAATACGTCGGTGCCCTCCGGCTCCTCCGGTCCCATCACCAGGTCCATGCTGACGCGGGTGGTGTCGATCGCCACGAGGTCCACCACGACGAAGTCGCGAATCTTGTGAGGCCGCACCGTGGTTCGGTAGAGCGGCGAGCCGTCGCCGCTCGCGCGGTGGACCGCGAGCGGCGTCCACACACCATCTCCTGGCTTCTTGGTGCGCTCGACGGGAGGGGCGAAGCTCGCTGGGGGAAAGGCGCCGGCAGGTGGGCTGGCAGGTGTGGCGCTCGGCAGAGCGCTGGCGGTGGGGCAGGGCGGGCACTCCGGCGCGGAGCCACACACACACGCCGGATCGAGCAGAGGTGCGAGGGGCTCGGCGCTCGCAACCGGTGGCGGAGCCGGAGGTGCATCGCCCGAGCGAGCCCCGGCGCACGCGAGCAGAAGCGCCGAGGCAGTGGCGATCGAGCCCAGCTGGTTCATGGCCCACTGGGTGTACGTCGAGGTCGCGTGGGGCGCAAACTTCCACCGGCTCAACGCGCGGGCGCGCAGGTCTCGAACCCCGCGAGCGTGAGCCGGAACGTCGAGCCGTCCGTGTGGCGCTCGGCGAAAAATAGGTCCAAGGCGTAGTCCTGGCCCCGCTCCAGGTCGGCCAGATCCGCCACGTCGTCGAGCGCCACGTCTGCGCTCTGGGCGGAGTGGACGCCACCCAAGTCGATCACCAGTTGGCCGTTCAGGAACACGAACAGGTCGTCGTCTCCGGTGAACGAGAGCGTCTCGCCCCCGACGTAGCGGAAGGCCTCGCTCAAGGCGACCGTGAAGTGGAAATTGTGGGCGCGGCCCTAGTTTCCGAGCAGGGCGTCGTCGATGGGAAAGAAGCTGTCGCTCGCGAACGTGCCCATGCCAGGGCCGAGAGGCACCAGCGGGATCACGATGGGCTGTGCGAGGTTCTCGCCCTCGACGTCGTGAAACCAGCTGAAGAACGCCTGCTCGCCGTGCGTGGAGGGGTTGTCGCGCTCGCCGGCATACTGCGGCGTCCCGTCATCTCCCAGCGCGCCCAGCACGATGCCCCGGTCATCCCCGATGAACGGCTCCTCGAAGTCGGGGTGCTGATCGCTCAGGTCCCGCACGGTGCCCTTCAGCTGCAGGAGCGGCAGCGGCTCGCACGGCGAGGGCTCTGCCGGGCTCCCGCCTCCGCCCTGCGAGCTCTGATCTTCCGGCTCCGGCGTCGGCAAGCCGCTGCGAGCCCCGCACCCGAAGACCAGCAGGCAGCCCAGCCACAGCAGCCAGCGGTCCACCATCGCCATGGCCCCAAGCCTACCAAGAGTGAGACGCACGGCGAGGCTCTGTGGTAAGCGCCTGGCACCATGATCGTGATGAAGTTCGGCGGCAGCTCGGTGGCCGACAGAAAGCAGATCGACAAGGTCTTGGCCATCGTGAGGGCGCGCCTCTCCGAGCGGCCACTGGTGGTCTGCTCCGCGCACAAGGGCATCACCGACGCGCTGGTGCGTGCCGCGAAAGAGGCCGTGGCGGGACGTTACGATCCAGACGGCGTGATCGCGCGCCAACGCGCCGTCTTGCGCGAGCTCGGCGGTTCCGACGCTCTGCTCGACCCGATGTTCGAGGAGCTCGCTGGGTTGCTCCGAGGCATCCACCTGGTGCGTGAGCTGTCTCCGCGCAGCCTCGACTACGTGTCGAGCTTCGGTGAGCGCTGGAGCGTGCGCACGATCGCCGACTACTTCACCCGGAGCGGCCTCTCCGCGGCGGCGCACGACGCGTGGGACCTGGGTTTCGTGACCAACCACGAGTTCGGCAGCGCGCGCCCCACGAGCGCGTTCCCCGCGGAGGCCAAGCGGCGCTATGCGGAGCTCGACGCAGATGTGGTGCCTCTGGTGACGGGCTTCGTCGGGCGCAGCGAGCAGGGCGAGATCACCACCGTCGGCCGCAACGGCAGCGATCTGACGGCCACGCTGTTCGGCGCGGCGCTGGGCGCAGCCGAGGTGCAGATCTGGAGCGACACCGATGGCGTGATGAGCGCCGATCCGAGCGTGGTGAAGGCGGCGCGCAACATCCCAGTGATGTACTTCGAGGAGGCGGCGGAGCTGGCGTACTTCGGCAGTCGGGTGTTGCACCCCGCCACGCTTCTGCCGGCGATGGAGGCCAAGATCCCGGTGCGCGTGCTCAACACCAACCGGCCCGAGCACCCAGGCACGGTGATCCACGACACGGGCCGGCCCGCGGGCGAGCACGACGTGACGAGCATCGCGTACAAGGAGGGGCAGCTGGTCTTGACCATCACCTCCACCCGCATGTTCGGCGAGCTCGGCTTCCTCGGTCGCGTGTTCGAGGCCGCGGCCCGGCACGGCGTGGTGGTGGATGTCGTCACGACCAGCGAGGTTTCGGTCAGTCTCACGGGCAACGCCAAGGCCCCCATGCTGGCGCTCGCAGAAGAGCTGGCGCCGCTCGGCTCGGTGTCGCTGGCAGAGGGCAGGGCGATCCTCGTGGTCGTGGGCAAACACCTGGCTCGCAGGCCCGGGCTCGGCGCAGAGATCCTGGGCGCGGTCGCCAAGGAGGGCGTGAACATCGAAATGATCAGCCACGCCTTCGGCGCCATCAACTTGTCCCTGGTGGTGGGGGACGCCGACGTGGCCAAAACCGTCTCGGTGCTGCACCGGGTGCTGTTCGAAGGTGCTGCTTGAAGAACCGCTACGACGAGCAGGCGCGGGAGCAGGCCATCTCGGCGCTCGGCGAGGTCCCGCGGGATCTGGCGCTGCGCGTGTACACCTCTCGGCTGATCGGTCAGGACCACGATCTGGTGCTCCATGGTGGCGGGAACACCAGCGTGAAGGGGCGGTACCGCACCGTGCTCGGCGAGGAGCTCGAGTGCTTGTGGGTCAAGGGCTCTGGCTCGAGCCTGGATCGCGTCGGGCCGGGGGATTTCCCGGCCTTGGATTTGGCCTATCTGCGCAGGCTGCGCGGGCTCGAGCAGTTGACCGACGAGGAGATGGTCAACCAGCTGCGCACGCATCTGTTCGACGCGAGCGCGCCCAACCCGTCGGTCGAAGCGCTGCTGCACGCGTTCTTGCCGCACAAGTTCGTGGATCACTCCCATGCCGACGCGGTGTTGGTGCTCACCAACCAACCCGACGGCGAGGCGCTCATCCGCGAGGCGCTGGGCGCCGACGTCGCGATTTTGCCCTACATCATGCCGGGCTTCCCGCTGGCGCGGGCGGTCGCCGAGGTGGTCGAGCGGGCGCCACACGTGAAGGGCGTGGTGTTGATCAAACACGGGCTGTTCTCCTTCGGGGCGACCGACAAGGAGAGCTACGACCGCCACATCGAGCTGGTGGGCGCGTGCGAACAGCTGGCGCGCGCCAAGCGTCGGCCCGCGGTCTCGGCTGGCGCTGGGCCCGCGAGCGGACGTTTGGCGGAGATCGCCCCGATCTTGCGCGGCGCCTTGGCTGCGCCTCTGGCGACGCCGGCGCGGGGTTTTCAGCGCTGGGTGATGGAAGCGCGCACCAGCCCGGAGCTGTGCGCAGCGCTGGCCCGGCCCGACGCCGAGAGGCTGGCCAACACCGGTACGCTGACCCCGGACCACGCCATTCGCACCAAACCGTGGCCGTTGTTCCTCGGCGGCTGGGACCGGGCCCCGGACCTCGCGGCGTTCGTGCGCGATCGGGTGGCGCAGTATCGCGCGCGATACGACGCCTACTTCGAGTCCTGCCGCCACGGACGCAGCCTGAAGAAGCTCGACAGCGCGGCGCGCGTGGTGCTGGTGCCGGGGCTCGGCGCGCTCAGCTTCGGCGCCAGCAAGGCCGATGCGAGGATCGCGGCGGACATCACCGAGCACACCCTCAGGGCCAAAGCGATCGCCGAGGACGTGGGCAGCTACGAGTCGCTGAGCGACAGCGATCTGTTCGAGATGGAGTACTGGAGCCTGGAGCAGGCCAAATTGGGCAAGGCTGCGGAGAAGCAGCTCGCACGCCAGGTTGCGCTCGTCACCGGCGCTGCCGGCGCGATCGGACGCGGCATCGCGGAAGCAGTGTTGTCCGCGGGCGCCGTCGTCGCGCTGCTCGATCGCGAGGCCGCCGCCGTCGAGCAGCTGGCGAAGGAGCTGTGTGCGCGCTTCGGAGCCGGCGCGGCGCTGCCTCTCGCCGCCGACGTCAGCGACGACGTCGCCATGCGCCGAGCGTTCGATCGCTGCGCGAGCGAGCTCGGCGGAGTCGATCTGGTCGTGCCCAACGCGGGCGTTGCGCTGGTGCGTCCAGTCAGCGAGCTCGGCACGGACGAGGCGCGGCGCGTCATGGATGTGAACTACCTCGGGGTGCTCACCACCCTGCGCGAGGCGGCGCGCATCTTCCGCGCGCAGGGCACCGGCGGCAACGTCGTGGTCAGCTCGTCCAAGAACGTGTTCGCGCCCGGCAAAGACTTCGGCGCCTACAGCGCGAGCAAGGCCGCCGCACACCAGCTCTCCAAGGTGGCGGCGATCGAGCTCGCCGCGATCGGCGTGAAGGTGAACCTGATCAACGCGGACGCGGTGTTCTCCCACGGCGAGACGCCCTCCGGCCTGTGGTCGGAGGTGGGCCCCGACCGCGCCAAGAGCCGGGGCCTCTCGCTGCCCGAGCTGTTCGACTTCTACCGGGACCGCAACCTGCTGAAGGCCCGCGTAGAGGCCCAACACGTCGGGGCCGCCGTCGTGTTCTTTGCCAGTGACGCGACCCCCACCACCGGGGCCACGTTGCCCATCGATGGCGGGATCGCGGAGGCCTTCCCTCGCTGATCTTGCGGCGCGCGGCGGCCGCGCCTAGAGCCGTGGCATGCAGGTCGAGAGCGAGCGCAAGGTCGGCTTGGGCCGAGACGAGGTCAAGGGCACCATGGCGGCGTACGCCAAGACGTACGAGCGCGAGGAGCCGGACGATCGCTTCGCCAAGTACGCCACGACCACCAAGCAGTACTACGATCTCGTCACCGACTTTTACGAGTACGGCTGGGGCCAGTCGTTCCACTTCGCCGTGCGTCGGCGAGGAGAGAGCCTGAAGCAGTCCATCGCCGAGCACCAGCGCTACCTCGCCGAGCGGCTCGGGCTCTCCGCCGGCAAGCGGGCGATCGACCTCGGCTGCGGCGTGGGCGGCCCCATGCGCGCCGTGGCACGCATCACCGGCGCGAACGTCACCGGTGTCAACATCAACGCCTATCAGGTGGAGCGCGCGCGTCGCTACAACCAGCGGGAGGGTCTCGGCGCGCAATGCGACGTGATCGAGTCCGACTTCCTGAAGGTGCCGCTGCCCGATGCGTCGTTCGACGCGGCCTACGCGTTCGAGGCCACCTGCCACGCTCCCGACAAGCGGAGCGTGTTCGGCGAGGCCGCCCGCCTGCTCAAGCCCGGCGGACTGTTCGCGGTCTACGAGTGGTGCATCACGCCGGTGTTCGAGCCAGAGAACCGAGAGCATCGCCGCATTCGGCACGGCATCGAGAAGGGCAACGCGCTGCCCAGCCTGGCCACCTTCGACGAGGTGAAGCAGGGCCTCGTGGACAGCGGCTTCGAGCTCTGCGAGGCCAAAGATCGCGCGCCGGAATGCCACGCCGAGCTGCCTTGGTACTCCTCGCTCGACGAGGTCTCCGTGCGCAACTTGCCGCGCACCCCCGCCGGCCGCGTGGTCACCTCGGCCATGAGCTCGGTGCTCGAGAAGCTGCGCATCGCCCCCAAGGGCACGCGCGAGGTCAGCGACTTCTTGAACGAGTGTGCGGACGCGCTCGTGGGGGGCGGCAAGCTCGGCATCTTCACGCCGATGTACTTCGCCCTCGCGCGGAAGAAGTAGTCGCTCAGTTCGCGATCAGCAGCAGCACCTTCACGGCCGGGTTGCCCTTCTCGTCCTTGGCCTCGGCCACGGCGAGGCCGATGCGCAGCGTGCTCAGCGCGTTCACCCCGCCTGGCGGCGTGTACTCGCTCGCCGCCACCACCCGCTGACCGGTGCAGATCAAGCCGTTGGTCTGCACCCCGGCTTGCTTGGCACGGCTCAGCGAGCGCTTGCCGATCTCGGCGAGCTGATCGGGCGGGACGTCGTCGTCCAGGGCGCCCACCTCGCGCTCGGCGATGCCGTTCAACGTGTCGTCCTCGATGACCTTTCGGCCCCGGCTCAAGATGCCGAGCACCGTGGCGCGCGCTTCTGCCGGCGTCTGCTTCTCGACCGGACGCGCGAACACCTGCACGAACAGCAGGTTGGTCGGCGTCAAAAGGCCCCCGCGCACGATGCCGACCCCGACGTGGGTGATGTCTTTGGCCATCAGGTTTTCGTAGTGGCCGGGGCTTTTGAGCAGGCCGTCTTGTGCCGTACTCACGTCTGCGGCCTCGGCCAGGTTCTCACGGCCGATCGCCACGGGCACCTCTGCGCGCGCGAGCCGGTCCTCGACCGACCCGCTGCTGGGAGAGTCATGCGCGAAGAAGCGGTTCTTCGACATGTCGTCCGCGTGAAAGCGCGCGACGTCGGCCAGCCGCACGTCGTAAGCCAGCGCCGGGAGGCCACGCGCGGCGCGGTCGCGGTTGATCCGCTCGAACATGGCACGCTCGAGCGGCGCGAGGTTGGGGTCCTGGGGCACCGTGGCGAGACCGCTCGAGCTGCCGCACGCCAGCAGCGCGGACGCCGTCAGGCCAAGCAGCAGGTCGCGACGTGGGATGAAGGAGGGATCGAGCGCGTTCGGCACGGCGTAAGGATGGGCGGCCGGACCCCGTTTGGCAACGAGCTCAGCCCGGCTTCATCAGCTTCTTGGCCAGCTCCTCCCCTCGCAGAGTGGCGACCTCGACCTCGATGTCGACGTCGATCTCCACCTCCCAGGGCTCATCGCTGGGCCTGAGCGTGGGCTCCTTCTGCACGGGCATCTCGGCCACGGCGCGCAGAACAGACCACATCTTGCCCACGGTCGCGAAGCGGTCCTGAGGGTCAGCCGCCAGCGCCTTCTCCACCCAGTCGTCGATCGTTTGCGGCAGCTCACTGCGCAGCTTCTTCAGGCTGGGGCGTGCGCCACGGGTGACCTCGATCAAGAAGCGGTCGAGCGGCTGCTTGGGGTCGAACGGCGGTGCCCCCGCCAGCGCGCGGAAGATCACCGCCCCGAACGAGTACACGTCGATGCGGCGATCGGCATCTTTGGCGCGCCCGCGCCAAATCTCTGGCGCAATGTAGCCAGGAGACCCTGCGATCATGCCCTCTTGGGTCAGCGCGGTGGCGTTGAGATCCTTGGCCAATCCGAAGTCCAGCAGGCGGACGCCGCCCCGGGTCATGCTGTCGAGCACGAAGATGTTCCCGGGCTTGATGTCGCGGTGAACGATGCCCTGGTCGTGTGCAATATCCAGTGTCTCGGCGATGGGACCCAGCAGGTTGACGATGCGCTTCAGCTCGACGCGCGCGCCGTGCTTCTCCAGCTCGCGCAAGTAGGCCTCGAGATCTCGGCCCGCGAGCAGCTCCATCACGATGTAGAGCTCGCCCGCCTTGGCCTTGTTGAACGCGAAGATCTGCGCGGCGCTGGTGCCGCTGAGCGCGCCCATGGCGCGTGCCTCGCGGTGCATGCGGGTCTTGAAGCCGGCGTCGGCAGCGAGGTCGGCCCCCAGGCACTTGATCGCGACCCTGGAGCCGAGCATCGAGTCCTTGGCTGCGTACACCACGCCGTGGGCTCCTTGACCCACGACACCGGTGACCTCGTAACGATCGTCGATCAGGTCACCTACCGCGTAACTGCTCATCTTGCGCGCTCCTCACGACGATCCCATCTTAGCAACCGCTGGTCTCAGCTCGAACTTTGTCGTCTCGCGCTGAGACCGCCCGTGTCCAGGCCTGGGACGCGAGCACCGAGGAGGGGCCAGCGGCCGCAGACTTGGCGGCGCATCGCGCTCGGCACGGCGTTTGAAAGATGCGCGGCATGCGCTCCCACAAGCTCGCCCGCTGGCTCGCGTTCACCTCGTTGCCGCTCCTGACCGTGGCCGCCCCCAACGCCGCGGCTGCGCTCACGGTGACTCCCACGGACGCCGCAACCACGCTGGCCAGTGCGCTGGTGGCCCACCCGCACGCCACCGTCTCCGGCTCGGACTTCTCGGGGCACCACGCGGCCGCGGGCACCTTCGACGAAGGTCCACTGGGCCTGAGCTCGGGGGTCGTGCTCACCACCGGGCTGGCGGTCTCCGCTCTCCCACCCAGTGACAGCGATGCGACCTCGTCCGATCATGGGAGCAGCGGCGCAGGTGTGTGCGAAGCGCTGCTGGGCGGTCAGGGCTTCGATCCGGTCTCGTTCCGCGTGGAGCTTGCGGCTCCAACTCCCTACGACGGCATCGCGGTGCCGCTCGTGTTCGGCAGCGACGAGTACCCAGCCTCTCTGGGGCGGCTGCCCAACGATCGCGGCGCGCTGTACTTGAACGGGCAGGAGCTCGCAGTCTGGGACGCCGCAGACTTTTCGACCGGGAGCGTGTACGGCGGCGACACCGAGCTCGAGTACGACGCAGCGCTGAGCCAGGTCGTGTACGCGACGCTGGAGTCGGGGGTCAACGTGCTCGAGGTGGTGCTGTGTGACGGAGGCGATGGCGCGATCGACTCCGCGCTCTTCGTCGGGCAGCTCTCGCTGTGCTTCGACGGCGTGTGCGGAGTGGCCGAGCTGTGCGACATGATCGACGCGGATGCGGACGGTGATCTCGCCTGCACCGACTGCGACGACTTCGATCCGTTACGTTCGTCGCTCGTGGCCGAGCAGTGCAACGACATCGATGACGACTGTGACGGCGAGTTGGATGAAGGCTTCTTGGTCGGCGAGGCGTGCAGCGCCGGGTTGGGCGCCTGCGCCGCGAGCGGCGTCGTGGTCTGTGACGCCGGCGGAGCGGTGTGCGACGCGATCGTGGGCGCGCCTCAAGCGGAGCAGTGCGGCGACGATGTCGACTCGGACTGCGATGGCCTCAGCGATCCCGCAGAAGGTTGCACCGGTGCAGGCGGCGGGTCGGTGGGCGGTGCCGGGCAGGGGCAAGGAGGAGAGCCCTCGTCTGGCGGCGCAGGTGTGGGCGCGGGGTCTGCAGGTGGCACGGGCAGCGGCGCCGCGGGAGACGGCGGTGGAGTGGTCGAAGCAGGGGGAGCAGCCGGTGAAGACGCGGTCCCAGCCTGGGTCGACCCTGGGCCCAAGGGCTGTGTGTTCTGCGAGACGTCAGGCCAGCGTTCGACCGAGGAAGGCGCCGTCTCCGTGGTGGCGCTGCTCTTGATCGGGTTGTGGCGTCGTCGCGGCAACCTGGCGCTCCCTCGCTGAGCTCGGCTCGCACCGATTGGGGCCCCCACCGGCCGCGACCTTCGCTATAGCGCATGGGTGGCGCTCGAGAAGCGATACGCCTCGCCGGCACTGATGGCGTCTGTGTTCGTGATCGCGACCAGCGGTCTCGTCTACCAGCTCGTCGCCGGTACGCTGGCTAGCTACGTGCTGGGCGACAGCGTCGCGCAGTTCAGCTTCGTGATCGGTCTGTACCTGTTCGCGATGGGGATCGGCTCGTACCTGTCCAAGCTGATCGAGCGCGATCTGTTGGTACGGTTCGTCGAGATCGAGCTGGCGCTGGCGCTCGCGGGCGGGTTGTCTGCGCCCATCCTGTTCCGCGTGTACACGTCGTTCGGTGCCTTCCGCGCAGCGCTGTATGGCCTCGTGGTGGTGATCGGCACCCTGGTCGGCCTGGAGATCCCGCTGCTCCTTCGGCTGCTCAAGTTCAACTTGGATCTCAAGGACCTGGTCGCGCGCGTGCTGACGCTCGACTACATCGGCGCGCTGGTCGGCAGCGTGCTGTTTCCAGCGGTGCTGTTGCCGCGCTTCGGCATCCACCAGACCAGCCTGTTGTTCGGCGCGATGAACGCGGTCGTCGCGCTGGTCGGGACCTTCCTCTTTCCGCTGGATCGCGCGGTGGTGCTGCGTCTCCGTGCTGCCAGCGTGTTCGTGATCATCGCGCTCGGCTTCGTGGGGCTGTGGATCGGCGACGTCATCAAGGCCTCCGAGACGTTGTACTTCGGCTCGCCGATCGTGCACGTCAGCCAGTCGCCGTATCAGCGGGTGGTGATCACGCAGTCCAAGCGCACCACGCGCCTGTTCCTCAACGGCAACCTGCAGTTCAGCTCCGACGACGAGTACCGGTACCACGAGGCGCTCGTCCACCCTGCGGTCGCTGCGTTGGGGCGCACCCCTCGCCGGGTGTTGGTGCTCGGCGGTGGTGACGGGCTCGCCGTGCGAGAGCTCTTGCGCTATCCGGAGGTGGAGACGATCCACGTGATCGACCTGGACGCGGCCGTGACGGATCTGTTCCAAAAGAATCCGCTCGGTCGGGGCCTCAACGGCGACGTGCTCAACGACCCGCGCGTCAAGATCGAGAACCAAGATGCCTTCCGCTTCTTGGAGGAGTCGACCGAGCCGGCCTTCGACTTGGCCATCGTGGACTTCCCCGATCCCTCGAACTACTCCGTGGGAAAGCTGTACACCGACGCGTTCTATGCCATGTTGCGAGAGCGTCTCTCGACGCGAGGCTTGGCCGTGGTGCAATCGACCTCTCCGGGCTACGCCCGCAAGACCTTCTGGTCCATCGTGACCACGATCGAAGCCGCCGGCTTCGTGGCCTTGCCCTACCACGCGTACGTGCCGAGCTTCGGCGATTGGGGCTTCGTGCTCGCGGGGGGGCCGGGCCTACAGCAACCCTCGGCTCTCAGACTGCCGAGCGGGACGTTGCGCTTCCTGGACGACGTCACGCTCGGTCCGCTGTTCTCGTTCCCCCCGGACACGGCGCGGGTCCCCGCGGACGTCAACCGCCTCAACGACCAAAAGTTGGTCAGCCTGTACACCTCGGAGTGGGGTGAGTGGAGCAGGTGAGGAACAACCGGCCGGATCCATGTAGGATGCCGTCGTGACTGCGGGGTCCCCGTTCGATCGTCAGGCGCCGTGCCCGAACTGCGGCGCGCCGATGACGTTCAAGTTTGCCGGCGCGCGCGCGCAGGTCTGCAAGTACTGCAAGTTCCTGGTTGCCCGCACCGACCGTGGCTTGGTGCGCATGGGTCAGGTGGCAGATCTGGCCGAGATCCCTTCGCCGTTGGCCATGGGTGTCACGGGCACCTGGGAGCGGCGCCGCTTCGAGGTCGACGGCCGCGTACAGCTCGACCGCGTCGCGGCGGCCTCGGCACCTTGGCAGGAATTTTTCCTGCGCATGTTGGACAACGACGACGGCGTCTGGATCGCCTTCGCCCAAGGCCGTTGGTACTGGACCAAAGAGGTCCAGCCCACGCCGCCGCTGCCGCCGCTCGGCACGCTCAGGCCGGGGGTCCCGATCCAGCTGCCCCACGCCGGTCAGGTCACCATCGCAGAGGTCGGTCGGCGCCGGGTGACCTCGCTCGAAGGCGAGCTGCCCAAGGTGGCGTTGCCTGAGGCGGTCACGCCCTACGCAGACTTCGGCGGGCCAGGCGGGGTGTTCGGAACCCTCGACTACGGCGACGGCCAGTCCATCCCGCCAACGTTGTACCTCGGTCGCCAGTTCGACCCAGCGACCTTCAAGCTCGACTCGGGTCAGCAGCTCGACGCGCCTCAAGCCGAGGTCAGCGCGTGCACCTGCCCCAACTGCGGCGGCAGCCTCCCGCTGGTCGCGCCGGGCACGACCGAGCGAATCGTCTGCAAGTACTGTGGCACCGTCAGCGACGTGAAGAGCGGCGGCGCGCTCTCGGCCTTGGGCCAAGCGCCACGCCCGCCCATGGAGCCGTTCATCCCACTCGGCGCCGAGGGCGAGCTGCGCGGCCGCAAGGTGATCATGATCGGCTTCGTGATCCGCGGCACCTGGGTCGAGGGCGGTCACTACACCTGGCGGGAGTACTTGCTCTATGCCGGCCCCAGCGAGGGCTACATCTGGCTGACCGAAGAGGACAACCACTGGCAGCTGGTCACGCCCATCCCGCCGGGCGAAGCGCAGATCGCGGGCAACCTGCACTACGCCGGCAAGCAGTACACGTTCAAACAGTCGGTGCAGGCCGCCGTCGAGTACGTGGTCGGCGAGTTCTATTGGAAGGTGGCGGTCGGCGAGAGCGTCGAGGCGATCGAGTTCAAGGGTCCCGACGGCAACGTCTCCGTCGAGAAGGATCAGAACGAGGTCAACATGTCGTTCTGTCAGGAGATCAACCCGCAAGAGATCGGCCACGCCTTCAAGATCGCTCCGCCGCCGAGCGCCTCCATGTTCTCCGAGGTGGGGGAGGGGGGCGCCCCGAGCAGCACCGTTCGCACCCTGATCTGGGTGGCGATCATCATCGTGATCATCCTGTTCCTGGTCGCCGCCGACTGCGGCAGCGGCAGCTCGAGCGGTGGATCGAGCGGGGGCGTGTACGTGAGCCCAGGCTTCGGCGGCAAGTAGGCGTTCGGCTCAACCGGCCACCACGTCGCGTTTGCGAGGCTTGAGCATCCCAGAACGGAATAGCGCGATCACCGTTCCGATCAGCACCACGTTGGTCACGCCGGCGATCAGCTCTCCGTGACTCGGCGCTGTCAACGCAGCGGCGGCGCCAACCCCGGTGATCGCGGCGCACAGTCCGAGCCAGGGTCGCGCCATGATGGCGATCACGGCGAACGTTCCGCTCAGCACCACGTTCGAGATCGCGTACGCGACGTCGGCGCCAACGCCCGCCCTGTACAACACCGCGACGGCGAACGTCGCCGCACACAGCTGCGCGACGACCGCGAACGCGATGCGACCGGTGATCGTGTTGGTGATCACGTGTTTACGGAAGACCAACACCAGCACGACCACGGCGCTGGTGACGAATGCGTCGCCGAGCAGAACGTCGCGTGTTGGCACCACCGCCTCCGTTCCGCCGTAGACGATCCAGCTGATGGTGCCGCCGACCAGGATCGTCAGCGCGATCCAGGTGAACCCCCACGCTCCGGAGCTGGGGTCCATCTCGCGCTGCAGCGCGATCACGCCCTCGGCTCGTCGCTCGTTGTCGCTCACGAGCCGCTCCAAGTCTGCCACCCGCGCCTCCAGATCGGGCGGTGGGTCGGGGATCTGCTGGAGCAACGCGCGCGCTGCCGCTGGGCTCTTCTGCCCCAGCTCCCGCTCGAGGTCGAGCAACAGGACACGCCGCGCGCCACGCTCCACCAGCGGATTGTCCGACCACTGCTGCTTGGCCAGGGCAAACGCGAAGCGGGCTTCGGCTAGGCGGCTCGCGGCATCCGCGGACAACAGCGCGACGAGCCCCGCTTCCACTTGCGACAAGCTGGCCTCGGCGGATCGCGCGAGCGCAACGCTACCCTTGTGCCGCAGGTGCTCTCGCAGTCGCTTGCGGAAGCTCACCACGCCGTCGAGCCGTTCGCGGGGCTCGCGCCGCGTGGCGAGGTTGCACAGCGCCGCAAGATCGCTCGGCACCTCCGGCGGGTAGGCCACGGGCTCCGAGGCGACGGCCGCGAGCAGCACCTCCAGCACGCCTCGGCCGGAGTGGCGAGGGGCGCCCGTCAAGAGCTCGTGCAGCGTTGCCCCCAGCAGGTACACGTCCGTCAGCTCGCTGAGCAGCTCCGGCCGCCCGTCCACCATCTCCGGCGCCATGTACTGCGGAGTGCCCACCAAGTTGGGCTCGCCGGGCCTGGCCGGCAACCGCGCCGCGATGCCCCAATCGAGCAGGTACACAGCGCCGTACGAGCCGACCATGATGTTGTCGGGCTTGATGTCGCGATGGATGATGCCCGACGCGTGGGCCAGCTCCAGCGCATCGCACACTTGGAGCAACACCTCGACGAACGTGCCGGTGCGGTCACCGTGTGTTTCGAGCAGGCTCGCCCAGGCGCTGTGCTGCGCGTCGTCGAGCAACGCGCGCAGGGTCGTGCCCTGGACTCGCTTCATCACCAACACTGCGCGCCCCGCCTCGTCCAGGCCCAACGCGTGGATGGGCACCACGTTCGGGTGTTCGAGCGCCCCCATGATCCTCGCCTCGTGGAGCAGGGCCTGCTGGGCGTCGCTCTCGCTGCCCAAGTGCGCGACCTTCACGGCGACCTCGCGCGAAAGCGAGTGCTGCTCCGCCAGGTGCACCACGCCCATACCACCCGTTCCCAGCGTGGAGAGCAGCCGGATCTCGCCGTCCCGCGCCCCCGCTCCGTCGGCCGTCGCGAGCGCGATCTGGGGGAGCGTACTCGTGGTGCCCCCGTCCTCGTGCATCGGTCGGGTGCCGCCAAACCCGCGCAACGTCATGCCAGCGTGGAGCCCAGGCAGCGTCGGCATGCTTGCCCAGGTGGAAACATCGATCTCGCCCAAGCGCTCGCGCATAGGACGCTGAAGATAGAGGAGCCGAAGAAACGCGTCGCGCGTGCCGAGCGGATCGGTCAGCCCCGCTGGCGCAGCCAGCTCGCGATCCGCTCGAGTACGGCCGGTGCCATCGTCGTCTCGATCGATGTCCACTCCTGCATGGTGCCGAGAGTGGCCGGCTGAAACAGGTGGTTCAAGCCGACCAGCACCTCCGTGGTCACGTCGGGGTTCCTGCCTCGGTCGAGCGCAGCGCGGATGGCGGCGATGTTCTCCTCACCTGGCACCTGGAGGTCCACCGTGCCCCCGAGCGCCAGCACGGGGCAACGCACCTCTTCGAGAGCCCGCGCGGGCTCCGATCGGATGACGTCGCGCATGGCTGGTGACGCCACCTGCAACATCGCGGCGTCGACCATCGCGCTGCGCTGCAGCCAGCCCGGGCGCGCGCTCGGGGTGAGCCCGATGATCGCGTCGACGTGCTCCTCCACCAGCTTGCGCAGCGCCCGGTCGTCCGCGCCGGCCAACACCGCTTCGAGCACCCGCTTCTGGCCGCTGTTGCCCAGCGCGAGGCGCTCGGCCGACACGTTCTGGGCCCGCAAGGTCTGGTCCATCTGCTTGGTCAGGAGCTTCACGCCCGATACGCCGGGCGCGGCCAGCAACACCAGGAAGGCCACGGGGGGCGCCTGCGCGCGGATCGCGGCGAGCGGTGCCAAAATCCCACCTTCGCTGTGGCCGACGAGGCCGATCCTCGCGGGATCGATCTCGGGCTGCTCGGCCAGCCAAGCCATGCCAGCGAGGATGTCCTCCACCTTGCCCTCGAAACCTGTCTGGCTTGTGCTGCCGGTGGAGCCACCCACGCCGCGGTCGTCGACGCGAAGCACGGCGATGCCCGCGCGGGTGAGGTGGTCCGCCAGCACGAGGAACGGCTTGTGGCCCGACAGCGTCTGGTCTCGATCCTGTTCACCCGTGCCGCTGATGAGCAGCACCGCGGCAGCCCTCGCGCCTGCCTTCGGCAGCGTCAGCGTCCCCGCGAGCTTCGTGCCGTCGCGGCTGGTGTAGCGCGCGTCGCGCTCGGTGTAGGGGAAGGGGGGCCGTGGGGTCTGCGGATACATCGCGTCGCTGAGCCGTTCGTCGCGCGACAGGCGACGGGCGGTCACCTTCATGGTGACCCCCTGCTGCACCAGGGTTCCTGTCGCGGTGGACGCAAGAGGGCCGCGCTCCAGAACGAAGTCCGCGCTCGCACCTGGGGCGACCGGCAGCGGCAGCTTGAAGCGCATCGAGGTCGGGCTCATCGCGACGTCGCGGAGGTCCGTCGGACCGAGCTGTTGAGCAGGGATGACGAGCGTCGCCACGCTCGGTCGCTCCAGGTCGAACTTGAGCTCGAACACGAGCGCGGGCGCGTTTGGCACCTCGACCTTGCCGAGCCAGCGCTCCTCGCGGCTGGGCGCGGGCGGCGGAGCCGCGCTCGGCTCGGCCGAAACGCTCGCGACGTCAGTCGGCGGCGCGGTCGAGGCGGTCAGGCTCGCCAGCTGCGCGCCGCTCGAATCGCCGCAACCCCACAGTCCCAGCACGGGCAGCCACCAGCGACCCACGAAGCGCAGCGTAGTGCGGCGCGGCGCTCCTGACACCCCCGCACGCAGCCGAGATGTCAGCGAGGCTTCTTCTGGAGCTCGAAGTAGGCGTCGAGCACGTCGCGCGCGACGTCGTTGCCCTTGCGCCACCACTTCTCGTCGTTGGCCAGCAGCACGGCCACCGCCACCTCGGGTGAGCGCGAAGGGGCGAAGCCGGCAAACCACGACACCAAGCGCTTGGGGTTCTCGTAGAGCAACGTGCCGGTCTTGCCCGCCACGGAGAGCGGAGCGCGCCCCTCCTTGGGGGCGAAGGCCTTGGCGCTGGTGCCCGAGCGGGTGGTGACCTCGAGCATTCTCACCAGCTCTTTGGAGGTCTCTTTCGAGAACGCGCGGCCGAGCGTCACGCGCGGCACGTCGGCGGGGTTGCCAGTGACGTGCAGGCGCACGCGTTCGCCGCCGTTGGCGATGGTCTGCATCAAGAACAGTGCGCCCAAGGGCGACATGCGCGCCTCGCCGAAGCCTGCCGCTGCGCGAGCCAGTCCCAGCTCGTCCTCCGGGATCTTGATGCTGGTCTTGTCCACAGGCAGATCGAGCGGTGGCATGTCGCCGATGCCGAGCGCCTTCGCCGTGCTCGTGAGCTTGCTGGGCGTGAGGTGCTGCACGGCCAGCTTTCCGAAGACTGCGTTCAGGCTGCGACCCAACGCCGACTCGAAACGCACGCGTTGGTCACCGCTGTGACAGCCAGGTCGAAGCTCGGTTGCGGTGAGGCGATGCTCTCCGCCGCTGTAGCAGACCGTGTCGCCGAGCTTGATCTTGTCTTCTTCGAGCAGCGCCACCGTGGTGGCCACCTTGAACAAGCTCGCGCCGGGGTACTTGGCGGTGCGCACCAGGTCGCCCTCCGTGCCGCGGCTTGCCCATGCCAGGATGCGGCCGGTCTGCACGTCGCTCACCACCACCGCGCCGCTCGGAGCTTTGGAGGCCGCCAAGATGCGCTCGACGGCGCGCTGCAAGGCGGGGTCGAGCGTGAGGCCCACATCGCCTTTGGCGTCGGCTCGCGGCGCGTGCACGCGGGTCGCTGCCACGCGCATGTTCTCGATTCGGACGTCGATCTTCGCGGGGGTCTTCTTGGCGAGCGCAACCGGCGCGAGCGCCAGCAAGGCGATCACGAAGGCCACGGCGCTGGAGACACGACGCATTGGTCTCAGCGTGCCAAACGCCCATGAACCCGGCCAACTTATGGGTGAATGAACAGCACCGTGCCGGTCAGTGGCTTGGCTGCGCCGTGCCAGTTCGCGGGCACGGAGGGCTCGGTCCAATGGAACAAGCGGCGCGCGTCTTCGGGGGCCAGGTTGATGCAGCCGTGGCTCTTGGGCGTCCCGAACGAGTCGTGCCAGTAGGCGCCGTGGAGCGCGTACCCTCCCTCGAAGAACTGCACATAGGGCACGTCACGCAGCTCGAACTCTTCGCCGACCGTGTCGGAGTCCATGGTGTAGGTGACGTGCTTGGTGTGCACTCGAAAGATGCCCTTCTTGGTGGCGCGCTCGCCCTCCAAGAGGCCGTCTTCACCGGTCGAGACCAGCGTTGCGTACACGGCCTTCTCGCCCTCGAACGCCACCAGGGTCTGCTTGGTGATGTTCACATCCAGCCACTTTTCACCGTTCTTGCCCCATTTGGGCATGCGCTTGGCTGGATCGAGGCGGCTCGCGTGGCGATCGTCCACCCAGTACCCTTCTTTGGTTTCGTAGTGCAGCACACCCTTGACGATCTGCTGCTTGCCAGTGAGCGGTAGCGCAGCGCGGTACGGCAGGTCACCGTCGTCGATCATCTGCTTCTTGGAGGCACTGAAGATGTACTTCTTGCCGCCCTTCTTCTTGACCAACGCAAACGGGAAGTCGATGTCCACGCCGATGCGAACGCCGTGGTGGTCGGAGCCCTTGATCGGTCGATATCGGTCGGCGGGCGCCAGCCTCAGGTCGACGGCCACGTTGTAACGTCTGCCCTCGTGCAAGAAGCTGTCGACGAAGGCCATGCCTTGTCGCCGATCGACCTGGCCGACCTTCACGTCTTTGCCCGTGATCTGCCCCGAGAGGTTGGGCGAGAACGCGCCTCCCGAAAGGAACGGCGGCAGCTCGGTGCTGGTCTTGTTCTCCCACGACTCCCACGCGCTCTCGGCAGGAGGGCTCGACCACTTGTGCCAGAGCTCCAGGCCATAGCTGGCGCCGCTGACCTCGTCGTTCTTCCATTTCTTGATGTGCTTATCGAGGTTGGGCTCGAGCTTGTCGAGCTCGCCTGCGCTCGGGACGCGTCCGTAGAGGGGGCCGCCGCGCGTGACGGTGCCGTACATGTACGGGAGCTTCTGGGCGAGATCAGGTCGCCTGGAGCTGGCCTTGACGATGGGATCGTCCAGGTTGGTCGTGACCTTGTCGCCCAGACACACGTAGCCGTTGGGCTTGATTCCGCGCATGCCGCCCGGGCAGCCGGAGGTGCCGAAGTCGGTGGCGTCCGCCTCCAGCACCGCGCCCGCGCGCAGGTAGCCGATCACACGCGAGCCCGTGTTGGGCTTGGCGTAGACCGGCGCGCTCATCGCGCGCACCGCCAGCTTGGGCCCGCTGCCTGGGTCTGGCGGCGGCGGGTAGTACTTGCCGCTCAAGTCGACCAGCGGCTGCGAGGGGGAACGGGGCGCTTCGTCATCACCGCTCTCGCTCGAGGCAGCAGCCGGAGCGCTCGCCGCAGGGCTCTCGCCACTCGCGCTCTTCGCGAGTGACACGAACGCGCTCGGGCCGGGCGCATCCTCTTGCGTTCGCCCACAGGCGAGCAGCAGCAGCAAGGAGGGAACGAGCCGGGAGCGCATGCGCACGCCCCGTCTTTCTCAGAGCTGAGCCAAGGAGGGAAGTTTTCTTCCCTCGTGAGCCCGGCGCGAGTCAGCTGCGGCCGAACCTCAGAAGTAGGCCGAGCCAGCCCTTGGCCAAGTAGAGGCCGTTGATGCCGACGTACATCCAGAAGAACGCGTCGAGTCGCCCGAGCAGCGCGAACACGTAGATGTGGCTCGGATAGTGGTTCAAGAAACGCAAGAACGTGAACGCCAGCCCGACCACGCGCTTGAGCGGAGAGACCGGCGTGTCGGTCGCCACCGTCTCATAGAAGGCCTCGACCGTCTCGGCGCGGCCGCTCATCTCCGGGTGGCGCTCGAACTTCGTCAGCGAGATCGCTGCGGTGATCACGAACAGCCCGGCGATCGTGGCCACCAGGAAGAAACTCTCGGAGATGACGAGGGACAGGCCCAGCCCGCTCGGAGCGTAGCCTCCAGTCACGGACAGCCGCACACCGATGGCCACCACCAGCGCGGCGGCCTTCACTTCGTCGGTGAAGAAGTCGAACAGGTGGCCGGTCTTGGAGGCGAGCTTCTTGTGGCGCGCCAACATGCCATCGCAGCAGTCGAGCAGGTACGAGAGCTCGAGCACCAACACTGCATAGAGGCCACCCGCGTAGCTCGTGTCGTGGACGAACATGGCGCAGGCCACGAGCGCCAAGGCGAGGTTCAGGATCGTGATCTGGTTGGGCGTGACCGGCGTGCGACTGAGCAGCGCCACCACGAAGCCCGCCAGCGGACGCATGAAGTAGTGGTTGAAGAGCTGATCGTTCTTCTTGCGTGTCGCGAGGTAGATCGCGAAGCCTTCTTTGAGCATGAGCGCCGCCAGCGCGGGACCCTACCAGGTTGGCCTGCGCGCGGCACGAGAGCGGAGGCCACGAATGGTGCGAAAACAAGCGGGTTGGGGGCCCGCGCGTAGCGTCTCGGGGTAGGGCCCCAAGCGCGGTTTACCCGCGTTGGGGCTGGGGCTGGCGACAGCCCCCGAGGAGAGTGGCTCAGGCCACGATCGCGTCGACCAGTCCAGGAGCGAGGCTATCGTCGCCGAAGTTGTCCAAGGGGCCGCCGGCGCCGTTCTGGCAACCCACGGCAGCCCCGATGGTGTTCAGGATCTTGTTGTTGGTGACGTCGCCTGCGTCGGCGTAGACCCCCGTACGCAGGAAGCCACCGGCCGTGCCCGCCAGGATGTAGGGCACGTTGTCGTAGCTGTGCCACTTGTTCGACAGGTCGTTGGTGAAGCAGGCGACGCCGTAGTCGAGCAGGTTGCCGTTCGGTAGCTGGTACTCGCTCAGTTTGTCGAGCAGGTAGCCGAAGATGCCGAGCTGCAGCTTGTCGATCTCGTGGTGCAGGAGGTCCGCGTTGGGGATGGGCGGGCCCATGTCTCCGTCGGAGTCGATGCGGTGCGAGATCTTGTGGAAGCTCTTCTGTTGCGCGCCCTGCACGTAGTACTGCGTGCCGTCGTTGCCCGACCCGATCTGCAGCGTGACCGCACGGCGCGCGCCGCAAGCCATGGCCAGCGCGATGATGTCGCAGTGCAGCCGCGCCACCTCTTCGATGCGGGTGTCGTCGTCGAGCGCCGTTTGGATCGCCTCGATCGTCGCGACCTCGCCGTCGGTCAGCCCGCAGACGATGCCCTGCTCCAGATCGCGGATGGAGTCGAAGTGCAGCTCGAGCCGCTGGCGGTCGTTCGAGGAGAGATCGGTGCGCCCCAGCAGCGCCTGCATCTCGTCGCGCACGAGATCGTTCACGCTCTTGCGGCGGTTCTTGATCTTCTCGAGCTCGTCCGGGTCGATGCCGGACAGACCGAAGAGATCTTGGTACACGTTGAACGGGTTGCGCTCGGCGGCGCGCAGATCGAGCGGGCCGCGGTAGCTCAGCACCTCGTCCAAGTACCCATACTTGCGACCGGCATACAGCGTGAGCGGCTCTTCGCCGGGCGCACCGAGCTCGGTCGTGATGCGGTTGTCGATCGACTCCCCCATCGACTTGGAGTCGGCTCCGGCCGGGTCGACCGACACCTGGGCCGCTGTCAGCACCTGATTGCCACCGCCGGAGTGACCGCAGCCGTTGCCAGGGAAGCCGAAGTTCAAGCCGCGCACCAAGGCGAGGCGAGAGGCGTGGGGAGCGAGCACGCTCAGCGCGCGGTCGGTGTCGGCCGCGAGCTGGGCCTGCGTGAAGTTGCCGACCGGGAAGCTCGGCCAGAAGCGCTCGGGCTCTCCGTCGAAGGTCTCTTGGGCCACCCCGTTGCCTTGGCGCATGAAGATCGCGAAAGAGGGGACGTCGCCGGGAGCCGCGCTCGCACGTCTCCTCGGCGCCAGCGCCTCGAGGAAGGGCAGACCCACGAGCACCGTGCCGGCGCCACGCAAGAAGTTGCGTCTCCTCATGGCTGACCTCCTTGATTGCCGAGCCGATATCTGAACGCGTCACTGGTCAGCAGCGTCGTGAGCACCTCACGCACCGAGCCGCCCGCTTCGGACGACTCGGCGACCAGATCCACCAACGCGGTGTCTTCGTTCACGAGGTCGCGGGTGAGCGCATATTCCACCCAGAACTTGGTGAAGCAGCGGTGAGCCTGCGGGCTCTCGGCCAAGATCTCGCTGAGCTCCAGCGCATTGGCGTAGCTCTGCTCGCCGTCCTCGAACGGGAAGCTGGCGGCCGCGTCGATGGCCGCGCCGTTGTCCAGGTCGCGCCACTCGCCCACCGCCCCGTAGTTCTCGAAGGCAAAGCCGATCGGGTTGATGAACGTGCCGTGGCAAGTGGCGCCGCAGGTGCCCTCGCCGGTGAGCGCGTCCACCTTCTCGCGGTTGGTCACCTCGTCGCCGAGCTCTGCGCCCATGGCCTCGTCCGGCGGGTCGCCCAGCTCCTGGCAGATGAAGCGTCGATTGACGAACACGCCGCGGAGGATCGTGTCTGGCTGCGTGTTGGTGCCTTTCCAGGCCAAGAAGCCGGAGCGTGTCAGGAGCCCGCTGCGTTGCGCGGGGTCGAGCTCCACCTGGGCGAAGCCATCGGCGTCGTAGCTCAAGCTCGTGGGATCGAGGCCGTAGATCGGGGCGATGCCGGCCGTGACGAAGGTGGTGCGGCTCGTCAACAGCTCGCGCAGACCGCCGTTCTGGTCGAGCACGATGTGGCTCACGAAGCGAGCCAGCTCCCCGCGCATCTCTTCGCCCAGGATGGGGTCGAAGTCCGGGTAGAGCGTCGGGTCTTTGGTGAGGCCCTCGTATTGGTCCGCGTCGCTCAGCTGGTCGAAGAAGCGCTCCATCGTCGCGCGCGCACGGTCGCTCGCGAGCAGGCGCTCGACCTGGTCACTGAGACCCACGTCGGTCACGAGGTCGCCCCGCGCTGCGGCCTCGAACAGCGCGTCGTCCGGCATCGTGTCCCACAGGGTGTAAGACAAGCGCGAGGCAATCTCCCAATCCGTGAGGGCCACCAAGTCGTTCTCGTCGGCTTCGGTCCCCAGCTCGGCGCGGTAGACGAAGTTCGGTGACTGGAGCAGCTCCTCGATGGTCAACCGCACGCCGCCGGTGAACGCGTCGAGCTCGGGATAGTGTGTGGCGGCCTGATCGAACAAGCCCCTCAACGTCACGACCTCTTGCGGGCTCAGCGGCCTTCGCCACGCGCGCTGCCCGAAGCTGGCAATCCAAGCGTCGCGGCGCGCGGCAGCTTCGGTCGGGAGATCCGCGGGCACGATCTTCGCCAGCAGTGCGGGATCGGAGGTGACCGTCTGCGCGATCGTCTCAGCGGCGACCTGGTAGTCGCCCCACAGGTTGGAGGTGACCTGCAGCGAGGCACTGTTGTTGTCGAACGCCTTTCCGCCCAGCGGATCTGGCGCGAAGCTAATCGAGAGGCCGAGCGGCGCGTCCAGGTCGAACAGATCGACGACCGTGTTCTCCCACTGGTTGTGGGAGAGCCGCGGGAAGCGCGTGCTGTCCGCGATGGTGATGCCGCTCGGCGTGCAGCCGACGCAGCCGTCGCCGTCGCCGTCCGGTCCGCCGTCGGGATCGCCAATCGATCCCTTGCAAGCGGTGCCCGCCAATACCAGGCACGCACCACCAACCAAGAGCCAACTGTGTCTCCGCATGAAGCCTCCACTCGGAGCCGCTCGCGCCGCTCCGCGCGCTTAGAATTCATCAAAACGAGGCTGAGAAGCCAGCAGAAACCCTGGGAATTTCGCTGTCGACCGAAGTTTCTGGCGCGGCTGTCGCAGGGCCGCGGCGCGCGCCCTACATCAGGGTGCTTTCCGACCGGCGCGGGCTCTGGTCCCATCGCGGGCCAGATGAGCGGCAAATGGGAAGTCTCCGAGCTGAGCGTCGGCGCCGTGATGGAGGCAACGTTCTGGCCCAACCCGGTCAAGGAGAGCGGCTTTCGCTTCCGCGCGACCCACCTCGACGGCAAACGCGCACCGAAGGTCGTGCTCTCGGATGATCCGCGCCTGCGTGCCGGCGTGCCGGCGCTCGTGCGCATCGCTGCCATCCGCAAGAGCGAGCGCGACGACCGGGGGTCGATCGAGGTGGAGTTCGTGCGCTCGCAGGAGCTCAAGCTCGAGGGCGTCTACGTCGACCCGATCGTCGCGCGCAAGCTGCAGGTGCTGCTCGAGAGCGGGCTCAACATCCTGCTCGACGGGCCCCAAGGTTGCGGCAAGACCACGCTCGCGCGCACCATCGCCAAAGAGCTCGGCTACGAGTTCGTCTTCTTCAACTGCGGCGCCGTGGTCGAGGCGACGGACTTCTTGGCTGCGATCCACGTCACTGCCTCGCCCTCGGGCGCGCCCGTTACCTCTTTCGTGAAGACCGAGGTGCTCACCGCGCTCGAGGACGCGATCGAGCACCCCACGCGACGCACGCTGGTGTTCCTGGACGAGCTCAACCGCTGCCCCGAGAGCGCACGCAACGCGCTGATGCCTGCGCTCGACGCCTCGCGCCGTCTGTTTCACCCCATCAAGAACGCGTTCATCACCGTACCGGACAACGTGCAGTTCATCGCGGCGGTCAACCGCGGCTCGCAGTTCTCGGCCACGTTCGGCATCGACGCAGCACAGCTGGATCGCTTCGCGCCGCTCACGCTCGGCTACCTGCCCGAGCACGAAGAGGTCAAGCTCCTGACCCAGCGCCACCCCGAGCTGCCGGTGGGGTTGGTCGAGGACGTGGTCAAGATCGCTCACGCCATACGCACCTCGCCCGATCTGCGTGGTGGGCTGAGCGTGCGTGCCACGGACGAGGCCTGCACGTACTTGAAGCACCCGCTGTTCGAGTCCGACCAGCGCCGCTCTTTGCCCGAAATCTTGAAGACCTCGTTCGCCGGGCGCTTCACCGGCACACACGACGACGCCAGCACCGACGCGGGGATCGCCTTCGTGCTGGTGGAGAAGGTGCTGTCAGACGGACGAACCTGAGACGTTGGGCACCGCCACGCGCAGGTCCGCGGGCCGTCGCCGCGGCAGCTTCTCGCCTGTGGCGGCTGCACGAACGATACGCGCGACCTGCTCGGCGCCGTCCGTGAACAACGCCGGTCCGGGCTGGAGGATCACAGCGCTCTTCACCTCGTAGAGCTGGTCCTCCTTCACCGCAGTGACTTGGTCCCAGCCGGGCCTCGCGACGATCTTGTCGCGCTTCGCCTTGCGGCCGCACCAGCTCGCCACGACGAGCTCGGGATCGCGTGCCGCGATCGCTTCGGGCGAGTAGACCCGTCCTTTCGCGGCTTGCTGCGTCCGGGACTCGCGGCACACGTCGTCGGCACCGAGCAGCTCGAACAGCTCACTGACCCAGCGAATCCCGGAGATGAGCGGGTCGTGCCACTCCTCGAAGAAGAGGCGGGGTCGCCTCGGGAGCGTCGCGTTGTCGCGGGCCAGTCGCTCGACGTTCGCTCGCAGCTCGTCGGCGAGGGTCTCGGCTTCGCGCGCTGCGCCCACCAGGCCGCCGATGACCCGCACCGTCTGCAGGATCTCGCTGAGCGAGCGCTGGTTGAACAGGTACACCGGGACGCCGCGCTTGCACAGCTCGGCGCCGAGGGTCGCCTGCAGATCGGAGAAACCCAAGACGAGGTCCGGCTCGAGGCCGACGATCTTCTCGAAGTCGGCGTCGAGGAAGCTCGAGACGCGCGGCTTTTGCCGAGCCTCCGGCGGCCTCACGGTGAAGCCGCTCACACCCACGACGAGCTCGCCCAGCCCGAGGCGGTACAACGTCTCGGTGGTCTCCTCCGTGAGGCAGACGATGCGGCGCGGGTAGCGGGGAGCGTCGTTGAGCATGGGCCCGGAGGTAGCAAGTATGGGCGCGCCTCGCTTTGTCAACCCGCGCGTCGCCGTTGGTCGAGCTGCAACGCTTTCGCCCGGGTGGGTAGCTGACCTGTGATTCTCGGCTCATACTGGGGCATGAGCGAGCCGCTTTCGCTACGCGTGCTTCCCACCTTTCCGCGGGTGCCGCCGGGGCCGTCGCGGCTGTGGGTGGTGGTGGAGCTCTTGGCGGGCGACCTGCCGGCCGAGACCGAGCGCCCCAACCTCAGCGCGGTGCTCGCGCTGGACGTGTCGGGGTCGATGGCGGGGCCGCCGCTCGAGCAGGTGATCCGCTCGGTGGATCGCATCCTGGACCTGCTTGGCGATCGTGATCGGGTGGGTGTGGTGGCGTTCTCGACCCGCGCCAGCACGGTCGCCGAGCCTGCTGCGCTCGACGCCCCACACAAACGAGCGCTGAGGTCGCGCGTCGCGCGGCTGCGGGCGGACGACCAGACCAACATCCAAGGGGGGCTGGAGCTCGCGGCCTCGCTCCACGCCGGCGCGCCGAACGAGCACGAGCGGCGCGTGGTGGTGCTGCTCTCCGATGGCCAGCCCAACGTCGGCCTCTCCACCAGGCAGGCGCTGGGCGAGCTCAGCAAGAGCATCCGGCCGCAGGCTGCCGTCTCCACCCTCGGGTATGGCGCGCGCCACGACGAGGGCGTGCTGCTCGCCATCGCAGATCAGGGCGGCGGCTGTTATCGCTTCATCGCCGATCCGGCCATGTGCCAGCTCGAGCTCGCGCAAGCGGTGGGGGCGCAGGCCGACATCGCGATCGAGCAGCTCGAGCTCACCCTGCGCCCGCGGCCGGGCGTCGAGATCGCCTCGGTGCTCGGCGCCACGGTGCCGCGCTTCACCAACGACGGCCTCTTGGTGGCCGTGCCAGACATCGCCGCGCGAGCGTCGCGCACGTTGGTGATCGAGCTCCGCACCGAGCTCAGCGCGCCCCGCTTCGGCGGCTCGCTGTTCGAGCTGACGGTGCGCTACCGGCGCGCGGGCGAGAAGGCCGAACGGCGGTTGGAAGGCGACGCTGCAGTGGACGTCGTCGAAGGCGAGCCCGGCGCGAGCCCCGAGGCGCTGGCCAAGTTCTTCCTCGTGCGCGCGGACCGCGTCCGCAGCGAGGCGCGCGACCTCGCCGATCGCGGCCAGTTCGAGGGCGCGGCTGCGCACTTGCGCGCGCTGATGACCGAGATTGCCGCCGCTCCGGGCTACCAGCCGGCCGATGGCTCGGCGCTGTCCGAGGCTTGGGAGCAATTGCTGGACGAGGCGATGGCGATGGAGCGCCGGCCCGCCCAAGAGGCGCTCGCGGGCCTGAAGGCCCACACCGCCATGAAGTCGCTGTCTTACGACGGTGTCGTGGCCTCCTCGCGCCCGTTGGGGCGGCTCACCCAGCGCTTCACCGGCGTGCTCGCAGGCGGTGTGCCAGAGGCATACCTGGTCGGGCTCACGGGCCCCTCTGCCGGCATCCGCTTCCGGCTGCTGGGCCAGAACACCTTGGGCCGCACCACGTCCGCCGACGTGGTGCTCAAGAGCCCGCAGGTCTCGCGCCGCCACGCCGACGTATTCGCCGTCGAGGGCGGGTTTTACCTCACCGATTTGGGAAGCACCAACGTGACTCGGCTGAACGGCACCAACCTGGGCCGAACGCCCGCGCTGCTCAAGCAGGGCGACATCATCACCGTGGGCGACTCGGAGCTCCGCTTCGAGCTCGGGTGATTCGTCAGCGAGACGCTGCGTTGTGGGGCGAACCTGGCTACTCTGCCCAAGCCGTGGAGACCCAGCCCGACGCCACCCCAGTTGCGCGCCCCAAGCGCTATGCGCTCGCGATCGAGCTCACGGCGTACTGCAACCAGAAATGTGGCTATTGCTACAACGACTGGCGCGGCGAGCCGAGCCAGGTGGGCTCGCTCAGCCGTGAAGAGCTGCTCGCCATCGTCGATCGTGCGCTCACCGAGGTGGACTTCGATCACGTCACGCTCACGGGCGGCGAGCCCTTCGCGCGGCCCGATCTGTTCGACGTGCTCGCGCTGATCCGCAAGCACGACAAGCGCGCCCTCATCATCTCCAACGGCGGCGTGGTGACGCAGGCTCACGCGGAGCGCCTCGCTCCGCTCGAGCCGTTGTTCGTGCAAATCACGTTGAACGGCCCGGAGCGCGCGTTGCACGAGGAGCACGTGGGGCCCAACTGCTTCGAGCCCACGCTGGCGGGCATCCGAGCGCTCCAGGCCGCCGGCGTGCCGGTGACCGGCTGCATCGTGATCACGCGCAAGAACGCGCGGCGAGTGGGCGAGATCATGGCGCTGTGGGAGTCGCTCGGCGTGCGCGACGTGGCGCTCTCGCGCTTCTCGCCAGCCGGTTACGCATCGGAGCAGGCGGCGGAGCTGCTCCCCTCGCGCAGTGAGCTGATCGAGGCGCTGCGGCAGGCCCACCCGTTCGGGGAGAGAGGCATTCGGCTGCACTCCACCATGCCGGTGCCGGCCTGCGTGGTCGACCACGACGAGTTCCCTCACATCTCGTTCGCCGGCTGCCCGATCGGCACCGAGATGCAGGAGTTTGCGCTGGGCCCACGCGGCGAGCTGCGTCAATGCACGCTGCACGCGACCTCGATCGGTGACACCAAGACCGAGTCGTTCGCCCAGCTGGTCACCTCGGACGCAGTGATGCACTACCGCGACGTGACGCCCGAGTTCTGCCAGCCTTGTCCGTTCAAGTCGAGCTGCCTGGGCGGCTGCGGCGCGGCCAGCATCGCCACCTTGGGCGATCGCGGGCTCGACCCCTTCGTGGCCCAACACGTGGACGACGCGTTCGCCGAGCGGCTGAAGCACGCGCGCTCGGGGGCGCATGGGTTCGTGCCGGCGTCGCGCTTGCGCAAGCCACCCGAGGTCGACCCGGCCGCTCCATGAAGCCGCGCGTGCTCTTGGTGTGGCCAGGCACTGACGGCGCGGCCGCCGGCAACTTCGGCTGCCCTCAGCTGGTCACCATGGCCACCTACGCGCGTGAGAAGACCGGCGCGCAAGTCGACATCGTGGACCTCTACGCCGAGCGGGCCTTCGGGCCGGTCGACCTGCGCCGGGTGTTCCTCGGCCCCGACGGCGCCGGCTACGACGTCGTGGGCTTCAGCTGCTACAGCTCCTTCGACTTCCTCAAGATCGAGGCGGTGGCGCAGATCGCGCGCACGCTGCTGCCGAGCGCCGTGTTCTGCGCCGGGGGCTACCACACCAGCGCCAGGCCCACGGACTTCGTGTTCGACGGCTCTGCGTTCGACCTCGCGGTGGTGGGGGAGGGCGAGAAGCCGCTCGTCCGCATCATCGAGAGCGTACAAGCCGGTGCCCCGCTGCGCGGGCAGATCTTGCCCTCCGACCCGGTCGAGGACCTGGACGAGCTGCCCCCGAGCGACTGGTCCTTGCTCGATCGCTATCGGCCGCACCTGCGGCAGCTGGCATCGCAGGTGCAGCTCTATCTCTCGCGCGGCTGCCCGTTCGACTGCGCGTTCTGCATGGAGCGCGCGAAGCGCGAGGTCAGCTGGCGCCCCTACTCGGTCGAGCGCGCGCTCGACGAGGTGCGCCGCGCGCGAGCCTATTTCGGGCTCGAAGGCATGACCGTCTACTTCGCCGACGCGCTGTTCGGCATGCGCAAGCGCTGGCGCCGCGAGTTCCTGACCCGCCTGGCCGAGGAGAAGTTACCCGCCAAGAAGCTCTGGCTGCTCGTGCGCGTCGACATGATCGACGACGAGGACCTCGAGCTCTTTGGCCGAGCCAATTGCTCCTTGGGGTTTGGCCTTGAGTCGGGGGACCCGGCTCAGCTCGCCACCATCCGCAAGGCGGGGCGCCTGGAGGACTACCTGGACCGCATGTTGTTCGTGGCCCAGCGGGCTCGTGAGCTCGACGTGCCTTGGGGCGCCAACGTCATCGTCGGCCACCCGGGAGAGACGGAGTCGTCGCTACGAGTCAGTGCGGCCTACTTCAAGAAGCTCTTTCTAGACCCCAACGGCACGACTGGCTTCTTGTCCGTCGACCCCTTCCGGCTCTACCCCGGATCCCCCATCGACGACGAGCGATCACAATGGGAAGCGCGCTTCGGCACGCGCTTTCATCGCCCCGAATGGTGGAAGGACGGCGACCAGGAGTTCCTCGCCGAGTGGGTCGACCCGTCGGCCGAGCTCGACTACGCGCGCCGTGCGGAGCTCACCCACGAGCTGATCGCGCCGACGCTACATGCCATTGGCGACAACTTCTGCCTCGCAGGCCCCGCGCGCGACTACTTCCGATTGGCCATCGAAGAGCAGATTCAGAACCTCAGCGCCCAGCACCGACTTCACTACATGGGTCGCTACTACGCTTGGCACCGATACCTCGGCAGGAGCAGCGTCGCCCTGCGCCAGCGCGAGCGCGATACCCCGCTTGCACAGGTGTGCCGCGAGCTCCGCGTCGCGAGCGTCGCCGATTGGCTGAGCCATTTGCCTCATCGCCCCGCCGACGTAGCCGCGTGGGTGGAGAGCCCCCTCGTGCAAGCCCTGATCGAGGTGCCGCGCGAGCGGTTCGTGCCGCTCGATGCCGTCGCCGAGAGCGTGCGCGACGAGGCCCTCGCGCTCGACGCCAGCGGCGCCGCCACCGTCAGCGCGCCGCACGCCTACCTGCGCTCGTTCGGGCTCGCGCAAATCGCGCCCGGTCAGCGCGTGCTCGATCTCGGCAGCGGCACAGGCTACGGCTGCGCCGTGCTCTGTCGGCTGGTGGGCCCTGCGGGCAAGGTCGTCGGCGTCGAGCTCGACCCGGTCCTCGCGCAACGCGCGCGCGAGCTCGTGCCGGACGCCGCGATCGTGTGCGGTGACGCGCTCGATCCCGAGCAGCACGAGCGGCTGCGCGAGCTGAGTGGCGGCCCATTTCATGCCGTGGTGGCCGGCTTCGCCATGCCGATCGCTGCGCTGGAAGGGCTTGCCCAGCTGCTCGCCCGGGGGGGCCGGATCGTTGCCCCGGTCGAGCTCGCAGGCGGCGAGCAGCGCTTGTGCTGTGGCGTGTGGGACGGCTCCGCGCTCGAGGTGGAGCAGCTCGAGCGAGTGCTGTACGTCCGCGCGCGGACCACGGACGAGCTGCCCGCCGCGCCACCTCTGCGCGCGGCCGCGGTCGAGCGGAAGGCGACGCGGCTGCCGGTGGTGGGGTAGAGCGGGCGTCCCTAGGATTTCGTTGGGCCGCCCTTCGGGCGGACTGGAGGCAGAAGCCACTCGCGAGCGGCTGGCGCGGGCCTACCCCGCGAGCTGCACGCGCTCCACCAGCTCGAGCTGCGGCAGGCCCTGCGTGGTGAAGACGGAGAGCGAGTCCAGGACGAAGGTGCCGGGGAGCTCTTGGCACAGCAGCTCTTGAGCCGTGGCGTGGTCGATGGGAGACCTCGAGCGCAAGGTGCAATGGGGAAAGAATGGCCACGGGCTGGGGCGGGCGTGTAGCCCAGCGCCGGCGAGCCGTGTGTGGAGCTCGCCCAGAGCTCCCTGGTGTTGGACGGGAAGGACGAACACGTCCGAGCCCGGGAAGCGGTGCGGGGGGGCGAAGTGGACCGGGATGGGCGCTGTGGCGCGGGCGGCGTCGTGCACGGCGCGAAGCAGCGGGGCGAGGGGCTGCTCGGCTGTGATCGCGCCGACTCCGCTCGAGCCGATCAGGGTGACCTCTGCCGGGAGCGCTGCGCGGAAAGGGTCCCGGAAGCGCCTGCGCAAGGCGATCACCGCGCTGGCGAACGGCTCGGGGACGTCCAGGACCAGGTAGGTGTCGGCGAGGAGCACGGCTCAGCGATACCGTTCTTCGGCGTCGGTGTCCTTACCGGAGCAGGGGCAGCGTTCATCCGGCTTGTCCCGCGCGCAAGCGCGTAGCGCGGGCCGTTTCAGCTGGGGGGGAAAAGCACGCCGTCGAGCAGCTCGGCGAGGGGCTGGAGCTTGGGCGCGATCGCGCTCGGCTGGCCGTGGGGCTCGCGGAGCTCCGTGATGCGCTCGTGGTGGCGCGCGATCAAGTCCGCAGGGGGCGCGCCAGGGAGCTGTTGGTGCAGCTGGTGGGGCAATGGGGGCGTGCGGCGGTCGGCCGCGGCGGAGGTGAGGAGTGAAGTGCCGTCGCCGAAGCGCGTGACGATCTCGAGCTCGACTTGGTCGGGGGAGGTGGCGCGGGTGACGGCCCACGCGTCGGCCTCTTGGCGCCCATAGCCACGCAGGCCGACGGTGTCGCAGGCGTCGCACACCAGGTCGCCGACGTGGCGATAACCTGCGAGGCGCAGGTCGCGCTCGATCTCTTTGGTCTTGGTGTCGATCTGCTCGCTGAGAAGCAGTGCCATGGTTTGAGACCACACGCGGCCCGACGGCGAGGTGTAGATCTTGGCGCCGACGATGGGCCTCTGAAACGACCAGCCCCCGTCGTCGTCGTCGTCCGCGTCGTCGTCCCAGCCGTCAGCCCCCTCGTCGGTGGTGTCGCTGGAGGAGGCGCTGGGCCACACCTCGGCGAAGCGCTCGCGGAACGTGGCGCGCGCCTGGTCGAGGCCTTCGCCTCTCGCGGAGTCGGCGGCGAATGACAAGCCCAGCTCGAGCGTGGCCCGGTCGACGCGCGGCAGAGCGCCGCTGATGCGCCAGCGGCCCGCCACGAGCGTGCCGCGCAGCCACAGTCGACCTGCGTCGATGGGCTGGTCGTTCGCAGGGTGGCGCGCTGCGGCACACAGGTCGAGCAGGCTGCCTTCCGGCAGGCCGGCGATCCAGGGGCCGAGCCGCTCGAGCATCGGAAGCAGCTCGAGCAAGGTCGCGTCGGCGCTGAAGAGCACGCGCACCACGCCGTCTTGGTGGAAGGCGACGGCGCCCGCGAGCCAGGCTGCGTCGAGCGAGGGTGAAGCCTCGGCAGCTCGGAGGCGGAGCTCGATCACGGTGTACGGCGCAGCGAGCCAGGCCAGGCGTGCCGCATGGACGAGCGCTTCGGGGCCCACGTCCAACGGACCGCCGCGCAGCGGTGCGAGGCTGTGGCCGGTCAGGTCGGGGAATGCTTCGCGCACGAACAGCCAGTCGCCCGCCTCGCGGTCGAGCCGGCGCAACACGTCGACCGCGGGCAGCCCTGGCGAAGGTCGTTCCAAGGTGCGCGCGTTCGCGCCGCCGTCGAACCAGCCGTCGTCGGGGAGGGCGCTGAGACCGCTCTTGGGGGCGGCGTCGATCGGGGTGAGGTGGAGCACGAAGTCGACCGGCTCGTCGTCGGTCGTTGCGCGCTCGTGCGCAACAGGGCCGTTGATGCCCCGAGCGAGCGTGAAGAGTGCGGCGCGATATCGGCCCTTGGGGACCGGGAGCTCGACCACATACTGCTCGAGATGGGGATCGTCAGCGTCGTACTCCTCTTGGCTGAAGACGGCGCCGCCGGTGATGCACAGCTTGCCGTCACGCAGGTCGAGGTGGGCATCGACGCGGCCGATCCAGGCCGCTTCTTCGTCCTGGCTGAGGGGATCGCCGAGCACGACGCGCACGATGATGGGGTCGTCTTGGACCAACGACATCGGCAAGAGATCGCCCTTGGCGACGGCCTTCTTCCAGGCCGCCGAGCCCTCGTCGAGCGACTTGCCTGCCATTCGCCGCGAGGTGACGACGAATCCGGTCGCCTCATTGTAGAGGCCGAGGTCGCGGCGCAAGGAGCTGGCTGCCTTGGGGTCTGGCGCAGGCTTGCTGGCTGCAGCCAGCGCCCGCGCCTCGTCGTCGGCGGGGCGCATGCCATCGCGCAGCAAGCTCTGCACCTCGTGCGCGAGCGCTGCGCTCGCGGCGGCGGCGCTCGGGCAGCGGCGAAATCCCGGCAGGCGTCGATCGTCGCCCGCGGTCTGGCGCTGCTCGAGCACGACGCCGCGCTGGATGATTTCGATGACCTCTTTGCGGCGACCTTTTCCCCGTTCGAGCTTGGCCATGCTCGCGCTCCGTCTCGCGCACCGGGTGCGCACGCTGGGATGAAAGCAGAAATTGCTCGCTCAGCGATACCGCTCCTTGGGCGCGGTCTCTTGGGCGGCCGCGAGCTTGCCGGCGAGGCGCTCTCGGGTGCGCTCGAGCTCTGCGACGTGCTCTCGCGCGCGCTCGATCTCGGCGTGGGTGCGGCCCTCGCCGAAGCCGCTGGCGGATCCGACGTTGTCCCCCAGGTTCCAGAAGACCCGCACGTCGAGCTGGTCGAGGATCACGCGTGCGGTGCCGAGGTCGACCGACAGCCGCTCGATCTGCTCCGGGCTGGCGAGGAGCAGGGCGCCTTCGACGAGCTTCTGCTCCAAGCGCGTGACGGCGAGCAGAGCGTTGGCGAAGCGGCTGAGCTTCTGCTCCCCGCCGTCGCCGACGTTGGCGCGGTCGTTGTGAGAGAGCTCGAGCACGTGGTCGAGCTCGCCGGCGACGGCGATGGACTCGAGCCGCGCAGCGCTGAGTTGTTCGGCCGCGAGCGCGAGCCGGGTACCAGGGGTGAGCCTGGCATAGCCGGCGACGCGGGCAGCGTCGCGGTGCTTGTGGGCCAAGAAGCCCTGCAGGCCGTCGCAGCTGCGGCAGCGATAGGCTCCCTCGGCGAGGCGCTGGAGATCTTCCGAGCCGCACACCCAGCAGGCTCGGTCGTCGCGCAGCGATTCGGCCTTGCGAAGCCGGCGCGCGGTGCGCGCGCGCACGGCGGCGTTCCACACCACGCCGAGGACCAGCACGCCCACCGCGATGAGCATCTCCATGGAGGAGCGAGGGTGGCAGAGCTGACGGGCGTCACGCAACCACGGACGGACGTCAGCCCCAGGGTGACGAGATCCGCCAGAATCGCTGCGGAGCGCGTGTGGCACGCTCATCCACTTCACGGCGAGCCCGACGTTCCGCGCTACACTGAGCAAGCTTGTGGAGGGTTACGGCATGCGCTTGGTCGAGCTGATTCGCGAGGAATACAAGATAGAGGCCATGGCAGGGCAGAGGGCAGGGCTGAGGGCAAGGCTGAGAAGCTCGGAGCAGCTCGGGCTGGACCGCGCGATCGATGCGGCGACGCTGGCAGAGGTGTTCGATCCGGTCCTGGCGGACACGCCACATGCCGAATGACCATCAGCGACCGGCCTCGGCCGACGAGCGCGCGGTGCTTGCGGTGCGTGCGCCTTCTCACGCGGAGCGCTGTCGCACGCTGGTGCTGAGCGCGCGCTCGGCCACGTTGTGCACCATCGCGCGCGAGCCTGCTGGGTTTCCCTACGGCTCCCTAGTGACGCTGGCGATCGACGCGCAGGGGCGTCCGCTGTTCTTGTTGTCCACGCTGGCGGAGCACACCGGCAACCTGAAGGCGGAACCGAGGACGTCGGTGCTGGTGAGTGAGCCGAACGAGGGGCACGCGGAGCCATTGGCGCTCGGGCGCGTGACCTTGATCGGCCTTACGAAAGAGGTGCCGGACGAAGAGAGAGCGGCGGTGAGGGAAACGTTCCTCGCGCAGCAGCCGCGCGCCTCGTACTACGTCGACTTCGGCGACTTCGCCTTCTACCGGCTGGAGCCCAGCGCGCTCCGCTACGTGGGAGGCTTTGGCCGCATGTCCTGGGTGACGGCGGACGACTACCGGACGGCCTCGCCGGATCCGCTGGCGGCGGTCGCGAAAGGCATCCTGAGCCACATGAACGAGGACCATGTGGACGCAGTGCTGGGCTACGCGAAGGGGCTGGCCGGGATCGCAGAAGCGACGAGCGCCACGCTGACGGCCGTGGATCGCTACGGCTTCGAGCTGGCGGCGGTGACCCCCTCGGGGCCGCGCGCCGGGCGCGTGGCGTTCGAGGTGCCCGTGACGACCCAAGACGAGGTGCGCAAGGCGATGATCGCCTTGATCCAGCGCGTAAGGTCTGCGGCTGTGTGACGTTGTGAGCCGGTGAGCTTCCGGAGTTGGGCAACGTGCGTGTGGCTCTTGTTCCTCGCGGGGTGCGCGCGCCCCCAACCGCCGGTGTTCAAGTCGAGCGCCTACGAGTGTTTGCACAGCTATAGCGACGAGCAGGCCCGCCTGTGCGTGCAGCAAGCTGCCGGCCGCGTGGCCAAGAAGTCCGTCTCCCAAGCGTTCGACGCGCTGGTGGAGCACGAGCGAACCGCGACGCGTCGGAACGGCGGCCCCGCCGCTGACTGGACACCCGAGCTGGAAGCGCAGGTCCTGGCGTTCGGCGCCGGCGCGTTTCGCGTGGCGATCGCGCTCGCGGAGCAAGGCAAGACAGACCTCGCGATTCGGCGCGGGCGCTATGTGTGCTCGGCGTGGAGCGAGCGCGGCCTGGCCTGCCCGTTCGCGGAGGAGCTCGACGCGCTGGAGTCGGCGGCGCGAAAGGCGCATCTATCCGTTGCTCAGGCAGAGCGCGAGCGCTGGCCGCTCGCCGCGCTGTTTCACGAGTGTCTGGCGGACTCCAAGGCACCGTCGTGCAGTCGCGTGAGCGAGCTCGCCAACGCTATGAGACCCGGCGTTCTGCTGGAGGTGCGCGCCTCCGCGGAGTGTCTGGCCGCGCTCCCCGCGGGCGCGACGGAGGCGCTCGAGCAGCGGGTTGCGCCCAAAGGGGGGCCGACGCTGGGGCGCTTCGAGCTCGAGCTCTCGCGCTGCGAGCTGCGCGAGCTGTCGAACCAGCGCGCCTCGCAGACGTGCTACTTCCAGCGGCAGAGCCAGCGCATGGATGGCTCGTTCCACAAGCGCGAGACCGACGACGCGACCGAGCCGGTGGAGGTGAAGGGCACCCGCGTGAGCTTCTCGATCGCCGGGTCCTTGCGCGTGATCGAGAGCAACGTGGTCGCTGAGGCTGCCAAGCTGCCGACTGGGACGATGAAGCCAGTGTCCAGCGGCCACGAGCTGTGGGCGGATCGAGCCACTCGCTCGCAGCGCTGCAGCTTCGGGCCTCGCCAGCTGCTCGCGAGCGAGGCCAAGCTCCAGGCGCGCGACACCGCCTGGAGCTGGCTCGGCCAGGGGCTCATTCACGAAATCGCGCTCGACGGCGTGGTCGGGACGACGGCTCTGTTCGGCGCTGCGCGGCGGCGCGGCGACGCAGCGGAAGCGGAGCACTGGGCGGTGCTGACCGTGGCGATGGGCGCGTCCGCGGAAGGGGCTGGGCCCTGGTTGTGGGATCGCTACGGGCTCGACGCAGGCGTCGAGCGTCCGCGTGAGGGTTGGCCGGGGAAGCCGGACGCCGCGGCGCGTTGGGTGGGATCGGGCCCGGGGCGCGAGGAGCTGGGGATGGTCGAGAACGGCTTCGGCAGGACCGGCTTTCCGTTCAGTCCTCGAGCTGGCGGCTGGCCAGCCTTCACGAACTGAGACACGATTCGAGAGGATGTGGCTTTCGGCGATCGATCGCTGGGCGCGCGAGCTGTTGCCTCAGCACCAGCGCGCCGACGTGCTGTTGGTGATGCGTGCGCGCGTCGGCGTGGGCACGGCGCTGGTGTTCGCGCTGATCGCGCTGGTGCGAGTGCCCATGTTGCTGCGGACTGGTCCGGTCAGCCAAGCGCTGCTGATCGGGCTGTGCGCGTTGCTCGCCGTCCTCTCGCTGGGCCTGCCGCGTTTTTCGCGATCGTTCACGCCGACCGCGCACGTGATCGTGGGCGCCATCGGCCTCGCCATCGTGGGCGCGGTGCACAGGAGTGGCGGCGCAGTCTCTCCCGCGCTGTTCGCGCTGATGCTGGTCCCGCTGGTCGCGGTGTTCATGACCGGGCGGGTGGGTGGCATCGCTTGGGGCATGTTCGCAGGCGGTGTCATCCTGGGCTACGCGCTGCTCGACCGTTTGGGGCTCGGCCCGCGCATCGAGTTCGCGCCGGAGACCTGGAAGCAGGCCAAGGCGGGGGCTGCGTTCGTGCTGACGATGGCCTCCCTGGGGCTGACGTTGGTGTACGACCACGCTCGTAAGCGCGCAGAGCAGGAGGCAGAGGAGGCGGATCGTCGGCTCGAAGAGAGCGAGGTGGCCCACAAGGAGTCTTTGGTGTGGCTTTCGGCTTCGCTGGCGCACGAGGCGAACAACACGCTTGCGTACGTCATGGCGGATCTCGAGGCACTGGGCGAAGAGCGCGGTCCGTCGCGCGGTGGGCTGGCGCGTGTCGGCGCTGAGCGCTTGCGCGATCTGGTCAAGGATGTCGGTACACTGGCGGCGAGCGCCCAGCTGGCGCCGGAGCACGAGCCGACGGATCTGGTGAAGGTGTGTCGAGACGTGCTGCACGACGTGACGCCGCTGTTCGAGCGGCTGGGCATCGAGGTGTCTGCGGCGCTCCCGTCCGTGCCGGTGTGGGCGGTCGCGGACGCGCACGCGTTGGCCCGCTGCTTGGCGGCGGCGCTGGGTGCGTGCTCGCCGGAGGCGAAGGTCGAGGTCGCCGTGGACTCGCAGGCGGACCAGCGCGTCATCCGAGTGACCAGCCGAGGCGGCTTGCTCGAAGCACGACCGCTGGCGGTGGCGGCTGCGCGACGCGTGCTGGGCGCGGCGGGCGGCTCGGTCGAGACGGACAGTGAGGGCGCGAGCTCGACCTTGCGCATCTCGCTCCGCGCGGCGCGCTTGCCTGCGCCGGTGACGCAACCGGTCGCGCAGCCCGGTCCGGTCGCGGCGGATGCCCATCGCTTGCGGGTGCTGGTGCTCGATGACGAGCCTGCGATTTTGATCACTTGCAAGCGCCTGCTGGCGCGTCATGAGGTGTGCACTTCGGCGTCGCCGCGCGAGGCGCTCGCGCTGCTCGAGGCGCGCGCCTTCGATGTGGTGATCTGCGACTTCAACATGCCGGAGCTGCGAGGCGACGAGATCCTCCGCCGCGCGATGGCGGGTGGCTTCGACCCACGTCGCTTCGTGCTCATGACGGGCGGGGAGTTGCCCGCCGAGGTCACCGTGGAGATTGACCGACTGCAGCCTCTGCTGCTCGCCAAGCCGTACACGCGCGCGGAGCTCGAAGCCACGCTGCAGCGCGCGGCGAGCGCTTGAGTCGAGCCGCCCGGGGACTCACTCGCCGAAGGTGTAGCGCTTGTCCTTGACGCCGACCTTGGGGGGCACGCGTTTCGTCTCGAAGTGGTCGTAGCCCACCTTCAGGTCCTGCCAGCTCTTGATCCACTTGGACTTGGCGTGGCGCTTCATGTTCTCGGGCGTCATCCTGAACGGGAAGATCTGCACTTGGAACGCCTCCTGACCGGCTCGATGCGCGGCGTCCGCGAGCGAATAGATTTCCTCGATGCCGTCGTCGGTCATGGCCAAACAGCCGACCGACACGCAGTCGCCGTGGATCATGATCAAGCTGCCGGTGCGACCGAGCGCCTTGTCGAGCGCGTTGGGGTAGCCGACGTTGAACGACAGGTGGTATTGGCTGGCCGGGTTCATGGCGCCGGCCGGCACGGCGTAGAAGCCCTCCGGCACCTGCTCGTCGCCGACTTTCTGTTTGGGGCCCAGCTCGCCGGAGGCGGCGCAGATGTCGTAGCTCTTGAGCAGCACGTATCGCTCGCCCTTCTCGAGCCACAGCTCGAGCTTGGCCTCTTCCTTGAACGCGCGGACGAGGATCGGCGCGCCGAACTCGAGGCCCTTGCTCGAAAGCGGCTGCGCCAGCCGCGTGCGCGCCTTCTCCGCTGCGCGCGTCACGCGCGTGCTCTTCACGCCTCCGCTCCGGGGGGGGGCCGCGTCCGCGTGCAGGCTGAAGCAGAGCGCGAGCGAGATCGCGGTGATGACGGCCCAGAGGCGAGACATGGAGGCTTCCTACGCTGGAGTGTGGGCTGGTGTTCCCGTTCGGTCCAGAAAGCTGGGTGTGCTAACGAGAGCCGTGGGATCGTGGCGAGCCGTCGCGGGGCTGCTGTGTCTTGTCGGTGCTTCGGCGTGCGGCAAGGACACGCGTGAGCAAGTGTCGTCCGACGCGAGCGGCGATGCCAGCTCCGCCCTGCCGGAGCGCGTCGCGCCTGCCGCGCGCTCGGCCGATCCGATCCCCCTCTCCCGAGGCGTGCCCGCCGGCGCGACCTTCGTGTTGGACCTGCCGCCGACCAAACATTGGGGGGCGCTCCTGCCGTCGCATCAGCTGGCAGGCTTCGGCAAGCTCGTGGACGGCGTGCTCGAGCCCGTGCTCGCACGGATGGGCCTGACGCGCGAGAACGCGACGGCTTTGTTTGGAGCGCTCGGACCGAGCCTGGCGTTCGGCTTGCCGCGAGGGGGGTGGGGCGCGCTCTCGGACTTGGACGAGCCGTCGGCGTTCGACGGCGTGCTCGAGAGTGGTGCATTCAAGCGTGAAGCCAAGAGTGGCGATTGGCAGCGCTACGGCGGGCGCGGCCTGTTCGTGGCGCGAAAAGTGGGCTCGGGCCGCGCCCTGATCGCGACGAGCGCGGCGCACCTAGAGCTGATGATCGCGACGCTGCGCGGGGACAAGCCCGCCCACACGATGGTCGTGACTCGTGATCCGAACGAGGCGGGCAAGCTCGTCGGACACGCCGACCTCGCCGCCTTGTTCGGAGGTCTTCTGGGACCAGGCTCGGAGCTCAAGGGCCACTACCAAGCCGAGCCCGGCAAGGGACTCCGCGCGTCGATCGAGTCGAGCTGGATGGGGGAGAAGATCCCCGATCTCGGAGGGATGCTGTTGCCGGTGGCGCACGGGCTCGCGGATCGACTGCCGAGCTCGACCGGGGCGCTGATCTCGATGTCAATCAAGCGCGCACCCAAGACAAAGCTTGGAGACGTCGTGCGCGCGCTGGTGACGCCGCTCGCTTCGGAGCAGGATCTCAAGACGTTCGAGACGGATCTGCGCGAGCTGATTGGGCTCGACCTTGCGGCGCTCGACAAGGTCGTGGGAGACAGCGCGGTGATCGCGGTCGTGGAGGATCCGGCGCAGCCGAGCGACAAGCCTTTCGCGGCGCATGGCGGCTTCGATACGCGGCGCGCGGGGCTGTTGATGATCGCGCTCAAAGATCCGGCTGCCGCGGGGCGCTCGATGACGAAGCTGAAGGCCCTGTTGGATCAGGACACGGGGCAGGTCTTGCCAGTCGTTCCCGGTGGCTTTCGGGTGGACAAGTCGCTGCTCGAGACGTTCGTCGACGCCGAGCTGTACGTGCAGAAGGACGTGTTCGTGGTTGCGTTCGGGGCGCCCGCGGCGCTGAGCCACGCGCGCAACGAGCTCGCCGCCGGCACGGAGGGCCTGGCCAAGCGCACGGCGTGGCAGACGGCCAAGAAGTTCTACGGCGACGACGCGCATCTGGTGTCGTTCTTCCCGGACGACAAGCACGGGCCTGACCGCCACCCGATGGTGACCCGCTACACGTTCGAGTCACTGCCGGGGGGAGCGCGGCTGCGATTGGAGAGCGTGAACGGCTACGAGCTGGTGCTCTTGCCAGTGGTCGCGTTGGGCTACGAGGACCTGGCCAAGAAGCTGGGGTTCTGAGTGCCAAGCTGAGCCACTCGCCGGCCTGTGCGGGCGATCCGGCGAAGAATGGGCTCTGGTTCCACCGGGAAGCCGGCCGGTCGACTCGGTTGGCGCGCGCCGTGCATTGACCCCGTGAGCTTGGCTCGAGTGAGCCAACCCATGGCTGTTGGCGAGGAGGACCCATGCGTCGATCGATCAGTCTGTTGGTGGCCGCACCCGTGCTGGCCGCGATCGCGGTCCATGCTCACGACGCCCACGCGTGTGGCGGCTGCTTCATCGCGGAGTCGGAGAACACACAGGTCACTGGCCATCGCATGATCCTGAGCGTGTCGATGGACCAGACCACGCTGTACGACCAGATCCAGTACAGCGGCGCTCCAGAGGACTTCGCGTGGGTGTTGCCCATCCGCGGGCAGGTCGAGGTGGGCCTCTCGTCCGACGCGATGTTCTCGATGCTGGAGCAGATGACGGCGGTCACCATCAACTCGCCGCAGATCAACTGCCCACAGCCGGTGTTCTGTGACAGTGATGGCTTCGCCAACGGCGCCGGCGGTGGTGGCGGCGCGAGCGGCGGGGGCGTGGAGATCATCGCCGAGGAGGTGGTCGGCCCCTACGCCACGGTGCAGCTCTCGGCCAGCGATCCGGACGCGCTCAACACTTGGCTCAGCGACAACGGCTACAACATCCCGCCGGCCGTGCAGCCCGTGATCGACCAGTACGTCGCCGACGGCATGGACTTCTTGGCGCTGAGACTGGCCCCAGGGCAAGGAGTGAGCGCGATGAGGCCAGTGCGGGTGACGACACCCGGGGGTGGTCCGGTGCTGCCATTGCGCATGGTTGTCGCGGGCACTGGCGCGGTCACGAGCCTCAGCCTGTGGGTGGTCTCGGACGGCCGCTACGAGCCGCAGAACTTCCCGAGCTTCATCATCGACCCTAGCGATCTGGTCTGGGACTGGGACAGCTCGCGCAGCAACTATGGCGATCTCAAGGCGGCCGGTTTCGCCACCACGAACGGCTTCGGTTGGCTCGCCGACGCGGCCGAGCCCCTCTACGACGGTGCGTTCTGGCAGCTGACGGATCTGGCCTCCTACGATCCCGTCGGCAGTGGGTACGCGGATGAGGACGGAACGAACGCAGTCGAGAATGCGCAGGCGGATCTGGACGTCCTCACCTACGGCATCCAGACGATGTGGGTGAATCGCCTGAGCGCCGAGCTCCCGTCCGATGCGCTCACGACGGACCTGGTGCTGCGCGCCGCGAGCTCGCAAACACCGATCGAGCGCTGGTTGGACGTAACCAACACCGTTGGCACGGAGCCGCAGTGTCCGCCCACGCCTCCACCGCAAGAGTGCGACGACGGCGGAGGTGACGATGACGGTTGGTGGTTCGATTTCGGCCCGAACAGCAAGGGCAACAGCGAGGCCTCCGGTGGTGGCTGCGCCATGGGCGAGCGGTCTTCCCTGGCGGGCGAGTCTGGGCTCACCGTGCTGGCCCTCAGCGCGTGGGCGCTGGCTCGCCGTCGCCGTCGCTCGGCGTGAACCTCAGTCGTCCCGCAAGAGCTTGGCCCAGTCTGGTGGCAGCGTTGCTGGGTCGAGCATGAGCACCCGCACGATCTCGCGCAGGCGCTTCTTCTCCGGATCGCTGACCTTGCCGTCGGCCGTCGTGCCCTTCCAAGTGGTGGCGATGAAGCTCTGCACGACCTCGAGGCGCTCGTTCGCCGCGAGCGCGCCCGACGCGAGGAAGTCGAGCAGCTCCGCGCGCTCCTCCTCGTGCACGACGCCGTCCGAGAAAATGCGCGCCAACATGCCAAGCAACTTTCGCTTCGGGTCCATGGGCGCGCGAGCGTATCAGGGCGGGGGCGACGAAGTCCCCAACGCAGGCGCCGGCCCCGGCTCAGACTTGGGCGCGGGCTTGTCCTCGGGAAACTTGAAGCCCACGGACAGATCGAACGCGCCTTGCACGGGCGCTGCAGCGAACAGCTCGAGCTCCTCTCCCCCTCGCCGGTAGAGGTAGGCGTCGCGCACGATCGGCACGCTCAGCGTGGCGCCTGCGGTGAACGAGAACGGGAATGGCCAGACGCCGATACGACCACGCGCCGCTCCGTTCAGCAGCGGACGAACGCGCTCGACGTCCTCGAGGAAGCCGCTTCCGCTGGTGGCCATGAACCCGGCCTGGCCGCCCGCGCACAACGCACCTTGGAACAGGCCGACGTGTCCGGCGAGCGGGCAGTAGTAGGCGCTGGCCTCGAAGTGCCAGAACTCCACGCGCGCGGTCTCGCTGGCGTTGAGGGTGCTCTCGGCGAGCGTGACGTTGCCCTCGAAGGCGCCCAGGAACTTCGGGTCGAACACCACGCCTGCGATCAGGCCGCCGCCGATCGGCGCGAGGCCGAGCGCAGCGTACCCTCCGAGGTAGCCCTCGAAGCGCAGCGGTGTCTCCTCGGGCAGGAGGGCTGGCGGCGGAGGAAGCGGCTGGCTCGGGGGCGGGACGACGTCGGGGGGGGGATCGGCTGGCTTCGGCGCTCGTGACAGCGCGTCCGGGTCGATCATCAGGGCGACGGCCAAGCTGGCCGGCTCGTCGAGCTCCGCGCACACCTCGCCGTGGGTCTCGAGCTCGCGCCGCCCCAGGATCTCGCCGCTGCTCTTGGCGAGCACGATGGTCGCTCGGAAGCGACCGTCGAGCGTGCGCTCCACGCGGCCCTCGATCGACAGTTCGGCCGTGGAGGCAGGCACGATCGCGGAGCGGCCCAAGACGGCCTCGACCCGCTTGGCGATCTCGACCGTGCCCGTGCACGTCTCCGCGCCGTCGAGCCGCGCCCAGCTCAGCGAGCTGGTCTTGTGCGCGGCTGCTTGCGCGCGTGCCTCTGCCGCGAAGGAGCAGCTCAGCCAGCACGCAACGAGGAGGGCGGGACGCACGCGGCGCGGATGGTAGACGAGTCCGCGCTCCCGCGGTCGAGGGTCATGGCCGTGGAGGTGTACGGGCGCACGATATCGGCGCTCGGGACGAAGCCGAGCCGCTGGTAGAGCGCTTGCGCGTCCCGAGTTCCCAAGTGGACGAAGCGGCTGGCCCGCACCGCTGGGTGGTCCAACAGGAGCTTTACCGTCGCGAGCCCGAGGCCGCGGCGCCTCTGATCATCGCGCACGATCACGTCGTACAGCCAGCTGTGTTTGACGCCGTCACCGATGGCGCGCGCGCTCGCGACCACCTGGCCATCTCGGTCGAGCAAGACGACCCACGCGCGGGCGGACAGGTGCGCGCGGACCAGCTCGTCGTGGTGGAAGAGGTCGTTCCAGTACGCGGAAGCCAACATCGACGCCACGGCCTCCGCGTGTGCACGCAGCGGGGCGACCACGAAGCGGCCGCGATCTGGGCCCGCGAGCGGCGCAGCTAGCGGGTCGTCCGGGTTGGCCTCGCGGATGGCCTCGATCGCCTGCACGTCGCCGGGAGCGCCGCGATCCCACAAGGCGCGCGTGACCTTGGCGCGGTCGGCCGCGCTCTTGTGCTGCATCAGCTTGGCTTTGCCGTCGACGTGGTCGAGCCGCACGCCTGCGACCAGCAGACCGGCCAGCACCTTCTTGTAGAGCGGGTGTTCGGCGGCGATCGGGCGATGGCCGCCTTCGGGTTGAAACTTGTGCATCAAGGCAGACAGCGCGCGCGCCTTGAGCTCGGGCTCGTCGACCGCACGCAGCTCGCCGTGGGCCTGCGCGCTGCGGTACAGCGTGGTCGCCGGGCACGCGCGTTCGGCGTCCAGGAAATAGCTCGGGATCTGCGCCACGACCTCGACTGCGCCGAGCACGGCTCGCCGGCCCAGCGCGAGCGTCTTTTCGCCCACCGGCGCGGCGTGGAACAGGAGGTGATCATCCTCCACCACCGCATGCAGCGTCTTCTGCAGGGGCTCACCGCGCTCGTCGGTCGAGCTGAGCGTGACGTGGTGGGCACGCGCGAAGATGGACCGGGCCAGCGAGTCGGCGAGGCGAAACATGGGGCGACGCATGGGATCTGTCGTGCAGCCGTTATGGTCTGAGAAAAAGATCCAGTTTGTACAAATCGAGCAGACCAGTCGATGTTAGGCTCACGCCCGTGGTCGAGCTCCCGCTGGATCTGCCGGACACGACCGAGCCGCTGTTCTTGCGCATCAGCCGCGCCGTCGCTCGCGATGTGTTGCGGGGGCGTTTGCGGCCGGGCGACGTGTTGCCCGGCTCGCGAACGTTGGCAGAAAGTTTGGGTGTGCACCGCAACACAGTGCTTGCCGCGTACCGCGAGCTCTCGGCCCAGGGGCTGATCGAGTCGAGCGCCGCGCGGGAGACGCGTATCTCGCGCACGCTGCCGAAAGGGCCCGCTCTGCCCAACACGCTTGCACGAGCACCATCACGGCTGGGCTTCGATCTGCCGCGGCAGATGGCGCGGCCGGGCGAGCTCGCTCCAGCGTTGCCGCCGGTGGTAGTGCCTGCAGGCGCGATCGCGTTGCTCGGCGGGCTGCCAGACCTGTCGCTGTTGCCTCGCCGTGAGCTCAGCCGCGCCTACCGCAGGGTCGTTTGCGGCAAGTCCGCACCCGAGCTGTGCGGGTACGGAGATGCGCGCGGCGACGAGCGCCTACGGCAAGCCATCGCGGGCACGCTCGGCAGCTCGCGCGGGTTGGCGATCGGCGCCGACGACGTCGTCGTCACGCGCGGCAGCCAGATGGCGCTCTACCTCGCCGCGCGCGTGTTGCTCCAGCCCGGCGACGTCGTGCTGGTCGAGCAGCTCGGCTACCGACCCGCGTGGGAGGCGCTGGCGGCCGCGGGTGCGGAGCTTTTGCCAGTGCCACTCGACGCGGGCGGGCTCCGCGTGGACGCCCTGGACGAGCGGGCGCGCGGACGAGCCGTGCGAGGCGTCTATCTCACCCCCCACCACCAGTACCCGACGACCGTGCTGCTCTCGGAGCCGCGCCGAGCGGCACTGCTCGACCTGGCTCGCCAGCGGCGATGGGTGGTGTTCGAGGACGACTACGATCACGAGTTCCACTACGACGGGCGCCCCGTGCTCCCGCTGGCGAGTCGCGATCACAGCGGGCAGGTGGTCTACTTTGGCACACTCTCCAAGATCCTCGCGCCAGCGCTTCGAACCGGCTTTCTGGTGGCGCCGCGGCCGGTGCTCGAACGCATCACCTTGCTGCGCACGCTGGTCGATCGGCAGGGCGACCGTTTGATGGAGCGAGCGCTGGCCCACCTGCTCGAGGACGGTGAGCTGTCCCGTCACGCGCGTCGCATGCGCCGCGTGTACTGCGCGCGTCGCGAGGTGCTCACCGCTGCGCTCGAGCGCGAGCTGGGAGAGCGAATCAGCTTCGCGACGCCTCGGGGTGGCATGGCGATCTGGGCACGTGTACACGACTGCGACGTGGAGTCGTGGGCGCGCGCCTGCGCGGAGCGTGGCGTCATTTTTCAGACGGCCAAACGGTTCACCTTCGACGGCCGCGTGGCGCGCGCGGTTCGGTTGGGCTTCGCCGCCGAGACGGAGGCCCGCCTGTCGCGTGCGGCGTCGCGCATGCGTGAGGCGTGGCCCCAGAGTCGCTGAGCCGCTCGGACGCGAACGTCGGAAACCCACTGTGCTCCAGAAATCTCCCGTGCCAGTCGGCACGAGTCGGCGGCCTTCGGCGCAGTTTGTTCAGAGGGGCACGGGAGAATCTTGCTCTTTGAGCAACCGGCAAGCCGGTTGAATTGGGCTTGCCCTCCGGCACGGGAGAATGTTTCCTCCGGCCATGTCATCGGTGGCTCGCTGTGTTCGTCGCCAGGAAAGGCGCGCAGCGACGTGAGGATCAGCCTGGCCGGCGGCACGGACATCGGACGCCATCGCGACGTCAACGAAGACGCGTTCCTGATCCTGCGCGACTACAACTTCTTGGTGGTCGCCGACGGCTTGGGGGGCCACAAGTCTGGCCAGGTGGCCAGCCAGTTGGCTGTGAGCACGCTGAACGACTTCTTCATCGTCACCGTCCGCCCCGATGCGACCTGGCCGTTCCCCTACGACGACGCGCGCTCGGACGAGGAGAACTACCTGGTGACGGGCATGCGCCTGGCGAATCGGCGCATCTTCGATCGCTCGCTGAAGACGCTGGCGGACTTCGGTATGGGCACCACCTGCGTCGCCGCGATGTTCGCGCCCGAGGCGTCGGAGGTGGCGGTGGCCAACGTGGGCGACAGCCGCTGTTACCGCGTGCGCAAGGGCCGCATCGACCAGCTCACGCGCGATCACTCGCTGGTGAGTGACGCCGTGCACGTCGCGCCTTGGATGACCGAGGACGAGATCGCGCAGCTGCCTCCCAACGTGATCACGCGTGCGTTGGGGATCCGCGAAGACGTGCAGATCGACGTCTCGCGCCACGGAGTCGAGCAGGGCGATCTGATTCTTCTGTGCTCGGACGGGCTCACCGTCGAGGTGACCGACCCCGAGATCTTCGACGTGTTGTGCGAGCTCGAGCCCGGAGAGGCTGCGCTCGAGCGCGCGGTCGCGGAGCTGATCCAGCGGGCGAACGACGCGGGTGGGCAAGACAACGTGACCGTGGCGTTGGCCCGCGTCGAGTAAGCAAGCCGGCCGCGTTTGGTTCGCCCTGCGTTCGCGGCGCGTCGTCGGCTATCATGACGACGAATGGCTCCTTGGCTTCGCTGGTCGGCGTTCACCACTGCCACAGGGCTCGGGCTGCACGCGTTCGCCGGTGGCTGCACGTTCGTGCTGAGCTTCCCCATCCTGGAGGGCGGCCAGAACGCGGGGGGCAACGGCGGGGAGGGAGGGGCCGGCGGTAGCGAGCCGCCGCCCATCTGCGACGCTTTCGCCTCCACCCCCGGCTTCAACAAGGTGGCGATCAAGGCCAGCCCCGACAACCCCGACTTCACGCGCATCCGCACCAGCGGGCTCGCGCGCGGCGAGGCGACCAACACGTTGTACGTCTACGGCAGCACGTCGGGTGGGCTGGCCGGGCATTTCCCCACCGCTTTCGACTACTCCGTCGCGCTGTTTCTGCTCGCTGTGCCGGACGTGGGCGACCCTGCGCTCCGCTTCTCTGCCCAGCCCTGCGCGGAGCTGATCGAGGGCGTGTCCGGGCGGATGACGCTGTTCGGCGACGAGCTCAGGCAGGTGGTCGGCGGCTCGCTGGGCTTCGACTTCGAGAGCCCCGGTACGTGGTCGCTGACCGACTCGGGGGCGAGCAACTGCGGGTCGACCCCGCTGACCATCCTCGGATCTGGCAACTACTACTACGTGGGGCACCCTTTCTTCGCGCTGGTCGCGCCTGGTTCGGTGGGGCCGTCGTTCGCGGGGGCCTCCGCTCCCGGAGCGGCCCCAGACGCGCCCTCCGATGGCATCGGCTTGGACGTCGACGGGAGCTCGCCGTACTTGGGCAGCATCGGCGTGGCGTCGGACTCCGTCTTCGACGGCCCCGATGCGGGCATCTACAACAAGTTCTTCATCCAACGGTCGACCGAGAGCAGCGCGGACGAGACCTTCTTGCTCGACGATCACTACCAGCCCATCTACACCGAGCGACGCACCGAAGCCGCCGTCGCTACCGACGACGATGGCACGGTGTGGTTCGGTGGAGGCTCCTGCGACCAGTACTTCTGTGACGTGCAAGGGGCCTTCGTGGGCAAGCTCGCCACCAGCGGACCCCCGAGCTTTTTGGCCGAGTTCCCGACGACCTCGTCTGGCGTGAGCGCCATGTCCCTGAGCGATCACGTGCTGCTCCTCGGTGGGCGTTACACCGGGGTGTTGTCCATGCTCGGCGCCACGCTGCCGGAGGCGACGACGGACGATGCCTTCGTGATGGCGCTCGACACTGCGACCGAGGACGTGCTCTGGACCTACCCGAGCGCCGACGTCGAACCCAGCTTCTCGCGCGCGGGGTTCAACACGGTGATCGATCTGGTCGCGCTCGGCGAGCGGGATTGTGGCGCGGTGTACGTGCTCGGTTGCAGCGCGCCGGGTGATGTGGGCAACCCCGATTGTGTCGTGGCATCTCCCGGCAAGACCGGGTTCGTCGTCAAGCTCGACATCAGCACCGGGCGTGAGGTGTGGGTGCAGGAAGTCGAGCTCGAGAACCCTGGCTTCGACTTCTTCTTGCCCAGCGCCATCACCGCGAGCGAGGACCGCGTCTGGCTCGCTGCGACGCTGCTCGGCTCGGTCCAGCTCGCAGGCGGCACCGTGAGCGGCGACATGCCGCAGGAGAGCGTGGTGGTCGAGCTCAGCCGGTGAGCTGACGAGGGCGGGTCAGCCGAGCCAGCTCTCGGAGAGCGGCAGGCCGAGGTCGGGGAGCAAGCGCTCGGCTGCGCGCACGCCCGCCCACTGCGCCTCCTCGAACAACGCGATGCCGGCTTGGTCGACGTGGCCCCAGACCACCCCCGGTGCGAGCGACACCAACGCAGGCTGCCCGCGACGCAAGAAGCCCACCGTGGGTCGGGGCATGGCGTGCCCCCAGACCACGAAGTCCATGCGCTCCACGCGCTCGCGCAGGAAGGGATGGGCCGGCGCGAGATCGTCGAGCACGTCTTGGGCGAGCGACTCCCACGGGCGCTGCTCCAAGTCGCGGCGCGCCGCCGAAACATCGGGGCGACCGAACGCGCGGAAGTAGGTGAGCACCGTGCGCTTCTGGGGCGGCGTCAGCTGGTGAGAGGCGTCCACGTAGCCGAGGCCGGCGCTGCCGTAGATGACCGAGTCCCACGGGTGGTCCGGCTCGAGCCGGTCGCGCTCGACGTGCAGGTTGGCCACGAGCCAAGGGGAGCTCTTGCGCTCGGGGTAGCTGCCGTGCGCGAACAGGCGTCGCGCGATGAAGCTCGGCGCCGCAAGCACTGCACCGCGCGCGCGCACCGTCGCGACGCGCCCGCTGGTAGCGTCCATCCAGTCGACCAGGGTGCGGCCCTGATCGCGGCGCACCGCGAGCGCCAGCGCACCGCTCTGCGTGCTCGGCTTTGCCTGATCCAGCAGCGCCTTGACCAGGCGGCCGTTGCCTTCGGGCCAGACCAGGTAGTGGCTGCCTTGCAGTTGGTCCGTCTTGAGCCGCCGTGCGGCGAAATAGTGCAGGCCAGCCCACGCCGACACGTCGTCGGGGTCGGCGCCGAAATCATCCTGCGTGGCGTAGCGCACGAACCAGCGCAGGAACTCGGTCTGGAAGCCCTCGCGCGTGAGCCAATCGGCCATGCTGAGCTCGTCGAGCGCGAGCGCGTCGGGCGCCGTCGACGAGAGCGAGATCGGGATCTGGAAGCGATGGCGGTCTCCGTCGACCACGGCGCTCATGGACTCGACCGTGTCCGTGAAGCGCTCCACCTCCTCCAGCTCGTGACGCTCGAGCGCTGCCGTGGGCACGAGCCCGTGGTGCCAAGCGCCGCGGTAGAACACGCGGTCTTCCGGTGCGTGGCAAAGTGCTCGCCGGTCGAAGACGGGCCGTCCAGCTGCATCCCAGCTCGTGATCGTGCCCATGCGTTCGAGCAGGCGCAGCGTGGGCTTGGCCTCCAAGTTGGGCGCTGGCAGGTAGTGCGCGCCCCAGGGATGGGGCACGACGCCGTCTTCGCCCCAGCTGCTCGTTCCGCCCAGTGTGGGCTCGAGCTCCAGCACCAAGACCGACAGCCCCAGCGGCGCCAGTCGCCACGCCGCGGACAAGCCACTCACGCCGCCGCCCACGATGACCACGTCGACGTCGTGGCTCACGCCCGACGGCGCCGCCCAACCGCCATCGCGCAGCAGGTGGCCGCGCGCGTGAGAGGCACCCAGACGCGCGCCATCGAGCGGCCTCGGTCCGGGACCGAGCTGCCCCGCCGCCCAGCCCAGCGCGGTGGAGATCAGGAGCCCCCTGCGGGTGGTCATGTGTCAGAGCCGGCAGTCCACCCAGGAGATGAACGAGCTGCGGTTGATCGCTTCCGCGTTGCACACGCGCGCGCCCTTGGGTGCAGGCTTCTGGGGCACGCCCTTCTTGGGCGGCTCGACGGCTGGACGCGAGAGCTGCCACGAACCGCAATAATCTTGCGAGAGCTGCGCGTACTGGCTGCCCAACCAGAGCATGCCCACCATCTTGTCGAGCGGCTCGTCCTTGGCCACGCTCTCCAAGTGGAAGAACACGCTGTTCGCGCGGCGCTGCGAGAGTTGCTCGTTGTAGCCCGCGGCGCCAGTCTTGGAGGCCCGCGACACGATGAAGAAGTAGCGCGCGCCTTTGCGCTCGTTCCACTTCTCTTCGATCAGCTTCTTGGCGCCGTCGTCCAGCACGTCCGAGTTGTCGTCGAACAGGACGATGCCGCCGCGCTCGACCAGCGGCTCGAACAGGGCGTTGAAGTCTTCGTCGCTGATGCTCGAGAAGGAGCGGACGTCGACTGGCTCGCAGCCGCGCCTGGCATCCTGGCCCGAGAGCCCACAGGCGTCGACCACCCGCGCGAGCACCTTCTTGAACTCAGGCTTGCAGTACTCGGCCTCGGTGTGATCCGCGACGGCGACGGCCGCCTCCGGCGGGGGCTCTTTCTCAGGACTCTCGAGCCGCTTCTTGGCCTGAGACACCTCTTGCTCGACGTAGATGGACGAGCCACCGACCAGCGCGACGCCGGCGAGCGCCGCGATCGCCAAGGGCGGCTTCACTTCTTCACCCCCGGCGCGAGGCGCCGCAGCGTGTAGCTCAGCCCCATGTCGGTGTCCTCGTCGCACACACGCGTCTCGCCCAAGAACAGCTGCGGCGTCGACACGCGCACTTTGTTGTCCACGGCGAAGCGCAAGATCTTGTCCAAGCGATCCTTGGTCTCTTTCGTGTCGATGCAGGCGTCGAGCTCCGGGAACTTCTTCTTCACCCTGGCGCGCAGGTCGGCGACGTCCGCCTTGCCGGCGGCAGCGAGCTCCTCTTGGTTGTCGTAGGACCACTCCAGGACGTTGCGCGCCTTGCCGTCCTTGTCTCCGCACAACACCGCGCGCGCAAGCACGCATGCCCCCGGGTGCATCGGCCGCTTCAGCATCCAGTTGCACTCGCTGTCGAGTGGGAACACCGCCACGGTGAGATCCAGGTTCTCGTAGATCCCCTCACTGACCAAGCGCTTGTGGAAGGCCTTGCACGTCGGGCACAAAGGGTCCTCGAACGTGAGCGCAGGCTGCTTGGGGTTGAGGGTGGTCATCTTCACCAGCTCGGCTTTGCCCTCGGGGCTGACCGCCAGCTTTCCGCACGAGACAATCTTGCTGCTGAAGTCGGGCAATGAGGCGGCGTAGACCACCGCGGGCAGGCCGCTCGCGACGCCGAGCGCGGCCAACAACCCCACGGGCGCGGCCCAGCTGCCGGTCGGCGTGGACACTGGCGCGGTGCCCGGCGACTTGGCCGTGGCGTCGATCTTGGTGGGCGCCACGCCGCGGCCGTCCTTCTGGTGCCACGGCTCGGGGTCGGCGGCGGTGCGATCGGGATCTGCCGAGCGCGGTGGCTGGGGCGGCGGGGTGGGGGGGACGACGCGACCGAACGGCTGCCGGCTGGTGACGAGCGCCCAGATGCCGGAACCGAACAGGCCGAAGCTCGCCACGTAGATGCCGACGCAGAGCTTGCACAGATCGCCGAGCTTGATCAGCGAGATGGCGAACATGAGGATCGACGCGCCCAAGGGCCCGAAGGTGGCGATGAAGTAGCCGATGCGCGCGCGCTTCGAGGCTTGCTCGCGAGCAAGCATGAGGTACAGCGAGACGGCGAAGAAGAAGCCGAACGCGCCAAGGGCGAAGAGGCTGATGGGCACCCCGCCCCAGAAGCGATCCTTGAGCAACGCGGAGTAGGGGCTGTACATGGCCGCGGTGCATGGGTTGTCGCCGCTGGCCTCGCCGGCGCCGGGGATGAACGAGCAGTGGGTGCCGTGCAGCTGGCGGTCCAAGTGGCGAGCGTAGTCGTGCGTCGAAATGGCCGCGAAGACCCCACCGAGGAGGCTCGCGAGCGCGCCCAGCAGACCTGGAAGGATGGTTCGGGGGTTCATGGATGTGCCTCGCGTGGAAACGCCGCGCGCTCTGGTGTTATCCCCATGGTCCTGGGCTGCGAACAAAAATCGGACGCGCGCTGAAACCGCGCTGAGGGCTCCGCCGTACACCTTCGTCTGCGGCGGCCAGGCCTGCGGGCGCTCCACCATGAGTCACACCCCCGAGCCCTGCGCGATCGAGGTACATGAGCGGCGCTACGCACGCAGCGTGCTGATGCGCCCTGGGCTCGCGTTGGTGTGCTTCGCGGACCCTTGGTCGGAGGGCATTCGCGCCGCTCTCGACGCGCTGGCATCCCGTTGGCCATCCGTGCGCATCGTGTTCGTGGACTTCGAGCAGGCGACGGGGTTGCGAAGCGTGTACGGCTTCCGTGAGTCGCCCACCACCCTGATCGTGCGGGACGGGGTGGAGATCGGCCGGCTCTCGGGCCTCTCCTGGATCGCGCGACTCGACCTTGCGCTCGAGAGCGCAAACGCGGCTCCGGCCGCGCTCGAACAGGCTGGTAGCGAGGCTCTGTCCGCGACGGGTTGACCGCTCACGCCGTGCGGCAGACGTCGCCCTGGCAACGCCCGGTCAGCCGAAGTCGGTTCCGAGCGAACAGCGAGTACGCAACCTCCAGCAGCGTGGAGATCGCGGGCAGCCGCGTGAAGGCTGCGAGCCGGCGGAAGCCCACCGCGGCGTACAACCGACGAAACACCTCGACGCCCTCGATCAAGCTGCCATCTGGCAGCCGACCACGAATGCGATCCATCAGGTCCGCGAAGCTGAGGCCCAGCGGACTCGGGTCGAACCCTGCGCGCGCGATGTCGGTGAAGAGGATGGCGCCGCGACGGTCGAGCCTGCGAAGCAGCTGGATCTCGCGCATGCAGAGCGGGCACTCACCGTCGAAGAACACCTCGACCTCGGGGGAGACAATCGACTCCTGCATGTGTCTAATCTTTGCACAAGCTTGCCGGGCCGTCCAGCCCTCGGTGAAATCGAAAATGTTTGGAAACCCCAAGCGACTGCTGGCGTATCGATCGCATCCAAACATTGGACAAACATTGTCCATCGGGCTGGGTCCGAGGACGAAGGAGACTCTCATGAACGCTCGTCTGTTGCTGGTCGTAGGCTTGGTCGCTCTACCCGTGATCGCTGGTTGTGCATCGTCTGGGGGCGGGGGAGAAGCCAACAGCGGTGCAGAGGCCAAGGCCGCTCCCGCCGAGGCGGACATCGTCGACACGGCGGTGAGCGCCGGCCAGTTCGAGAAGCTGGTGGCCGCGGTGAAGGCCGCTGGTCTGGTCGAGACGCTCAAAGGGCCGGGCCCATACACGGTGTTCGCGCCCACGGACGAGGCGTTCGCCAAGCTTCCGCCCGGGGCCCTCGAGGACCTGCTCAAGCCCGAGAACAAGGAGAAGTTGGTGGCGGTTTTGACCTATCACGTGGTGAGCGGCACGGTGAAGAGCGACGAGGTGGTGAAGCTCACCAAGGCCAAGACCCTCCAGGGCGGCGAGCTGAGCATCGACGCGAGCGATGGCGTGAAGGTCGACGGCGCCAAGGTGGTCAAAGCCGACATCGTCACTACCAACGGCGTCATCCACGTGATCGACACGGTGATGATGCCCAAGTGAGCGGATCAGCGCGGGGCCGTGGCGGGTTTCACGAACACGGCCGTGCACTCGGGCACGCGGGCAGAGCCTCGAGCCCGGACGAGGGCGCCAAGCGCCGGCCCAAAGAAGGACTCGAGCACACGCGCAGCGTGCGCCACGTCCTGGAAACAGTAATCCGTGCGGATGGCGTAGCGCGTGAAGCCGAGGTGTCCTTCCAAGTGGTCGAAGTACTCGTCGAGCGCGGGATGCGCGCGCGGCGACTCGACGCCGGTCCCGAGCGTCTCGATCAGAATCGAGAAACCTCCGCGCGCCGTGACGCGTTCCATCTCCGCCACCGCACGGCCCACCTCGTCGCGCCAGCCGTCGGGCATCCAGTGGCGGAAGTGACCGAACACCCAGCCCGCAATGGCCACGTCGACGGAGGCGTCTGCGAGCGGCAGCGCCCGCGCGTCGGCCTCGATGGCGCGGTAGCGCACGCCGCTCCGATCGAGGTGACGTCGCGCCAGCGCCAGCATGGGTGGCGCACGCTCGACCAATGTGAGCTCGCCGACCAGCGGCGCTAACAAACGCGAGATGCGCCCGGTGCCCGCGCCGATGTCGACGAGCCGTGCGCCCTGCAGCGGCGCGTGGCGCTGGATCTCACGGAGCAACTGACCATCCACGTCCTCGTGGCGGACGAGCTCGTCGTACTCCGCGGCACGTTCGAGGTAGATCCTCGCTTGCTCGTCCGAGCAGTCGGCCATGTCTCAGCGTGGAGGGCGGCGCTTGGGCGGGAACTTGGGCTTTCCCGACGTATGCGAGCGAGTGGGCGGCCTGTCTGCCGCGCGCGAGGGCGAGTGCTGCCGGTCCGGCTTGTCGGCGTGTTTGTGGACGATGGGGGGCCGCGCCTTCTCGCTCGGTTTGGCGGCTGGAGCGGAGCGGCGCTCGCTCGGCTTGGCCGCCGGAATGGCGCGGGCCCGCTCGCTCGGCCTCGCGGTCGGCACTGCGCGCCCCGCGGCCTTCTCGCTGGGCCGAGGGTCAGGGATCGCGCGCGTCTCGAGCGGGCTCTCCGCGTGGCCCGGGGAGCTGGGCAGCGGCGCCCGCTTGATGGTGGCGCGTGGGTCGCGTGGGTCCGGGTCGCGGGTCTTGTGCTCGAACTGCGAAGCGACACGCCGATCGACCTCGATCGTCGAGTGGGTTCGCATGATGCGGATGGCGCCGATGTCACGGCTCTCGATCTCGCCACGCCGACAGGCCATGGCCAGCAGACGGCGTGCGTCCGCGCCGTGGGCTTGCCCCCAGGCGACCCGAAACAGCTCGAAGCTTTGGCTCCCGGGCGGGGGGCGGGGCACCGTGCGGGGGCGCTCGGGCCGCTCCGGCTGGTCGAAGTGTTGCGGTCGATCCTGGCGCGGGGGCCTGTCTTGGTGTTCCGGACGATCGTAGCGCTCGCGTGGCAAGCGGCCCTCGCGCGCGGCTGCGGGGAGCCTCTTCGGTCGATCCAGCGGAGTGACGTCGCGCGGCTCGGCGGGTCCAGCGGCGTTGGCCCGCGACAACAGGCGACCGATTGCGCGGACGAGCTGCGGTGCCTCGGCGATGCGTTGGGCGAGCGTGAGCAGCGCGGCGTCCGGCTCGAAAGGCGACGGGTCCTCGGGGTTGGGATCGGCCAGCAACAGATCGACCACGCGGTCCCCTCGGAGCGCCAGGATCTGCTCGCGCGTGGGCACCGGCTCGAAGCGGAACCGCACGCGCGCTCGCGCGAGCAGCCGCTCGGTTTTGCCGAGGTTCTGCGGGGTCGCGATGACCGAGCTCGTGCCCTTGCGCCCCGCGCGCCCAGTGCGGCCGCTGCGGTGCGTGTAGGCGTCGACGTCGCCAGGGGCCTCGACGTGGATCACGCGGGCGATGTCCGACACGTCGATGCCGCGCGCGGCGACGTCGGTGGCGACCAGAGCGTCGACGCGGCCGCGCTTGAAGTCGGAGAGGGCGCGGTTGCGCTCGGGCTGGTCCATTTCGCCGGAGAGCATGGCCACCAAGAAGCCGGCGTCGCGTAGCGCGTCGCACAGATCGGCCACGTCGGCGCGGGTGCGGGCGAAGATGAGTGTCTGCGCGCCGGGCGTGGCCAAGAGCAGGTTGATGATCGCGCTCAGGCGCTCGTCTTGCTGGACGAGGTGCACCACGTGCTCGATGTCTTGGTTGGCCTCACCCAGCGGTGTGCCGGCGACGAAGCGCGGCTCCTGCTGAATGCGATCGGCCAGCGCGCGGACCTCGTGCGAGTAGGTGGCCGAGACCAGGTGCGTGCGACGTCCCTCCGGCAAGCCGTTCAGGATGGTCTCGATGTCGTCGCGGAAGCCGAGATCCAACATGCGATCGGCTTCGTCGAGGACGGCGGCGCGAACGCCGCTCGCCACCAAGGAGCCGCGGCTCAGGTGGTCGAGCAGTCGCCCTGGGGTGCCCACGACGATGGAGGGTCTCTGGCCCAGTGCACGGAGCTCGTCGCGGTAGCTGGCGCCGCCGGTGACCGAGGCCGTGGTCGCACCGGTGGGCGCGAACAGCCAGCGCAGCTCCTCCTCGACCTGCTTGGCGAGCTCGCGCGTGGGCGTGATCACCAGCACCTCGGGCGCCTCGGGGCGTGAGCTGACGAGATCGCGCACTACCAGGCCGAGCGCGACGGTTTTGCCCGAGCCGGTCTTGGAGCTGATGCGCAGATCGTGCGCAGCCAGCTCCGCATCGAGGATGGCGGACTGGACGTCGGTGAGCGCCGTGTAGCCACGCCCGGCCAGCGCTGCGCTCAGCTTGGGGCCGATGATGGCTTCTGCTTCGGAGACCAGCATGCGAGCAGGCTCTTACTGCGCACGCCCTCAACAAGCCAGCAAAGTCTCCTGGGCGCGTTGGCGCTCGTCCGTCGGAAGGGCGCCCAAACGATATCGAGGGGTGAAACCAGACGGGTCGCTTGTCGCGGTGATCGTCGCGACCTCCACTTGCGAGCGTGAGCGAGGGGCGTGATGCACCGCGACGACGACTGGGGAACGCCCCCTGAGCGGACCCGCTCAGGGCTTGTTGGGCTGGGGTGTGACGCGCAGGTACGGCTTGATGCGCTTGTACCCTTTGGGAAACTTCTGGTCGGCGTCGGCGTCGGAGAGGCTCGGCACGATGATCACGTCGTCGCCGTCCTTCCAGTCGACGGGGGTCGCCACGCTGTGGTTGGCGGTGAGCTGGAGCGAGTCGATCACTCGCAGGATCTCGTCGAAGTTGCGGCCCGTGCTGGCAGGGTAGGTGATGCTGAGCTTGACCTTCTTGTCGGGCCCGATCACGAACACGCTGCGCACCGTGAGCGTGTCGCTCGCGTTGGGGTGAATCATGTCGTACAGCGCCGCGACCTTGCGCTCGGGATCGGCGAGCAGGGGGAAGTTGAGCGCAGCGCCCTGCGTCTCCTCGATGTCCGCGGCCCATCGGTGGTGGTCTTCGAGTGGGTCCACGCTGAGGCCGAGCACCTTGACGTTGCGTTTGTCGAACTCGCTCTTGAGCTTGGCGACGCGGCCGAGCTCCGTCGTGCACACCGGGGTAAAGTCCTTGGGGTGGGAGAACAGCACGCCCCAGCTCGAGCCCAGATACTCGTGCAGCTTGATCGTGCCGGACGTGGAGGGTGCCTCGAAATCGGGGGCGATGTCGCCGAGTCGGATGGCCATGGGGAGCTCCTTGGTGTGGACGTCCAATATAACGGATGCATGGACCACGCAAGCCGAGGCTCGCCGAAAGCTCAGAGCGGGCTCGGGTGTTTGGGGCGCTCGGGCGCGAGCTTGTTACGCAGCTGAGGATCGAAGGTCTTTCCGCTATCGACAGCGCGCACGGGCAGCGCGCTGAGCGCGGCACCACCCTCGAGCAGCTGGGAGACGGCGGCGTCGCTCACCTGCGGCGTGGTCGCCGTGACGTTCGCGCTGGGTGTGGAGGCGCTCGCCGAGCCGGTGTTGGCTGCGGCCGCGGCGCTGCTGGTCGCTGCGCTTTGCGCCACAGCTTGCGTGCTCGGCGGCGCGTTGGGGTCAGGCTTCGCTGCCTCGGAGCTGCACGCAGCGAGCAGCGTCGCGACGCCGGCGAAGATCCGGGCTCGCGCGCTCACTTGCTACCTCCGCTGCTCGGGCCGAGCAGGCTCTTGACCAGCTCCTCGGCGCGCGCGCGCTGGGGCTCGGGCACGCCGGCCTCCGGCAAGAACACGGTGTCGCCGTAGCCCGTGCGCGTGACTTTCTGGTCTTCGAGCGGCTGCACGACATAGTTGGTGTTTGCGTCGAGCAGCTTCTTCTCGTCCGCGCCGAGCTGATCCTGAATGAAGCTGCCGGGCAGGTTGATGCGCCGATTGCCTTCGGCGAACGGCCTGACCCACACGTCCTTGCCGCTCTCCTTGGCGAGCGCAACCGGCACGAGTGGAGCGGGAGCGACGAGCCACATGGCGACTGCGCGTGCGCCGTCCGTGGCCTTGTCGTGCTGCGGCTCGCGATACGGGTAGTAGGCGACCGGCGTCTTGAAGCTGATGCGCACCGTCTCGGCGCGGAGCGAGCCATCGGCGCTCTTGTCTTTGGAGGGCTCGTAGCGGAACGCCACGTAGTAGAAGCCACGCTTCACGTACTCAGCGAGCCATTTGTCGTTCTCCGGGCTGGAGCCGAGCTTGTTGTCCTTGAGCCACTTGTCGAGCGCGCCGGCGTCGTTCGCCTTGAGCACGAAGGCGGTGAAGGAGCCGATGCGCTTGATGTCCAAGATCACGACGCCGGGAGCGCGCGAGCCGCCACCGGGCGCGCCCTTGTTGCCGCTGCCTTCGTCGCCGCCACGGGAGGGGGGCTGGAACGGGAACATGGCCTCGAGCTTGGGGAATGGTGACTCTTTGACTTTGAACACCTCGGGCTTGGTCGGGGTCGGCACGACGAAGCCGAACATGTCTTGCCCGCCGCGGAACGCGACCTCACGGATGAAGTGCTCGGTCTCCGTCTTGGGGTCGTGGATCAAGAGCACGCGCTCGAACGACAGCGAGGGCGCCCGCTCCATGGCTTGGGGTCGAAAGAACGCGCCACACGCCTGCGCTTGCCGCGGGCCCGCGCCCGCGAGCGAGAGGGAAAGCACGCCGAGCAAGGCCAGCGAGCGGAGTACGTGGAGTCTCATGGCCGCGAGGCTAACACGCGCACCTTCGAGTGCTAGGCTCGCGGCGTTGGCCAAGCGCATCGCACTCGTGGATCCCGTGCTCGGTCCGCTCACCGACGATCTGCTCACGCCCGACGTGCGCGTGTGGCAACGCGCGGACGGACACCGCTTCTCGTCCGACGATGTCGCCACCGCGTACGTCGCCCACCGCGCCCGGCCAGAAGCGCGCACGCTGGTCGATCTCGGGACGGGGCTGGGGTCCGTGCTGCTGCTGCTGACCTGGCGGATGCCGTGGCTCACGGCGACGGGGATCGAGGCTCAAGAAAAGAGCTTCGAGCTCCTGTCACGCAACGTGGCGCGAGCTCGCTTGGGCGAGCGTGTGAACGTCGTGCACGGGGACCTTCGCGACCGAGAGCTGCTCCGGCAAGCGCCGGCCGGGGTGGATCTCGTGACCGGCACGCCGCCATACTTCCCGGTGGGCAGCGCGCTCGACGCACAGGACGAGCAGCGCAGCCGTGCGCGCGTCGAGCATCGCGGCGGTGTCGAGGTGTATGTGCGGGCTGGCGCGGAGCTGCTCGGGCCGCGCGGCGCCTTGGTGTTGTGCGGTGACAGCGAGGCCGCGCCGCGGCTGGAGCGCGCGGCGCAGTCGTCGGGCTTGCGCATCAGCGAGGTGTGCGCGGTGTTGCCACGTTTCGGGCGGCCGCCGTTGTTCACGGTGTGGACGTTGGAACGGCACGAACGAGCGACTGCTGTGCGTCGCTTCGAGCTGGTGCTGCGCGACGTGGACGGCACGCCGGCTGGCGGGGCTCGCGAGCTCAAGCGCTTCTCGGGCTTCTGAGCTCAGCTGCCGTCGGCGCCGTCGTCAGGCTCGGGGGGCAGCGCGCCCGGACACATCGTCGAGATCTCTTCGTCGATCTTGGTGAGCTCGTCTGCGGCTTTGGTTGCGCGCGCGGACTCGGTCGCGGCCTTCCCTGTGTCCGAGGTGCGGATGGCGGTGGCGATGCCGCGCATGGAAGAGGCCACCTCCGTCAACGACTTGTGCAGCCGCTCGCCGATCTTCTTGCCCTGGTCGCTCTTGAGCTCGAGCTCTTTCGCGTCCTTGGCGAGGCCCGCGACCTTCTTGGCCGTGGCGTCGATCTCATCGGGGGTGTCGGTGGCTTGCCCTTCCATCGCCTGGTCCGACTTCACCTTGAACGCGGTGAGCGCCAAGCAGTCGGCGGCTTTGGCGTCGACGGCCGAGCTGGTGCCTTTGGTCTTCCCGCGGCTGCGGTCGTCGTCGTCGTTGTCGTCGTCGTCGTCGTCGCTCTTCTTGCGGCGCTTCTTGTCGCGGCCGAGGAACAGCGCCACTCCTCCGCCCGCGAGGATCAACACGCCGAGCCCGATGCCCAGGCCCGCGACGCTTCTGCGGGAGGGTTGGGTCGCGGGTGGCGGGCTCTTGATCACGGGGGCGGCCGTGCCCGTCCACGGCCCGGACGTCAGCGGGCTGGCCTGTTGGGTGGGCATGGCCGGCGCTTGGCCTGCCACGGGACTGCCCGCCGAGGTCGGCGCCATGGGCGCGGTGGCTCGTGGCGGCGACGACGCGAGCAGCGCGCACAGCTCGGCGCAGGCCTGGTCGACGCGTGCTTGGCGACGTTCGGGATCGCGCTCGAGGCAACGCAGGAACCACGCGTCGAAGCCGGGCGGGATCAGGTGCCCGACGCCGAGCTCGGCCGCGCGGCGTGAGGGCGGCACGATCGGCTCGATCAAGAGCTCGCGCAAGAGGGTCTGAATCCCCGTGCTGTGCTCGGCCGCAGCCAACCAGTACATCTTGCCGGTCAGCAGGTAGAAGGTGATGAGGCCCACGGCCCACACGTCTGTACCCGGGCCGACGTAGCCCTTGCGCTCGGTCTGCTCCGGCGCCATCCACAGCGGCGTGCCGAGGCCCATCGTGCCGGTGGTCTGGGCCTCCTCGACGATCTTGGCGATGCCGAAGTCGAGCACCTTGAGCGAGAAGGCCACCCCGGCGGTGCGAGACGTGGCGAGGAACAGGTTGCCCGGCTTGAGGTCGCGGTGCACCACCCCGACGCCGTGTGCAGCGCCGAGCGCGTGGGCGAGCTGTCGGGCGATCTCTGCGACCTGCGCTGGATGCACGGGGCCCGCGCGTTTCACCCGTTGCTCGATCTCCTCGCCCTGCAAGAGCTCCATCACCAGCCAAGGCGTGCCCGAGCTCGGCTCGATGCCCGCGCCGATGACCTGCACCACGTGATCGCTCGGAATGCGCGCTCCCACTCGCGCCTCCTGCAAGAAGCGCTCGCGCAGGCCCGGGTCTGCGACGATCTCGCGGCGCATCAGCTTGAGCGCGCGTTGCGCGCCCGTGCTGAGCTGCTCGACGACGAAGACTGAGCCCATGCCGCCCTCACTCAACGGCCGCACGATGCGGAAGTCTCCCGCGAACACCGCCCCGGGGCTGAGGTCCAGCGCCATGGTCGCACCGTAGCTGAAACCTGCGCGGGGCACCCAACTCGTGATCTTTCAGCGAGCTGATGCAACAATCCTTGCTGGAGGCACTGCCATGTCGAGGTCGTTTGCTGGTGCGTCGTTGGCGCTGGCGCTTGCGCTGGCGCTCGCCGGATGCGAGGGGGACGGCGCCTGCGAGAGCTGCGCTGCGGGGGGCGACGGCAGCGGGGGAGGGGACGGCGGGGAGGCCGCTGCCGGCGGCGGCTCCACGACGTCGGGGTGGGTTCCGCTCATCACAGGTAGTTGGGAGCTCGCCGAGTTCGACGAAATCACCAGTGACTTGCACTTCGTGACGCTGGATCGCGACATCTACGTGGGCGCGATTCGTCCCATCTCGCCGCCCGGGACGCATCACACAGTGCTGGCGCTCGGCAGTCTGGGCACGAGCTTCTTGTATGCGTCGGGCGTCGGCACGAACGAGCTTTCCTTCCCCGCGGGAGTGGGGCTGAAGCTCCACGCTGGCGACACGCTGGTGTTGCAGCTGCACGTGTTCAACCCCGCAGGCGAGCCGCTCGCAGGAACGAGCGGCATCGAGGTGATCGAGGTGTCGGAGGCTGACGTGCAGGAAGTGGCAGAGCTGTTCTTGCCTGGCCCGACCGACCTGCAGATCGGTCCCAATCAGATGACCACCCAGTCCGGCACGTGCACGGTGCAGGCGCCCACCCATGTGTTCGCCCTTTTCCCGCACATGCACCAGCTGGGCAAACGTCTCAAGACCACGCTCACGATCGCGGGCGAACAGACCGTGCTGTACGACGAGCCCTACGAGTTCGCGCACCAGCCGTTCGTGGGGTTCGAGCCGATCGCGATGGCCGCGGGCGACACAGTCACCACCGAATGCACCTGGGAGAACACCACTGCCGAGCTAGTGGGGTGGGGCGAGAGCTCCAACGCGGAGATGTGTTTCTCGATCATGTATCGCTACCCGGCGACCGGCAGCAGCAGCGTCGGCGGCTTTTGCACGGAGTGAGCTACTCGAGCGTGCCGATGAACACCTCGGGCTGGGGATCGTGCGAGATCGAGCCTCCGACGGAGTAGAGCCGCCCCTCGTAGAGCGGCACGTGATGCGAGTGGGCGCGCGCCAGCGGCAGGGGCAAGAGCTCGCTGAAGGCGTCGAGCGCGCCGGCGGGGTCGAGGCTCGCGCGCAGCACGGTGTCACGCTCGTTGCCGGTGAGCAGGCTCATCCCCCCGAGCACGTACAGCTGGTCCAGGAAGACCAGCGCGGCCGATGTGGCGCGGCCCTCGCTGAGCTCGCCCACCAGCTGCCAGCTCCCGAGCTCGCCGTCCGCGCTCACCGTGGCGCGCAGAACCTCGCTGCTGGCCGGCTGTAGCGAGCCGCCGCCCACCACGTAGATCGCGTCGCCCGTGGCGGCGACGGCCATGTGTGTGAGCGCGCTGGGCAGCGGCGTGACCGTCTCCCACGGCCCCAGCTCGCCGCCCTGAAACGAGGCGCGTTCGACCACGCTGTGCACCATCTGTGACGGCATGCCACTCGACACGTCTTGGAACAGGCCACCGATGGCGAACACGTGGCCCTGCGCATAGGCCGCGCCCACGTGGTAACGCGACTCGCCCAGCGGGGGGCCGGGCTCGAACGAGAGCGTGCCGTCGTCGCTGACGCTTCCCTGGTAGGTCGCAGTGGTGGAGTTCCCATCCTCTCCGAGCCCGCCGATGATCACGAAGGACCTGCCGTCCTGCGCGAAGCCGGGCCCGATCAGCCCGGCGGGCACTTCGCCGATGGTCTCGAACGCTGCCAACGTCCCGTCGGGTTGGATCGCAGCGCGCTCGATCTCGAGCGGAGGCGCGACGACCGCCATGCCGAACGCGACGAACAAGAACGGCCCTGCGGCGGTGTCTGCCACGAAGGTGACGTGGTGGTCGCGGCGGTGATCGAGCTCGGGCCCAGCTTCCCACCCGGTGAGCTCGGACGCGCAGCCCTCACCCTCCAGGTGCGAGCCCGCCGGGCAGCCGCTCGCGCCACCCGCGCCGCCCGCCCCGCCGCTGGCGCCGCCCGCGCCGCTGCCTCCGGCCGACGACCCGCCGGGCGCTGAGCTGTCGTCGCCGCAGGCCCACGAGGCGCTGAGAGCCAACGGAACGAGGCACATGGCGAGCTTGCGCATGAGGTCCCCCTATCGCGACCTCGGCTTGGCCGCGAGTCAGACTGCGTCAAACCGAGCGGCCTTCCGCCGCCGCAGACGCGAGATCGCCAGCGCCGCGAGTGTCGCCAGCCAAGCCGCGGAGGTGTCGCCGTCACGCGTCGACGTTCGACAAGAGCAGCCGTCCTCGAGCCCGACCGCGGCCGTTCCGCCGGAGCCCCCCTCGCCGCTCGAATCTCCCCCCACCGGCTCCCCGCCGCCGCTGCCGTTGCCGCCCGCGCCGTTGCCGTTGCCGCCGCCGCCCTGGGCTCCACCGCCCCCGGGCCCCGCGCCACCTGGGCCACTCCCGCCGGTGGTGACCGGGGCGTCGTAGCCCACACTGAAGAACTGGGTGAACTCCTCCGGGATCGCGGTGCCGTTGCTGCACACTTGGAACTCGTAGCTCCAGGTCGCAAGCGAGCTGATGTTGCTCGTCGGCGGCTCGCCGTCGAGCGAGAGCACCAGCGACACGGTGCGGGTCGCGCCGGCCGGGAGATCCCCCTCGTCGGCGCCGCTCGCCAGGGTGGCTTCGTCGACGGGGCTGCCGTTGATGTCGCCGGCCGCGCCATCGGAGCTGAACGACACCAGGGACACGGTGCTCGGTAGGGGGATCGCGAGGCTGAGGTTCTCGGCTGGGACCTCGCCCGTGTTCTCGAGTGTCGCGGTGAGCGTGAACGTGTCGCCCACCTCGACGCTGCTGGGCACGGGCGTGATCGCGCTCCCGGCACCTCCAAAGTCGGGGGAGTTCACGTCGATGGCGAACGCCGCAAGGATGGGCATGTACGAGTCGCCCGTGGTGATGGTGCGGAGCACCGCCGAGGTCTGCCCGGCGTTGAGCTGGCCAGCCGCCGACGACAGCGGGATGGTGGTCACGTCCCAGCCCTGGCGGCCGCCCGAGAGGTTCGTGCCTGCGAAGGCGTCGTGGTTGTCCGTGCCAAAGCTGCCGAGGGTGTCCAACGCGCCGCTCGCGTCGTTCAGTTGGGAGCAGAAGAAGTTGTTCTGAGGATTGTTCGGGCCGGACAGCGAAGCAAATGGTCCGACGGAGGTAGGGGCGATCAGGAACTGATCGCCGGTGAGGTTTGCGTCACCCTCGATGGCGCTGACCACAGCGGTGCCCTCGACCGTGCCCGCTGGCGGCGCGCAGAACCCACTGACGCTGTAGTCCTGCGTGGAGTCCTCATCGACGAAGGAGCCTCCCACGAACACGCTGAGGTTGCGCGTCGGTTCGTTCTGATTGCGGTAGGCCACCACCAGCGTCCAGCCCGCGGCGTTGAGACTGTTGATCGTGGTCTCTTGCGTGGCAGGCACCCCGCTCACTTCGTACGTGCCTTCGCCTGCCGCGACCACGAACGACGTGACGTCGGCCGAGCGCATGTAGTAGCGCACGGCGAAGCCCGACGCGGCGGTGCCGGAGACGGTGAGCGAGGTGGCCGGATCTGGGCTGACCGCCATGGTGGCGGCGCCCATGCTGAGGGTGACGTCGTCGTCCAGGAACGCGCTCACATCTTCGACGTACTGAAAACTCCCGCCCCAGAGCAGCTCGGCGTAGAGCACCTCGGACTCGAGCGGCAAGCTCAGCACCGCGGACGATCCGTTCTGGGTCCAGTCGTTGGTGGTGAACGCGGGCCAAGGGTTGAGCGCGTTCAGCGGGCTGTCGTCGACGGTGTTGCTCAGCGACAGGAACGTACCGATCGAGTCGCGGATGCCGGGCCCGTTCACGCCGGTGTCCTTGCTCAAGCCCAACGTGTTGCCCGTGGCGACGATCCCCCCGGGAGAGTTGTCCGAGAAGCGCAGGTCCTGCGCCGAGCTGGTGCCGACCAGCGAGAGCCCAAATGCGAGCGGGAGGGCCGTTCGTCGAAAGCGCATGGGCGTTCCGTAGTGGTGCGCCGCCAGCGCGGCAAACGCCGAAATGGGAACAGCGGCCTTCGTCCAGGACGAGCGGAGTTTTGTTGCGCCCATGCGCGCGAGAGGCGCCGACGACCGCAGACGAACAGGGGCCGATTGGCGATAATGCGCGCTCGATGGCGTCCCCCACCAAGGAGAAGAAGCGCGCTGGCTTGCGCGCCACCTTGCGCGGGGTGGGTGTGGATGTCGACTTGAGCGATCTCGTGCTGCCAGCGTCCGCGGCCGAGCCCGAGCCCGTGGAAGAAGAACGCGCGGGTGAACAGCAGCTCTTGCCGGGCATGATCGTGGCCGGCAAGTTCGCGCTCGTGCGCTTGATCGCAGAGGGCGGCCTGTCCCAAGTGTTCGAGGCCGAGGACACGCTCGTGGGGCGGCGCGTAGCGCTGAAAGTGCTGATCCCGGAGCGTGCGACCAATCCCGACGTGGTGCTCCGCTTTCGTCGCGAGGCGCACGCCACCGCGATGGTCAGCCACCCCAACGTGGTGACCATCTTCGAGGTGGGACGGCGCAGTGATGGATCGCTGTACATCGTGCAAGAGCTGCTCAACGGCCCGACGCTCCACAGCCACCGGCAGTCCCAGAGCCACGGGCGCCTCGACCCGACTCAGGCGCTCCGCATCGTGACGCCGCTGGCGGGCGCTCTCGCGTCTGCCCACGCGGTCGGTGTGGTGCATCGCGACGTGAAGCCGGCGAACATCGTACTCGCGCGCTCACAGCTGGGCGAGACGGTGCCCAAGCTGATCGATTTCGGCGTGGCCCGCTTGGAAAAGCAGCGCCCCACACGCAGGACCACCCTGGTGGGAATGCTGATCGGCACGGCGCAGTACATGTCGCCGGAGCAGGCGATGGGAGAGTCCTGGGTGGACGGCCGCAGCGATGTGTGGGCGCTCGGCGTGGTGCTGTACGAGCTCATCGCCGGACGCTGCCCGTTCGAGGGCAGTAACGACCACGCGGTGTTGGCCAAGGTGCTGGACGAGGAGGCGCCTCGGATCGAGACGCACGTCCCTGACATTCGACCGGAGCTCAGCGCGCTGATCCATCGCGCGCTCGAGCGCGACGCCGGCCGTCGCAGCGCGATGGGCGACATGTTCGTGGAGCTGTCGGCGTTGACCGAGCGGACGGGAGCCGTCCCGCTCGCGCCGGTGCGCGCGCGGGTGTTGGCGCTCGACGAGGAGCTCGAGGCCGCGGGCCATGGCGTGAGCGAGGACGACGCCATCCCGCTCGGGGACGACGACTACGAAGAGGAGGTGATCGCGTCGGCGGTGGGCGCCAGCCACAGCGAGTCGCTCCCGCCGGAGACGGTGCGCGGCGCCGAGCTGCTCGTCACTGGCAGCTGGTTGCGCGGGACGGCGCAGGTGCAGAGTGAGTTCGCGAGCCGAGAGGTGAGCGCGCTCGAGATCGCCAACCGCGCCGCCGACAACGCGCAGCGAGCCTTGGCAGTGAACGCGCTGACCGAGGCGGTGCAGTCGGCGGAGATAGGCAGGGAGGCTGCGACCGGAGAAGAGCGCGGTCAGCTCGACTTGATCTTGACCATCGCTCAGTTCTGGTTGGGCAGGTTCCACAAGGCCGAGCAGCGAGCGCGCGCCGCGATGACGGATCTTCAGGTGGGCTCGACCGGCTGGTTCGCCGCGCTCGGGCACCTGGCCATGGCGCGGTCGCGCCTGGGCGACGCCAGTGGCCTGGGCGAGCTGTGCAGCGCCGCCGACGGCGTGGTCCAGGCCAGGCTGTCCGCTGCCCAGGTGATCGCCGAGTGTCGCCTGGCGGTGGCCATGACCAGGCACGGGCAGCTGGCGTTGGCGCGGCAGCGGGTGCGAGCACTGCGCGACCGCATCGACAAGAACTTCGCCAACGAGCCGGTCGTCTTCGCGTGGCTCGACGTGGCGTTCGCCGAGCGGGCCGCGCACGTGGGCGACTCGGCGCGCGAGCTCTCGCGCCGCTCGTCGGCGCTCGAGCGCTTCACCTCCGCTGGAGACGTTCGCAACGCGTGTGGCGAGCGCGCACGGATGGGCGCCGCGCTGCTCTCTCTCGGCGCGTTCGACGACGCCGAGAGAGTGCTTCACGAGGCGCTCGGCATCGCCCAGCCGATGAAGCTCTCGCTCTCGAGCGGAATCCTGGCGTCGCTCGCGCTGGCCGCGTGTCGGCAGGACGAGCTGCCCCGTGCACGGTCGCTGCTCAAAGACGCGCTGCGCGCCCTGGACGGCGGTGACGACTGCTACACGGAGGGGTTCGCCCGCGTGGTGGCCGCACGGATTGAGCTCGCGGCAGGCGATCCTGCGGGCGCGCTCGAGGAGGCGGCGCTTGCGCTCGGCAGTGTCGAGGCGTTCCCTGCGCTGGGCGCGCACGCTGCTGGCGTCACGACGGCGGCCTTGCTCGGGCTCGGCCGAGACGACGATGCGCTCGAGCACGCTGTGCACGGCATGGAGCTCCTGCACGACTCGGGCGGCGCAGGGGAAGGTGAGAGCTTGCTCCGGCTGAGCCATGGCCTGGCGTGCGCCGCGACAGGCAACGACGCCGACGCCCGCGCCGCATTTCGTGAGGCGCGCGAGCGGGTGCTGGGACTGGCGGAGCGCCTCAAGGATCCCCGCCACCGGCAGGGGTTCCTGGAGCGCATCGCAGAGAACGCGCGCATCCTGGAGCTCGGCGCGCGCGAGGCTTGAGGCTGCCTTACGAGGGCAGGAGCACGACCTCGTGCGTGATGCTGACACCCGGCTCGAGCATCTTGCTCACCGAGCAGTATTTCTCCGCAGAGAGGGCGACTGCGCGCTGAGCCTTGTTCTCCGCGACCGGTCCGCGCAGCAAGAAGCGCAAGTGGATCTTGGTGAACACCGCCGGGATGGCGTCCGCGCGAGTTCCGTCCACCTCGACCTCGAGGCCTTGCAGCGGCTCCTTCTGTTGGGCCAGGATCTTGACCACGTCCACCGCGCTGCAGCCCGCGAGCGAGGCCAGCAAGGCCTCCATCGGCCGCAGCGCGTCGAGGCTGCCGCCCAGCTCCACCGGACCAGACAGCCGCAGGCTCGCGCCGTTCTCGTTCGTCACCTCGAAGCGACTGCCCTCGATCTGCTGGAGCTTCACCTTCATGTTCCCGCCTCTGGTGCGAACAGGCCGCTCGATAGGTAGCGATCGCCGCGGTCGCAGATGATGACCACCACCACACCGTGCTCCAGCTCGGCGATGAGCTTGAGCGCAGCGGCCACCGCGCCGCCGCTCGAGACTCCCCCGAACACGCCCTCCAGGCTTGCCAGTCGGCGAGCCATGCTCTCGCTCTCCGCTTGGCTCACGTCGATGACCCGGTCCACCCGCGCGGGCTCGAAGATGGCCGGCAGGTACTCCTTGGGCCAGCGGCGGATGCCCGGGATGCGCGAGCCGTCCTCGGGCTGCACGCCGACGATGCTGACGCTCGCGTTCTTTTCCTTCAAGAAGCGCGAGGTGCCCATGATCGTGCCCGTCGTGCCCATCGACGACACGAAGTGCGTGACGGTGCCCTCCGTGTCGCGCCAGATCTCGGGCCCTGTGCTTCGATAGTGCGCTGCCCAGTTGTCTGGGTTGCCGAACTGGTCGAGCATCAGCACGCCGCCCTTTGCCACCTCCGCGCGCGCGTAGTCGATCGCTCCCTCCATGCCTGCCTTGTCCGGGGTGAGCGTGACCTTGGCGCCGAAAGCGCGCATGGTCTGCACGCGCTCGGCGGTGGAGCTCTCGGGCATGACGAGCTCGAGCTCGTAGCCCTTGGCGCACGCGATCATCGCCAGTGCGATGCCGGTGTTGCCGCTGGTGGGCTCGATCAGCCGCACGCCAGGCCGCAGCTCTCCGCGCTGCTCGGCGCCCTGGATCATGCTCAGCGCTGGCCGGTCTTTGACGCTTCCCCCGGGGTTGTGGCCCTCGAGCTTGGCCAGCAGGCGTACACCCGGGTTGGGGCACAAGCGATCGAGCGGGACGAGCGGGGTGTCGCCGATGAGCTCGGGGAGGTGTCGGATTCTGCCGTGCCAGTCGGCACGTGGAGGGGCCTGCGGCGCTGCTTCTTTGGAGGGCACGGGAGATTTGCTCCTTGATTCAACTGGCGAGCCAGTCGAGCTCCGGTCATTCGCACTGCCGCACGCGTACCACGGTGAGCATGGTGCCGCTCGCACTAGCCCACGCAACCTCCCCGTCCGCGCGCCCCTCGAAGTCTTGGTCCGGGAGCGGGGCAGCGATGTCCGCCGCTGCACCGACGTCTGCGCCGGCCGCATCCAGTCGCTGCAGCGAGCTGCCGCTCGGTCCGGTCGCGCCAAGCAGCAGACCGTCACCGAAACGCGCCAAGCGGCTCTGCCCCTCGGCGCTGAGCGCGCGGTCCGAGATCGGTTGGCCGCCGAGGTCGAAGCGACCCAGGTGTGCTGCGCCGCTGTCGTCTTGGTAGACCAGGAAGAAGCCGCTCGCGTCGGCGACGAGACCGCCGAGCTCTGTGGTGTACCCGCCGGCGCAGTTGGCGGCCGGGTCGTCGGTGATCATGCTGGCGTTGTGGTTGAAGTAGATGCCCTTGCCCGGATAGCAGTCGGCGATGCAGATGGGCACGAGCCCCGCCGGACCCGCCGCTAGGCGCTGATCCATGCTGTGGCTGCAGCCCCAGCCCCAGCCGCCGCCGGCGGCCTGGCCGCTGCTCGTGAACAACCGGAGCGTGTCACCCTGATGACCGATGCCGTCCGGCCAGCGCCGATGCAGCGCGTGGTACGCAGCGAACGAGCCGTCGCTGGCGCGCACCAGGCGCCCGGTGCTGGCGAACTCTCCGAACCACTCCACACCTTCGGTGTTGTGATCGCCGCCGCCCACCAGATCGACGCTGGACAGCTCCTGGCCGCTGTCGTCGATGCGCTTGAAGGTCATGAAATCGGGCGGTCGAGCGATCAGCAGCGCGATTTCGCCCGCGGAGGCGGCCGCACCGAACACGGCGCTGCCGCTGATCGAGAGGTCGTTGCCCGCTCGTTGGTCGACGGCGTCGAGCGGCGTGACCCGCACGGTGCCGTCTGCGGCGGCCCACGCCACGATCGACCCCGAAGGTCGCTCGGCGGTGATCGCGCGGCCGCTCGCGGCCGGTTCGATCGTCAGCGTCGTGACGCGGGTGGCCTCCTCGAGCGTGTCGGCGGTGCAGGGCGGCGCGCCGCCGCTGCCGTTGGCGCCGCTGCCGTTGGCGCCGCTGCCGTTGGCGCCGC
>CAZXMG010000030.1:0-99060 GCA_964641275.1 uncultured Polyangiaceae bacterium
CGCGCAGGTGCCTGCGCTCGAGGATCGTCAGGATCCGCGCCGTCAGCTCGCCTTCCCCCGGCTGGATCTCCTCCTCTCCCAGGTTGAGCTGCGAGTCGGCGAAACCGATCATCTCGTTGAAGATGGTGCGCGAGAGGACGCGCCGCCCGACCTCTCGCCGCCAACGCCGATAGTAGAAGTAGCGCTTGACCCACCCGCCGAAGCAGAGCTTGAGCAGAGCCCAGGCGACGGGGACCACCTGATCGAGCAGCAGCACGACCATGGCGACGACGCACGCCTGCGACCACGAGCGCGAGGCGCCGAGCGCTTCGAGGCCCATCATCGCTCCGACGAGCACGAGACAAAGCGCCAGCCTGGTCCAGCGCGAGATGGCCCACAGCCGCCTCAGCAGCGCCACTAGGAAGAACAGAGGTCCCTCGCGTGCGCCAGGATGCGGGCGTTCTCCGGCACCCTCGAGAGAAAGCTCTCTCGATACTGCGTGCGTGTGATGCGAGCGGCGCGGTCCCTCAGGCGGGCCGCGCCAAGCTGCGCCCGCCGGCTCGCCCGCGTGCGATCACCGAGCGCCAGCCAGGTCTCGATCCAGGCCAGGTCGTATGCCGATTCGCCGTCGTTGATCAGCCCGCTCGTCGGGATCGCTTCCTCGGCCTCTTCGAGCGCGCCGCGCGCCGCGCTCGGGTTGCCTTCCGCCAACGCCACGAAGGCCTGCGTGGCGAGCGCGAACGTGCGCAGGGGCGGAGCCGCGAACAGCAGCTGGTGCGCGCGCTCGATGGCCTCTCTCGCCGCGGGCAGGTTGCCCGCAGCGAGCTCGATCAGCGCCAAGTGGTTGTCGCCGATGGCGGCCATGATCGGCATGGCGATGTCGAAGAACAGCTTGATGGCTTGGTGCTCGAGCTGGCGCGCTTCGTCGAGACGTCCCAGGAACAAGCAGACCCTGGCGAGGCGGTGGCGAGCGAGCCCGGCCGCCCACACGTTGTCGCTGCCGGCTACCTCGATCGCCCGCAGCAAGAGCTGCTCTGCGAGCTCGAAGTCGCCGATCAAGGCGGCCGCCTTGGCCTGTTCGATCCGAACCCAGACCAGGATCTCGTCGCTCGACTGCTCGAGAATCGTCGCGGCGCGCTCCGCCTCGTCGAGCGTGAGCTCGGGATCGCCGCCGCAATACCCCGCCTTCACGTGCCGAGCGAAGTGCACCCACGCCTCCGCGCCAGACTCGTTCGCGATCGCCACGACTGCACATTGTTCGATGCGCTCGTCGAACTGCGCAGCGATCGGGTACTGCCCGGCGAAGTACAACATGTTCGAGCACAGCGCCCAGGTGCGGATCGGCGCCACGCCCAGCTCGGCGTCGGGTGGGACTCCGGCGCGAAGCACGCTCGCGACGAGACCGCCGAGCAGGTCCGGACGCCCGAACGCCGCGACCGCGACCATGACGGTCGCTGCGTGAAACCAATGCTGGGTACGTTCGGGCAAGAGCTCGAGCGCCTCGAGACCGAAGCGGGCCGCGTCCTCCATCGTGCGGCTCGCCAGCGCGATCGACGCCTGCACCCAGCGCACCCAGCCGAGCGTGTTGCCGTCCGCGCCGTTGTGCATGCTTCGCTCGCAGAGCGCGTGGGCCACGTCGAAGTCCATCCGCTTGTAGGCGGCCTCGGCAGCATGTGCGAACGCCGTCGCCGCGCCAGCTCTGTCCCCACCGCGCTCGAAGTGTGACGCGAGCAGGGCGGCGTCTCGCTCGTGGTGGGCCTCGAGCCAACGCGCAGCGAGCAAGTGGCCGCGCTGGCGGTCGTCATCGGTGAGCGTGGCGTAGATCGACTCGTGCACGAGGTCGTGACGAAAAGCGAACGTGGGGTCGTGGGTGAACCGAGGGCGCTCGGCGCGCGCGATCACCTCGCGCTTGCCCAGCGTCTCGAGCCACGGGTCCAGCCAGCTCGCCGGGGCACCTTCCTCGTCGAGCAACGCGTGCAGCCCGGTCCGCGTAAACTCGAGCCCGAAGATGCTCGCGGCGCGCAAAATGCGTCGCGCATCGCTCTCGAAGCGCTCGAAGCGCTCCTGAAGCATGGCCACCACGGTGGCCGGCGCGGAGCCTCCGCGCCCCTCGGCCTCGGCGCGGACGAGCTCCTCCAAGAAGAACGCGTGACCATCACCGCGCGCAATCATGGCGTTGACGCGCTCGTCGCTGACACCATCGCCGAGGGTGCCGCGAATCAGTTGCTCGCTGGCGCGGCGGCCGAGCGGCGGGAGCTGGAGCATCTGCAGGGGACGCGCTTGCCACTCGGTGTCCGCGAGCATCGCCCGCGCGGCCGGGCGCCCCATGCCGAGCAGCAGCAGCGGGCGGTCTCGCCTGGCGAGCAGCTCAGCGAACAGGTTCAGGCTTTGGGCGTCGATCCAATGCAGATCCTCCAGCACGAGCATCACCGGACCAATTCCGAGCTCCCCGCTGATCCAATCCTCGAGCGCGCGAGACGTCTCGGCCCACATGCGACGCGGGTCGGCTTTGGCGCCCTGCAGCAGCAGGCTGGGCTCCTCGACGGGCGCGCCCGCGAGCTCGCCCATGAACTCCGCGACGCGATCGATCTCTGAGGAGGCGACGCTCTTCTCCAAACGCTCCCGGAGTCGTGCGCGCCGCGTGGCGGGGTCATCGTCTTCGCGCAGCCCTGCCTCTTCTGCCACCAACGCCCCCACCAGCCCGAGCGCGGTCGATTGGCGAGAGTGCTCTGCCCGCACCATCAGCACGCGAAGCTCGGGGTGCTCACGCGTCGCCGCCATGACCAGCTCGTGGCGCAAGCGCGACTTGCCTGCCCCTGCCGGTCCCAGCACGATGACCGCGCTCGCCGCGGGCTCCGACAGCGTGGCGTCCAGCGTGGAGCTGAGGATCAGGAGCTCCTTGTCACGTCCCACGAAGGGCGTGACCTTGCCGAGCAGGAGCCGGCGCGGATCGAGATCGCGGCGAGGTTCCAGAAGGACCCCGGCGGAGGCCGGCTTGGTCCCGGGGGCCGGCACGTCGCGACGGACCACGAACGCGCTGTCAATCAGTCCGGCGGTCAGCTCGTCCACCACGACGGCGGCTGTTGGGCGTGTGGCTGCCTCGTCCAGCTGTCGGAACACTCGGTCGATGGCGCTTCCCGTAGGCCTCGTGGCCTCGGACTCGTCGAAGCTAGTGGCGACCGCGACGTGACCGAACTCACGCAACGCGAGCGCAAGGCGAGCGGCGCGAGAGACCGCGTCCGACGCGCTCTCGGACAGGCGCACCACGGTGACCCAGGTGCCATCGACCATCGACTCGAGGGCCACAGCGTGGTCCCGTGCGACTCGTGCGAGCTCGGTCGGTTGAAGCTCCGCCGCGGGTCGCAGCGCGACAGCGGTGGCGAGCCTGCGCTCGAGCGTGGTCAGCGCACGTGTGCCAGGGAGCGTGATGGCGAGGGCCGCCTTCGAGCCCTGGGCGTGTTCACGCAGCACGCTCGCGACCGCTGCGGCATCAGCCGGGCGCGCCTTGGGGTCGAGCGCCAGCATGGAGGCGACCAATTCGTCGAGCCAAACCGGGATCGGCATCCTCGCCACCCGACCGAGACGTTGCGGCGACTCCAGCAAGATCTTCGCGAGCACCGCCAGGGCGTGGTCACCCGAGTATGCGGGGCTGTCTGCGAGGCACTCGTACAGCACGCACGCCAGCGCAAACACGTCCGCGCGGGCGTCGATCTGCCGCTCGCCGCGTGCCTGCTCCGGCGCCATGTAGCCGATGGTGCCGATGGGCACGCCGGTAATGCTCGGATTGCCTCCGGCCGCGCGCGTGCCGCGGGCCCGTCGGCGATCGATCGGCTTGGCGATGCCAAAGTCGACCAGCTTGGTGGCGGTCGTGGCGCCGCGCTGGATCAGGAAGATGTTCGCGGGCTTGATGTCGCGGTGGACGATCTGCCGAGCGTGCGCGTGGCTGAGCGCGTCGGCGATGCCCGCCGCCAGCTCCAACGTCTCCCCGAGCCCCATCGGCTCCCGAGCCAGGCGCGAGGCAAGATCCTCTCCCTTCAGCCATTCCATGGCCAGGTAGTAGTCGTCCGCACCCAGCGGGCCGTGGTCGACGTATCGAACGATTCCCGGGTGATCCAGCAGCGTGAGCACTTGCACTTCGCGGGCCAGCCGCTCCGCGACCACGTGCCGGTCGCCCGGGAGGATCTTCAGGGCGACCGTGTTCCCCGTGTGCTCGTCCAGCGCGCGGTGCACACGTCCAGATCCGCCCGAGCCAACCAGCTCTCCCACGCGGAACCGTGCTCCGACCAGCCCGCCCTCCGACATGGGCCGAAGCTAGCGGACGGCCGTACGGTTGCGAAGCCATTCTTGGAATGCGATCGCAGTCGCACCCATTCGCCAACGAACGCCGCTCGCGCGTGCGCAGGGGGGCCCGGCATCCCAAGCAAAAATGCTCGGCACGAAACGTGCTGAGCCGCGCCCCATGACGAAGGTGCCACCCCCGAACGACGACGCCGAGGGCGAGGGCAGCGCCAGACGGTTGCTGCGTGTGGCGCCAGAGGCCATGCAGCGCGCCTCCATGATCCACGACCTGAATCATTTCTTGGCGTCGGCGCACGCCCACCTGCTCAACGTGGAGGCAGACCATGCAGGGGTCGATCTGAGCGCCGCACGCGAAGCGCTGTCTTCGGCCTCCGCTCTCGTGAAGAGCCTGGCGGACGAGATCACCTCACCAAGAACGGCGCGGAAGCAGCCTGCGCTGGACGCCGAGCGGTGCTTCCAAGAGGTCGCACGCATTCTGTCGCAGCCAGGCCACGCCTCCCTGCGAGTGCGCGTGCCCAGCCAGCCCGTCGCGCTCGAGCTGTCGGAGATCGAGCTCAAACAAATCCTCATGAACCTCGCCACCAACGCCCTCGAAGCGGACGCGCGGTTGGTCGTGATGTCGCTGGACGTGCCGCGCCTCGCGAGCCACGCCATCCTGCGCGTGACCGACGACGGCTCCGGCATGACGGCGGCCATCCGCGCACGCGTGTTCGAGCCGTTTCTGACGACCAAGGCCTCCAACCAAGGCCTCGGGCTGTCGGGCGTCCGCGCCACTGTCGAGCGTTACGGCGGACGCATCGACGTGGAGTCGATGGAAGGGCTCGGCACCACCTTCACCATCCGACTCCCGATTCGCGCGACCTCGGTGGGGCTCGTCTTGGTCGTCGACAAGGACACCCGAGGCGCACAGCTCACAGCGCGCGTGCTCGAACGAGCTGGCTACCGCACCTTGGTCGCCCATCGCAGAGGAGAAGCGCTGCGTGCGATCGAGCTCTGTCGCGGCAGGATCGACGCCGCCATCGTGGATGCGAACGTGGAACGCGACGGCGGGCTGTCGTTGGTGGAGGAGCTCCAGACGCTCTCTCCGCGCGTCCGCGCCATCGTCACGAGCGGAGAGTCGGTGGAGTGGAATCGGAACACTCCGCTCCTGCTCAAGCCCTATGGCGCCGACGACCTGCTCGAAGCATTGCGCGCCGAGCTCCACGACGCCTCGTCGCCCGAGCTGCCCCCGGCTCGCACAGCTACCGGCTGAGCCCGCTCACCGAAACAGCGAGAGCTGTCCCTTCCGCGCGGGCCGAGCGAAGCTCTCGGCTGGAGGCGGCGGCTCTTCTCGGCAGGAGGTGTCGAGACCGAGTCGCGCCGCAGCTTGCTCGAACAACGCACGCGTCGCCGCTGCGTAGGGCCCCTGCCCGCGCATGCGCTCACCGAAACGTGCGTCGTTGAGCCGCCCGCCGCGGGCGTCGCGGACGCGCGCGAGCACGCGCTCGGCGCGCAGCGGTAAAGCGTTGCGCAGCCGCTCCTCGAACACCGGCGCCACCGAGCCTGGCAGGCGAAGCAGGATCAGCCCTGCTCGCACCGCACCGGCGTCGCGCGCGGCGGCCAGGATCGTGGGCATGTCTTCCTCACCCAAGCCGGGGATGAGCGGAGCGATGTTCACGCCGACGCGGACGCCGGCCTGCGCGAGTCGCGCGATGGTCTTCATGCGGCGCTGCGGTGTGGCCACGAAGGGCTCCATCGCCCGCGCCCGCTCCACGTCCCAGAAAGGAATGCTGATGGTGACCGTCAGGTCGGTGACGCGCGCGAGCTCGACCAAGACGTCGAGGTCTCGCTCGATCAGCGGGCTCTTGGTGATGATCCCGCAGGGGTTCCTGTACTCCGCGCATACCTCCAAGCAGCCGCGTGTGAGCCGGTACGACGCCTCGAGCGGTTGGTAGCAATCCGTGTCGCCGCTGAAGAGCACGAGCTCACCGCGCCACGAGCCGTCCTCGAAGGCCGCGTCGAGCAGCTCTGGCGCACGCGGCTTCACCACGATCTTGCGCTCGAAATCCGTCCCCGCCCCGAAGCTCAGGTACTCGTGGCGCGGCCGCGCGTAGCAATAAGCGCAACCGTGGTAGCAGCCGCGATAAGGATTCACGCTCCAGCGAAAGCCCAGATCTGGGCTGTCGTTCCTGGACAGGATGCTGCGCGTGTTGTCCTCGAACACTTCGAGCCGCGCGAGCGGGGCGTCGACGCCGTCGTCGACCAAGAACTCCAGCTCGGTCGAGCTCCAAGGATTCGGGGGGTTCTGGATGGGACGCAGCCCGGGAGGCGCTACCACAGCTCACCGTAGAGCTGCCCATCCGTTCAGTCAACTAGATCGCTGGCTCTTCGCCACGCTCCGATGGCGTCGGGTTGGGCGAGGTGCGCACGTTGAGCTCGGGCGGCTTCATGGCCACGCGCGACCCCGGCGGAACGGTCTTGGTCAAAAACACCGAGCCACCCACGACGCTTCCGGCGCCGAGCACCGTGTCGCCGCCGAGCACGGTGGCGTTGGCGTAGATGGTGACGTTGTCCTCGACGGTCGGGTGACGTTTGGTGTTGCGAATCACTCGGCCCTGTTCGTCTCGCGGGTGACTGAGCGCGCCGAGGGTGACGCCCTGGTAGAGCTTCACGAAGTCCCCGATGACCGTGGTCTCACCCACCACCACGCCGGTGGCGTGATCGATGAAGAAGCTCTTGCCAATCGTGGCGCCGGGGTGAATGTCCGCCCCCGTCTTGCCGTGCGCCCACTCGGTCATGATGCGAGGCAAGAGCGGCACCCCCAGCAAGAACAGCTCGTGCGCCACCCGGTACACGCTGATCGCGAGCAGGCCCGGATAGGCCAGGATCACCTCGTGCAAGCCGCTCGCGGCGGGATCGCCATCCATGGCAGCCTGCACGTCCGAGATCAGCTTGTCGCGGATGGCAGGCGTACGTGAGAGCATTTCGCGCGTCTTGTGCCGCGCCTCATCTGCGCAGAAGCGCTCGATGTGCCCCTCTTCGGCCGCGTGACAGAGGCACTGCTCGATCTGGCGCGCGAGCTTCTCGCGCAGCGTCTCGAGCAGCGAGCCCACGTGGTAGCCGAGCGTTTCGCTCGAGAGCTGCTGTCGGCCGTGGTAGCCCGGGTAGAACAGCTCCAGGAACAGCTCGACGATCTCGATGATCTCGCCGCGGTTGGGCAAGAACTTGCGATCGATGAACTGCGCCCGAGGATCGGCCTGGTAGCTCGCCAGCATGGCGCCGACCAGGCCGTCGAGGCCCCCGTGCCCGTTGGCGCTGTTCGGGCTCATGCGGTCATCCGCTCGACTTGGTCGAACATGCCTTCGAACAGCGCGCCCGAGAGGTAGCGCTCGCCGGCGTCCGGCAAGACGACCACGATGTTCTTGTTCTGATGGGCGGGATCGTCGGCGAGCTTGAGCGCCGCGACCATCGCCGCGCCACACGAGATGCCGCACAGAATGCCCTCCTCGCGCGCGAGGCGACGCGCCATGTGAATCGCCTCGTCGTTGGTGACCTGTTCCACCTGGTCGACCAGCGCGAGGTCCAAGTTCTTGGGCACGAAGCCCGCGCCGATGCCTTGGATCTTGTGCGGAGCGGGAGCGAGCGTCTCGCCCCTGAGCGTCTGCGTGATGACAGGCGAATGTTTCGGCTCGACGGCGACGCTCAGGATCGCCTTGCCTTGCTTTTGCTTGATGTACCGGCTCACGCCAGTCATGGTGCCGCCGGTGCCTACGCCGGCCACGAAGATGTCGACCTTGCCGTCCGTGTCCTCCCAGATCTCGGGTCCGGTCGTGCGCTCGTGGATGGACGGGTTGGCTGGGTTCTCGAACTGTCGCATGAGCAGAAGCGAAGGATCGGCGGCGGCGAGCTCCTCCGCCTTGGCGATGGCGCCCTTCATCCCCAACGCGCCTGGTGTGAGCACCAGCTCGGCCCCGAACGCGATCAACACTTTGCGCCGCTCCATGCTCATCGTCTCCGGCATCGTGAGCACGCAGCGGTAGCCCCGCGCCGCAGCCGCAAACGCCAGCGCGATGCCGGTGTTGCCGCTGGTGGCTTCCACGATGCCGCCGCCCTGCTTGAGCACGCCGCGCTCCTCCGCGTCCCAGACCATGGAGGCCCCGATGCGACACTTGACGGAGTACGCAGGGTTGCGGCCCTCGATCTTGGCGAGCACGCGCCCGCCAGGGTGGAGGCGCTGGATGCGGACCAGTGGGGTGCGACCAATGCTGCGGGAGTTGTCGTCGAAGATCGGCATGTCGAGGGGAGACTCTAGCAGACAACCGGCCTCACCTCCGCTCGGTGGGTGCGTCCGCCATCAACGTCGACGGACCGAGACAAGCTCTGCGTTCGGGAGGGTCCCGAGACGCTGTCTGGCCAGCCGTCCCAGCGTCAGTGCCGCCGGGTAGAGCACCTGCTCCTCGAGCTCGAGATGGTGGAGCAGTCCGTGCGCGACAGCCGCCGCCGCCGGCCGGTCCTCGACCGTCGAGGCGACGAGCAGCTGGGCGAGCAGCGCGCGAATCTCGTCGTGCTCGTCCAGCAAGCTGGCGAGGTCCTGCTGCAGCTGGTCCGCATCGACGGCGATCTCCTCGAGCTCGCCCAGCGACACCTCTCCCACGACCGCGCGGGAGAGCATTCCCAGCGGCGGCAAGGCGTACTCCAGCTCGCGAAGGCCGTGAGCATGCACCAGCTGCTCGAGCTTCTGAGCGAGCGCGCCGGTCTCGCCCACCAGGTGGGTAAGGGTCAGGAGCGCTTGTTGGCGCGACTCGTGGTCGCTGAGCAGACTGCTTGGAATGGCGGCTCGCGTCACACCTGCCTCGCTTTCATGTACCAGGGTCGCTTTCCAACACCCGCGGCCAGCTCGCGCGTAGGCGAGGTGCGACAGGGGAAAGCGGGCTAGACCAGCGACTCACCCTCGCCGTTGTCGTTCGACCCATGGCCCGTGGCGTACTCGCACAGAGCGCGCAACTTTGCCGCCTCGCTGCTCGCGGGGACCTTGTAGCCGTCGCGCTCTGCCAACCAGCGCAAGACGTCCAGCGCCGAGATGGTGCCAACGGCCTCGTTCGTGCGCGAGACCACGAGCAAGCGGTGCACGCGCTCGAGCGCCATGACCGCCGCCGCCTCGTCGATCGTTGCGTCCTCCTCCAAGCGGAGCACGAACGGCATCATGATGTCCCGCACGCACGAGAGCTGAGAGACTCGGCGCACGCCGGTGCGTTGTCCGCTCTCCCGGCCGCCGCGCGTCACGAAGTCGAGTCGGACCTGATCCGTCTCGCCGTTGATGTGTCGCTCTCGGACCACATCGACCATCGAGACGCAGCCCATCAGCGCGCCGTGCTCGTCGCTCACGGCAGCGCTCGTCACGCCAGTCTGCAGGAAATAGTCGACCAGCTGATCGACCTCGAGCGAGTCTCGCACCACCGCGAAGTCTCGCGACATGATCGTCGAGATGGCCGCGTCGCCTGGGCTCGCCGTCAGATCGAACCTTGAGGCATCCTGCCCCAGGGTGGGCGCCAGGGGTGCGCGCGTTGGCTGAGTTGCAGGAGCTGCCCTGCGCGGTTCGATGCGGTGCTTCATGTCCGGTTGCCTCCGAAGAGGCCCGTTGCATCTCTCGCGCCACCTGGTGACGTCCAGGGCTCTCCCGACGGAGCGCGCACACGGCGCTGGCGAACACCGACACGCGCGATCATACTGCGCGCGAGAGGATCGAGGCCTTGGGAGTAGCCGTGGTGTTCGTGTTGCTGATCGGGCTCGCGTTGCTGAGCGTGGTCAGGCGCACCCAGCCGGGCTGGTGGCGCTTTCGCGGCGTGCGCGTGGGCTTGTACCTGCTCGTGCTGATCGGCCCGATCGGCATGTTGCTGCGTTGGGCGGCGCGCAAGAGCTCCCCCGAGCTCGCGAGTCTTGGCAGCGTGCTGTCGGCCTTCGGCTTGATCGTCTTCGGCCTGCTCTTGTCCATGCCGCTCGCCCTGCTCGTCCGCTCGCTGGGGGAGCGGCTCGCCGGCAGGCGCACGGAGGCGGAGCAGCGCACGCCCTCCCCCGTGACGGAGCCAACCGCCCCCGCCGCCGCGGCAGCGCCAGAGCTGTCCCCGCGCGCGGAGCTGGTGCCGCGCCGAGCCATGCTCGAGGCTGCCGTCGCGAGCGTGCCCGCGACCGTGCTGGCGATGGGTGGCTCCGGTTTGGTGGGCGCTGTGCAAAACAGCCGCACGCAGCCGCGCGTCGTGCGCTACGCCGCGCTGCCCGCCGGGCTCCGCGGTTTGCGTGTGCTCCAGATCACCGACCTCCACCTGGGCGCGTTCTTCGGCCCCGATTCGATTCCCGAGCTGGTCGAGGAGATCGCCCGCGCCGCGCCCGACCTGTTGGTGATGACCGGCGACATCTGTGACCACCTCCCGTTCCTCGGGCCCGCGCTCGAGCGTATCGGCGAGGTGGCGCCCCCTCTGGGCGCCTACGCGATCATGGGCAACCATGAGTACTACCGCGGCGCTCGCGCCACGCGGAGGCTGTACGACAGCAGCAAGATCCGCATGCTGGTCGACGAGCACACGATCGTCGACGTGCGCGGCAGCAAACTGGTGCTGAGCGGCATCGACGACCCGACGAGCTCCCGAGATTGGGGGCATGCGCGCCACATCGACCGTGCGCTGGACGGCGCGCCGAGCGATGCGTTCCACTTGGCTCTGTGTCATCGCCCGAGCGGCTTCGACGCGCTCGCCGCCCGGCGAGTGGATCTCACCTTGAGCGGCCACACCCACGGCGCGCAAGTGGGAGTGGGCGAGCGCAGCGTGCTCGAGCCGCTCCTGCCCGATTGGTACCTTTGGGGTCACTACGCCAAAGGAGACAGCCAGCTCTACACCTCGAGCGGCGCGGGTCATTGGGCTGCGTTTCGACTCGCATGCCCCAGCGAGCTTCCCCTGATCACGCTGGAGCAAGCCTGATCCGGCTTCGATCGACGAGCCTGCGGTCACACGCGAGCGCGCCGGCAAAGCGATGTGCCACTGAGCTCAATCACGCCCAGCGCCGCGCCCGAGCCCTCGAAACGCGGCCAGCGCCCGCTCCGCTGCGAGTGAGGGCGAAAGCGCGCCGGCGCCCACCTCCCGCTCCAGCTGTCCGAGCAGAGGAGCGAGCTCGGCGCTGCTCTTGATCTCGCGGGTCACGCCCGCGAGCAGCTCCTTCCACATGAAAGCCACGGCTTGCTCGGACCTCCGCTGCTCGAGCTCGCCCTCCTCCAGCGCCGCGCGATGTTCGAGCAGCGCTTCGTAGAGCTCGCGCACCCCGGTGCCCTCCAGCGCGCTGACCAGCAGCGTGCGTGGGCGCCAACTCGCGCTTTGGGGCGAGAGCAGCCGCAGCGCGGCGGAGACGTCCTTGGCCGTGGTGCGCGCGCGAGAGAGCTGGTCTCCATCGGCCTTGTTCACGGCCACGATGTCGGCCACTTCCATGATGCCGCGCTTGATGCCTTGCAGCTCGTCACCCGCACCGGGCTGCGCCACCAAGACGAAGCTGTCGACCATGGTCGACACTTCGATCTCGGACTGCCCTACCCCGACGGTCTCGACGATGACGAGATCAAAACCCGCGGCCTCCAGCACCATCATCGCGTGGTGCGTGTGCCGCGCCACGCCGCCGAGCTCGTCGCCCGCGGGGGTAGGCCGAACGAACGCGCGCGCCTCGAGCGCGAGCCGCGGCATGCGCGTCTTGTCTCCGAGGATGCTGCCGCCGGTGGCGCGGCTCGTGGGATCCACGGCCAGCACCGCCACCCTGCGACCGTGCTCGATCGCACACAGTCCAAGACGTTCGATCAGCGTGCTCTTGCCGGCACCCGGCGGCCCGCTGATGCCCACGCGCAGCGCCTTGCCGGTGTGAGGCAGCAGGCGCACGAGCAGCTCCTGCGCACGGGCGCGATCCGCCTCGAGCGAGCTCTCCACCAGCGTGATCGCGCGCGCGACGACACCTCGTTCGCCTGCGAGCACGCCGCGCTCGGCCTCGTCGACGGTCAGCAAGCTCACGAGCCGACCGCGGCGCGTGCTTGCTCGGCGCGCGCCAGGATCACCTTGCCGAGCTCGAGCGCTGCGTCCGGAATGACCGTGCCGGGGCCGAACACCGCCGCAGCGCCAAGCGCGAGCAGCTCAGGCACGTCGTCCGGAGGGATCACGCCCCCCACCACGATCAACATGTCAGCGCGTCCCAGGCGGGCGAGCTCGAGCTTGAGCGCCGGCACCAGCGTGAGATGCGACGCCGCCAGTGACGAGACGCCCACGACGTGCACGTCGTTGTCCACCGCTTGGCGCGCCGTCTCCTCCGGGGTCTGGAACAGCGGCCCGATGTCGACGTCGAAGCCGAGATCGCTCAACGCGGTGGCGATCACTTTCTGGCCGCGGTCGTGACCGTCCTGGCCCATCTTGGCGAGCAGGATGCGCGGTCGCCGGCCATCCTTCCGCTCGATCTCCTGGCACAGCTTGCGCACGGCCATCGTCTGCTCGCTGTCGCCCATCTCGCGAGCGTACACCCCGGTGACGCCACGGATCTGCGCCTCGTAACGGCCGAACACTTGCTCGATCGCCAGGCTCATCTCCCCCACAGACGCGCGTGCGCGAGCGGCGTCGACCGCGGCTTCGAGCAAGTTGCCGCGCCCCGCCGCAGCCGCGGACAACGCCGCCAAGGTCCTGTCGACGGTAGTCTGATCGCGCCCTTGGCGCAGCTCGGCGAGCCGCGCGATCTGAGCCGCGCGCACCTCCCGGTTGTCGACCTTGAGCACGGGGACGTGCTCACGCTGCTGCAGGCGCTGGCGATTCACGCCGATGATGGCTTGTTTGCCGCTGTCGATGCGAGCCTGCGTGCGCGCGGCCGACTCCTCGATGCGCAGCTTGGGCACGCCCGCTTCGATCGCCTTCACCATCCCGCCCAGCTCGGCGATCTCGCGCAGGTGCACCCGAGCTCGTTCGCATAGCGCGTGCGTGAGGGACTCCACGTAGTGACTGCCTCCCCACGGGTCGACAGGACGCGTAACACCGGCCTCGTGCTCCAGCACGAGCTGTGTGTTGCGGGCGATGCGCGCGGAACGCTCGGTGGGCAGCGCCAGCGCCTCGTCCAGTGAGTTGGTGTGCAGCGACTGGGTGTGGCCTGCGGTAGCGGCCAGCGCCTCGATCGTCGTGCGCACCACGTTGCAGTACACGTCCTCTGCGGTCAGCGACCAACCCGAGGTCTGGCAGTGCGTGCGAAGCACCAGCGACTTGGGGTTCTTCGGCGAGAGCTCGCGCATGGCCTCGAACCACAGGCGACGCGCTGCGCGCAGCTTCGCCACCTCCATGAAGTAGCTCATGCCGATGGCGAAGAAGAAGGAGAGCCGAGGCGCAAACGCATCCACGTCGAGACCAGCCGCGATCCCTGTCCGCACGTACTCGATGCCGTCGGCCAACGTGTAGGCGAGCTCCAGATCCGCGGTCGCCCCAGCCTCTTGCATGTGATAGCCGCTGATCGAGATGCTGTTGAACTTGGGCATCTCTCTCGAGCAGAAGGCGAAGATGTCCGCCACGATGCGCATCGAAGGGCCGGGCGGGTAGATGTACGTGTTGCGGACCATGAACTCCTTCAGGATGTCGTTCTGAATGGTCCCCGTGAGCTTCGCGCGCGGCACCCCTTGCTCTTCGCCAGCTACGACGAACAGCGCCAATATCGGCAACACAGCGCCGTTCATGGTCATGGACACGCTCATCTGATCGAGCGGGATGCCCTGGAACAACGTGCGCATGTCCAGGATCGAGTCGATCGCGACGCCCGCCATGCCGACGTCTCCAACGACTCGCGGGTGGTCCGAGTCGTAGCCGCGATGGGTCGCTAGATCGAAGGCGATGCTGAGACCCTTCTGCCCGGCCGCGAGGTTCTTGCGATAGAACGCGTTCGACTCCTCCGCGGTGGAGAAGCCCGCGTATTGCCGCACGGTCCAAGGCTTCTCCACGTACATCGTGGGGTACGGGCCGCGCACGAAGGGCGCAAAACCGGGGAAGGTGTCGAGCTCGGGCAGGGCCGCGACGTCCGCCTCCCCGTAGCGGGTGCGCTCGCTGATCCCCTCCGGCAGCTCGAGCGATCCCACGGCTCCCGCCGGAGACGCTCCGGTGGCAGCGAGCTCGTCGAAGCCGAGCTGGCTGAAGTCGGGCAGCTTGATCACGGAGCCTCCAGGTGGTCGAGCAACGCGCCGAGCGTCGTCACCACGTCGCAGCCCAGATGGATCGAGCCGGTCAGCCCTGCGGCGCGGAGGGGCTCCTCCAGCGCGCCGGGCTTGCCGGCCAACACGATGGCGCGCACCCCGGCAGCCTTGGTCTGTCGAACGAGCGCTTCCGCGCGCGCTTGGTAGCTGTCGTCACTGCCCACGATGGCAACCAGCTCGGCGCCGCTGGGCGTGAGCGCATCGCGGAGCCAGCCAAGGTCGTCGCCGAGGGGATCGGGCACAAGCACAAGCTCGATCGGCCAGCCGAGGATCTCGAACAGCCGCCGCGTGAAGCCGGCGCGCGCGGCATGCCCCGCGAGCCCGAGCAGCAGCACCCGCGCCGAGGGGTGGCCGGCGCGATGGCGAGCTGCTCGCTCGCGCAGCGCTTCGAACGGCCTCGCATCGCGCGGCGCGCCCGGGTCGTCTCCCTCCAACCACTCCTCGCCCACGAAGTCGCTGGTGCCGACCAGCGTGCGCTTGCGGTTGGCCACCTCGCGCTTGCGCAGAGCGTCTGCTTCGGCCACTCGTGCTTGCAAGGCGCCACGTTCCAGCGACGCGAGCAGCCCGCCTTCCGCCTCGATGCGAGACAGCTCCGCGTAGCCGCTGCGCGCCAGCTGATCGGTGGCGACCTCGAGGTAGTAGCTGCCGCTCGCCGGGTCCGCGACCCGCCCCAGGTGGCTCTCCTCGGACAGCACGAGCGGCGTGTTCTTGGCCAGCCGCAGGCCGAGCTCGGTGCGTTTCCCCAACGCTCCGTCGTAGGGGCGCACCACGATCACATCGACCCCGCCCATCAACAGCGCCGACGCCTCCACCGCACCACGGACCATGTTCGTCGCGGGGTCCAAGCGCGACTGAGTGCGCAAGGTGGTCGAGCCGAGGACCCACAGGTCAGGAGGCGGCCTGCCATCGGCGGTCGCCACGACCCTCGCGAACAACGTGCGTGCGGCCCGCACCAGCGCGACGCCACGGAACAAGTCGGTGCCCGCGGAGAGCCACAGGCCGCACGCGGCGGCGACCTCGCGCGGCGGAACCGATGCCCGCCCCCCCGCGCGCATCAGCTCGAGCAGCGACGCGAGCGCGAAACCGAGGGCGAGCCCCGCGTGTCCGCAGGCCTCGAACACACCGGCGGCGTTCAACCCGAGCGCGCGTCCGCGCGGCTGCGCTTCGAGCAGCGAGACCGCCACGTCGAGCTGCGCCCGCGCTCGGTCGAGCTCGCCGCTCGACCATGCGGCGCCGCAAGGGTCGAACAGCGGAGACACCTCCTGGAAGCCCAAGCTCGACGCCTGCTCCCAGAGCGCCGACGCGTCCCCAGCTTCGAAGGCGAGCGGGGTCTTTCGATCGACGCCGCGGAGCAGCGGCTCGAGCTCCTCGGCCGCCACGGCGCGCAGCACCGCCAGCTCCACGCCTCGTGCCAGGTCCACGCGCAACGCGTCTTGGTCGCCGGCGCCATACCGCTGCGCGACCAGCACCCGCTCTGCGGGACGCCAAGAGGAACCGGGCTGTTGCAGCGCCCGGCGATGCCGTGCCGAGTAGAGCGGCTCGAGCAGGTCGCCCTCCGGCGTGCGCGTCGTGAGCGCGCGCTCGAATGGCACCCCCTTCAACGAGGCCTCCACCGCGCGGCGAAAGCCGCCTTCGTCGATCAGGTCCGAGCCGTCTGCCGCCGACATATCCGGCTTATGCCTGATCTTTGGCGCTGCATGAAGCTCATGGCTGAGGTGCCCCAGGCGTCGGATTCTCGGCCAACGCGAAGCTGGCCTCCTGGTCGTCGGGCGCGTCGGGTCGCACACGCGCCACGCTCTGGCCCGCCTTCGGCTTGGGCGACGGCGGGAAGCGGCTCAGCTCCAGGCTCGAGCCGTCCCGCAGGATCAGCGGCTCGCCCGCGTTCGCGAGCCCGTTCTTGCCGAGCGTCCCCGGCAACGTGACCAGCAACGCGCCCGGCGCGATTGGGGGATCGAAACCAGTGGTCTCGCCGTACTCCGCGCCGACGAGCAGCGCATGGGCGCCCGCGGCAAGCCACCCGCTGCCCACCGGCAGGGAGGTCTCGCCGCCCACGTCCACCAACACGAGCCCGTCGAGCAAGCCCGCGGCGAGCCCGTCGTTCACGATCTCCACCCACTCTTGACCGGGCTCGGGCCCGATCGGGTTGGCGTACACTTCGTTGAGCACGAAGTGTGGCTGGGGAGCTTGGGTCACGATGCTCTCGTCGAAGGCTCGGAAGCCACCACGCTCGCCCAACAGCTCCAGCGAAACCGACAACGTCGAGGAGGGGGCCAGCCCGCGGACCATGAAGCTCGAGCCGTCGCGCGTGGCTTCGACGTGCGCGTCCGCGCGCCTGCCGGCGACCTCCACGCCGCCCTCCACGGCGATGACCCACAACACTGGGACCTCCGGACCTCGCACGCGCAGCCGATCGTCCGCCACCGCGGCGCAGCCCGGTCCGAACGCCACCTCCGCCCCGTCGCACGCCACGGCATCGATCGGCTCGGGCTCCCCCGTCTCGAGCGTCCACGGGCGCGGGTCGAGCGCCACGCCCGGAGACAGCTCGACCGGCAGGTGAAAGCTGCCTGCCTTGGGCTCCTCGGGCTCGAAGCGAACGCACTGCGCAGCGTGGCCGCGGGGGGTGCCGCGCGCGAGCAGGCCGCGTGGGCCGTCCGGCTCGAGCACCACCTCGGCCGAGGTGTCCGCGAGCGGCTCGTCACCGCAGGCCACCAGCTGACTGGACGTCTGCTCGGGCCACACACGGGTGAGAAGCCTGGGACGGTGTTCTATCTCGAACGGGAACGAAATCTCGAGCGTCCCCACGCCGAGGCTGTAGCTCTCCTCCAGCTCGAGCTCGCGCTGGGGGACCACGATCAAGTCGGCGCCCGCGATGAAGGTGGTGGCCGGCTCGAAGCGCTCCTGGAGCGCTTTGGAGGGGTCGTCCTTGGCGAGGTCCCGCAGGTGTGTCGGGCCAAGCTCCCCGGAGACCAGCACCACGTCGTCCGCAGTGAGGCCGACGCGCGCGCCGCCCTGGACTCGCAGACGCAACACGCTGGAGACGCCGAGCTCCCCGGGCTCAGGCTCGATGACGACCGTCACCTCGGAGCTGGACGCAGCCTCTCCGGTCGGGAGCGGCAGTTCGGGGCGGCAGGCGAAAAGCAGCGCGAAGGCCGCGAGGGCCCCGCGCTGAGACACGATGTTCATACAAGAGTGATCGACAACCTCCGCCGCCAGTTGCCTAAAATCGACCGCAGCCGAGAGATTGTTCTTACCATTCCGTGGCGGAGCGGCTGGACTCCTGCCCATGGACGCCGACGAGCTCAAACGAATCAGGAAGGAGCTGGGCACGAGCGCCAAGGACCTGGCCAAGGTGCTCGGTATCGAACAAGAGACAGTGCTGGCCTGGGAGCGTGGAGAGCTGTTCCCCACCAAACGGCACGTCGATCACATCCACAAGCTGCGTGAGAGAGGTGCGGGGGCCATCCCCAAGCGCGCAGGGAAGAGCGCGAGCCCCCTCGAGGTCCTTGCGGACCCTGCGATGTGGCTGCTGATTCGCAAGCTGCTCGCGCATGACTCGTTGAGGAAAGAGGTATCGCGCCTCGCCGAGAGCTACCCCGAGCCCGAGGGCTGACCTGGCGAACGCGTAGGCGCGGGCGACCGGCGGCCTATTTGTCCTTCTCTTCCGGCTCGTCGTCGTCGTCGTCGTCGTCCTCGTCGTCGTCGTCGTCGTCGTCGTCGTCGTCCTCGTCGTCGTCGTCGTCCTCGTCCTCGTCGTCGTCCTCGTCCTCGTCGTCGTCCTCGTCGTCGTCGTTCTCGGACCCGTCCTCGTCGTCGTCCTCGTCGTCGTCGTTCTCGGACCCGTCGTCGTCGTCGTCCTCGTTGTCGTTCTCGGACGCGTCGTCGTTCTCGGACGCGTCGTCGTCCTCGGACGCGTCGGTCTCATCGGCGTCGCCGGTGTCGGTCTGCGCGGCGGGAGCGGGCGCCGCATCCTCCTCCGGGTCGCGATCCGTCTCTGGGCCCACCTCGGACTCGACGACGCCACCCTCGCCACCTGCCAAGCCGCCTGGGTCGAAGCTCGCCGGCGGCTCCTCCCCCATCTCGCGGTGGTAGGTCATCTTCGACTCGTCCGTGAGCTCCGCAAACTCGCGCAACGTCGGCAGGTCGGACAGGCCCTTCAAGCCGAAGAAGGTCAAGAACTGCGGCGTCGTGCCGTAGATCAGCGGCCGCCCAGGCTCGTCTCGCTTGCCCAAGATCCGCACCAGATCGCGCTCCAGGAGCGCCTTCAGCACCGCCCCCGAGTCGACGCCACGCACGTCGTCCACCTCGGGCCGCGTCACCGGTTGGCGGTAAGCGATGATGGCCAGCGTCTCGATCTGCGCCCGCGTCATGCGAATCGGCTTCTTGCTCACTTGCTCGCGCACGAACGGCGCGAACGCCGCGCTCGTCCTGAAGCAAAATCCGCCGGCGACCTCGTCCAGGCGAAAGCCGCGATCCTTGTAGAACAGGGAGAGATCCTCGAGCAGCGGTTTGATCGACTTCTTGTCCGCCTTGGCTGCTTTGGCCAGCTCGCCGAGCGTCAGCGGCTTTTCGGAGGCAAAGATCAGCGCCTCGAGCAGACCGCGCAGGTGATCTCGAGTCACGTCACCGCTGGGCTTGGTCGTGGGCACGGCCTCGACGGACGCTGGCGCAGGCGCCACGTCGTAGCGCCGAAACCACGCCCAAGCCTTGCTTCGGAACGCGTCCCCCATCATCCGCGGCGGCCCTGAAAGCGCTCGCATGGTCAAGCTGACTCTCCTTCTTCTGCTGGCGGCAACTCGGCCTCGAGCACGCCTTCGGCGTCGTCTGGCAACGGTTCGGCGACGGGCGGCTTCGACGGCCGCATGTCGAGCGGATCTTGGTCTTCGCTGACCACCAGCAAGTCCAGGTAGATCGGGGAGAGCGCGTCCGACTGGAACACGCGCATCATCCTCAGCCGACACATCTCGAGCACAGCCAAGAAGGTGATGACCAAGTCGAAGCGATTCACCTTGCCCCCCTTGGCAAAGATCTCCTCGAAGGGCACGTTGGTGCGGCTCTTGAGCTGGTCTGTGAGCTCGACGATGCGCTCGGAGATGCTGATGCGGTCGAACACGATCTCGTGCTCGATTTTGGCGTTGGTGCGCGACAGCACCTTTTGGAACGCGTCCAGCAAGTTGAACACCCCGAGCGCCGCAAAAGGAGCCGGGCCGTCGGGCACCTCTTCCGAACCGCCGCGTCCAAACACAGCCTGCCCCAGCGTGTCCCGGGCGCCGAGCTGCTCGGCGGCGTTCTTGTACTTCTGGTACTCGAGCAGCCGCTTCACCAGCTCGGCACGCGGGTCTGCCTCTTCCTCCTCGACGCCGTCTTCACCCCCCTGCGAGGCCGCGTCCGGGAGCAGTTGTTTCGACTTGATGTGCGCCAGCGTGGCGGCCATCACCAGGTACTCGCTGGCGACGTCGATCGTCAGCGTCTCCATCAGCTTCAGGTACTCGAGGTACTTGGTGGTCACGAAGCCGATGGGAATGTCGAGGATGTCGAGCTCGTGCTTCTGGATCAGGTGCAGCAGCAGATCCAGAGGCCCCTCGAACGAGGGCAACGAGACGACGTACGCATCCTTGGCCAGCTCCTCTTGCTCGGGCCTCTCCGCCAGACCGGCCGCGGATTCGTGCTTCGGTTCAGGCGCTTGCGTGCGATTTTCGTGCCCTGTTTGGGCCAACCCGGGGCGCTCCCGCGGGGGCGAGGCCTGAGGCTCGCCTGGATTGGGCTCGATCGGCTTCACGCTAGGGCTCCACGAACAAGGGGGGCACCCTAGTACAGAGCAGTCTTCGGGTCACCACTCGGGCCGGATCGGTCTGCTACACTGCCCACGCTGATGGTGAGCCCCGGGAAGACCTGCGCCTCGTGCGGCGGGCAGTACGGTCCCGAGGTGCTGTTTTGCCCGCTCGACGGGACCCCGCTCGCCAGCGGGCGAACGCTCGCCAACAGTCCCAGCGAGATCGACCCCTACCTGGACATCGAGCTGCCGGGACAGATCACCATCCATGCGCTGGTGGGCATCGGCTCGATGGGGCGGGTGTACCGCGCGTTCCAGGCCGGGGTCGACCGCGACGTGGCGGTGAAGATCCTCCATCGCGAGCTCACCGGCAACCCCGAGCTCGTGTCTCGCTTCCATCGTGAGGCCAAGATCGCCAGCAGGCTGGTGCACCCGAACGTGGTGCAGGTCGTCATGACGGGCACCATCCCCAAGAGCGCCGACGGACGCGTGGGCGGCGAGGTCTACCTGGTGATGGAGTACCTCGACGGCATCTCGCTGCTGTCTGCGCTGGCCGCGCAAGGCGAGGGCGGCGCGCTGCCGCTCGCCCGGACGCTGCACATCGTTCTGCAGCTGTGCAACGCGGTGGGCGAGGCCCACCTCGCCGGCATCGTGCACCGCGATCTGAAGCCCGAGAACATCATGCTGGTGCGGCGGGCCGAAGACCCCGACTTCGTGAAAGTCCTCGACTTCGGCATCGCGCGGCTCGATTCGGTGGAGAAGGCCACCACCCAGGCCGGCCTGATCTTCGGCACCGCCAAGTACATTTCGCCCGAGGGGGCCGAGGGCAAACACGTGGGTCCGCAAGCAGACGTCTACGCGATCGCGACCATGCTCTACCAATGCTTGTCCGGCCGCACTCCGTTCGAAGGAGACTCACCCGTCGCCCTGTTGGTGCAACAGATCAACGGCACCCCGGCCGACCTCTGCTCGATCGGCCGCGCCGCCTACGTGCCCGAGCCCATCGCCCGCTTGGTGATGGGCAACCTGAGCAAGCGGCCCGAGGATCGCTCCGAGAACGCGCGCTCTTTGGGGCGGGAGCTGGTGCTCGCCGCGCGCGACGCCGGGCTCTCGCTCGACTCCATGCAGGGAGGTGCGCCGCGCGGCGACCTCCGCTTGATGTCGAAGCAGCGCACTCGCCAGCACGAGTTCTCACCCGAGCTCAAGGCCACCATCGCCGCGATGCCCCCGTCGTCACAGAACGGCGCGCGCAGCAGGCCGGTTACGCAGATCGTCGACGAGCCGCTCGGCGAGCGACGATCGGCGCCACCTGCTCCCCCACCTCCGGTCGACCGGCATTCTCGCCCCGAGCCCACCGAGGTCGGCACCCCTGCTCCGACCGCCGAAGCGCGCGCATCGCGCCCCGGCAAGACGGAGCTTGGCGCCCGAGCGTCGCGGCCCGGCTTGACGGAGGTACCGGACGACGTGCTCGCGGCGGGCGTCACCCAGCTGCCGGACGACGCAACCATCACCGGCTCGCTGGAGCACGAGGGCGAAAACGGGGTCATCTCGGTGCGCGACCTGCGGCAGCGCGGAGTGCTCGCGCCTCCGCTGCCGACGATCCCTGGAGCTCCAGTCGACGACCAGGACGCGATCGAGCAGGTCTCGCCGCGCGCGTCCCAGCCGTCCCGGCCCGGAGCCTCGCAGCCGCCGCTCAGGCCCTCGCATCCCGGGGTGACGCAGACGCGTCCCTCGCAGCCTGGCGCAGCGTTGCCCGAGCCACCGCCCTCTTCGCAGGAGTCGATGTCCGCAGGCGCCGAAGAGCCTCAGCGCTCGCGTGCCCGGGCCGTCGCGCTGCTGCTGCTCGCCCTGATCGTGCTGCCGGTCGGCGCATACGCGGCGGTCAAGCTGCTCTCGGATCGCAGCGCCGAAACCGACTCGATCGACAAGCAGCTCGAGGCCGCCCAAGACGCCATGGACAAGCGCGCGTGGGACGGCCCCCCGGGCGCCAACGTCAAGGAGATCACAGACCGCTTGCTCAACGAGTCGCCGGGGGATCGCCGCGTGCTCGCCCTGCGCCGGGCCGCCGCCGAACGCATTGCCATCGACGCGCTCGGGGCCAAGTACAGCGGCTCGCACGAAGAGGCACTTCGACTGGCAAGGCTCGCGCTCACCTTGGCGCCCGATCTCAAGCAAGCGCAGATGTTGGTCGGAGAGCTCGAGCGAGCGGCTGCGCCATCGGTCGAGCTCACCACACCACCACCGCCCGAGTCAGCCAACGCGAGCGCCAAGCCCAAGGCCAGCGGCAAACCCGGAGACGGCCCCAAGCCAGGCGCGAAAGCCTCGGGCTCGCCCTCTTCCGCCGCCTCCGAGGGCCCCGGCCTGGCCCCACCTCCTCCGCCCGATCTCACGCCGCCTGCGCCCGGGTCGTCGAGGCCTTGGCTTTGAGAGCCGCCGGAGCGCTCGCGCTCTTCGCCTGCGTGGTCGCGTGGTCCAGCGTGGCGCACGCACAAGACACCTCCGTCACCGCGCGACGCGCAGTCGCGGCGCGCGAGCGCGGCTTGCCCCACACCGTCGTGGAGATCGGCGCGGGCATCTTGGCGCTCCCCGCCGCCGAGGTGTGTCCTGGCTCGCTCGACGACTGCACCACCGGCGAGGTCAGCCTGGGCCTCGGCATCCGCAATCTGTACGAGTTTGGTCCGTACGGCATCGGTGCGGGGGTGATCTGGGGGACCACGCTGCGCAACGACGAGGCGCGAGGCGCCGCGGACCTCGAGCGCGAGCACGCTCGCCAATATTTCTTGGTCGAGACGTTGTTCCGTTACGCGTTCATCTCGCTTCCGAGAGCCGAGGCGTGGGTGGGCACGGGGCTCGGCTTGGTCAGCATCCGCGACTCGTGGACGGTGCTTGCAGATCGCGATCCGCCCAACAAGGTCAAGTTCGTCGGCCCGGACTCACTGGTCGTGAGCACCGAAGGACTGAGCGCCTCGATCGCCACCGGCGGAGCGTGGATCTTCGCGGACAACTTCTCGCTCGGAGGCCTCTTTCGCTACGGCAACTGGATCATGCCCTTCGAGCCCGGCACGTCGTCGGTGGGGGACGTGGCTTCCCTCTCCGGCCGCGTCGACGTGTTCGAGCTCACCACTTCCCTCGCCTACCGCTTGGCGCTGTGAGCGACCGGGCTAGCCCTTGCTTTCGGCGATGGCTCCGTCGTATGCGCCCGGCATGAGCGGATGGACCCACAAGGCGCTTTCTCGTGTGTGCGCTCCCCTGCTCCTCACGGCCGGGTGCGGGGGTCTCGTGGTGTTCGAGGAGGAGGAGCAGAAGCTCTCGCGGCTGGAGCGTGCTTGCCGCGCTCAATGTGAGAAGCGCCAGCGCCATCCAGACTGCTACCCCGACGTCGACACTTGCAGCGAGGAGTGCGTTGCCTACAACGAGGATCTGGGCGAGCCCTGCGACGAGCTCTCGCTGCTTTACCTCGAGTGCGTGGGCTCGAGCCCCGAAGAGACGCGCTCTTGCAACGAGAGCGGGCTGTGCATGGACGAGTGGAGCGCCTACCAGGATTGTCGCTTCGAGGCCGGACGCTGACACCGCGGTTGACGCACCGCGACTCGCTCGGTAGCTCGCCTCCATGGCCTTGGACCTCACGAGTGTCGGCTGGGTGAGCCCGCCGTCCACCTTCGACTACGACTGGAAGACGCTGGCGACGTACGCGCTCGGCGTCGGCGCAAAGCGCGACGAGCTCGCCTACCTGTACGAGGGAACCGAAGGCGGCATGAAGGTGCTGCCCTCGTTCGCGGTGATCCCTGCACAGGCGCCAGTGGGCCTCGCGCTCGAGCGCTGCAAGGGCGACCTCGCCATGATCGTGCACGGCGCGCAGACCATCCGGCTGGTGGCGCCGATCCCGGATCGCGGGACGCTGCAGAGCACCGGTACGCTGTCGGCGATCTATGATCTCAAGCGCTTCGCGCAAGTGATCGTCGAGACGCAAACGAGGCATCGAGATCAGCTGCTGTTCGAGACCCGCTGGTCCATCATCTTCCGCAACGACGGAGGGTTTGGCGGTCCGCGCCCGCCCCCTGACCCGGCACCAGCGGTCCCCCGAGATCGCGCCCCTGACTGGGTCGTGAGCGAGCAGACCAGCCCCGAGCAAGCGTTGCTCTATCGCATCTCTGGAGACCAGAACCCGCTCCACGCCGACCCTGCGTTCGCGGAGCGCGTCGGCTTTCCACAAGGCCCCATCTTGCATGGGTTGTGCACCTACGGCTTCGTCACGCGTGCGGTCGTTCGGCACGCTTGCGGTGGCGACCCGACCAAGCTCGAGCGCCTGACCGCACAGTTCCGAAAGCCTGTGTGGCCGGGAGACACCCTGCAGATCTCCGGCTGGCGCCTGGACGATGGTCGCGTCGCCGTCACCGCCACCGTCCCCGAACGCTCCACCGTCACCAGCGACGGGCCGGCCCAACCCGAGCTCGTGCTGGGGGGTGCGTTCGCGGACATTCGCGTGTAAAGAAGTCCCCACAACGAACATGGCAAAGGCGGACGCAAAGAAGCCCCCGGTCGAAGAAGTGGAAGAGCCCAACGACCGCGAAGAAGCCGACGACCTCGAAGAAGAAGACGACGACGAGGAAGAGGAGAACGGCGAGGAAGACGGCGACGACGAGGAGCAAGCCTCCGCGGACGAGGACGACGAGGACGACGAGGACGTCGACGAGGAGGATTCCTCCGAAGACGACGAAGACGCCGAAGACGACGAAGACGACGAAGACGACGAAGACGACGGCGAGGAAGACGAGGAAGACGACGGCGAGGAGGAGCCCGCAGCCGCGCAAGACGCCGCCGTCGAGGACCCGACCTGGTGGGTTCCGCACCTCGTGCTCGGCACCATCGTCGTGATCGGGGTGCTCGGTTTCTTCGGCGCGTTCAGCAGTCTGCTCGGCCCGGTGTACGCCAAGCTGCTCCCCGCGTCTTCCGGCTCGGCGACGCCGTCAGCGAGCGCGCCACCTGCCGTGTCCGCCCCGCCGCCCGCAGCCAAACCCAGCTCTCCGGCTCGCCCCGGCGCCGCGCCCACCGCCACGGTCGACCCCAACCCCACGTTCGGCGCGAAGCGCATCGTCGTGCGCTACAAGGGCTCCAAGAACTCGAAGCAAGATCGCACCAAGGAGCAAGCCAAGGCCCGCGCAGAGGAGGCCCTCAAGAAGCTCGGCGGTGGCGCCAAGTTCGAGGACGTCGCCATGGAGTTCTCGGACGAAGAGAGCGCCAAGACCACCGGCGGCAACCTCGGCAACTTCAAGCGTGGCACCTACGACCCGTCGATCATCTCCACGGTGGAGAAGCTCGAGGTCGGCAAGCTGAGCTCCGTGTTCGAGTCGCCCGAGGGCTTCGAGATCGTCACGCGCACCAAGTGAGCGCGCGCGGCGCTCTCACTTGACGAGCTCTGACAAGATCGCCCGCTTCTTGTCGAGCTCGAGCTTGCCCTTGCCCGCTTCACCGCCGTAGACCCGAAGCTCGTCGCTGATGGCGAGGACGCGTGCGCCGCGCCGCGCCACCAGGACCTCGCCCTGGGTGCTGCCCTCCTTGAGCGTGCCCTTCCACGCGTCGTCACCCAGTCCCGGAACGGGGCTCGCGGCGAGCGCCTTCTCTGCGTCCTTCATCACGTCCTTGGCCGCTTGCTCGTCCGCCAGCAGCAGCACGCTTACGCGGTAGCGAGCGCTGCCGGCGCGGTAGTAGCCCACCCCCGCACGCGGCGAGGTCGGCACGCCCGGCAGGCCGCCCTTGAGCAACAGCCGTGTGCCCTGCGGCAAGCGGTCCTTCTCCGGCAGCGCCGCCACTTCCGGAGGCGGCGCGACCTCACCTGGAAGCTTGTCGAGAACCGCCTTGGCCAGCGGCTCGAGCACCTTGGCGCCCAGCGTCTCGATCTCCTTGGGCGACTTGCTGTCGTCGTTGTACACGAGCTCGGTCAGCCACGAGCCGCGCCACAACGTCGCGCTGCCCACGCCGAGCGCGGCGCGCCCGCTGACCGAAAGCGGCTTCGGCGTCGCGGGGTCTGCGGGATCGCCATCGCCGACGACGCGCTTGGTGAACATCGCGTAGGCGCCCGCGTCGGAGTCGAAGCGAGAGATCACGATGTCGATCGACGCCGGCCCGCCGGCCGCGTCGATGTAGCGCAGCTGCACCACCCGCTTGACCCCGTGGTCCTCGTAGATCTTGCTCTCACCGTCGAACAGATCGGCGATGCCTTCGAGCGGCAACTTGGTGCCCTCGCCGAGCGCTTTACCCCCGTCCTGCGGATCGAGACAGAAGCCCTCGTGTTTCGCGGGAAAGAAGTCCTTCGTCACGGGGTCGTCGATCGCCGCGCGCGTGCAGCTCACCGGTCCAGAGGAGGTGGCGACCGGCGGAGGTGGCGCGCCCCGCTTCTCGGGGCCCGCCCCCACCTCGCGATCACCGCAACCACACAGCAAAGCAGCGCCCAGACACTGCACGAACCACTTCATGAACGGACCTCGCAAACAGTTCATAGCTCCGCAACGTTTCCTGTCAGCCAAGGGACGCTGAGGTGGGAGGGAAGATTACTCTGTGTCCGCGTGCTGCGCCGGAACCTTGCGCCGGCGCTTGGGAGGGGGTGACAGCGGCCTGGCCGCACTGGCTTGGCCCACTTCGTGCTCAGGGGGTAGCCAGCCATGGGTCCACCGAGCCATTCCCGCAACACTTTGCAGCCCGCCCTGTTCCTTCGCGCTGGCAGGCGGGCGGCGGGACTTCGGCCTTCCAGGCGCTGGGCGCGAGCGGGATTCACGCTGGTCGAGCTCATCATCGTGGTGAGCGTGATCGGCATCATGGCGGCGATCGCGACACCCACCATCATCAACTTGCTGCGAGATCGCAAGTCTCAGCGGGATGCGCTGACGTTGCTCGTGACCTTGCAAGATGCGAACGCCAGATCGTTTGCTCGAGGTGGGGCGGTCGTGCTGACCGTCAGCAAGCAGGCCAACATCGTGGTGGTCGGCCTGTCCGAGGTGACCACGGACATCAACGGCGCGGCCGCCGGCGGCGCGATTCCGTCGCCCAGCTGCGCCGGAGTGGTGCCTGCGGCCAACACCACCTGGTGGCAGACCCCCAGCGCAGACACCAACGTGGACGTCGCCTTCAACGGCAACGGCGGCGTGGCCACGTTGGTGAACGGCACCTCTGCCCGCATGTGCTTCACGCCGCGGGGCAGGCTGTACGTGTTCGACGCCGGCACCAACAGTTGGCAGCCCACGAACGAGCTGGTGACCTTCAAGCTCAACACCCAAGGCTCGACCGGCACGGTCCGCCGAGTCGACGTGTTCCCCAACGGTGCATCGAGGCTCCGCATATGAACGAGGCACCCATGCAGCGCAGGAGCTCCCGGCGCGGCTACACGATGGTCGAGGTCATGATGGGCCTGTCGATCCTGGGGATCGGCTCGGTGTCCATCATCGGCCTGCAGAAGTACGCCGCCATGGGGACGATGACGAACCGCCACATCACCAACGCGAGCAGCCTCTCCGCCTCGCGCTTGGAGACCATGTCGGCGGAGGCACAGGCATGGACAGGGACCTGCGAGGCGGCGAACAACTGCAACCTGGCGGCGACGGTCACCGCCAAGCTGGGGTCGATGCCCTGGCTGGGAGCCGCCTTGGTCGCTGCGGACGGCGCGTCCGAAGGCGCATGGGGCGCTCCCACGCTGCGAGGCTTCACCATCGAGGGTGTGGCCAAAGACCCGGCGGCCGTGGGCGGCGCGCCGGTGGCGTATTGCTCGCACGTGCGCGCAGCGTGGCTCGGCAATCAGAACAACGCCTCCGCGGTGCGGCTGGACGTGCGCACGTTCTTCGCCAAGAGCGGGCGTGACATCCGCACCGAGTGCGACCCCGCCCAGATCACGACCGCCCAAATCACCGGCCTGCTGGAGGCGACCACCGCGTCCAGCACCCTGGCGATCGGCGGAGTGACGCGGCGGCGCGAGGAGTATGGCGTGATTTACATGACGACCATCCTGCGGAGGCCGAGCCTGTGAGCCCCGTGCGCTCGAGTGGGCTGCGCCGGGTCAGGCGCGGGGGCCGGCGAGGGTTCACGGCGGTGGAGCTGGTGACGGCGGTCGCGGCCAGCATGGCGGTCGCAGCTGCCGCCTACATGTTGGCGCGCACCTCGCTGAACGTGTTCCAACAAGAGGCGCGCATGAACGCCGCGCAATACTCGAACATGATGGCGATGAACCGGCTCATGACCGATGTGCGGCGGGCCGGCTACCAGTCGAGCCCCGACGCGGGCACGGACACGACCTCGCTCTGCTCCGCGCCTGCCAATCCACTCGACGATCTGCTGGTCGCCGTGCGAGTGACGGACAGCGACCACGCCGCAGGGCCCGCGCCAGCGACGGGGCCCGGGTATCAAGTCATGCCAGGCGCGTTCACCGACGCCGCGAACGTGCGCGACGTGGACCGCGTGCGTTTCAGCGGCAACTACACCACGGCGGAGCGCTTCAAGCTGGCCAACGTCGACGTGTCCGGCGGCGTGCTCGCGCTCGACGTGGATCAGCTCGCGGTCCAACGCGTGTTCAACGAGGCGGTGACCGGAGGGCCTGGGATCTGCGGGTTGTTTCCGGGCAACGGCATCGTCCGAGTCGTGGATCCAAGCGGCAAAGCGCAGTTCGTGCAGCTCGTGGCGGCGCCGTGCGTCGCCAACAAGACCGCCACCGAGTACACCCAAGTGCAGCTCACGGTCACTGGGCTCGGCGCCTCGGGCTGCATCACGGATCCGTCGCAGGGGTACGTGAACCCGATCGATGTCGTCGATTACTCCTTGGTCAGCTTGAGCGCGATGGCTCAGGCCGACCGCCTGGCCTACGGCTTTCCCAACAGCATCGGCGGTTCCTCGGCCGACGCCGTGGCGTTCGCCGAGGAAGACGTCGGGCTGGCGGGGATCACCGGCGAAGACAGCCGCGTGCGACTCGTGCGGCGCAGGCTGAACGGCGACGGCGATCCCATCGCCAACAGCGCGGAGATCGTGGCGGACTATGTCGCTGACTTCAAGATCACCGCCCGCTCCCAGGCCACTCTGGGTGGAGCGCTCACGTTCCATGATTTCGGCGCCGATCTGAACGGCGTGCCTCCCAACCAGCTGCGGGCTGTGGGCGTGCGGCTGACCACGCGCGCCAAGAACCCGGACCGCCGCGACCAGAGCGGCGCCGTACCAGCGAGTGGCGACGTGCCGCTCGCCACGTTCCGAGTGTTCGGTGGCGCGGCCGTCGCGCGCTTCCAATACGCGCGCGTACGCACGATGTACAACGAGGTCAGTCTGCCCAACCTCGCCGCCTTCGTCCCCTGGCCATGATGTCCAACCTCTCCTCCCAAAGCTCGTTCAAACCTTGGCGGCACCGGCGCAGTGGTCGGCGACGTCGACGTGGCATGACCATCTTCGTCGTCACGTTGGTGATCCTGATGTTGGCGGCGGTGGGCATGTTCGCGGCGCGCTCATCGCAGCTGGGCGTCACCAACTCGGGCCGCTATCGGGCCATGTTGCAGACGCACTTCGTGGCCGAGGCTGGCATGCAGGGAGCCATCCACGAGTTCGCGCGCGACCCCGCGGGCTATCTCGGCATGTTGCACAACTCGCCTTCGCCGTCGGTGGCCACCACCACGGGGTACCCCTGCTTCGACATTCCCTTCCAGGCGTCGGCTAGCACGTGGAAGCCTGCGTCCCTGCTCTGCCTGCGTCTGGGCTCGGCTGCCGTGCAGAGCGCGGCCATGGCCTCTGGCGCGCCAACCACGTTCAACCTGTTCCGTCTGGCGACCGTGAACGCAGGCACGGGCGTCACACGGCCGGGGAGCTTGGGTCGCGCGAACATCGCGCCCAACTTCGTGGTGGAGTTCACCGACGAGCGGCCGATCGACGTCGCGCCGCCGGGCATGGCAGTGAGCCAGGGCCCCAACTCCACCCTCAAGTTCAAGGCGGTCACCGTCAGGGCCATGGGGCAAGTGTTGCCCGCTGGCGCCAACGGCTTGCCGCTCGACATCACCACCGCCGGACCTCAAGGCTTCATGACCAGCGTGGAGACCATACGCGCCGAGGTCATCGTGGGCCCGGTCCCCTGACACCTTCTCTTCGCCCCGCTCTCGCCATGTCGCACGGAGGATGACCACAATGCTCGTCGTGAAGCGCCCTTACGGACTCGTCGCCAGCGTGCTCGCCATGCTCGGGCTTGGTGCGGCCGTGGCTCCTCGCCAAGCGTCAGCGCAGGCCACCGACTTGCAGGTGAAGATGCCGAACGCGCTGCTCCTGATCGACACGTCGCAGTCGATGCGCCAAGCGCTCGACGGCTCGGACGACGTCGGCTGCGGAGGCGACACAACGGCCGGCAACAACGACAACGAAGACAAGAAGCCGCGCTGGACGATCCTGGCCGAGACCCTGACGGGGCGCATCAACAACTTGCAATGTTGGTACGACACCGGCGGCAGCGACCACCCGCACGAGGATGGCACGAGCGACCCCTCGCACGACACCTGGATGGCGTACCAATCCAACGGCTGCCGCGTGGTGGGCAACCTCGAATCCTTCGTGACCAACGCGCTCGCTGACGACGTGTACTCCTGGCCGCAACAGGCCGAAGGCAAAGGCAAAGGCAAAGGCAAAGGCAAAGGCAAAGGCATCGCAGACGGCGACTGGGAGAACGACGCGGTCACGTTTTGCGGCGCTGGCGACCCGGTCGGCGACGACGACGACGACGACGACGACGACGACCACTCGCAGTGCGTCACCAGCTCGGGCTTCAACAAGCGTCAGAAGTGCGAGATCGTCAACGACGGCAGCGGCACCACCAACCAGTGGGATCAGCTCGGCGACGGCATGATCGACATCTACGGCGCGAGCATCCGCTTCGGTGTGGCGTCGTTCGATGTGCTGCAGAACATCCCCAACTCCCATATCGACCCCACCAGCTGTGCCGACACTCCCACCGGCACGCCACCGTGTGACTGCCAGGGCTCGAGCTGCCAAGAGGAGCGAGGTTGGAACTTCTGGACGGTGCCGACCAGCGTGGACGGCTGGCCGTACGACGCCATGGACGCCACCACCCCCCCTTGGGGCGGCACTGGCTACGCGCTGTTCCCTTACGGCGAGCCGCTCGGCTGCCAGCGCGCCGTCGATGGGACTCGCTGCAAGCTCGAGTCTGACTACTTCGGGGACGACCTGTGGAAGAGCGGCGGCGACGCCTTCGGCAACTATCAATACAGCTACTGGTTCAGCGCGGGCGGCACCGAGACCTGGCTGAACGGCGCTCACACCAGCGGCGTCTACAACCTGAACATCAACGGGCGCGGCCCCTCCGCGAGCGGCAACAACTACGCGTGGCCCGAGGCGCGCTTCGACATCGGCATCCAGAACTCACGCGCCATTCCTTGGCGCGGCAGGTTGATCGGCTTCGGCCCAGAAGACTGGGACTTCTCGAGCGCGGAGCTGAAGAAGCAGTGCGCCACCGAGCAGGAGTGTGTCGAGCTCCACAATGGCATGGTGCAGCACTCGATCTTGGGCTCTTGGAATGCGCTTCAGTCGGGCACGCCGCTCGCCGCCATGATGCGAGACGCACACGAGTTCATCATGAACGACACCGAGACGCTCGGTGCCTACGTGCCCACGGAGCAGAGCAAGGGCAAGGGTGGCCTGCCCGCCGCGCTCAAGGGCAAGATCGGTCCCCAGAACGACGACTACTTCACCGACAGCCCGCGCTGCCGCAACCAATCCGTCATCCTCGTCACCGACGGCGAGCCGTTCGAGGACTTGGTGGGCAAGCGCTCCGCTTACTACGCGGGCCTTTTGTACGACGAAGATGTGAAGACCTACGTGGTCGGCATCGGCTTGCCGACGATGACGGCGCACGATCCCGCCGACGGGGCGGTCACCGGCGCGTCGGTGAAAGACGTCTTCCAGTGCAAAGACCTGGTCGCCACCGACCTCGATCCCGGCGAGGTGTGCGCCATCAACGCCTCGGGCCTGTTCGAGCGAGCCGATGATCCGGCGCTCTGGGGTCAGGGCATGGGCACTGCGCAGCTGTCGGGCGCGGAGCGGAGCAGCATCCGCGCCTGCTGCGGCCTGCTCGAGACTGCCGTCGAAGGCGGCACCGGCAAGGCGTTCTACCCCTCCACCCAGCTCGAGATGAAGATGCACTTCTCCGCCATCTTCAACGACATCACCGGCGCCGCGTCGAGCCGCACGGTGCCGGTGTTCGCTGCCACCACGGCCACCTTCGCGGGCAACGCTCCCACCAACGCGCCCGCGGTGATGTACGAGCTGCGCTCCTCGATGAACGTGAGCGCTGACAACAGCCTGTGGCAAGGCAATCTCGAACGTGTGCGATACACCTGCGATGGTTTCGACTCGAAGAAAGAGCTCATCCAGACCAACGCAGGAGACAACTTCGGCGCGAACTTGGACGACGCACCGATCTCGGGGGCGCTGGAGCGCAAGTTCTTCACCGTGGTGCCGATCGACCAGAGCGAGTCTGGCGATGTGCTCAAGGTGGTCGAGGGCAGCATCCGCTCCGACGAAGACAGCCCGAACAACGCAGACGACCTGTTCGATGGCGGGAATGACGGCGACTTCGAGCGCCTCGGCGGCGGCACCAGCGACTTCGCCGATGCCGATGCGCTTCAGTCGTACCGACAGATCGCTGCCGCCATCGACGCGCGCAGCGGGAATGACACCGCGGACATCCTCAACGTCAACGCGGCCGATTGCCTGGGCGCGGTGGGCACCGCCACGCCTGCCACCTGCGCCGACCGCGTGATGCGCTGGTACGGCGGTGACCCCGACCCGGACGACGGCGACAGCGTGGCGCCCTCGCGTTCAGCGCAGAGCGGCTCGCAGTGCGCAGACGTGACCTGCAGTCCGTTCGGCGCGATCTACCGCACCGTGCCAGTGATCGTGCCACCGCCCAGCGAGTCCGACAGTGACGACGCCAACTACGGTCGCACGCGCACCTCGGCCGGCTCGCCGTCGCTCGTGGGCGACCACGGTCTCCGGCCGACCATGGTCTATTCGCAGACCATCGACGGCATGTTGCACGCGTTCGTACTGAGCAAGAACGACTTCAGCGGCGGAGCCTACGACGTCGCCCCCGACGCGGGCACACTCGACAACAACGCTCTGTGGTCGTTCATCCCTCCTGCGATCTTGCCGAACGTATTCTCCAACTTCGCTTCGCACAGCCGGCAGCTGGACGGCCAGCTCGCCTGGGCCAACGTGCCGTACGACCGCGACCGAGACGTCGACGAGCTCGACTGGGAGTACCGGACGGTGTTGGTGGGAGCGAGCGGCGCCGCCACCCATGGCAAGGGCTTCTACTACGCGCTCGACGTCACGGATCCGTTCAACCCCAAGTTCCTGTGGCAGCTCTCCACCACGGGCGACAACAACGGCGAGCCCAAAGATCGCCTGTTCGGCAACACCACTCCTGGCGCAGCGATCACCAACATCCTCTTCCGTGAGCCGGATGCCCCCAACACGGTGCGCAACGTCGCGGTGGCGATTCTCCCGGGTGGCACTCCCTCCGGCGCGAAGCCCAGCAACGTCACGGATCGGCGTGGCGACGACCACTGGGACGGCACCTCGCGGCAGCCGCGCCGTCGCATCCGCGACTGGGGCAACAGCGAGCCGTCCCGCAGTCTCACGTTCGTCGAGCTCAAGACGGGGCGCATTCTCGCTCGCATCACGGGTGAGCCGGGTGACGGCAACGACAACCCGAACAACCCCGACCTCAACGCCAACGTGATTGTCGAAAACACCAGCGCCCGGTTCGACAGCCCGATCAGCGGCATCCCCGTGGCGTTCCCGTCCGGGCCTGGAAAGGTGTCGGACCGGGTGTACGTCGGCGACATCGACGGAACGTTGTGGCGCATCGACTTGCACAACGCCGACCCCAAGGCGTGGACCGCCGACATCGCCTTCGACTACAACTGGGACGGCACCGACAGCACGATGGAGGACGCCTACGTGGGCGCGGGCACCGACGCTGGCACCCAACTGAACGATCCAACCACGGACCCGGACGTGCAGGCGCTGATGGGTCAACCGATCCAAATGGCGCCGGTTCTCTCCTACGACGTCGACGGCAACGTGGTCGTCACCTACGCCACAGGCGATCAGGAGGCCTTCCAGAGCGAAACCCCTGGGCAGGTCAACCTGCTGGTGAGCTTCGCCGAGGTGCTCGACACCGCCGTCACGTCGCCGAGCGATGCCTCGTGGCCATCGACGGCTCCGCCGACGGTGATGGTGCGCTACGAGGCCGTCATGAACGCGACGAAAGGTGTCGAGATCGCGTTCAAGAACGGCGCTGGCGTGACGGGTCCCGTCAACCTGTTCGACAGCAAGCTGTTCTTCGCGTACTTCGTGCCTGGAAACGCCACCGCCTGCACGGTGGGCACGGGAGGCTTGTGTGGAGTCCACTTCCAGGATCGCGCGGGCGGCGAGCCGGTGGAACAGGTGAATCTCAATGGCGATGCGACCTTGGACGACAGCGACATCTGCGACGACTTCGACAATGGCGAGGTGGTGTTCGGTGTGTCCGTGAACCTCGTGCCGTCATGCACCCCTGCCGAGCAGTCCTTCGACGACCCTTGGCTGGGTGGAAAGTACAACGCTCGCACCGATTCCAGGCAAGGCAAGTACGAGCTCGTCTACCACACCGGACAGGCGGGAGACGACGAGGGACTGAACGGCCAGACCAACACGACGCGGCTCGAGCTGCCTAAACCGCAGGCCCGGACGCGAATTCGCACCTGGGTCAGCGTGGTGGAGTAAGCTCCGCGGACGACTTCCCAAGCGGCAGTCTCGCTCAACTTATGCGCCGGAATCTCGCCAGCTGGTCTGCGTGGGCCGTTTTCAGTGCGAGCGGGTTGTGGCTCCACACAGGCTGCGGAGATCCGCCGCCGGAGCCGGCCCCCGCTCCGCCGTCCGCGTCCGCTCCAGACGCGGTCGATCCGAACGCGCTGGTGGAGGGTGCTTCGAAGCTCTTCAATGTGCCGCTTCCGACCCGGTCCACGCTCATTCACGACACCGCGGGCATGGGTCGCGCACATGTCCCGTTCCCTTTGGCCAAGGTGAGCAACTACTTTCGCGCCCGGCTCGAGGCGCCGAAGATCGACGTCGGCCCTCGACAGACGGTGTTCCACGACGCCACCATCAAAGGGGGCGATCCCAACGACAAGTACTACGTCGTCATCAAGCGTACCTCGGCCACGTCGGAGGTCACCTTTCGGAGATTGGCGGTGGCCACCGTGGCGGCCGACGACGGCTACCAGGCTGACCCACCCGATGAAGAGGAGAAGCCCGAGAAGGGAGCGGCGAGCGCGGCACCGAGCGCCAGCGGACCGCGCACCCCTGTGAACGACGCCGTGGCGCCTGCTGCTTCGCCAAGATAACTTCGCCGGGTGAGCCAGGCGGAGTGGACCAGCGGCTACGTCACCGACCTCGACTACGAGGCTGGGTTCTTCCGCGAGCTCTCGCCGGGGTGGATCGATCTTGCGCTCGCGTTGCGAAGCTTGCGCGGACCAGCCGCGGGCTCGGCGAGCGACAAACGAGCCTTCAGCTACTGTGAGCTCGGCTGCGGTCACGGTCTGTCCATTTTGGTGCTCGCCGCCGCAAACCCGGCGGCCCGCTTCTTCGCCAACGACTTCAACCCGGCGCACATCGCGAGCGCCAAGCGCCTGGCTCAAGCCGCTGGCCTCGAGAACCTCACCTTTTCGGATCAGAGCTTCGACGAGTACAAGAGCGCGGATCTGCCCGAGCTCGACTACGTCGGCTTGCACGGCGTCTATTCGTGGATCAGCGCCGACAATCGCAGACACGTCGGGGAGCTGATCCGGCGCAAGCTGAGCCCCGGCGGTGTGGTGTACGTCAGCTACAACAGTCTGCCAGGCCGGAACGCTGCGTTGCCGTTGCGCCGCTTGCTCACCGACCACGCGAGCCTCTCGCAGGGTCCGACCAGCACGCGCATCGCGGCCGCCATCAAGCTCGCCGAGAGGGTCGCCGCGTTGAAGACGGGCTTCTTCGCCCACAACCCCGACGCGGTGCGGCGCCTGCGACAGATGCAGGGTGAGTCGATGAACTACCTGGCCCACGAGTACTTCAACCGTGATTGGAACCCGCAGTACTTCGCGGAGGTGGTCGCTGAGCTCGCCGAGGCGAAGCTCGTGTTCGCGACCAGCGCCGACATCACCGATCCGCTCGAGCGTCCAGGAGCAGAGGCCGGCCAGCAGCTGCTCGACGAAGCGACCGATCCCGTGTTCCGAGAAACGCTGAGGGACTTCCTGCTCGACTCGGGCTTTCGGCGAGACTTGTTCGTGAAAGGGCTGTCACGTCAACCTGGCTGGGAGCAGCGGGAGTCGCTGTTGCGACTCCGCTTCGCGCTGACGCGCGTGCACCACGAGCCGCTGACGCAGGCCAAGATCGCCGGGCAAACCCTGGCGCTCAAGCAAGAGATCTACGCGCCGCTCATCGCCGCGCTCGCGAACGGGCCGGCGACGTTTCAGCAGCTGATCGAGCTTCCCGATCTGGCCCTGCTGGGACCGGCGCGTGACCCGCTGACCCTGCAGGCGCTGGTCGTGCTGGTCAGCCTGGACGAGGCCGTCGTCTGCACGCGCGACGGTGGTGAAGCCACGGCGCGACCGTTCACCGACCGACTCAACCGTGCGCTGCTCGAGGAGGCCGAGACGCAGGATCGCACGCATGCCCTTTCGTCACCAGTGGCTGGTGGCGGAGTGAGCGTCACATGGCTCGAGCAGCTGTTCCTCGGTGCGCTGTCGAAGAACATCGATCCCGTTGCGCACGTGCGCGCCAAACTCGCCCGCCTCGGTAGGAGGCTGACCAAGCAGGGCAGCACGCTGACCAAGGACGCCGAGCACGACGCCGCGATCGAGGAGCGGTTCCGCAACTTCATGACGCGTCGTGTGCCCGCGTTGACCCACCTCGGCGTGATGTAGGCCGCCAAGACCCGCCCTAGACGCGCGTGCCCTCTGGCTGCTAACAATCGCTCCCGTGAGCACTGAGCTTCTCCGAACGCCTCTCCACGCGTGCCACGTGCGACATCAGGGCCGGTTGGTGCCCTTTGCGGGCTACGAGCTGCCGGTCCAATACAAGGGCTTGGTCGAGGAGCACCACGCAGTGCGGACCAAGGCGGGCCTCTTCGATGTCTCGCACATGGGGGAGCTACGGCTGACGGGCGAGCACGCCGGCCAAGTCGTGGACGAGCTCATCACCAACGACGCGCGCAAGCTGGTCGACGGTCAGGCCCTCTACACGTGCGCGTGCAACGAGCAGGGCACCATCCTCGACGACCTGATCGTCTATCGCGTCACCGCGGATCGCTGGCTGATCGTGTGCAATGCCTCCAACCGCGAGAAGATCGTGGCGCACGTGAGCAGCGCCGCGCAAGGGCGCTGCTCGTTCCGTGACGAGTCTGACGAGACCGCGCTCTTGGCTTTCCAAGGTCCGCTCGCGGTGGATCTCGCCGCCGGGCTTGCGGGCGCCGAGGGCGACGCGATCCGCGCGCTGCGGTCGTTCCACTTTCGGACGAGCACGGTCGCTGGCGTGCGGTGCACCACCGCGCGCACGGGCTACACGGGAGAGGACGGCCTGGAGATTTTCTGCTCCCCGGAAGACGCGCCCAAGCTGTGGGACGCGCTGCTGGACGCTGGCCAAGCGCAAGGAGTGATGCCGGCTGGGCTGGGCTGCCGAGACACGTTGCGCTTGGAGGCGCGGCTGTCTCTCTACGGAAACGAAATCGATGAGACCACCAACCCGCTCGAAGCGGGGCTCGGGTGGGTGGTGAAGCTCGGCAAGCCCAAGTTCCTGGGGCAAGCGGCGCTCTTGCGGGTGAAGGAGCAGGGCTCGCCCCGCCACCTGGTGGGCTTCGAGGTCACCGGCCGGGGCATTGCGCGTCACGGCTACCCGTTGGTGCATCCAGCGGGAGCTGTGTTGGGCGTCTGCACCAGCGGCAGCCCGGGCCCGACCGTGGGAAAGAACATCGGGCTCGGCTACCTGCCCGCACACATGGCCGCGCTGGGTACGACGTTCGAGGTGGACTGCCGAGGGCGCAAGGCGGCGGCGGTCGTGGTGAAGACTCCCTTTTACAAGCGACCTTCTTGATCCAGGAGACAGCTGTGGCGAACGTTCGAGCGGACCGCAAATACACCAAAGATCACGAGTGGGCGAAGGCCGAAGGTGGCCAGGTGGAGGTGGGCATCACCGCCTACGCCGTGGATCAGCTCGGCGACATTACGCTCGTGAACCTCGACGTGAAGGTGGGAGACAGCGTCGAGGAGGGCAAGGCGTTCGGCACGATCGAGAGCGTCAAGACACTCAGCGACCTGTTCGCTCCCATCTCCGGCAAGATCACCAAGATCAACCCCGAGCTCGAGGGCAAGCCCGAGTTGGTCAACGCGGACTGTTACGCAGCGTGGATGATCAGCATCGAGGCCCCCGCCTCTGCCATCGACTCACTGATGGACGCTGCCGCGTACGAGACGCTGCTCGGCTCGCTCGATCACTGAGCGCGGCGCGCGAGCCGCCGCCGAACCGCCCGCACCAACCGTTCTGGCTCGAAGAAGGCCAGCACCGCAACGCCCGAGAGCGGGTAGCGAAACTCGATGCCCATCACGAGCAGGATGCCCCAGTGCATCAAAAAGACGAAAACCGCCCACAACATTCCGATCCTGCGCGATAGGAGCGCGGCCGGCGCGCCCACCTCCAGCACGATCGTCGAGACGCCGATCGCAGTGTAGCCGGCCACGAAGTCCCACCCGAAGAGCGGAGGTGGCGCCGGGGTCTCGTCCGCCAGCAACACCTTGCGCATCGCGTCCGAGGCCACTTGCTTGCGCAGCTCCTCGCCGCGCATCCAGTCGAGCCCGAGCTCACCGGCGAGCTTGGCGACCCCAGCCAAGAAGTAGAGCGCCAGGGTCATCGTGATGATCAGCTTGATGGGCCAGCCGTAGCTCGGCCCGTTGCGTGACCTTTGACCGCGCGCATCCCAAGAGAACGCGTCTGCGCAGGGGGTGAGCCCCAGCACCAACACGTGCCACACCAGCAGGTTCTCCGAGTGGTAGATCATCGAGAACGAGCTGCGATACGACGTGAGCACCGCGAACAGCAGCGCGAAGAGCGGCCCCGTCACGGCGTGGCGCACGCCCAGGATGAACGCCACGTTCGCCGCCAGGCACGCCGCATAGCCTGCCATCACCAGGCCGACGCTGGGAGCTTGGTCGAAGAAGGACAGAAGCACGACGGGGTCGAACATGGACTCCGGCTGCCGCTTGCCGAAGAAGTCGTAGCGGGGCGCGTGATAGAGCAGCGTGAACAGCCCCACCGCGATGCGCAGCAACGCCAACCGCTCCGAAGGCGCGGATCGGAACCACCAAGACCAGATCGACGCGAGGATCGGGCTATTGGGGAAGACCGCAGCTGGCATGCACCGTCTCCCGCACCGGGGTCACGTCACCTTGAAAGAAGCGGTCGTACTCGTAGTCCGCAGTCACGACGCGAACCGTCTTCACGTCGCCATAGATGTGTGGCTCGTTCGCGAGGCGTCGTGTGACGTGAGCGCACAGCGCCTCGGCTCCGCCTTCACGCACGATGCGACGGATCTGCTTGCGCGCGGTGTTGAGGCCGCGCGTGCCGAAGTACGCGAACGGGAGGTTCCTCCGCTGGCCGTCGGCGGTCAGGCCCACGAAGTGGGTCACGGCCAAATCCTCTCCACGTCGCATCGAGAACATTGGAAAGTGCGAGAGCGGAAAGCCATCCTGCGGCTCTTCCTGGCAGTTGCGAACGATCGGGGAGAGCGCCAACAGCACGAGTCCCACGCTGAACCATGCCGCGACGCGCTGGTCGCGGATGGGCAGACTCCGCCAGTCGGCGGCCTGCTCTCCCGCGCTGGCGCTGCGCACAGGCCGTTTGCTCACGCATTCTGCTTAGCGCGTTTCGGGTCGCCCTGGAAAGCGCGCCGGGCGTGGTACCGTTGCCGTTCGCCATGACGGAGCCTGCGCGACCCCGCCGCCCTCGCGCCGAGAGGCAGACGCGCTCACTCGCACGCCCTGCCAAGAGCGGTGGGGTCACGACCTGGCTCGTGCTCGCGCTGATTGGAGGTGCCGCCGCCATCGGTTATTGCGTGGCGGAGCAACGGCCCGCCGAGCCCGCTCCGAGCGCACAGCCGGTGTCACCCGCCCGCCCCATCTTGGAGGGGGAAATGCTGAATGAAGCCAAGGCTGACGCCCTGTTCGCGCGGATCGCTGCCGTGGTCGCTGGCGAGCAGCCGCCGGCCACCGCGACGCCCAGCGAGAACCTCCGCTTCGCGATGGTGACGCTGCGACGGCCGAGCGGCGCGCTCCGCGTCGCGTCCGGGACGGGCGTCGGCATCGAGGCGGCGGTCGAGGCCGCTGCACGCCAAACGCTGGTTGGAGCGTCCAACCCCGACGAGCTATCGCCCTTGCGACTCGACGTGCTGTCGGTGCTGGAGAGCGAGGAGCCGTTTTCACCCAGCGCCAAGCTGACGCTGGGCGACGAGCTCGGACTCGTCGGGCTCTTCTTGCCCGAGGAGAGCCTGTGGGTCATGCCGGACGAGATCCTCGCGCACAAATTCTTCTCCGAGAGCGACGGCTCGATCGACGCTCCAGAGCTGGTGGCCTACCTGCGCGCGACGAGGCCAGGAGCTGCGAAGATCAACCCCACCACGGCGCGACGAGTCCGCTTCGACTCGTACCTGACGAGGAGTGGGCGTGCCGTTGCGCTCTATCGCGGCAACCCGCCCCCGCCCGAGCCGACCCCGCCGGCGTTGCTCGACGCAGCCACCCGCGCGGGACACTACTTGCTGCGGCATCAAAGGCCCGACGGTTCGTTCCACTACCTCTACCAACCATGGAGGGACGAGGTCGGCGGCGTGTACAACGTGCTGCGGCATGCGGGCACCTGCTTCGCCCTGTACGATCTGGCTCGGGCGACGGGCGTCACTGCGTTCCAAGAGGCTGCCGACCGCGGTCTCGCCTGGCTGTTCGAGAAACACTCAGTCCCACGCAACAAAGGCGCAGAGTTAGCCATCGTGGACCAAGACGAGGCCAAGCTCGGCGGCGCTGCGCTCGCCCTGCTCGCGACCGCAGAGGCCCCGAATGTCCGCGAGCAACCCGAACGCCTGGAGCGCGCGCGCAAGCTCGCCCGCTACATCCTCGCCCAGCAGGAGCCCAGCGGGCGCTTCATCGCCAAGACGACCTGGAGCACGCAGGACCCCGATGACTTCGAGTCCGCCTACTACCCGGGCGAGGCCATCTTTGCGCTGATGCGCCTCTACGCCATCGATCCCAACCCAGACTGGCTCGCCGCCGCCGAGAGAGGCGCCGAGTTCTTGATCAAGGTGCGTGATGCCAACAAGGCGGACGCAGAGCTCGACCACGACCACTGGCTCTTGATGGGCCTCGACGAGCTGCATCGCAACACGGGACGAGCGTTGTACGTCTCCCATGGCACGCGCATCGGGAACGCCATCATCCAGGCCATGAACACCGGGCCTTACCCAGACTGGGCCGGCAGCTACTACCAGCCGCCGCGCGCCACGCCTGCGTCCACGCGCGCCGAGGGCTTGGTCGCGCTGATCCGCATGCTCGACCGCGCTTCGGCCCCGACGGAGCCGTTCCGCGCAGCACTGAAGAAGGTCACCAGCTTCGTGCTGCGCTGCCAGATCACCGAGGAAAACTCGCTCTACTACCTGAACCCTGGAGCTGCCCTCGGTGGCATCAGGAAGAGTCTGACGAGCAACGCCGTCCGCATCGACTTCGTGCAGCACGCCATCTCGGCGTTCCTCGGCTTGCGCGAGCTCTCAGCCAAGTAGCGCGGTCAACGCGACGCGGAGCTCCGACGCATCGGCCGCTACGACGACGCCCTCCGGCGCCTGGTCTCTGCGGCCCATGAACCAGATCGCCCGCATCCCCGCCGCGATCGCCCCGCGGACGTCAGCCTCGAGCGAGTCTCCGACGTGAACGATCTCGCGCTCGTGGACGCCCATCTTCTCCGCGAACAGCCTGAAGATGCGCGCATCCGGCTTTGCCACCCCGACCACGCCAGAGTCCATCACGAAGCGGAGCCAGCGGAGCAGACCGAGCTCTTCTGCGAGCTCGTGCGCGCGGCCCTCCGAGTTCGAGAGGATCGCCACCGGCACAGCTCGCTCGGAGAGCTCGCGACAGAGCTCGAACATGCCCGGCACCGGCTTGCGCCACAGGTTGCAGCGGCGCTGATCTCGGAACAGAAAATCCACCTCGCGGTCGAGCGCCTCGCCGGGCACCGCCCCCGACAGCTGCAACAACGCGCGCATGAACGGCTTCCAAGGGTGGCTCGCGCGGCCGGTGGCGATCAGCGCGTCGTACTCGGCCCTGGCGGCTGGCAGCGCGGCGGCGATCACCCCGGAATCCGCTTGGAACCCCCGCTGCGCGAGCTTCTCGCACAGGCAACTTTCGTCGAAGCGCACCAGCACCTCCCCGAAGTCGAGTGAGACGGCACGCACGCTCACCGCAGCGTCCCTGCAGTTTGTTTGAGCCGCTCGAGCAAGCGCGCTAGACCACGAGCGTGGTGCTGAGGAAGCTGTCGCAACACGCTCGCGAGGCCAAGGCCATCGCCAGGCAGGCGCTGCTCCTGCCACTCGACGCGGCGCGACCGGTGGTGCCTGCAGGCGTCCGTGACGGCGATCATGTGGTGGTGTTCCTGCACGGACTGTTCGCGTCGGCCGGCGTGCTCAGGCCCATGCGCCTTCGGCTGGCGCAGAAGCTCGCCACCGCAGCGCTCAGCTACCCCCCAGGGCCTGGCGCCGGCAGCGTGACCGAGCGGCTCGCCCGCCTGCTCGATCAGCTGCCGCAGAAGGCGCTGATCCAGATCGTGGGCCACAGCCTGGGCGGCATCGTGGCCAGACACTACGCCGTGACCTCGGGCGACGAGCGCGTGATCTCCACCGTCGCGCTGGCCAGCCCCTTTGGGGGAGTGCGCGGCGTCGAGCGACTTCGCTTCGACGGCGCGCGGGACCTCCACCGAGACAGCGACGTCCTGCGTGGGCTGCGCCACACCGAAAGCCGAGTCCCTCACCTCTCGGTCTTCGCCGGCGACGATCGCCTCACCGCGCAGCGAGAGGAGCACGCGCTGCCGGGGGCAGAAGTCCACGTGATCGATGGAGTGGGTCACAACGCAGTGCTGTTCGATCGCCGCGCCATCGAGCTCGTGGAGCGCAGGGTGCTGTCGGTCATGTCCCGCCACTCCTGAGCTATTCGTCGTCGACGTCGAGCGGATCGTCCTCGTCGCCCTCGGCCAACATCGCCAGCACGCCACGCGCCTCGGTGGCGGCCTCGAACTCGGGCTTGGTCGCGAGGAAGCGCTCGAGGCACGTCCGTGCTTCCTCGCGCTCCCCTCGCGCAGCCAACGCCAGACCCAGCGCGTGGTAGGCCTCACCGTCGTCGGGGAAGCGGGTGAGCGCCACCCGCGCTTGCCGCTCGGCGTCGCGCAAGTCGCCGACCTTGCGCAGCGCGTGAGACAGGCCCACTCGCGCGCCCAAGAAATCCGGGCTGAGCAGCACCGCCGCACGAAACGCATCCCGCGCAGGCTCCATTTGCTTCAGCTCCCACAGCGCCTGCCCGACCAAGTTGAAGGCGTACGGGTTGTTGGGGTCGGCGGCGAGCACACGCTTGAGCTCGAGCAAGCCCTCTTCGAACCGGCGCTCCTCGAGCAGGGCGGCGCCCTCCTCGATCGCGTCCCAGTGTTTGGCATCGCGCTCGTCGCGATGGCTTTGATTGCGGAACATGGTGGCTGACGATGTAGCTTCCGTGACGGCAGCCTTGGACCCTACCACGACATCGGCCTCGGTTCGATGGCTGCGCCGCTCGCTGGTGCTGGGCGCGCTGCTCCTGTTCTGGGTCCCCGCATGGCCGCACGGCCGCGGCTTCTTCCCCGCGCCGCTCGACGACACGTACATCTATTTCGACTTCGCTCGGGAGACCGCGCGCGGCTGCGTGCTGTGCTGGACACCCGGCGGAGGCTTCTCCAGCGGGGCCACCAGTCCCCCCTACGCCCTGCTGCTCGGGCTGGCGCACGCCCTGGGCGCGAGCGGGGCGCGCCTCGGTTGGGCCGCTGCCGCGATCGCGTGGGTCTGCCTGGTCGACGCCGCCCGCACACTCACCCGACTCGTGCGCGACCGAGGACACGACGTTCACACGCGGGGCGCCACGCTGGGGGCGACGCTGCTCGCTGCGGCGTTCCTGCTCGGGATCCCGCGGCTCACTTGGGCCTTCGCGTCGGGCATGGAGACCGCGCTGCTCTCGGCGGTCCTGCTGCGCGCGACCGAGCGCTGTGTCGCGGCGACCCGGGCGAGTGCGCCGCTGCGCGACCGCGCGCAGCTCCGGGCCGGACTGTGGATAGCGGCGCTCGGGCTCACGCGCCCCGAGTGTGTGCCGCTCGCGCTCGCGCTCGCGCTCGCTGTGGCGCATGGCGCAGGCTCGCGGCCGCTTCTTGCGTCCCTCGCGCGCGCCTTTGGCCCGGCCGTCGTGGCGTTGGTCTCGACCACCACGCTGCAGTGGCAGCTGACTGGCGAGACAGCAGCCGCGGGCGCCCTGCGCAAGATGATCCACGAGGACCCGTTCGCCTCCGGGCAGGACGTGGCGCTGATGGTGTTCTTGCACCTTGCGCGCCTGAGCATCGAAGGCATCGAGCTGTCTCTCGGCGGCGCGTGGCCGGCTCGCGCGTGGCTACTGCTCGGGCTCGTGGCCGTGTGGGACCGCGCGTACCGCAGACCCGCGGTCGCGCTCCTGCTGGGAGGGCTTTCCGCGTTGGTCCTGGTCTCCCTGAACAAGACCGCGCCGTTTCAGAACCTGCGCTATGTGGCGCCCACGCTCTTGATGTGGAGCGCCGCCGCGGCGATGGGCGCGGGCTCGCTGCTCGCGCGGCGCCCATGGCGACCCCTGGGCGCCGTGCTCGCGGCCGTCGTGTTGCTGTCCGCCGCCACCTGCTTCCCGCAGCAGATCGACCACTTCGCCCGCGCCAGCAAGAACATCCGCGACCAACAAGTGGAGGTGGGCCTGCGGCTGGCCGCCATCGCGCCCGCCCCCAAGCGGGTCTTCGTCGGGGACGCCGGCGCGATCCCGTATGTGTCCGGGCTGCCCGCGCTCGACGGGCTGGGCCTGGGCGGCTTTGGGCCCTACCCCTTCGCGCGGGCGAGCGTGCACGGGCCTGGCGCCGTGATCGAGCTGATCGAGTCCATGCCACCTCAGCAGCGACCGGACGTCTTGGCCATCTACGACAGCTGGTGGCCTGGCGTGGGCGAGCACTTCGGGCACGAGCTGTTCCGCATCACGCTGAGCGACAACGTCATCTGCGGCGACCCCACGAAGGTGGTGTATGCCGCGGACTGGTCGCTGCTCGAAGACCGTGCCGAGCTCGAGCGCACCGCCCTGGATCGACTCGATGTGGCGGACCTGATGGACGAGCGTGCACACCACGCGACCTTCACGCGCCCGCACGCCGGTTACGTGCACCACGCGGTGCTGCGCGACCGCGAGGGCGTCCGTCGCTTCGACGCGGTTCGGCTCCTGGCGGAAGGGCAAGAGCTGTCCTTCGTGCCGAGCCCGAGGAGGGAGCTCCCGGCACGTGTGCGCATCGAGCTGACGACCGACTCCCCCCCTGGCACGAGCTTCGAGATCAGCTGGGGAGCACACGTCGAGCAGGTCACGTTACCCGAGCGACGCCCTGACACCTGGGCGCACGCCGAGCTCGAGCTGAGCCCGAAAGCCCCTCATGGTCGCGTCCACGTTCGGGCCGTGACCGGATCGCTCCGGCTCGGAGCGGTGCGTCTTTCCGGAGCGTGAGCGCCGGCGGACCTCAGGGCGCAGGCACGCGTCCCACGGGGTCGTCCGCCAGGTTGCGCAAGAAGCCCGCCGCTTGATCCGTCGCCGCTTGCACGTCGAACACCACGAAGTGGCCGTCGCCGCCGTCGGGTGTCCACTGTGCGAGCACGCCGGTGGCCGCACCACCAGCCAGGTTGCCGCTGATGCCATCGGCGGGGATGCTCAGCAACTCCGGGATGTTCGCGACGCCGTCGGTGAACGGGTGGATGGCGGGCTCCATCAACGGCAAGCCCATCGCCATCGCCAGCGCTTCGCAGCCGCGCGGAGGGGCATACGAGTCACCGATGCCGTCCGGACCCACGCCCTCGGTCATGTAGATGCTCTTGGGGCCCCCGAAGGCCGGCTCTTGGATGATGAAGCGCGCGTAGTTCTGGGGGTCCACCGAGTCGACGATGGTCTGGGCCATGGCGATCGGCGGATAGAGCAGGCTGACCTCTTCCTGCTCTTCGAGCAAAAGCTGCAAGAAGATGGTCTTCACCAGGTTGGCGATGCTGGGCTCGGGCTTGGTCTTCTCGAGCAGCGTGATCTGCATCACCGCGGAGGCGCCCGAGAGCACCGCTCCGCGCACGCCGTCCGTGCCAGCGAGGAACAGCGGCCCATTGAGCGAGCCCTGCGAGTGCCCAAAGAACATCAGCTTGGAGGCGTCGAAGCGGATCGCGGTCTCGGTGGTGGAGATGAACGCGGGGACGCGCATGTCGCTCTCGGTGAACAGGCGAGCGCGCTGCACTTCGTCGAGGCCGCTCTGGCGCACGTTGGTGCGCGCCGCCTCCACGTTGTTGAAGTTGAAGAACAGGATCTGCTTGGTGGTGTCGTTGTCGGGCGCGCCGGGCCGCGTGCCGTGGAAGATCTGATCCACACCCATGACCGCCATACATTGGCCCGTCAGCGAGCGTGCAGTCCCGTCGAACACGTACGAGCGGTAGTCGCCGGTGGTGCCGTGCGCGTACATCACGATCGGGTAGCCGGCCGCCGGCATGGGGCAGCGCTCCGCGTCGGGCACGCTGATCGAGAAGCGCAGGTCGAAGGTGTCTTGCACCTGAGCCACACCGCTCTCGTCGAGCACGAAGCCACCGCCGTCCCCGAACGAAGTGAACGGCAGCGAGCCAGCTTGGTAGTTGGGCGACGGGCCATAGACCCCGAGGTATTCGTCGAAACTTTCGCCGTCGTTCTTGAGCTCCCAAGCGTCGGGGTCGGCGGTGGGCGCCGGCACCTGCGACGGCAAGGCGGCCGCCGCAGCGCGGAACTCTTCGGTCGGGTCGCCGGTGGTGAACGCAGCGAAGTGGACCACCTTCGACAGGTCCACCCCTGCCCGGCTCACGGCCGCGATCGGCTCTGCCAACGCCGTGCTGGCCGCCTCGATCGCCGGGCTCGAGGCGGAGCTCACTCCGAGCAGCTCCGAGAGCGCCTGCGCTTGGGCCACCAGCGCGCCCCCCTCGCCCTTCACGGCGTCGGTCACCACCAGCGCGTAGCTCGTGTGCGGCCTCAGAGGAAAGCCGGGCACGGGCATGAACGAGAGCGTGTTGGCCTGCCAATACACGCCGGGATCGCGCCGGAACGTGACGTAGATCGGGCGGCGCGATCCGCGCTCGGGAGAGCTCGCGTCGACGTCGATCAGCTGCACCGACGCGCTGCTCTCCAAGCTGCCCGCAGCGTCCGGCAGAGTGCTGGGGTCGAGCGGAGCACTGAAGCGCATGAACCCTGCCGCGACCGGAGAAAAGCCGTCCAGCTTGCCATCGATGAACTCGATGTACTCGGCAAGCAGCGGCACGTTTTTGGGGTTGGGCCACCCGCCCATCTGGATGCGGCCGTCCACCTTGCGCAGGTCGCTGGGGAACGGGTGGTCGAAGAAGGTGTCGCCCGACAGCTCGGTCACCGACTCGGGCACCACGTACACCGCTTCGACCCGAGTGAACGGGTCGACCGTTTCTTCGCCACAGCCACAAAGCAGAGCCCCCAAGGCGAAGCACCAACGACGAGCAGCCATGCCGAGGATGGTAGTACATCGCCCGCGAAGTGCCCTTCACGAATCAACTGGCAAGCCAGCCGAAAGTGCTGGTCGCCGAGTTGGCCAAGCCCTACGACCCTCGCATGTTGTCGGGCAAAACGGCGCTGATCACCGGGGGTGGGCGCGGCATTGGCAGGGCGATCGCGCACGCGGTGGCGGCAGCCGGCGCCAAGGTCATCGTGACCGGTCGCTCACGCCAAGAGATCGAGGCGGTCGCACAGGAGACGGGTGGCGTGGCGCTGGTGGCGGATCTCGCCGACCGCGCCCAGATCGGGGAGCTGGTCGCGCGTGTCGGTGCGCTCGGTGACGCGCCGGCGCTGCTGATCAACAACGCCGGCATCGCCGAGAGCGCGCCGTACCACCGCACCAGCGACGAGCAGTGGGACCGCATGATGCAGGTCAACGTGTTCGCCGCCTTCGCGCTGTGCCGCGCGCTGATTCCGAGGATGGTCGAGGCGGGCTTCGGCCGCGTGGTCAACGTGGCCTCCAACGCGGGGCGCGCCGGCTACGCCTACACCACCGGCTACTGCGCGTCGAAGCACGCGCTCGTGGGCCTCACCCGCGCGCTCGCGGTCGAGCTCGCCAAGACGCCGGTCACCGTCAACGCCGTGTGCCCCGGTTGGGTGCGCACGGACATGAGCGCGCAAGCGATCGAGCGCATCGCCGCCAAGACCAAGCGCAGCCGTGAAGAGGCCGAAGCAGAGCTAAGCAAGATGAGCCCGCAACAGCGGCTGATCGAGCCCGAAGAGGTGGCGCACCTGGTCCTGTCGTTGCTCGCGCCCGCGGCGCGTGGCATTCACGGACAGTCGATCGTCCTGGACGGCGGGCAGTTGCTCGCCTGAGGAAAAGCATGAACAAGCCCGTCACCGAGATCGTGAGCGTGCCCGAGTGGCCCCGCCCCAAGGGCTACTCCAACGGCGTCATCGCCACTGGCCGCACGTTGTACGTGGCGGGGCAAATCGGCTGGGCTCCCGACGGCACCTTCCCCGCCAAGGACCTGGTGGGCCAGTTCGATCTGGCGCTGGCCAACGTGCTCAGCGTGGTGGCTGCCGCCGGCGGCAGCCCGTCGCACGTCGTGCGGCTCACGGTCTACGTCACGGATTTGCCCGCGTACCGCAGCAGCCTGGCCGAGATCGGAGCCCGCTATCGCGCGCGCATGGGCAAGGTGTTCCCGGCCATGGCGCTGGTCGGTGTGGCCGGCCTGGTCGAGACCGAGGCGCTGGTCGAGATCGAAGCGACCGCCTCGCTCCCGACTTGATCCAGGGCGGCCTTCCTGGCCATCCTGCGCGCCACCATGACCCTGAGCCCCAAGTCCTTCGAGCTCGCGTTCGAGCGCGGCGTCGCGACCCTCACCCTGAACCGACCGGAGCGGCTGAACGCGCTCACGTTCGAGGTGTACGAAGAGCTACGCACCACTTTCCGCTCGCTGGAGGCCGAGCCCAAGGCCCGCGCAGTGGTGATCACGGGCAAGGGCAAGGGCTTCTGCTCCGGTGGTGACGTCTCCGGCATCATCGCCGAGCTGTTCGCCAAAGACGCCCGCGGGTTGCTCGAGTTCACGCGCGTCACGGGCGCGTTGATCCAGAGCATCTGCGAGCTCCGCCGCCCGGTGATCGCCGCGATCAACGGCGTCGCGGTCGGCGCCGGCGCGGTGATCGCCTCGGCCTGCGACCTGCGCATCGCCAGCGAGAACGCGCGCTTCGGCTTCATCTTCCCCAAGGTGGGCCTGAGCGGCGCCGACATGGGCGCGAGCTTCCTCCTGCCGCGCATCGTCGGCCGCGGCCGCGCCGCGGAGCTGTTGTTCTTCGGCAAGATCATCGGCGCCAAAGAGGCGGAGCACATCGGCTTGGTGAACAAGCTGGTGCCCGAGGGGCAAGCGCTGACGAGCGCGCTCGAGTGGGCGAACGAGCTCGCCCAGGGTCCCGCGTTCGCCCACTCCATCACCAAGCAGATGCTGGAGAGCGAGTGGACCATGCCGCTCGCCGCCGCGATCGAGGCCGAGGCACAGGCGCAGGCGATCTGCATGGCGCACCCGGACTTTCGCACGGCCTACGAGGCCAACACCAAGAAGCACACGCCACGGTTCGAAGGGTCCCCCGAGTGACCGCGCTCTCGTTCTCGACCAGCGCCGCGGGTCCGTTCTTCGAGCCGCGGCATCGAGCGCTCGCGGCCGACCTCGGCGCTCGCTTGCCGGCCGCTCGAAGCGCTCTCCATCAGGAGCCTGCGCTGGTGGCGCATGGTCTCGGCGGGTTGGGCCTGTACCGCCAGCTCTTGCCGGAGCTATTCGGTGGCGCCCCGTGCGGCCACGCGGACGACCCCACCAAGATCGACGTGCGCAGCCTCGTGGTCGTGCGCGAAGCGCTGGGCCAAGTGTCGCCTTTGGCGGACGCCATTTTCGCGGTGCAAGGGCTGGGCAGCTACCCGGTCGCCGCGTTCGGCTCGCGTGAGCAACGCGACGCGCTGCTGCCCAGCGCGCTCTCGGGCGAGCGCATCTTCGGCTTCGCCCTGACCGAGCCCGAGGCGGGCAGCGACGTCGCCTCGATGCGCACGACAGCCACGCGCCAGGACGACGGCAGCTGGCTGCTCGACGGGCACAAAACGCTGATCTCGAACGTGGGCATCGCCCACCACTACGTGCTGTTCGCCAACGCCGATCCCAGCGCGGGCAAACGCGGCATCTCCGCCTTCGTGCTGCCGAAGGGCACGGCCGGCCTGGAAGAGCGAGCCCAGGCGCTGTCCAGCCCTCACCCGCTGGGCGAGCTCCACCTGTCGCGCTGCCGCCTGCCGAGCACGAGCTTGCTCGGTGAGGTCGGCCAGGGCCTGCGCATCGCGCTGAGCACCTTGGACACCTTCCGCATCTCGGTGGGCGCCGCGGCCAACGGCATGGCCTCCCGCGCGCTGGCGCTGGCGATCGAGCGGGTCAAGGCACGTCGCCAGTTTGGCGGCCCGCTCTCGGATCAGCAGCAAATCCAGGCCTATTTGGCCGATATGGCCACCGACCTCGACGCCGCGCGGCTGCTCGTCGCGCGCGCCGCCCACGGCAAAGACTGCTCCGAGACCAAGAGCCCGACCGACGCGGCCATGGCCAAGATGTTCGCGACCGAGAGCGCTCAGCGCGTGATCGATCGCGCCGTCCAGCTGTTCGGCGGGTCGGGCGTGCTGCTCGGCAGCGAGGTCGAGGCGCTCTACCGCGACATTCGTCCGCTGCGCATCTACGAGGGCACCACCGAAATCCAGCGCGTCATCATCGCCCGCGCCCTGCTCTCTGCCTGACGCTCGACACGGCGCGCCCACCGTGCTCAACCTCTCTCGGTGCACGGGCGAGAGTTCGACGTCGTTGTCTGGGGGGCCACCGGGTTCACTGGCGGCCTGGTCGCCGAGTACTTGGTGCAACATGGGGGCGAGCAGCTGGTGTGGGCGATCGGCGGTCGTGACCGTCACAAGCTCGAGCGCGTCCGCCGCGAGATCGGTGCCAGCGCAGAGCTGCCGCTGATCGTCGGGGACGCCAGCCACGAGAGCGACATGCTGTCGCTCGCGCAGCGCGCACGCGTGATCATCTCCACCGTGGGCCCGTTCTCACGGCACGGGCTGCCGCTGATCCACGCCTGCGCAGAGTCGGGCACGGACTACTGCGACAGCACCGGCGAGGTGCCGTTCATGCGCCGCGCGATCGACGAGTGCCACGCCCGGGCCCAGAAGAGCGGCGCGCGGCTGGTCCCCGGCTGCGGCTTCGACTCCATCCCCTCGGATCTGGGGGTGCTCTTGCTAGCGCTCGAAGCCGAGCGCCGTGGCACCACCCTGACGGCCACCGACCTGGTGCTCACCAAGGCTCGCGGCGGCACGAGCGGTGGCACCGTCGCCACCATGCTGGAGATGGTTGACCAAGCCAAGCGAGACAAAGCCATCCGCAAGCTGCTCCTCGATCCTTACGCGCTCAGCCCCGACCGCGCACACGATCTCGACGTCGACGGCAGAGACGGCTTGGACATCGAGCTCGATCCGCACCTCGGCGTGTACACCGCACCGTTCTTCATGGGGTCCGTCAACACGCGCGTGGTGCGCCGCTCCAACGCGCTCTTGGGGTTCCGCTACGGACGAGAGTTTCGCTATCGCGAGCGCATGGTGGGCGGCAAACTCGCGCGCGGGCTGCCCGGTGCCGTCGCCATCGTCGGCTCGCTGACTGGGGCCGCGCTAGCGGCGAGCACGTCGCTCACGCGGAGCGTGCTCGAACGCCTGGTACCCAAGCCGGGCGAAGGACCACGCGAGGAGGTGCGGCGGTCCGGGTTCTTCAAGATGTCGTTGTTCTCGACGCTCGCCGACGGCTCGGAGCTGCGCGGCCAGGTCGCAGGCATCCGCGATCCTGGCTACGGGGAGACGGCCAAGATGGTCGCCGAGTCGGCGCTCGCGCTGCTCGATCCCGAGGCCAAGCAGCCGGGGTTCGAGGCCGGGGTGCTCACGCCGGCCACCGCGCTGGGCATGCCGCTGATCGAGCGGCTGCGCCAAGCCGGGATGACCTTCCGCATCGAGGGCTGACCTCCCGCAGAGATTCCCGCCGCCCCGGCGTCAGCATCAGATCTACACCCAAGCATCTCCCTGTCGTCGCACTCGACCACGGATCTGGGACTACCCCCCGCTGTTCGCCCCGAAGCCCGGGTCGGCCTCCAACTCGGCCCACTCGAATGATGCTGCCTCAATGACGATAGTGTCCCCGCTTTGCACTTCGACCTCGATTCGTTCGACGCCCTGTCGGGGCGACAGTGGTCCTCGAATCTCATTCACGTGGACGCTCGGACCCCAAGGGTTCTCGTGGGGACAGATTAGATTGGTGACCCCACTAGCCTTCAGAACAAGGAATCGGGGCCCAAACACACGGAACACGACGGTTGCGTCGGCCGCCTTTCCCCACAGCAAAACTGCTCTCAGAAATATCGCATCGTGCAGATTCGGGACAGCGCTCATTACTCTCTCCGGATAGGCAAGTGTGCGGCGGGCGAATCCTCGGGAACGTTCGCCCCACCGGGACCGATTCTGTTCCCATGGATGTCGTTGACGTGTCCGTGAGGGCCAAACCTGGTGTCATTCGGATGCGACAGGATTCGCTGCTCACCCGTTTGTGGATCGATGTACGAGCCTTCGCCCTGAGCCGGATTTCTACCTCGCGGCTGTAGACCGAGTTCACGTGCACGCGCATCGATCTGTGCCGGTGTCTTGTCTGCCACTTCACCCGTCGTGATGTGCCCTGTTGGACCCGCTCGCCGCGGAAGCTGTTTCGGCGCTCCCCCCACGACCTTTCTCGCATCGCCCGCCTTGTCGATGAGCTTGAGAAGATCGACGCCTTCGTCGAGGTGCTTCACCGCACCCATCAGCGGCGCCAGGCTCGCGGCGGCGATCACGACGCCCCAGGTGTCCCCGCGTTGGTAGGCGTCGTAGACATCAAAGAGGCCCTTCGCCGTCGACACGACGGGCACCATGTCGAGAAAGAACCCCAGAAAGCCGCGAGCGGCCTCCATATGCGGGTTTGGCGGACTGTCCATGACATATCGCCTGTTCTCGGTTGCCCATTCCGAAAGGAAAGAGTCACCCCCGCCGTCGAGGGCAGTGCGGCGGAACTTGCCACCAGTGCCATCGGAGGGGATCGCGGCGGCATCCGGGAGAGGGGCGTTCTGAGGCGCCGAGCCCGCTGGTGAGGGCGGCGCCGCACGCGCAGGCGTGGGCGCGGGCGTGGCCGTGGGCGGGGGCGACGGTCCAGGGCTGCCCGAGCCCGTGGGTGGTGCTGGGTCGTCGGGGTACGGGTCGCCGGGCGGTGGCGGCGGCTTCTGTGCGTACGTTGCGGAGTACCCACTGGGGTCCACGTACCGGAGCGGGTTGTTGAGCACGTAGCTGTACGGGTGGTGGCTCTGCCCGAACAACGGCATGGCGATGATCGGGTCGGGGCTCAGGAAGCGATACTGGGCGCGGTCGAACAGCCGACCGTTCATGTTGACGAGCTTGTCGTCGTCCTCCTCGTGGCCGGTGAAGCCGAAGGTGGTCTCGGGATCGGGGTCGCTGGTGGCGTTGCCGTTCCAGCCGATGCGTTTGCCGAACGGGTCGAACCACTCGCGCTTGGTGACGGCGCCGTTGGCCACGATCACGGGGCTGCCGAGCAGGTCGTTGACGACGTAGCGCTTGGTGGTGGTGGTGCCGCTGTACTCGACCTGGGCGACGACGCCGGTCTCGCCGTACACCAAGAACACGTCCGACAATCCGTCGTCGACGCTGTCGCGGTGCTCGTGGAGCTTGCCCAGGTAGGTGGTGGTGCCCGCGTCGGTCTCGCGCGACACGCGCTGCTCGAACGCGTCGTAGAGGAGCTTCTGGAGCTTGCCCTCTTGATCGATCATGAACGGCTTGTCGATCTGGTTCCAGGTGATGATGCGGCCGTCGCCTGTCTCTTGCCTGCCGAGCTTGTCGTACTCGTACGGCCCACCCACGGTGCTCTCGGCGAGCGTGCGGGGCTTGTTGTCGAAGCCGAAGGTGGCGCCGAAGACCTGCGTGCCGTTCTCGGTGACGGTCTCGAGATCGCCGACCTCGGTGTAGAAATACTGCGTGAGCTTGTCGTCGCGTCCGTTGTCCGGGAAGCGCAGCGACCACAGGATCAACCGGTCCAGCTCGTCGTACTGGAAGGTCTCCTCGCGGCCGCTCTCGGTGCGCGACCGCAAGTTGCCATCGAGGAAGTAGTCGTAACCGATGCTGAGCCCTGGATAGCTGAGTCCCACCAAACGCCCGGTGGCTGCGTCGTAGCTCCGCGTCTCGGTCTGCCCGTTCGCGAACAGCGCTGCGGTGAGCGACAAGCGATCGTCGCGGCCCGTCACCTCCCACAGGTCGTCTGGGGTGCAGGCCGGCACGGGCACGTTGGGGTCGGGGCTGACCTGGCACCAGCTGGCGTCGTGGATCGAATGAAGACGCCCGAAGCCGTCGTACTGGTACTCGGCGGTGAAGCGGAAGAAGCCCGGCACCTCCGGGTAGAACTGGTGGCTGAGGCGGCCGTGCTCGTCGTACCGCTGCGCAACGGATCGAGTCACCCCGCCGACCGTCTGCAAGAGCTCCAGCGGCCTACCGAGCTCGTCGTAGAACAGCTGGGTGGCGATGTCGTCGAACGACGTAGCAGAGGTGAGGCGATGACGCGCGCCAGGCCCCTGGTCATACGTGAACACCGTGTCGCCGTCGGGACCCGAGGTGCGGAGCAACCTGCCGAGCTCGTCGTACTCGCGCAGCAGGAGGTCGCCAGTGGGCCTGAGCTCCTCGATGAGCTGGCCGAAGCCGTCGTAGGACAGCTCGGTGATGCCCGCATCCGGATCGCTGATCAGCTTGGTGCGGCCGAACGCGTCGTACGCGCGCGTCGACACGTTGCCCGCCGCGTCCGTGGTGCTGGTGGGCAGCCCGAACGGGCCGTAGCTGAAGAACATCTCGCCGAACGGATCGGAGCCCTGGAAGTGGCCGCTCTCGATTACGCGCTGGTCCACGTCGCGCAGCGTGTAGGACTCGTCGCCCTCGGGGTCGATCGTGTTGCTGCCGAACAGCGTGTAGAAGTGCTCGGTCACCGCGCTGTCGGGCTGAGTGACCTTGGTCGGCCGGCCGAGGCGGTCGAACTCGCGCGCCGTCCAGTCAGCAGACGCCAGCGTCTGGGTGGGCTCTGCGCTGCGAGCCACGTTGCCGAAGTGGTCGTACTCCCTGTCGCTGTAGACCCAAGCGCCGGCGAAGCCCGGCACCATGGAGCGGATCGGCCGGCCTAGCTCGTCCGTCTCGATGCGGTGGACGGATCCGTCGTCACCCAGCCGGTTGATCGCCAAGCCCACGTGATCGTCGATCGCGATCTCCCAATAGGTGGTGGTGATCGGAATGCCCCCCGTGGGCACGCGCGAGACCTCGCGTCCAAACCCGTCCACGACGCGCGCGGTGCCGACACCATTGACGTCGTAGTGCAAGATCGGCACGCCCAACGCCGGGTGGGTGAGCGTGGTGGTGAAGAAGCCGAGCGAGTCGACGATCTCGGCAGGGAAGACCCCGTCACTGTCGTACTGGACCTGCACCTGCCGCACCCCGGCGACGTCGAACGCCGTGGTGTGGATGACGGTGGGGTTGCCCCGCGCGTCGAAGGCCATCACCTCCGCCTCGCTCGCGAGGAGCTCGCAGTCTGGGCCCTCTTGCACACACGGTCCTTCGCCCTCGGCGCGCAGCTTCACCCCCACGGCTCGACCGAAGGCGTCGTACTCGGTGCGAACCACGCGCGCGGGCTCGCTGGGAGCGCCAGTCCCCGAGCGCGTCTCGCTGCGCGTGACCAGGCCCAGGATCCAGTCCTCGGCGCCGTCAACGCTCAGGTCGATGCGGTTCTCGAAGGTGCGGGCCACGGTCGTGGTGACGCCGCCGTCGGTCACCTCGGTGGTCAGCGTGGGGTTGCCGTATTCATCGCGCACATACGTGGAGCTGGTGTGCCGCTCCTCGCCCCCGGACGTGAGCCAGAACTCCGAATAGCTCGGGACTGCTTGCTCGATGTTCACCGCGGTGGCGGGCAGGTTGTCGTACTCGCTGGTGCTGACGCCAGAGAGCAGCCGCGTGTAACGGTAGGGCTCGGCAGGGTCAGTGCGCAGCTCGTAGTCGTATTGCGTGACCACCGTGCGGGTCTTCACCAGCGTCCAGTCGCCCGTCACCCCCGGAAAGTTTGGGTTCCAGGGCAGGTCCCAGTCTGCAGGTAGTGGCAGAAGCGGCGTGGTGGTGCGCACCTCCACCGGCACCATGGCCAATGGATAGAACTCGCCCCCGGGGTCGATGCGGAGCGAGTGGTCGAACACCCGCCTCGTCTCGGCGCCGAGCTGGCGATCCCAGATGCGGTGCTCCCCAAAGCCCAAGAAGCCGCGGCCGCGAAGATCCGAGCGCGGATCGGAGAAGGAGTGGAGCGTCTCGCGATAGCGCGGCCCCCCCTCTGGCATAGTGCCCTGAAACACCGCGTGGCTCCGCACGACGGGGAAGCTCCGACGGCTGCAGCTCCAGGGGTATTGGCAAGGAGCCGGCTCCGGCCGCGGGCCGGTCCCCCACCACGCGCTGTCGTAGCTGAACAGCTCGAGTGGATAGGCAGAGCCCGAGTCGGTCACCGCCTCGAGCAAGTCGGGCGACTCCCTCCACGGGAGCTCGGTCGTGACGATGCTGCCTTCGTCCACGTGCACGAGGTCGACCGCGCCGTCGCCGGTCACATCGCCCACCTGGAACGAGGTGAAGCCCTCCCACCAGCTGAACTCGGCGTTCCACACGCCCAGCTTGCGCGCGACGAGACCGTCTCCCGTCGACAGGTAGGCGATCACCACCTTGGGGGCGTGCACCTTGTCGAGGATGTAATCTCCCGGCACGGCAGAGTGCGATCCAGCCTCGAAGCGAATTGCCACGATGTCATCGCGGCCGTCGCGGTTGAGGTCGACCACGCGCGTGCCCAGGTCCCAGCCAACCGGTCCAGTGGCCTCCCAGTCGAGCGGTTGCGGGTTCTCCATCAGCGCGCCGAGCGCTGGGTCGTCCACGGGCATGTCGGCGACGTTGGCGAAGCCATTGCCCAGGTTCCAGCGCACCTTCGGCGCGCTGTTCGGATCGACCTCGCACTCCACGTCGCCCGGGTCCGGTCCCGTTTGGGTACAGACAGGCGGACCGTCGACGTACGACCCTGGCGGATAGAGCACGTCCGTGAGGCCGTCGCCGTTGAAGTCCCCCGTCAAGAGGTCGGGCAAGTGCTTCCCGCAGTCGCCGCCCCAGAGGTCGCTGGTGGCGCGCGCAACGGTAGGCCCCGCCGGCTCGATCGACCCGTCTTGAGTGCTGAGCCGCAGGTAGCGCCCGGTCGCCTCCACATGCGGGTCGACCTCGTCATCGGTGGCGATCAGCACGTCGTCGCGCCCGTCGCCCTCGTAGTCGAGCACCAACGCGCGGCTGTTCCCGCACTCCCAATAGGCTTGAGAGTTGAACGTCGAGCCGGCCGCGCAGTCGGGGCTAGGGTCGAGATTCGTGCAACCCGCGAACAGCCGCGTGGTCGCTGCTCCATCCGTGGTCAGCTCCGTCTTGAAGGCGAACTCGTGCACGTCGGCCAACGCCGCGTCGAACGGGTTGAACTCGTAGTCCCGGATGTTGATGTGCGGTCCGTAGAAGAACGCGTCGACGCCCTCGGGCCTGCCGTCGCCGTCCAGATCGGCGACGACGTGCTGATGGGGAGGCGTGAACAGGAACCACTCGGCGGGCATCGGAGCGGTCGATGAGCCACGCGACAGCGGGCCCTTCACCGTGACCTTGCCCACGAGGTTGGCCATTCCAGGTTGGAAGCTCCCCATCGCGGGGTCGAACGGCCCAACATTCGCGTGCCCGAACCACCACCTGCCAAAGAAGGGCAGGATCGGAAGCGCGTCGTCCTCCGGCTCGCACTCCTCGTCCTCCGGGTACTCGCAGGCATCCTCCGGCACTTGGTCGGTGTAGACCCAGGGGTTGACCAGATCGTGGTCAATCTTCGTCCGGACCAGCATGAGGTCTGCCCGACCATCGTGGTCGAAGTCCGCGACCCGCGACTTGCCGAGGTGGGCTACCCACAGCTCTTCCCCCCAGGTCTCGACCGGGGGCGGCACGAGCAGCTGACTCGGCTCGAAGTACTCGGTCAGGTCGACCATGTGATTGAGCGCGCCGCCGTCGGTGGAGCGCCGCAACCGGATCGAGCCGCGCTCGTAATCGTGGCGATGAGACACGGGGTAGAAGCCCGGCTCGGGGTTGTAAGGATGCCAGCTGAAGCGCGCCAGCCGGGTCGGGTGCGTGCGATAGAGGACGTCGTCGATCCCGTCACCGTCGAAGTCTGCGACCACCAGCCGTACGTCGCTGTCGACCCATTTGTCTGGATAGTTGAAGGCGCGCCAGGTGCCGTCGAAGTCGACCCAGAGATGGACGAAGGAGCCGTCCTCCTCCTCCCAGAGAAAGTCGGCTTTTCTGAGCAGCTTGTCGTCCCACCAGGACTTGTCGTCAAACTCGGGCGGGTTGGCTCCGCGATCGACGACGGACGCGTTGGCCTCCGACCACTGGAAGCCACGCACCCAGGACTCGCTCCCGAATTGGTCCTTCATCACCACCGACGTCAGTCGGCTCTGGAAGGTGTCGGGGCTGAGGTCGTAACCCAGCTCGTAGCTCCAGACGACGTCGGGAAACTCGGGGTTGGGCGCGTACACGTCGATCGAGCCCAGCCGCGTAGGCGTCCCCAGCTTCACGCCGGACAGGTAGCGAATCTGCGGGTCCGGTCGGGCCTCGTAGTGGAAGACGATCTTGCGCCGCGGCACACCGCTGCCGCTGAACGAATAGTTGATGGCCGCGATCTGGTACGAGGCTGGGCTCTCGTCGATGAGGTACTCGAACTCGATGCGGTTGCCTGAACGGTCTTCGATGCTCGTGATCGGGTAGGCCACCACGACCTTGGCCTCTTCGTCGCTGCCGGCGGTGTCCAACGCTGGCGGCTCGACTGCGTCCACTCCGCGATAGCGCCAGCCGTAGACCGGCTGGTCGTAGGTGGAGACGCGCCCGTCGGGGTGGAAGACCTTGAAGCTGGCGGGCTGTTTGGCGACCCCGCTGTTCCAGTGCGCTTTGACGCGAACGAAGCCCTCGGCCTCCGTGGTCAGGACGACGTCCTTCGCGCCGGGGAGCGCGAGAGGGTCCTGGCTCCACAGGGGCTCATCCTCAGTGCGAACCAACTTCGCGCCGTCGAGGCAATGATCGTCAAGGCTGTCAAAGTCCACCCCATCCGCGTGGCCGCCGCTCGCAAAGCTTTGGTGGCAAGGCGTGATGGCGGACAAGCCGGCCAACGAGAAGCCCACGCCAAGCGAGCCATTGCCCTTCCCGCCGCCATACGCGAGCGACAGCAAGGGCTGCATCCCGAGGGGCCCGGCCGGCACCTGCAGCGGGAGCGAGTAGGTCGCCGCGCCGGTGTCGCTGACGCCCCCGCCGCCAGGCAGGCGAATGGGCGCGGTGGCTGGCACCACGCTCCCAGGCGGGAACTCGGGCGGGGGCTGCCCCGGCTGCGTGGGGCCAGGGCCGGGCGGAGGGGCGGCGAGCGCCAGCGGCGAGAGGAACAGCGCCAGGAGCAGACACCCCAACCGCCGCCACCAAGCTTGTGCGACTTGCCGCCGCGCCGTGCGTGCCATCGTCTCTCCCCTCAATGCGCTGGCATGGTGCCAGCAGGCGCGAACGTACCAGGGGGGGGGGTAGAGGCGGTCAATGAGATTCTGCTCTGCCACCAGAATGTTGCAGGAAGCGCACCGGTTCAGGGACCTGTAAAGAGCGTAGGGCCGCGGAGCTCGTAGCCATGTATGGGGTTTCCAAGCTCGTCCTCGATGACTGTCACCACTTCCGAGACGCCGCCAAGCCGGCGGCGAATGATTCGCGCGTGCGGGCCGGAAACACCGACCACTTGTATCAAATCGCCCCGGCCGTCGAGCTTCGCACCGCCGCTGGAGGTGTCAGGCAGGCCTTCCGGCAGCGGCGGAAAGCTGCCGACGGCGGTCGCCGTGCCGTCTGGTTGCAGCAGGTGGAGCTCCGGGTCGAATTGCTCCTGAGTTGAAGAATCCGGACCGACGACGACAAGAAAGCCGCCTTCGGTTCGCGCGCGGACCGTAACCACCGTACTGCCAGGCTTCAGCTGGAGCTCAGCTTCGCTACCCGCACCCAGGTCGAGAAGCTTGTCACGTGTCAGCGCCAGGCCGTCGTTACCCAGCGAGAGGATTCGGCCGCCCGGTGCTGCTGTGTAGAGCAAGACACCCTCTTGATCGTAGTAATCCCAATCCTCCTGGCCACACGCCAGGACGAGCGTGCTGTCCGGCGCAATCAATGCGTGCACCGCGGCGCCGTCGCACGGCGGGTGTGGTACGAGGGGATCGTTGTCGATGAGCGCGACCGGGAACGCATCCGTAGCCGCGAACGGGCAGATGTCGCACCGAAATTGATGAAGAGAAGGATTGGGCGAGTCGCCGAAGATCAGGCGTCCGTCACGGGGCCGGATCTGGAGGAACAACTCGTTGACTGTTGGGGGCAGCCCAGCCACCATCGCCCCTGGCGTGGACCAGTGCGCGAGGACCTTGCTTCCCTCAGTGTCGGGAAGGTAGCCCACCAAATACACCTCGCCCGGGTCGAACACGTCGCTCGTCTGCGCAATGCAGGGCTCGTGGCAGACCGGCGCGCCGCCGCCCGCTCCACCACCTCCCCCGGACCCGCCCACGCTCACGCCGCTGCCATAGGGGTTCTCGAACGTGCCGGTCGAGGTCACTTCGCCGGGGCAGCCGACGAGCAAGATCACGCAACCCATCAGCCCCCATGCCGCACGAAGTCCGCCGCCCATGCGCGAGCGATAGCGCGACCCTGCCGTCATGTCACGCCGAAGCTCGGAGTGGCCTGGAGCTCGACCCCGAGGGCGTAGCGCGGAGCGCTAGCCCGAGACCATAAGGCTCAGGCCCGCGCGTCAGCCCCCTCGAAGAAGATCGCCGAGCACAGCTCGCTGTAGCGACGCACGCGCGCCTCGCTGACCGGCAGCCTCCCGCTCGAGAGCAACGTCGAGAGGCCATGCACCAGCGACCAGGCCACGAGCGCGAGCTCACGCGCGGAGAGGTCGTCGCGGATCAGGCCGCGCTCGCGGCCTCGGCCGATGGCCTGCTCGAGCATGGCGTAGCTCTCTCCGCCGCTCTTCGTCTTGCCGGCAGGCTCGCCGCCTGGCTCTGTGAGCAGCAGCCGAAACAGGGCTGGCTCCTCGAGCGCGAAGCGCACATACGCTTCGCCCAGCGCTCGCACCTGCGCCCGAGGATCGTCGGCGCGATCGACCACCGCGTCGCGCTCTCGCTCGGCGAGCCGCGCAAAGCCGTCCTCGCGCAGCGCCGCGACGAGCTCCGACTTGGCAGCGAAATGCCGGTAGGGCGCGTTGTGCGTCACCCCCAGGTCACGGGCGAGCTCCCGCAGCGTGAAGTCCATGCTGCCGCGCTCGACGAAGCGGCGCAGCGCGAGCGCCAGCAGCTCGTTGCGCAGGTTGCCGTGGTGATAGGCGCTGCGCGCTTGGCTCGTCTTGCGCGGCATGGGGTCGAGTGTGCCTCGGCCCCCATGTGGGCACAAGCAACATGAGGCTTTACGGCGGCTCCGAGCGGTGCCATGTTGCTCGTGTCCACATCGAGGTGTCTGTATGATTGCGTCCTTGGAGTCCCGCCCTCACCTCCCCGCCCCACCGTCCCCGTCGCTCGCGCGCCCGACGAGCGACGCACGCGCGCGCGCCCACGCCCCCGTCCCCGAGCGTGTGGACGTGGCGATCGTGGGCAGCGGCCTCGGCGGGCTCGTCGCCGCCGCCTACCTCGCGCAGGCGGGGCTGCGCGTGGCGGTGTTCGAGTCGCACTACACCGCGGGCGGCTGCGCCACCGAGTTCGTGCGCGGTCCGAAGAGCGCGCGCTACCGCTTCGACGTGGGCCTGCACTACGTGGGAGATTGCCGCGAAGACGGCACCATTCCTCGCATCCTGGCGGACGTGGGGACCCACGTCGCCTTCTCGGAGCTCGCACCGGAGGGCTTCGACCGCCTGGTATTCCCAGACTTCGACTTCGCCATCCCTCGCGACCTCGACGTGTATCGCGATCGCTTGGTCGCCATGTTCCCGCACGAGAGGCGAGGGATCGACCGCTACGTCAAGCTGGTGCAGGCCATCATGAGGCTCACGCGCACGCTCGACCTGTACGAAGGCCGTCGCCCGCCGCTGCTCGAGCTCGCCCGCATCGCGGCTCACGGCCTGCGCGTCGCGCCGCACATGCAGGCAGCGATCGGCCCGCTGCTCTCGAGCCTGTGGAAGGATCCACGTCTCAGCGCGGTGGTGCTCGGCCAGAGCGGCGACTACGGCCTGCCCCCCTCGCGCGCGAGCGCCATGCTGCACTTGGGCCTGGTGGGGCACTACTTTCGCGGCGCGTACTATCCGAAGGGAGGCGGCCAGGTCTTGGCCGATCGGCTGGCCGCGCGTGTCGAGGAGCTGGGCGGGTCGATCCACCTGCGCACACCGGTCGAGCGCATCCTGGTGCGCGGCGGCAGAGCGAGCGGCGTGCGGCTGGCCGCCAAAGCGGGGGATCACGCGCGAGAGGTGAGCGCGTCGCTCGTGTTGTCCAACGCCGATCTCAAGCGCACCTTGCTCGAGCTGGTGGGGCCAGAGCACCTGCCCCAGGAGTGGATCACCAAGAGCGAGCGCTTCGAGATGGCCGCAGGCTTGTTCATGACCTTCCTCGGCCTCTCGGGAGATGGGCGCGATCTCGGGTTGACCAGCGCGAACGTGTGGCAGTTCGACGGCTACGACATGGAGAGCTTCTACCGAGGCGGCGGGCCACGCGGCTTCGGCGGCTGCTACGTCACGAGCGCCACCATGAAGGACCCGGAGCACGCCGACCACCACGCCCCGCCTGGTCACACCAACGTCGAGGTGATGAGCATCGTCCCCCAAGGAACGCGGCTCTGGCCAAGCGGAGGGGCCGACGGCAGCTGGGCGTACAAACACGACCCACAATACGAGGCACGAAAACAGTCGCTCGAAGAGGAGCTGATCGAGCGGCTCGACCACCTGTTTCCCGGGGCTGCCCAGCGCGTCGTGTTCCGCGAGTCGGCCACGCCGCTCAGCCACGCCCGCTTCACGGGCGCGAGCGAAGGCAGCCCGTACGGGCTCGCCGCCACACCCGAGCAGTTCATGAAGAAGCGCCCTGGCTACCGCGGCCCCATCCCCGGGCTGTTCTTGGCTGGCGCCTCGACCCGCGCAGGGCACGGCATCGTCGGCGCCATGATGGGGGGCCGAGCCGCCGCCAGGCGCGTCCTGCAGGAGGTCCACGCCGAGACGCGTGTGAAGCGCTGAGAGGCTGCGGCTTGTGCGAAGCCGCTCTCCTTTGCTACCGCTCTGACATGTCTCCGCCGCGGGCGCCTGCCGGCCCCACCGCGAAACGCGCCAGCCTGGAGCGTGAGCGACCCCTGTTCAAGATCAGCGAGCTGGCGCGGCGCTCGGGTGTGCCCGCCGCGACCGTCAAGCACTACGTCCGGCAGGGTCTGGTCGTGCCGGTGAAGACGGGCCGCAACATCGCATACTTCGACGACGCTTCTGCCCTGCGTATCCGCCGCATCAAGCAGCTACAACAGGATGGGTTCCTGCCGTTGCGCGTGATCAAAGGCGCGCTCGATGGCGAGGGCCCCACGCTGGCACGCGCGCTCTCGACGGTGAAGAGCGCGCTCACCGACGGCGCGGCCGCTCCGCGCACGTTGCGCAGCCTGCTCGACGCCGGCGTCAGCAGCCGAGACCTCGAGTGGCTCGAGCGGCTCGGCGTGATCCGACCGGTCGACGTCGAGGGAGAGCCAGCTTTCGGCGGCGACGATCTCGAGCTGCTCCGCACGCTCGGGGCGGCCCGCAAGGTCGGCATCACCAACGACATGTTGCCGGTCGCGATCTTGGGCGACTACGTCGCGGCGATTCAGCGCTTGGTCGAGGTCGAGCTCACCCTGTTCCGGGAGGGCGTGCTGCCACGTGCAGGCGACCAGCTCGAGGCGATCGCCGAAGCGGCCACCAAGCTGAGTGAACGGTTGGTGGTCCTGCTCCGGCGCCGGCTGATCCTGCCGACGCTGCGCGCCATGGCCGAGCAAGCGGCATCGTCACCCCAAGTCGGCAAAGCTGGCTTGACGCCCCGCAAGCAAAGTAGGAAGTAGAACTTCTCACTTTGGGAGGCGGTCATGTTTCGTGCGTCCGTGGCGATGGGTGTGACGGCGAGCGCTTGCTTCGTGCTGGCGTGCTCAGACAGCGAACAGACCGCGGGCGGCTCCGACACGGGCGGCAACCCCGCGAGCGGTGGAGAGAGCGCGGGCGGCAGCTCGAGCGGCGGTGAGAACAGCGGCGCTGCCGGCGGAGGGGTGCCGACGGGCGGCAGTCCTTCCAGCGGGGGCAGTGGCGGCGGCAGCGAAGCGGCGGACCCGAACCAAGACGGACCGTTCGCGACCGCGTCCTTCTCGGGCGAGGCAGCGGTCCCAGCCACCGGCAACGACGTGCCGATCAGCGGCTGGGCGCCCACCTCCGGGGGCCCCTTCCCTGTGGTCATCATCGCGCACGGCTTCCAGCTGCCGGCCAGCCAGTACGACAGCTACGCGCAGCGGCTCGCGAGCTTCGGCTACGTGGCCGTCACACCGGACTACCCCACGAGCTTCTTCGGCCTGAGCCACGTCGATGTCGCCGAGGACCTGCTCGGCTCGCTCGATTGGGCGCTGGCCGAGCCGTCCCTCGCCGGCAAGGTCGACGAAGACTTGGTCGGCATGGCGGGCCATAGCCTCGGTGGCAAAGCGTCGCTGCTCGCAGCCACGCTCGACCCGCGCGTCAAGGCAGTGATCGCGCTCGATCCGGTGGACAGCTCGATGAGCTGCTCGCCCCAAGATTGCCCCGACGTCTCCAACCTCATGCCGACGCTGGCGATCCCCACGGGGTTCTTGGGTGAGACGCTCGACTCTGCCGGCGGTTTTCAGCCGTGCGCGCCCGCGGCCGACAACTTCCAGACGTTCTATGCCGGCGCCACCTCGCCGTCCTTCTCGGTGACGGTGCTGGGCGCCAACCACATGAGCTTCCTCGACGATGTCGCGAGCTGCGGCTTCACCTGCAGCTTCTGCAATGCTGCCACGCTGGACAACGCGACCGTGAACGCCATGGCGCGGGCGTACGTGACGGCGTTCTTCGAGCGACACCTGCGTGGCGACGCGGGGTACGACACCTATCTGACGGGGGCGATCGCCAACCAGCGCTACGTCAGCTCCGGCCAGGCCACGATCGCGTCGAAGTAGCGCTCAGCTGTCCACGATCTCGAGCAGCCCGCTGAGCAGCGCGTTGCCGACCGCGGCGGCCAGCTTCTCGATCTCCTCCTCGGAGTCGTACTGCTTCTTGTACGCCTGAATGCCCGCGCGCACGCTGCGGCTCTCGTGCACCGCGGTGCCCAATCGCAGGAGCAGCGGGCTGATCGACATCGGATCGCTCATCGCGCTCGCGGGCAAGATGGCCGAGAGGGTGGACTCGACATGGGCGCCAGGCCCCCGCTGCTCCTCGCGCAAGACGATGCCGTCCACCATGCGCGCCTTGGCCGAGAGCACCGAATCCATGCGGCTCACCACCGCGCGTGCTCGCATCAGGCGCTCGATGCGGCGCGAGTTGGGGCTGATGCGCCCGAGCCCTCCCGCAGGGATGACGTCGAAGCGCGGCTTGCGGTCCACACAAGGGGCGAGCACGCAAATCGTCGGCGCCATCACGTCGAAGCCTTGCTCCGCGCAGTGATCGATGCGCCGCGCGACCTCGGCCTCGAACTCCGGACCGAGCGTCGGGTGAAGCCCGGCCGCGTACTCCACGGCGTGGGTGTCGATGCTGCTCGGATCGAGCTGGAACACGAGCACGTCGAGCGCAGACTCGCCCACCGCCCGGCGCAGGCGCTCCGCCGGCGCCGGCAAGATCGGGCCGTGGCCCCACTCGCACAGCACCACCGCACGGCCTACGTCGCTGAGATGTTTGGAGACGCCCTCGAACAGGGCCAGCGCGATGTGGTCCCCCCGGCTGCCACCAGTCATGAAGGTGCCGGCCTTCCCGCCGCTCACCTCGGGGATGAACGGTGGCTGCGAGGCCACCAGATCGAAGCGCTCCCCTTGGACGGGCTCGAACAGGCTGCCCTCGCGCAGCTCGACGTTGGTCACCTTGTTCAGCCGCAGGTTGAAGCGCGCGAGCGCCAGCGCGCGCGTGTTGATGTCGGTCGCGACGACCTTGTCCGCCTTGCTCGAGAACGCCAGCGCCAGCGCACCCGCACCGCAGCCCAGGTCGAGCGCCGAGCCGATTTGCCGCTCGGGTTGGGCCGCGCCCAGAAGCGCTACGGTGGTCGGCCCCAGCCCCATCACGGCGTCGCCGCCGTGCGCCAGATCGTCGCTGAGCACAAAGAACGGCCCCACCGCCGTGAGCGAGAACGGCGACACCACACCGCCCTCCCGCTCGCTGAGCCAACCGCCGTCCAGCAGCGGCCCGAACAGCTCCCCGAACACGCGCTCGAGGTCCGCCTTGGGCGCCGGGTCACCGAACACCAGCGCGCGCGCGACGAACGCGAACGGGTCGGTCTGCTTGCGCAGGTGGTACGCGAGCAGCACCCGGCGCATGACCGGGTGGATCCCGCCGGCACGTGCGACGACCGGCTCGAGGCGCTTGAGGTTGAAATCGATCTCGAGCAGCCGCGCGCGCAGCTTGGCGAGCACGGCGTCGTCGATCTTGGAGAGCTGCGACAGGTCGGGGAGCGGCACGAGGGGATGGTCTCCCGGCCGGCGCTGCCGCGCAACCTCGCTCACATGAAGTTCTTGGTGTGGAGCGAGCTCAACGTCTCCGCCTCCCCCGCCGAAAACCCGAGGCGCTTCAGGCGCTGTCTACGCCCGTCATCCATGGCGCGCGTCAGATCTTGGACCAGCGCAAAACCTCTCGCCAGCGCGGGCGGCTCGAACGAGCCAGCCGCGATCAACACGAGCGAATCGAACACCTCCTGATTCAAACCAGCGCTCTCGGCCAGCGCCGCATGCCGCCGCTCGACGGCGTTGGCGAGCCGCGTGCGCAGGGTCGGATCGAGCTCGACGTGGCGACCGAGGTGCGACAGCCCGAACGCCACGTGGCGGGCTTCGTCTTGACCGGTCAGGCGCGCAACCTCGCGGGTGGTCGGGTCGGGCGCGTGGTCGCGCAAGAACGCGAGCAGCGACAGGAAGCTGCCCTCTCCCAAGACCGAGAGCAGAAACGACGCCAACGAGAAGTCAGGCTCGAGCAGCAGCGTCGCGAGCGACTCTTGTCCACCTCGGGTGGACAGACCAAGCACGGGGCGCACCAGCGTCGCGCGGCGAACGAACACCTCGGCGTGCCGCGCCTCGTCCGCCGCTTGGATCGACAAGAGCTGCATCACCTCGCGGAAGTGAGGGTGAATCTGCGCGAGGAAGCGCGCGGTCACCAACAGCGCGGCGGTCTCGTTCTCGATCAAATAGGTCATCACCTGCACCACCGCATCCTCGACGTCGCCGGGCAGGCTTGGCCGCGCGCGCCAGTCGATCGCCGCCGCAGGATCCCACTGCGCAGCGGCCGCCTGTGCATAGAGCCGGCCCGCGTCGTCGGACCACAGCTCCTGCTTGCGGTGCAGCGGGAAGCGGAGCTCGGGCGGTCCGGGCTCGACCCACGCGCCACGCGCGGCGAGCCCCCAGCGCGCCGGCGCGACCTCCGCCACCGCGAGGGCATCGGTCGCGTGGACGGCGCCCGCGCGCTCGGCGACGGGTGATCCGCGGCCGCCGGCATCCCCCCGCACGAGCGAGAAGCGATGCTGCTCACCCCCGACGACGACGTCGGTCACGGCGTGCCCCGCGCCGCGCGCATAGGCGCTCGCCTCGATCAAGAGATTGGGCGAGCGCCCGCGCACCTCGACCCGCTCACCGGGAGCGAGCAGGCGCAGGGTTCGCTTGACCAGGATCTGCCCCCCTCCGCTCCACGAGAGGTCCTCGAGGTCGACCGAGGCAGGCTCCACCTCAGGAGCCCTGCGCCACTCGGTCGACGAAGGCCTGGACGGTCCCGAAGCGATCGCAGGCCCGCTCGAGCGCCGCGTAGCCGCTGGTCCTGCCGGGCCGCCACTGCTTCAGTCCCTCGAGATCCAACAGTCGGCGCACCGCTGGGTCGTCGTAGCGCATCGCCAAGAGCAGCTCGGCGAAGCGCGCCACGGACGGGTCGTCGTCGCGATCGAGCACCGTGAAGTTGCAGTGGTCGTACTTCGCGGTCTGATCGAGCACCAGCAACGATCCGGGTGCGGCGGTGCCCTCGCGCGTGAACAGCTCCAGGTTCGAATCGATCACGCACGCCGCGTCCACGTGGCCCGCGATCAGGGCTCGCACCGCCTCCCGTTCGCCGCCGATGTGATCGCCGTGTTTGCCCACCAGCAGGTCATGACGCACCACCTCGAGGCCAGCGCCTTCAGCCAAGTCGGCGTTCTCTGCGAGGTGCAGCAGCGGCAGCAGCGTCGCCTGGGGGGAGTCCGCCGCGCCGACACCCACGCGCTTTCCGCGCAGCTCCGCCAGCGTCTTCGGTCCGCCGGCCTTGGTGACGATGACGCTCGCCAGATCCTGGTCGCTGTCGCGCATGGCAATGGCTCGGGCGCGGCGCCCCAAGCGCTGCGCAATGCGCTCGCTCTCTACCCAGGCGAGCGGCGAGTTCCACGCCACGTCGATGTGGCCCGCGAAGTGCGCGGCCACCTGCCGCTCGTAGTTTTCGTACAACACGAAGTCGAAGCCGAGGCCGCGCTCCTTGAAGAACGCGAGAAATCCGTCCCAGATGGTCACGACCTTGGGGTCGTAGGCCACCGCACCCAACACCAGCGTGTTCTGCATGACATGCTCCTCAGCCGAACAGCGGCATGTTGCACACGGCCTTGCCGATGAACTCGAACAAGACGTCGGTCGTGGGTGCCATCACCAGCGACGCGCGGGCGTCACGGAACTGCCGCTCCACCCCCACGTCCTTGCGGTACGCGGCGCCCCCGCACACACGCATGGCCCAATCCGTCACCTCGGTGGCGGCTTCGCCCGCGGCGGCCTTGATCTCGAGCACGCGCAAGACGGCGTCCGCGCGGCCCGCGCCCAATGCCGCCAGCGTGTCCTGGTGGAGACCACGCAAGAGGTCGGTCTTGATGCGCATGCGCGCCACGAACGCGCGCACGGTGGCGAGGTCGGCGACGTTGCTGCCATCGTGGGTGAAGCGCGTAGCCGTCACGTGCGCCACGGTCCGCGCGCACGCGGCCTCCATGATGCCGAGAGAGCACGAGGCGTTCATCACGTTGAAGAACGGCAGCACGACCTCGAGCATCAGCTTCATGCCCTCGCCGTCGGCGCCGAGCATCGCGCTCTTGGGGAGCTCCGCCGCCTCGGCCACGACTGCACAGGAGTCGTTGCCGCGCAGACCCAGCCCGTCGAAGCCCTGGGCAACCCGCAGACCCGCCAAGCTGCGGGGCACCAGCCACAGCGTGCTGGCGCCTGCCGCCGCGAGCGGCTTGCTCGACCACACGTACGAGTCGGCGTGGTGCGCGGCGGTGACCCAACTCTTGTGTGCGTTGAGCCGCACACCCGTCGGGCCGGGCTCGGCGCTCGACACCGGCGCCCAGAACTGACCGCGCGAGCCCTGCTCCGAGAACGCCAACGTGCTCAGGTGCTTGCCCGAGGCGATCTGCTGCTTCGTGGCAAGGTCGCCCGTCTTCTCCAGGACGATGGCGGCGGCGTAGTGCATGCACACCACCATCGCGCTCGAGGCGCATGCGCGCGCCAGGGACTCGACCACGTGGGCGGCCTCGCCCAAGCCCAACCCCAGCCCGCCGACGTCGGTGGCGGACAGGAGCCCGCCCAGGCCGCTCTCTCGGAAGGCGTCCACGGCGGCCTGCGGGAAGCTCGCCTCTCGGTCGACGCGCTCCGCGTGCTCCGCAGCGACTTGTGCGACGCGGTCGATCTTCTCTTGATGTGATTTCTCGATCGTCATGGCTCGACTCCTTCGCGCGTGCGAAGGAGCTCGAGACCGAGGACGGTCAGCAGCGCCTGCGCCCGCGCAACACGGGGGGTGGCTCGGCACCGCCGAGCCAGCTCGGGTTTCAGCGAGAGAACATGACGCGCAAGGTCTTCGGGCTCGGCGCCCCTGTCAAGTCAAGAGCTTCAAGAGGTCGAGCGCGGAGATCACGCCCACCACCTGCTTGTCGCGCGTGACGAACACCCGATGGATGCGGCCACGCACCATCATGTCGGCCACCTCGGGGACGGGCAGACTCTCCGCGACGTCGAACAACGCTGGCGTCATCACGTCTCGCACCCGACGCCCCGACTCGCGCACCAGGTGGACGTCGCGCAGCTCGTCGGGCGAAACGGCAGCCTCGAAGCTGCGGGCGAAGAAGTCGTGCTCCTCGGGAGCCGGCGCCTCGCGCTCGGACTGCGCCCGTGCCAAGTCGGTGAGCGAGACGACGCCCAAGAGCTTTCCTTGTGCGGTCACCACGGGCGCGCCGGAGATCGAATGGTCCACGAAGTAGCGGGCCAGCTGCTCCAGAGACCAGTCTTCGCCCACGGTTCGGACCTCGGTCGTCATCACATCACGCGCACACAGAGCATTCATCGGGACCTCCCGTGGGCCGGCTGCGCGCAAGACCTGCAGCGTCGACGCAAGAGGCTCGCGCTCCTGCTGCCTGCCCCTCTCGTCTTTGCGATCCCGGTGGCCACGCGAGGACCTGATTGCAAGGAGGAAACCAACGACGCGTCCCCGCTAGAGCTCGAGCGCAGACTGGTTGTACGCCGGGTTGCCGAAGGTCGCGAGCTCGAGACCGAACGTCTGCGCCACGTAGGAGAGCAAGTCGTTGTGGGGACGCGCCTCACCGGTGTGGTCGAAGCGCACGTAGCGCCCCGTCGTGAGCTTGCCGCCTGCGCGGCCCGCCAGCACCAGCGGCAAGTCGCGACGCGAGTGCGACGGACCATCGGCGACCTCGCTACACCAGAGCACCAACGTGTTGTCGAGCAACGTGCCATCACCTTCGGGGACGGCGCGCAGGGCCTCGATCAGGTACCCGAGCTGACTCGCGTACCACTGCCCGATCTTCACCAGATCCGCCTGCGCCGCGGCGTTCTCGGGCAGCTCGTGCGAGAGGGTGTGGTGTGGCTCGGCGACTCCCAGCCAAGGCATCACCGTCATCCCCACCGCCTGGGACCACATCAAAGTCGCCACGCGCGTCACGTCGCAGGCAAACGCCCGCACCACCAGATCCATCTGCGCCTTGCCGGCAAGCGGGAAGTCCTCTGCCGACACCGCTGCCGGCGCGTCGGTCGAGCAGCTCGGCCCGAACCACAGCGACCGCTCCAGCTCTCGTACCGCTCCGAGGTGCTGCTCGATCTTGTGGCGGTCGATCGGGTCGACCCGCGCGCGCAGTTGGCTGAGTTGAGCGCCGGTGCCGTCGAGCACGCTCCGGCGGCGCGCCAGCAGCTCGGGTGGCAGGTCGGCGAAGACGCGCTGGAAGGCTTGCGCGGGATCGTGCTCCGGCGGCATGGGCAGAGCCGCACCGCGGTAGGACAGTCGAGACGCGACCGTGGCCGGGCTCCACGAAACCGAAAGCTCCAGCGAGGACAGCTTGGTCGCTGGGCCGACCGCTGCCGCGATGGCCTGGTCGAGCGAGATGCCGCCGGCCCAGTACCAGCTCGGCCCGAGCTCCACGAGCTCGGTGCCAGTGAGGAGGTGGCCCATGCCGTTCCAATGCGACTGGTCGCCGGGCCCGTGGTAGCTCGACTCGGCGTCGATTCCGCCGAGCACGACCAGATCCTGGCGCTGTGGCGCGAGGGGCGCCAGCACCGTGGAGAGCTCGAAGTCCGGCCCCTCGACCTCCGGAAACCACTCGCTGCCGACCGTGCCGTTGGGCGTGAAGAAGACCAACAGCCGCTGCGGATAGGCCGCGCCCCCGGCGCGCCCTGGGCGCACGGCGCTAAGCGGCAAGGCCAGCGAGGCTCCTGCCAGCGTGCGGAGCCAAACGCGCCTGGTGCGGAAAGCCACGGGCCTCATGGTGCGGACGGGCGACTCGCTGGTCAACGGTCCTCTCCACGTGACGGGCCCTGGCTCTCGCGCTAGCCTTGAGGACGATGTCTTTTGCTTCTCTTCGACGCTTTGCTGGACTTTTCGCGTCCGGCGGGGCCTTGGCTCTCGCGCCGCTCCTGAGCGCGTGCGCCGACGGACCCGATTCGAACACGCTCCCAGACACCCCCGCGCCCACCGCCAGCGTGAGCTTCCTGGACAAGGCCACGCTCGAGCTGCTCCCGTCGGAGAAGCGCGAGGTCACCGTCGTGACCTCCCCGGGCGTCGAGGTGGCGTTCCTGTTGCTCGGCGACGTGCTCGACGCTTCGCTCGATCGCTCCGTCGTCAAGGCCGATTCGAACGGCAGGGCGTCCATCACGCTGAAGGCGCCTTCGCAGCCAGCCGCCTTCGTGTTGCGCGCGCAGGTTGGCCCCAACGCTTCAGCCGAGCTGCACGTCGCGGTCAGCGAGCTCGGCTTCACCACGCTGCGCGTCGTGCCCGTGTACCAGGGCAAGCGCGCGTTGGGCAGCACGTGGTCAGCCGACGTGCTCGTGGGACAGCCGTGCAGCGCCGCGCTCTCCAGCTACCCCGAGGATCCCGTGGGCGCGCTGAACGCGCAGGCCGAGATCGACGAGTCGCCGGAGATCGAGAGCGTTCCGGTCGGTCCGCAGCTGGCGGTCGCGATTCGTTCCGGCGCGATGGTCGCTGGCTGCCGCACGTTCACTGCGTCCACGCCAGAGTCGGTGGAGGTGGTCGAGGTCACCGTGCTCGACCGCCCGATGGTCTTGGACCAAGCCGCGCTCCTCATCTCGCTCGACCTCGCTCCGACCGGCGCCGGCTACGACCTGCTCATCGGCGATTCTGTCGCCGCGCTGGCCGAAGCCGCCTTCCCAGCCGACTACCCATTCGCGACGCTGCTGCTCGACACGATGGAGCTCGAGGTGCCCGGCGCCAGTCTGGGAGCGTTCCAGACCGCTCGCGCGCAAGCCCAGATCGACGACGCGCTGTCCGTGGCGCTCGCGGGCTTCGAAGCCCACCAGTTCTGCGTGGACCAGTCTGCCAGCGCGATCACCTTCGCGGCGGCCGACGCGAGCAGCGGCGCCACCAAGATCGAGGGGCTGATCTCCGCCGAGGAGGGCTACGCGATGCCCTCGTTCACGCTCGAGAGCTTCGGTGGCATCCCCGCAGCAGAGGTCGGCGCACCGCGGAGCGTCACCTTCTCGTGGAGCGCCACCGCGGACGATCACCTGTTGATCAGCGGAGTGCTCCCCGTGTCCAGCACTCGCTTCGCGGGCGCGTTCATGAATCGGGCGGTGAGCGAGCTGGCGGGCGAGCCCACCACGGTGTCTGCAGGCATCGCGCTGGCAGCCGACTGCGCTTCGATCGCCACGCTGATCGACGGCACGGGGGTGAGTGGCTGCGACGCGAGTTGCCTCGAGCTCGCCTGCGAAGCTGCCATCAGCTCACGTTGGGAGCTCGGCCTGGCCGTCGGCGACTCGGCGGACGGCTCGTTCGGCAGGGTCGAGATCGCGGTCGGCGGCGAGGCCGAGGTGAGCCCCGAGCTGGTGCCGACGTCGTTCACGGGCAGTTGGCTGGGCAAGCTGTTCGCGTTCGAGCAATCGAGCGACGTGGGCGGCCAAGCGTCCGGCGACGAGCCCCCGCCTCCCTGATGATCCCCCCTTCCCGCCGGGCTGGGTCCGGCGCAAGCTGAGAGTCGATGCGTACCCTTCGCCGCCTCACCGCGCAGAGCTTGCTTCTGTTGGCCGTGCCCTTCGCTGTCGCGGCCGCTTGCGGCGATGACACCGCGCCGACCGACGGGGATCCCCCGCCCACGTTGCGCCCCGGCGACGTGTGCAGCGACCCCCAACCCAATCTGGTGAGGCTGCGTTTCTCCCCGAAACAGATCTTCGTGCCGCCCTGCGAGGGGGGCGGCGCCGACTGCGTCACGCGCAAGGTCAAGGTGATCGTCGAGCCGGACGTGTGCAAGCAGACGCCGGTCACCTTCGAGAGCTCGGATCCAGCGCAGCTCGCAGCGCCCAACGCAGGCTCGGTCACGCTGTACCAGAACGAGATCGATCTCGAGATCGGAGGATCGCTCGCGCCCGGCCGCCACGTGCTCACCGCCAGGGTTCCCAAAGGCACGGGCGAAGACGCAAGCGCCACGCTCGACGTGGTGGTGCTCGACCCCACCTTGCCAGCCTGTTCTGGCACGGCCAGCGAGGACGAGCTCACCGAGGGTGAGACGCTGGCGGGCACGGGTGAGCTCACTGGAGCCACGATTGGTCTCCCGACAGGTGCCAACAAGCCCAACGAGGGCAGCTACCTGTGGAGCGTCGCGCCGTTTCCTGCGTCGCTCGAGTGCGGCACCATGGCCATCCCCGACGACCTGCTCGCGCTGGGACCGGCGATCACGTTCGGCCCGACCGACGCGAAGTTCCAACGCGAGATCCCGGTGAGCATCCCGGTCAACCCGGCGCTCGTGCCAGAGGCCGCTCGGCTGCGCCACTTGCGCGTGCTCTACAGCGGGCCCGCGTTCCAGGAGCCGCGTGTCGTCCCCGTGGCAGATCCACGATTCGTCGCTGCCGGCGATGGCTGGGCGCTCTCGTTCCAGGTGCCGCGTCTCGGCACCTACCAAGCGGTGATGAGCAAAGCTGCCGGTACGCGCACGTTCAAGCGGAAGATCACCCATCGCGCGGTGATCGGCGTGTCCATGGGCGGGATGGGCTCGAGCATGTTCGGCCTGCGCCACCACGACAAGTTCGACGTGGTGGCACCGCTCGGCGGTCCGGCGACCTGGTCTTGGCTCATGCACTACATCGAGCGCAACCACCTGGCGGGCTTCCGCCCCATCGCGCCCGGCACGCAGCTGGGCGACATCCCGCTGACACGCACCGAGTGCAACGACAGCTCCGAGTGCGCCGCCGATGAAGTGTGCGCAGGGAAGACCGACGAATACTTGGGCAAGTGCACGATCATGCCCGCGCCGATCGACCCGTACGAGCACAACCAGGCCTTCAACGCGTGGTGGGCCGAGTACCCGCGCACCGGAACGGGAGGGCGCTTTCCGCGCCAGGAGTACTCGCAGATCTTCCGCGATCTGGCACTCCTCATGGGCAACCCTAATGGCGACAACCTGGCTCCCGGAGGCGAGAACCTCCCCCCCGGCGTGCCGCCCTCCGACGGCAGCGTGCAAGGCGACCACCAAAACGGCGAGTGCTCGGTGTGGGTGGACCCGCTCGACGGCCCCGACAAGGAACAGCAGGAGGCGATCGCCAACTCTTGCCCGGCCGAGCGCTGCGCGAACACGCTCACGCTCAGCAACTACTTCGACGACGAGTTCAACCCTGACGGTACGTTCCCGGTGATCACCGTGTGCGACGGGACGCCGACGACGGAAGCTGAGACCCCTTGGGCCAACGCCTGGAAGCCCACGGGCCCCAACGACTATCCGCTCGAGGTCGGGCTGGCGGTGGACTACAACGGCAACGGGGTACGCGACGAGCAGGAGCCCATCATCAAGAGCGGCCACGAAGCGTGGACCGACAGCGGGGCAGATGGCGTGCTGAGCGCCGACGAGGCGGGCTACCAGCTAGGCGTCAACGACGACCCCGAGGGCGACGACTATCAGCTGCAATACAACCCGAGCGGCACGGAGGGGGACTACCGCTACCAGCTCGGCGAGCCGTTCCTCGACACGGGCATGGACGGTGTGATGGGCACGCTGCAACAGCCGGCCGAAGGCTACCTGATGCCTGGCGACGGCTACGACGTCGGGGAAGGCGACGGCGTGTTCACTGCCGCCAAGGGCCTGTCGCGCATGTGGGACCACGATCCTGCCGCGATGATCCGCGGGCAGGTCGACGATCTGCCGGGGGGCCCGCTGAACCAGGCGGCGCTCGATCGGCTCGACATCTGGACCGACGGCGGCCTCCGCGACATCTTCAACTTCCACGTCGCAGCGCAGACGTTGACCGGGGCGATGGTCGCGCGCAACCGTGACACCGCGTACTACACCAACTTCGGCGCATTCCCTGGCTTCGATCCGGCGCAGCCCGAGACGTTCACGCCGGCGCTCATGCCGTGGGAGGACGTGCCTGGCTCGGTGCTCCTGCGTTACGGCAAGGTCGACCCCTCCGCCGCTGACATCGAGAACGGCTCCGGCCAGCACGTCGGCACGCTGAGCGAGATCACCTCGCGCCTGCAGTCGGCGCTGTACTTCATCGGATCACGTTGGCCCGAGCAGGAGCTGCGCACCGTCGTCAGCGTCTCCAACGACAAACCCGCCGAAGGGCTCGAGGTCTGTGAGATCGATGGCAGCTGCACCTTCGAATTCACCGACTCTCGGGGGCGGCGCGGACCTGTCACCGTCAACCTGCCCCCTGGTTACGCCCACGCCGACCAGCAAGATCGCCGCTACCCGGTGATCTTCATGCTGCACGGCTACGGGCAGACGCCGGAAGACCTGGGTGCCGCGATCATCTTCATCAACAACTGGATGAACAACCCGGGCGACAGCATGTCATCGCGCATGCCCAAGGCGATCTTGGTCTACGTCGACGGGCGCTGCCGCGTCTCACCCGAGGGCAAAGCCGAGTGCATCCGGGGCAACTTCTTCATCGACAGCGGCCGCGAGGAGGGGATCCAGGCAGAGGCGTGGTGGCTCGAGCTGATGGAAGAGATCGACCGCAAGTACCGCACGATGCCGCCGACGGAGATCGACTGGACGGAGTGAGCGTCGCGCTCACTCCAGGCACAACACGTCCTCGTCATCCTCCACACAGAAGCCTTCGTCATCGCAGGTGCCACTGAAGCAGTGGTTGCCCTCGCATTTGTTGCACAGCTCGCCACAGCTGCCGGCCACGCACTCGGCGGAGGTGTCGTCGCCCCCCTCTCCCTCTGGCTCTCCCGCCTGGAAGGTCACCTTTCCACCGCAGCCGAGCACCCCGACCAAGAGCACCACCCCGATCTTCCGCGAGCTCATGGGGGGTCCGTGGAGCCAACTTGCTCCAGCCATTTGCGAAAGCGTCAATCGCCGCTGGCGAGCCCTTCGATCTGGTCCGCCGCCGTCTTGACCTGCCGCTTCAGGGTGGCCAGCTGGGCGCTGGTGACCATCTTCTGCCAAGCCAGATCGTCCTCGGTCTTGCTGATGCGGACGGCTTGTTTGTCGACCTTTTCTTCGACCTTCTTCGCCTGCTCCTCCGCCTGGGCCAGGCGCTTGTCGGTCCGCTCGTGCGCCTGATCCTGCTCGACCTGGCGCTTCTCGATCGCCTGCATGCGGGCGCTCGCGCTCGTCTCGGCGTGCGCCCCCTGGGCCTGGGCCGAGCTCAAGCGCTCCACGTCGCCGCGCAGCGCCCCGAGGTCCGCGCGCAGCGCGTCTGTCTGTGCGGTGTCTCGAGCGCGCGAGACGCCCACAACCTTCATCAGTACGCCCACCCCGAGCATGCCACTGAGCAGCGCTACCAGGCCTACCGCCGCGAGACGGAACGAGTGCCGGCGCGGCGGCTCGACCGCTTGGGGGAACGGTCCTCGCGTGGGAGGAGGAGGGGGGAGATCCGACGCCGACACGGGCAGCGGCTCGCGCTCGGAAGGCAGCGGCTGCAGCGCCCACTCGTCGAGCTGCCAGTCCTGGTGCTGGTCGAGCGGCTCCTCGCGGAACGAGACGGCAGGGCTCGACGGGGCTCGACCGGGCTCGGTCTCTGCGTGCGCATCGCCAACCACCAGCGCCCACAGGCGCGCTGCGCGGCGCTGGCCCATGCCGCGCACACACGCGAGATCCTGCGCGCTCTCGAACGGGCCATGCTGACTTCGGTGCTCGACGATTCGCGCGGCGAGCACATCGCCCACGCCCGGAAGGGACGCGGCGAGGTCCCGCGCTGCCAGCTGATTGAAGGCGAGCTCGCGGCTCGCGGCGACGGGGCTCTGCTCGGACACGGGGATCACCGTCAGGAGCGGCTCCTTCACGCGGAACGTTAAGCGCTTTCGAAGGACGTCGGACCGTACCCGACGAAGGAGCCGTGTGATACACCGGCCGGGCGCCACGGCGGCGCATCAGAGGGGCGATATGGCCATCTCGACCACGACGATCGAGACCGAAACGGTGCCTGGCGAGGCGATCAGCAAAGAGCGCAGCGTGCGCCCGTGTGCGCTCGTCATCTTCGGTGGGACGGGTGATCTGGCCAAGCGCAAGCTCGTGCCGGCGCTCTACAACCTCATGCGCGAGGGCTCGTTGCCCGCATCCTTCGAGCTCATCGGCATCGGGCGCAGCGCCGCCGACAGAGACGCCTTTTGTGCCCTGCACCGCGAGGCCACCTCCAAGTTCTCGCGCAAGAAGCCGATCGAGCCACGCGTCTGGGACGAGCTGGCGGCGCGTGTGCACTACGTGCTCGGCGATCACGAGTCGCCCGAGACGTATGACGCTCTGGCGAAGAAGCTGGAAGAGCTCGACCGCACGCGAGGCACCGAGCAGAACCGGCTGTTCTTCTTCTCGACCCCACCGAGCGCCTTCCCCGTCATCCTGTCGGGCCTCAAGAACCGCGGGCTCTTGTATGAGGCGTCCGGTCAGAACGGCGGCAAGGCGCCCTTCTCACGCGTGATGATCGAGAAGCCGTTCGGCCGCGACCTCGCCAGCGCTCGCGAGCTCAACCGCATGGCCTCGTCGTTCATCGACGAGGACCAGCTCTACCGCATCGATCACTACCTGGGGAAGGAGACGGTGCAGAACATCCTGGTGTTGCGCTTCGGCAACTCGCTGTTCGAGCCCCTGTGGAACAGGAACTACGTCGATCACGTGCAGATCACCGCCGCGGAGGAGCTCGGCATGGAGGGCCGCGGGCGCTTCTACGACGAGACCGGCGCGCTGCGCGACATCGTCCAGAATCACTTGCTCGAGGTGCTCACGTTGGCGGCGATGGAGCCACCGGTGTCGTTCAAGGCGGACGAGATCCGCAACGAGAAGTCGCAGGTGCTGCGCTCGATCCGGCCGATCTACCCGCACGAGGTGGGCAGCGAGGTGGTGCGCGGGCAGTACCTCGGCTACCGCGACGAGCCCAACGTCGCCAAAGACTCGACCACGCCCACGTACGTCGCCTGCCGCTTCATGATCGACAACTGGCGCTGGCACGGGGTGCCCTTCTACCTCAGGGCCGGCAAGCGACTGCAGAAGCGCGTCACCGAGGTGGCGATCCACTTCCGAGCGGTCCCGCTCTGCTTGTTCGGCCGCGACGAGGTCTGTCAGCGGCTCGATCAGAACGTGCTCACGTTGCGCATCCAGCCCGACGAGGGCATCGAGTTCTCGTTCATGTGCAAGCAGCCGGGTGACGATCTGTTCGTGTCCAACGTGAAGATGGATTTCAGCTACGCGCGCGCCTTCGATCGCCAGCCGCCCGAGGCCTACGAACGCCTGATCCTCGACACCATGCGCGGCGACCAGACGCTGTTCGCACGACGCGACGGCGTGGAGGAGGCGTGGGCGCTGTGCACACCGATCCTGCAGGCATGGGACAATGACGCGTCGATTCCTCTGCACACCTACGAGGCCGGCTCGGCTGGCCCGGCCGCGGCCGACGAGCTGCTCAAGTCCACCCGCCACACGTGGCGGCCGCTCGGCTGAGATGACGATGGACCGCCTGCGGATCGAGGTGCTCGCCAGCGCGGCTGACGTCGCCGAGCGTGCCGCTCGAGACGTCGCGGAGCTGATCCGCGAGCGCGCTGGGCGGAGCCTCCGCACCAGCCTGATGTTGGCCGGTGGGACGACGCCGCGCGCCACGTACCAGCGGCTCAGCGAGCGCGACCTGCCGTGGCACACCGTCGACTTCTTCTTCGGCGACGAGCGCGCGGTGGCTCCCGATCACCCCGACTCCAACTTTGCCATGGCCAAGGCGGCGCTGTTCGATCCCGTCTGCGCGAGCTCGTCGCAAGTTCATCGCATGCTGGGGGAGTCCGCGGACCTCGAGAGCGCTGCGGAGAGTTACGCGCGCGCCCTTCCGCCCGCCTTGGACATGATGATCTTGGGCATGGGCGAGGACGGCCACACCGCCTCGATCTTCCCGGGGCAACCCGCGGCACGAGAGCGCAGCCGCGCCGTGGTGGTGGTGACGGCCGCGCCCAAGCCGCCGCCGACGCGGCTCACCATCACGCCGCCGGTGATCGCCCGGGCCGCGCGCTGCCTGGTGCTGGTCACGGGCACGGGCAAGCGCGCGGCGCTGGCCCGCGCAAGGACCACGGAAGATACCAGCGCGGTCCCTGTGTGCGCTGCACGACATGGCTTGTTCCTCGTCGATCGGGATGCGGCCGGCGAGCCCCAAGGAGAGCGAAATGACTGAGAGTCGGGCCGATGTAGGCGTGATTGGAATGGCCGTCATGGGGCGCAACTTGGCGCTGAACATGGCCGACCGCGGCAACCGCGTCGCGATCTTCAACCGCAGCGGCGCCGTCACGGACGAGGTGGTCGCCCAGAACCCCAAGCACCCGCTGGTGGCCACGAAGACGCTCGCCGAGCTGGTCGGGGCGTTGGCGCGCCCGCGACGCATCCTGGTGATGGTCAAGGCGGGCGCCCCCGTGGATCAGGTGCTGGCGGATCTGGTGCCGTTGCTCGCCGAAGGCGACGTCGTCATCGACGGTGGCAACACCTACTTCCCCGAGACGCAGCGGCGAGAGCGCGAGCTCAGGACCCGAGGCATCCACTTCGTGGGGATGGGCATCTCCGGAGGAGAAGAGGGCGCACGCTTCGGCCCTTCGCTGATGCCGGGCGGCGCGCTGCCCGCGTGGGAGGCGACGCGCCCCGTGTTCGAGGCCATCTCGGCCAAGACCGACTCCGGCGCTTGCGTGACCCACGTCGGGCCCGACGGGGCTGGCCACTTCGTCAAGATGGTGCACAACGGCATCGAGTACGGGGACATGCAGCTGATCGCCGAGTCCTACGATCTGATGTCGCGTGCGCTGGGCATGGGCGCCGCGGCCATCGGCGAGGTGTTTGCGAAGTGGAACGAGGGGCCGCTCTCCTCGTTCTTGATCGAGATCACCGCCAAGGTGCTCGCCGTGAACGATCCCGAGACCAACACGCCGCTGGTGGACGTGGTGCAAGATCGCGCCGGTCAGAAGGGTACGGGCAAGTGGACGGTCGACGTGGCGCTCGACCACGCCGTGGCCATCCCCACCATCGCCGCCGCGATCGACGCTCGAGTGCTCTCGAGCCAGAAGGAGGAGCGCGTGCGGGCCTCCAACATCGTGCGGGGCGCCGCTTCGGTGCGTGCCGGGCTCGATCGCGCCACGGTCCTGGCAGACATCCACGATGCGCTGCTCGCTGCCAAGATCTGCTCGTACGCGCAAGGCCTGCGCCTGATCGCCAAGACCAGCGAGGCCCAGAGCTGGGGCGTGAACCTGAAGGAGATGGCGCGCATTTGGAAAGGTGGCTGCATCATCCGCGCGAGGTTGCTCGACACGATCATGCGCGCGTATGACAAGAGCCCGACGCTCGAGAGCATCCTGCTCGATCCCGAGCTCGAAGGCCTGGTGTTCGCGGCCCAGCCTGGCTGGCGGCGCGCCGTCATGCTCGGAGTCGAAGCCGGCATTGCGTTGCCCGCCACCTCGGCCAGCCTCTCCTACTTCGACTCGTATCGAACGGCGCGGCTGCCCCAGAACCTCACACAGGCGCAGCGCGACGCGTTCGGAGCGCACACCTACGAGCGCACCGACAAGCCCCAGCTTGGCGCCGTGCACACCGACTGGCTGGGCGTGTCGAGCAAGTAGGGCGCAGTCGCGTCCGGTCGAGCCAACAGGAGCGGCTGGAGCGGCACGCCGCTTCGAGCTGCGGCCTCAGTTGCCGCCAGCGCCGCCAGTGCCACCCGCGCCGCCACCGCCGCCGGCACCGCCGGCACCACCCGCGCCGCCACCGCCGCCGGCGCCGCCACCACCCGTGGGGAGCACCTCGGTGTTCTTGATCTCCTCGGGGTCACACAAGTTGACCTCGCCGGTGAGCAGTTCGGTGGAGTAGAGCAGCGTGTCGCTATCTTCGGCGCCGTCCACGTTCACGCGGATGGTGAGGCTGCCGGTGCCGAGCGCGATCGGCGTGCACACGCCCGCCGCGTAGTTGCTCCTCGCGATTCCGTTGACACGTGCGCCAAAGCCAGAGAACGCTTCGGCCAAGGCCTCGGGATCGACGTCGCTCTGGAACTGCGTGCAGCTCGGCGGCGGCTCCGTGTTTGGGCTGCAAGTGATGCCCTCACGACAGCCCTTCAGCGGATTCTTGCAGCCCGTGTCGGGACGGCCCGCGAGCTCCTCTAGCGCGCAGCTGTCGTAGTTGCCCGCAATACCGATGGTGAGCTTCGTCGCCAACGAGGCCTTCTTGTCGGCCAGCGCGGCCGCGCGCAGTGCGCCCGTGTTGCCGGCCTCGTGCGAGCCGTCGCTGATCAGTACCAAGAACCGCTCGGTCACGAAGCCGGCGGTGCCCTGCGCGTCGACCGCGGCCAACCCCGCGCGGTAGGCGCCGTACAGATCGGTGGTGCCACGGCTGGGCGCGTCGCGCAGCGACTCGAGCGCTCCGTACAGCTCGTCCGTGCTGCTGGTGAAGTCTTGCTCCACGGTGAGCAGGTCGGGCGCGCCGAAGGCAAGGATCGCGACTTGGTGCGGGAAATCGGTGCCGCTGTCCTCGACCACTTCTTGGATGTAGGCGCGCGCACCATCCACCACTTGGTCCACCAGGGCCGCGTCGTGGATGCTGTCGGACATGTCGAGCACGAGCACGCTGAAGATCTCCAGATCCGACGGCGGCCCCAAGCCGGACACCGAGTCGCCCTCGTTGCCTTGACCGAAAGGCAGCCCCTTCTCGTCGTTGATCATCACGACGTCGCCTTCTCCGTTCAGGCCGGTGTCGAGCTCGCGGACGGGGTCACCGTTGTCGTCGAGCACGCGGAAGGCCACCTTCAGACCTGCTGGCGGCACCACCGTGATCGTGGAGTTGTCGATGCAGATGCGCTCCGGCCCCGAGAGCCCCGCGCCACCGCCGGCCCCGCCTGCGCCACCCGCCCCCGAGCCGCTGTCCCCGCAACCTCCCGCCAGGGGCGAGAGCACCACGCCAGACGCCAGCAACAGGAGCATGGCCGACGTGCGCGCACGAACCGACCCCAAGCCAAGAAGAGGACGCATCGAGAAAGAATAGGGGGGAGCGCCGACCGGGTCAAAAACTCCACCGCGCGTGCGCGGTCACAGCAAGGTCTTCTTGCCAAGCGAGCAGCTCAGGGTGCTTCGTGCGCCCGAGCTGCGCTCCGTCCCCACCAGCGAGAACGCCCCAGCCGCATCGGGCGCCGACTTCGGTGCCGGCTTGCCGGCGGTCGTGGCCCCCTTCTTCTTGGTCCCGCCAGGCGAGGCGAACGTGCCGAGCCCCGCGTCGACGCAGGCGCTCTGCTCGTCGATCAGCAGGCGGAGCTCCACGCTATCGAACGAGACCTTCTCGCCGTCGAGCGTCGCGTTCGGCGTGGGATCCACGAGCGTCTCGATCAGCCAGCCGTCGCGGTCTCCACACCCGGGGGAAATGGCCATGCCTGTGAGGTCGGGTGCACCCAGCGAGATGGCGTCTCCGAGCTCGCCCGAGCCCGCGTCGATCGGGATGACGACACGTTGGCCACGCCGATCCCACGCGCCCTCTCGGATCACGAACATCAGCCCGAGATCGTCCGTCTTCTTGCGTCGAATCAAGCGCGGGAGTGAGCCCGGCATGTAGCGCCCTGCGGTCAGCCGCTTGAACGTGTTGAGCCGGCGCACCGTCGACAGCTCCGAACGGTACAGGGCCACTTGATCGGGGCCTGGATCGCCCAGAAAGTACCAGGCCTGCCCCACGCGTACCGCGCCGTTTTGGAAGGGCTTCGGCAAGACCGTCCCCTCTGGCGCGCGCAACATCAGCACGGGAGCGCCGTGCTCGACCGCGAACAAGCTGCAGCCCCGCCCGCGGCACGCGCTCAACAGCGCCCCGCCCCCGTCGCGCTGCGCCGTCCAGGTGACACCGGCGTTGAGCAGCTCTTGGGCGGCGGCCTCGTGGGCGAACGGAGAGGTCGTGACCGCGCTCGAGCGAACCTCTTCGCTCCCGAAGCGATCGCCGTAGCGCACCAGGAACCGACCCGTGCGGGACCAATCGGAGTCCTTCTTCCCCCATGCGTAGGCGCGCAGCGGTGTGGCGTCGTAGGGGACGCCGTGGTCCAAGCCCAGCTCGTCTTTGCGCAACGCAGGACCGTCTACGCCCTTGAACGGCCCCCACCCTGTCGGCGATACGCCTTGAAACTTCTCGGCGGGTGAGGTCCGCGCCGGCTTCTGTTTGCCGCCTTCTGTACGCTCGCAAGCGAGCGCAAACGGCGTGCTCGACAGCTTCACCTGCGAGAGCTTCCAAGGCTGTGGCGCTGGCGCTTCGCGCAGATCGTCCTCTCTCGCGGGTGGTCCCCAGCCGACCTTCAGCCACGACGCCAACGCGCACCCTGCGGCACCGCAGCGGCGGACGCGGCTCGAGGCGCTCTCGTCGGCGATCGGCAGATCGAGCTCCTTCCACGTCTGGCCGGTGTCCACCGTCTCGAGCAGCTTGCCGCGATCGCCGACCGCCAAACCGAACCGACCCGCCACCAGCACTCCGCCCGGCTCATCGACCGCGTCGCCCACCGTGACCTCGCCGCTCAGCTTGATGGTGACGCCCAAGGTCGGTCCCCCAGCTTCGACCCAAGCCCCGATGGCGTCCGGTCCAGACTGGTGCACACCCTCGAGCCACATGCCCGTCTCGAGCTCGCGCGGCAGCCCCGCCTCCGGCGCCTTGAGCACCACGTGTTTCGAGCTCTGCCCGGTCAGGATCGAGAGCTGGCCTTGAGCGCCAGGGCGAGGCGGAACCAGGATCACCACGCGACCGTCCTGCAGCGCAACGACCCGCTCGGCCCCAACCTCTCCTCGCACGCGCACCTCGCGCAACGCTCCATCCGCGAAGCGCACGCAGAACGGGCGCGAGGCCGGATCCACTGGACCATCGGCGCAGGGCCCGCGCACCACGATCGCCCCCTGCCCGCTCTCGGTCACTGCGCGGGGCGTCGCGAAGCGCATCACCTCGCGAACGCCAAACGGCTGGGTGAGCGCGTAGACCACGGTCGGGCCGGCGGTTGCGCCACACACGAAGCCGACTTGCGACACGGCGTCCCCCAAGCCGATGCCGGTGCACTCGGCGTGCTGGTCGGGGATGGCGGCGAGCGCCACCTCGTGGAGCGCGCCCGAGGCGAGCGAGACCCGCGCCAGCGTGCCCTCGAACAGCACCACCGCGGTCCCCTCGCTGTCCGGGTAACCTCGCTCGATGGCGACGCGCAGAGGACGCCGTCCGAGCGGGCCGGGAGTGCTCTTCTTGCCGCGCGAGCGCGGCGACGGCGGCGTGGGTGGTGTCGCAAAAGACGGCTGAGGTCCGGAGCCGGGCACGAAGCTGAGCTGCCCGGAAGGGCTCAGCCGGTGCACCCCAGCGTCCGTGGTGATGACGCCGTCCTCGCCATCATCGGGGTCTTTCGACGAGGGCTCGATCGAGCGCACGCGGCCGCTGATGTCCAGTCGCTGCCAAGTCGCCCCCGCGTCGAACGTCGCGAACGTGCCGGCGACGTCCGTGTCGACCACGGCGCGCCAACCATCCAAGAAGGCCATGTCGCCGTACGCGGGCGCGATCGGCAGCGGGCCCTTCGCGAGCGCGGAGCCGTCACGCGGATCGAGCGCGACCAGCTCGTTGCCCGAGCGCATGCGGACCATCAGCCGGTCGAAGCCCACCGTCAGAGGCTCCTCGGCGTCGGCGACGGTGCCGAAAGACACCAAGGGCGTGAGCTGCCCCAGCCACGTCGAGCTGCGCCACAGCTCCGTCCCCCGGCCCGAGACCGCCAGGAACACGTACCCCCCGCCGAGGCGTGGCGGCAGCGCGCTGGCCACGATCCGTCCCACGGGCATGAGGTCGTCGGCCCGCTCGACCACACCCGCTGGGCTGACCGAGAGACGCATGCGACCGAACAGCGACAGCTCCCCCTCGTCGCTGCTCAACACCACACCGCGTGAGCCAGCGAGATCCGGCATCAACCGCAGCTTGGGCACCGCGCGCGGCAGGCCGAAGCTGGGCCCGGGCACGTCCTTCGCAGCGGCCGCGGACTTCGCGGCCGGCGTCTTCGGGCCCTCGACGACTGGCGCCGCACAGCTCACGCCGGCGAGCAGCGCGATCCACACGGGCGAGCGGAGCAGCGAGGAGCGGGGCATCGCGCTCGCAGTCTACTCCACGAACGCGAGCAGAGCCTCCTCGGCACGCTCGATCTCGGCACGGGACGAGAGCACCACGCGCCGTCCGCTGACGGGATCCAGCAGGGCCAGCGCCGGTACAGCCTGCACACCGAAGCGAGCCTTCAGCTCGGCCAAGGTCTCCTCGTCCGTGGCGTCGATCCACAGCGGCACGAAGCTGCGAGTCGCGCGCCGGAACGTCGACCGCACGAAGACCGAACGCTCGATCTCGAGACACGCCGTCGACCAGGCCGCGCGCACGTAGACCAGGAGCGGCCGTCGCTCTGCCTTGCTCTCGGCCTCAGCCAGAGCTGTGGACATGCGCCAGCTCACGGGCTCGACGGCCGTGGACGCGCTGCTCGAAGACTGCACGGTTCCTGAAGGAGTCGGTTCGGCCGGTGCGACGGCCCTTGGGCCCACCTCCACCAACGACACGGGAGCCCGCGAGGGCTCCCGTGTCTCGCCGCACGACACGGCGAGCAGGATGTGAAACAGCGGCGCTACTTCTTGCCGACCGAGCACTTGAGCGCGCAGTTCAGGTCGCTCGGTGCGCAACCACAAGCGCCCTTCGGGGGAGTCTTGGGCCCCCCCGTGGCCGCGGGCGCGGTCCCGGTCTTTGCCCCCGTCGTCTTGGGAGCTCCCTTCCAACCCTTGCCCACCGTGGGAGCGGCAGCGGCGCTGGCAGAGGTCGTCTCCGTGGCGCTCGCAACAGCGGTCTCGGTCGCCGTGGCGGGAGCCGTCGCCGAGGGTTGCGCTTGTGCTTGGGCGGTGGCGGTCGCAGTGGTCTCCGTGTCCTTCTTGGAGGTCGACGCAGTCTCTGGCTTCGGGTCGGGCCGGCTGACGAGGAGGAACACGATGATCACGGCACACACCGCGATCACGCCGCCGATGATCAGGCCGAGCTTGCTCTGTCCTCCGGGCGCAGCGGCAGGAGCAGCGGCGTAACCCGGGCTCGCGACCGGAGGCGGCGCGAGCACCGGCGCGCCCAGCGGGAACAGCCCGACCGCATCGACCACCGGAGCCGCCGCTGCGGCGGCAGGAGCCGCAGGTGCGGCGTTGGCGCTCAACGCCTTCAGGTCGATGAGACCCGAGTCCTCCTTGGTAGCGGTGGTCGCCGACGGACGGGCCTGGGGCGTGCTCGCGGTGAGGGCGTTGAGCGAGAACAACACCGAGTTCTCGTCGCGCTTGCCTGGCGCGCTGCCGATCGCGCTCTGTGTCGACATCGAGGCAGAGCCCATCGCGGGCTCCCCGCCATACCCTCCACCGAACAAGTCCTGTGACTTGCGACCGGCGTCGCGACGGGCCGCGGCGGGTCGCGGATCAGGAGCGGGCGAGGACGAGGACGGAAACGCGCCGTAGCCTGCCCCGCCGTTCGCAGCGGTGAGCGACGCGCTGGCCAGCGCAGCCTCGTTCAAGGCAGCGACGATCACCTCGTTCTCGGAGAGCGCTTGCCAGTCGTTCATTCCGTCCGCGAACACGTAGGTGTCTGCGGTCACGACGCCGGCGTTGTACGCCTCGACCACCTCGGCCACCGTCATGGTGCGCTGATCGCCCTCGGCCACGCTGACCAAGTAACTGCCCGGCGGAGGGCCTTCACCCGCTTCCGCGGAGGCGTGAGCCACCCCATCGTCGAGGGCGCCATCTCCCGGACCCCCATCCGCTTGGGAGGAGCCTCCGACGACGATCGTCGCGCCGCACTTGCGGCACTTCATCTTGACCGTCTTGCCCTGGACCTTCTCGTCCGAAACCGTGTACTTGGCTCCGCAGGAATGGCAGGTGATCTTCATGTTTGACGGGGTTCTCTGGGGGTTGTTAGCGCGTTCGAGCGGATGATCGACGGACCATGCGGGCAGAAGTTTCAGCCTCTCGCGCGCACCTTCGAAGCTTACGACAATTCGCGCATCGGGCAGCCATTTCTTGCGACGAGGTACTTTTCGGCCGACCTCTGGCGGGACGAGGGGCCCAGTCCGGTCGTTTGCAGCGCTTCAGGCGTCCCTGGCGCAGCCGCAGGGACGAGAGGAGCCTCCCGACGGCGATCTCTCGGGCCAGCCGTTGATGTGGGGGCACCGCGACCCACCCAAATGGAACGGGACACGTCACGAGCGACGGCGGCGAGGCGGCTTGGCGGCCCGGCGGAGCCTCGCTTGGATCTCCTCGAGCAGCTCGTGACGGTCGAACAGATGCTCGATGTAGTCGACCCGGTCGGTCTCGATCACGATCGTGTCCGAGGCCGCGTAGCGCTCGAACCACGCCTCGTACAGCTCGTGCAGCGAGGCGATGTACGCGCGCGGCACCGCCTGCTCGAACGCGCGGCCGCGCTTCTTGATGCGCTGCATGATCACGCGCACGGGGCAGCGCAGGTACACCATCAGGTCCGGCGGCCGGATCTCACTGCTGAGGGTCTCGTACAGCTCGCGATACATGTCCCAGTCGCGACCGGCGAGGTGGCCTTGTTTGTGGAGGTGGGCGGCGAACACCTCCGCGTCCTCGTACAGCGTGCGATCCTGCACGATGTGGCGACCTGCCTTGCGTGCCTTGACCTCGATGTCCTTGTGGATGCGAAAGCGCTGAATCAAGAAGAACAGCTGCGAGCTCAAGGCGTAGCGCGCCATGTCCGCGTAGAAGTCGGCGAGGTACGGGTTCTCCTCGTGTGGCTCGAAGAAAGGCACCATGTCGAGCTGGCTCTCGAGCCATGCCACCAGACTCGACTTGCCAGCCCCCATGTTGCCGGCGACCGCGACGACCAGCGGACGCGACGCGGTCATAGCAGCAAGCTCAACCCCACCGACTGCACGAACCACACCGGCACCTCGGGCAACGGACCGATGTTCACCGCCTTGCCTGCGCTGTCGTAGGCCTGGATCGGCGTGTGCGCGGTGCCCTCCTTGGCGAAGGTGGGAGCCGCCCAGAACATGCCGTCGAGCGACAGCCAGCCCTTGAGCAGCTCCACCGACCCACCGAGGCCCGCCGGCACATCGAAGTACGAGGCGCCGCGACCCCGCACGACGAATACCCCCCCGGCATCTGCCGCGCGCATGGCCCCCACCTCCAGCCGCCCCCAACCCAGGCCCAGGATCGCGAACAGCCGCACGCGCTCTCCGAGCGGCAGCGTGGGCAGCGCATGGGCCTCGAGTCGGTAGGCGGTGAGCGGGCCGCTGACCAAGCCTCCGGTGACCCCCAACGCGGTGCGATCCGTGTCGACCGTGTGCGCCGCCCACGAGAACACCGCGGCGGCATGGAGGTAGGGCAGCAACACGATGCGGCCTGACACCGCCACACCCACGCCGGGGTCGTAGTGCACCTTGGACGGCTCGCGCTCGAGGCTGTTCGCGATCGGTGAGACGAACACGAACGACGAGCCGATGTCCACGTGGCGGCCCGTGGGGGTGGCGTCGAACGACCGGGCGCCCTCCGGCGCAGCGTCGAGCTCCGCCAGCGGCGCAGGGCGCGCCGGAGGCTCGTCAGCGCGCGCGGCCGCGGAGACCAGCAGCGTCGTCGACAACAGGCAAGCCAACCGGCCCAGCACGGCGGCAACGTACCACGCCTCTTGCGGACCCCGACAAGTGAGCACGCTCACCACCAACCGAGCAGACGGTTGGCGACTCGCCCGGACCAGGGCAGACTCGCCGGGTGTCTTGGTCGACGTCGAGTGGCCGCTTCCGCACCGCCTTGCTCCTCGGCCTGGGCCTCGGGCCTTGGGCCGACGGACGGACGCCCCGAGGGATCGTGCGGAGCACGGAGCGCTGCGGCCTCACGACGGCGTACGTGTACGCGCCTCGACGCCCTGCTGCGGGCGTCTACCTGGTCGTGCCGGGGCTTCACTTCTTGGGGCCGAACGATCCGCGGCTCGATCGCTTCTGCCGAGTGTTGGCGGCCTCCGGCTTGTGGGTGGTCGCCCCGTTCTTGCGCTCGTTCAGCGGTCTGTTGCTGGACGACTCCGCGTTCGCGGACGGGCGCGACGCGCTCGCGCTCGCGCGCTCCCTCGCCGACGAACGGGCGTTGCCCGCGCCCGCCGTGTTCTCGATCAGCTTCGGCTCCCTGATCGCCCTGTCGCTAGCCGCCTCCAGCGCTCCGCCGCGCGCGGCGATCCTGTTCGGAGGTTACGCCGACTTCGTCTCGACGGTGCGTTTCGCGATCACGGGGCGGACCTCGCTCGACGGCGAGGTGTTGGAGCTCACGCGCGACCCTCTGAACTCCCCCGTCGTGTTCCTCAATCTGCTCTCGCATCTGGAGCTCGAGGGCGACCGACAACGCCTCGCTGCCGCGTGGCTGGAGATGGTGTACCGCACTTGGGGAAAGATGGAGCTCAAGGCGCCGGGCGCACGCGATCCGATCGCCGCGCGCATCGCGTCGCGACTGCCGAGCGCGCTCCACGAACCGTTCCACCTCGGCTGCTGCCTCCAAGACGGCTACGAGCGCTGGCTCGATCACGCGCTCGAGGCCGGCGCACGAGATCTGTCGTTCCTGGACGCCACGCGCTTCGTCGCTGAGGTCAAGTGCCCGGTGACCCTGGTGCACGGCAGAGACGATGACGTGATCCCGTACTCGGAGTCGATCAAGCTCTCGCGTGCGCTTCCGAGCGAGCACCGCGCCGGGCTGCACCTCACGGGGCTCTACAGTCACACCGGCGCGAGCGCGCAAACCACGCTCGGTCTCGTGCGCGAAGCGTGGACGTTGGCAGCCATGCTGCGCGACATGGCGCGCGCGGCCGTGCCGTAGCTAGTCCTCTCGGGGGCTGTCGCCAGCCTCCGCCCCAACGCGGGTAAACCGCGCTTGGGGCCCCACCCCAAGACGCTACGTGCGGGCCCCTGCCCCGCCTATTTTTTTTCTTACTAGGGGCACTTCACGACGGGGGTGATGGGCGCGAAGTCCCACTGGGTCAGGTCCAGATCGTCGTAGTTTTGCATCGCGGTCTCGAGCAAGTCGCGAAACTCGGCGAAGGTTTGGTCGAGCTTGTCGTTCGGGTTGCCACCCGTCTGCCCGATGGCCAAGAACTTGTTGCGGCAGCAGATGTCGATGTTCTCCGGGATCGCCGTGCTGGGAGCGGAGTCCACCAGATCGGCGTCGCCGTACAGCAGCCGGCCGTCCACGAACACCATCGTCACCTCGCGGGGGGTCGCCTCCAGGATTGCGTCGTACGCGTCGCCGCCGGTGGACGACGGCAAGTACACCCCGACGTCGGCCCGCTTGCCGACCTCGAGCGAGCCCAGGAAGGGCTCCACGCCGAGCGCGCGCGCGGCGTTGATGGTGCCCATGGTCACCAAATCGGCCGCGCTGAGCAGGTCGCCGAACTGGGCGTTGTCCACCTGGTCCGCGAAGCGCAGCTCGTCGAGCATGTTCTGGCTGCCGCCCAACGACCAATCCGGCGCGATGGCGATGTTGATGCCCTCCTGAATGTACTTGGGGATGTTGGCGGTCTTGCTCAGGTCCGTGCCGCCCCCGTAGAGGAAGATGTTGGACTTGGGAGACCACACCAGCTGCATGCCCTCGGCCGCCATGGCCTCGATCTGCGCGTCGGTCAGCGCCGCGCCGTGGATGATCGTGGTCTTGGGGTCGTACAGGCAGCCGTCCGTGGTGGTCACCGTGAACAGATCGTCGAACTCGTCACGCGCCGTCTGATCCACACCTTCTGCGATGTGGATCACGTACGCGGTCGTGTCGCCGTCGCCGAAGTTGGTGCACACGCCGTCGGCGCTGGACGTGGTCGGGAACACCGTCGCCGTCTGCATGTTGTCGTCCGGCAGGCCGTTGTACGTCTGGTCGATGGTGCGCGCCACGGTCTGGTAGCACGACTTGTTGGTCGCCCCCGGCGACCCTTGCACGCTGGTCGTGGCAGCGATCAACGCCTTGGTCTCGCCATACTTGTCGAGCTCGCAGCCGAGGTTCACGGGCGAACCAGACTCGCCGTTCAAGTATTGCTTGGCGTCCACGACGGCCCCGTACTTCTCGTCGTTCGGCCATTGGTTGTGGTTGGTGTAGAGCTGGGGCGGCGACCAATCGTCTTCATCGAAGATGTCGAAGATGATGTGGTTGTGCGCGTCGAGCAGGCCCGGCGCGATCACGCCGTTGGTCTCGATCACGGTGGCGCCGTTCGCGAGCGGATCTCCCGAGCACGATGCGGCCGCGCAAGCGATGGTGTTGCCGTTGATGAGCAGCTCCCCATCGATCGGGCCTGCCGGCAAGATCAGCGTGCCTTTCAACAAGTACTTGGTGACGGCGCCGGCCGTCTCGACCACCGGGCCACCACCGTCACACGCCCCCTCGCCGTTGCCACCACCACCCACGGGGCCGCCGCCGCTGGGGCCGCCACCAGCGCCGCCATCGACGACGCCGCCGCTACCGCCCTCCCCTCCGACGCCGAACCCGCCAGGCTGGGCGTTGGGTGGCACCGGCAGTGGGCTCGAGCTGTCGCCGACGCCCACGTCACAGGCCGTCGCCACAGCCAACAGCCAGCACAAGCTCAAAGGGGTGCGCACCATGCGCCCAGCATATCGGCTCTGGGCTGATTCGCTCGCGTACATCGTCCGCGAAGTTTCTTCGCGTAAGACGATGTACCGACGACGAGGGTGCAAGTGAGCAGAAGTGGGCTGAGCGTTGGTTTGGAATCCGGCACTTCACTTGCGAGCCTCAGCGAGGGGCCGGATTCCAAACCAACGCGGTCTTTGCGAACGCAGCGCTAGTGTTTTTGCTCGCCGTACGTGGGCAGGGCGACCAGCGGAGCACGCAGCGCGGCCACCCCCGAGGGCAGCTCGACGGGATCGATCGCGCCGGCCGCGCGCAGACGAAACCCCTCGGTGCCCTGCTTCGTGGCGACCAGCACCCGGTCACCCGCGCTCACCATGCTGCGTGCGAGCGCGCGCGACTCGATCACCGGCGACGCGAGCGGGTGCGAACCGAAGCTCTTCACGAGCGCCGAGCCCGTGCCTCCCTCGGCCAGCTCTATCACCGTGAGCATCGGGGGCTCCGCGCTGAGCACCAAGACGCCCAGCGATTCGCCGTGCGCGAACGCCTGCACGTCCTCGATTCGACCCGCCATCACGGGCACACTGACGCCATCAGCGAGCTCGTGGCCGCGCAGCGGAGAGATGCGCAGCTCTGCCCCGGCCACGTCCACGAGCACCGCGCCGAGGCCGGGCACGCGCGCGGCGCGCGCGCTCTCGTGCAGCGTGCTGCGCGAAGAGATGGGATCCAACGAGCAGCGCAGCTCGCCATCCGTGAGGCGCACGCGCACCCGCGCGAGCCAGCTCTCCGGGCCGAACGCCAGCGCCTCGATCTCTGCGCCACGCTCGTCTGCGTCGACCCCGAGGATCGAGCTGGGCATCGGACAGGCGGCGCTCGACCAGGGCCCGCCGGCCCTCGGCGCGAACAACCAGCGCGCCCCCAGGTCCTCCTGGAACACGAGGTGCCCTTCGGGCACCGCGAGCACCTTGGCCTGGCCCTCGAAGCTGCCAAGCTCCACCGGCCGGAGCAGCCCGGGCCCCCCGACGCCGACATGAAACAACACGCCGCCACTCTCCTCCTCGTTCACCGCCAGGTAGGAGAGGTGACCGAGCTCACCTTGCTCGATCCACGCGCTGGCGTCCGGAGGGCCCGCCCACTCGCCGAGCTCGAAGCTGGCGACCGCCTTGCCGTCGTCGACGCGCACCAGCGAGAGCCCGCGCTCGTGCTCCCGGCCCAACACGAACATCATCGGATCCTCCGCGTCACGCGTGTCTGCCAGGGGCGACCGCTCGCCGTCCTCGAACACCACGGTGCCGATCGAGTCCACATCAGCGCAGCCCATGAGAGCAACGCAGCCCAACAGAAAATGGAGATGCCTCATGCGGTTACAAATCGACAACCGCCGTCTCCAGTTGCTAACGAATCGATCTAACCGGTCGCTTTTTTCTGCTTCGCGACCTTGGGCTCGGCCTTCTTCACTTCCGGCTTCTTGTCCTCCGCCGCGGGCTCGGCGTCTTGCTCGGGCTTGAGACTGCGCTTCAGAGCCTCGAACAGATCGATGATTTGGGCCTGCGGCGCCTCGGGTAGCACCGTGAGCTCGTTGCCGGCAGCCTTCTGCTCCACGGCCGAGAGCACGCGATCGCGGTACTCGTCGTGGAACTTCTCGCTGTCGAAGCGCTCGACCGAGAGCTGCTCGATGAGCTTGTCTGCGAGCTCAGCCTCGACCGGCTTGAACTCGATCTCGCCCGGGCGCTCCACGTCGTCGAAGGCGCGCACTTCATCCGCATAAAACACCTGGTGCATGACCAGCCCACCCTTGTACGGCCGGATCAACACCAGCTGCTCCTTGCCGCGTGTGCCGTAGCGCCCCACCGCCACCCGCCCCATACGCGTCATCGCCTCGGACAGCAGCCGGTAGGCGCGGTCGCCGCCCTTGTCGGGCCCCAAGTACTGCGTGCGCTCGATGTAGATCAGATCCACCGACTCGGCTGGTACGAACTCGACGATGTCGACCCGGTCCGTCCGCTCGGCCTCGAGCTTCTTCAGCTCGTCATCGTTGAACTGGACGTACTTGTCCTTCTGGTACTCGTAGCCTTTGACGATGTCCGTCCGCTGCACGACCTCGTTGTCGAGCGGGCAGAACAGCTGCTGTTTGATGCGCCCTCCGCACTTCTTGTGCAGCTGATTGAACGACACGCTCTGCGCAGAGGTGGCCGTGTACAGCTTGAAGGGGATCGAGACGAGCCCGAACGAGATCGTGCCCGAGCCGGTGGAGCGCGCTGCCATGTGACAAAAGCTAGTCGCCCGTCGCCTGCGCTGTCGAACATTCGGCGCTGGTCGACGCCGTCAGCTGAACATGCGACCCGCCGCGCGCGAGCGCGATTGGGTATGCTCGGCGCGCCATGCCGGGACCGCTCTCCAAGTATCGGCAGAAGCGGGACCCCGCGCGTACGAACGAGCCCGAGGGCGACGAGCTCGCGGCCGCCAGCGGCACGGAGGACCATCGCGGCACCACCTGGCGCGGCGCGTTCGTGATGCACCAACACGCCGCGACCCGCATGCACTTCGACCTGCGGCTCGAAGTGTCTGGAGTGCTGGCCAGCTTCGCCATTCCGCACGGGCCGACGCTCGATCCGACGCAGAAGCACCTGGCGGTGCACACCGAGGACCACCCGATCGAGTACCTGGACTTCGAGGCCGTCATCCCCGCGGGCAACTACGGCGCGGGCGCGATGATCGCCTGGGACGTGGGGACGGTGCGGTTCTTGGACATGTGCGCCGAGGACGGGCTGCGCGCCGGCAAGTTGCACTTCGCGCTCGAGGGCAAGAAGCTTCGTGGGCGTTATGGCTTGGTGCGGCTGTCGCCCAAAGAGAAGCGTGGTCGCCCCGACACGATCAAGGAGTGGCTGTTCATCAAGAAGGCAGACGCAGCCGCCACGGGCCGAGACCTGATCACGGAGCAGCCGCGCAGCGTGTTCTCCGGGCTGCGCGTGGAGGAGCTGCCGCGCGCGGCCGAGCTCGCCAAAGAGATCGAGGCGCGGGCAGCGGCGTGGGGCGCGCGCCCACCACGCGTCGACGGCCACACGATCTCGCCCATGTTGTGCACGCTCGCGGACGTGCCTGCTGGGCCGGGCTGGCTGCACGAGCTCAAGCTCGACGGCGTGCGCGTGATCGCCAGCAAAGACGAGCGTGGCGTCGAGCTCCGCTATCGCAGCGGACGCTCCGCGACGACCGCCTATCCGGAGGTGGTGCGCGCGATCTCGGCGCTCTCGGCCAGCGCGCTGGTGCTCGACGGCGAGGTCGTGGCCTACGACGAGTCCGGCAGGCCCAGCTTCGAGCGACTCGCCCGCCGCATCCACCACTCCCCCCGCACCGATCTGTCCCGAGCGCTGAGCGAGGTGCCGGTGGAGTATGCGGTGTTCGACCTGCTCTCGATCGGCCAGCACAGCGTCGTGGATTTGCCGCTCCACCAACGCAAGGAGCTCTTGAGGAGCCTTCTGCCCGGCAACGGCATCCTGCGGGCGCTCGATCACCTCGAGGGGGGCGGCGACAAGCTGTTCGCGTTCGCGCGTCAGAACGGCATCGAGGGCATCGTCTCCAAGCAGAGAGACGGCACCTACCAGCCTGGCCCCCAGCGCTACGGCGCGTGGATCAAGACCAAATGCGAGCAGGAGGCGTCGTTCGTGGTCGTGGGCTACTGCCACGGCAAGAACAGCCGCAAGCGCCTGGGCTCGCTGGATCTGGCGAGCTTCGAGGACGGCCAGCTGTGGGTGCGCGGCGAGGTGGGCTCGGGCCTCGACGAGGCCACCATCGATCGGCTGCTCGCGCTGCTCGACCCTCACACCCGTGCGCAGCCCAGCGCCAAGGGCGAGTACGACTCGGCGCCACGCGGACGTGTCCACGTCGAGCCCGCCGTCGTGGTGCGCGTGCGCTACCTGGAGTGGAGCGAGGGCGGCTCGCTGCGGTTTCCCGTGTTCTTGCGCATCGAGCCCGAAGCAGATCCGCGCGAGTGTGTGGCCGGTCCCCACGACGAGGAGCACGCCACGGGCGGGGGCGGTCAGGAAGAGGCGCACACCGAGCCCAAGGTCGAGGTCCGCATCAGCAACCGAAGCAAGGTGTTCTGGCCGAACGAGGGCTACACCAAAGGCGATCTGGTCGACTACTACGCCGAGATCGCGCCGGTGCTGTTGCCCTACCTCGACGGCCGCCCGGTCATGCTCGTGCGCTACCCCGACGGGATCGAGGGCAAGAGCTTCTACCAGTGGAACGTGCCGCACGGCATGCCAGCGTGGGTGCGCTCGGTGGTGCTCGGACGCCACGTCCAGAGCGCCGAGGAGGGTGACCAGAAAAAACATGTCTTCCTGATCGATCGCGTGGAGAGCCTGCTCTACATCGCCAACCTGGCGTGCATCCCGGTCCACATCTTGGCCTCGCGCGTGGCCTCACCCAACGACTGCGACTTCCTCACCATCGACTTCGACATCAACAAGAGCAGCTTGCTGGTCGCGGTCGAGCTCGCGCACTCGCTGCGGGGCATCCTCACGCGCGTGGGGCTGACCGGCTTCCCCAAGACCTCGGGCCAGACCGGCTTGCATGTGTTCGTGCCACTCGGGCCCGGCGTCACGCCGCAGGCCGCCAAGACGCTGGCGGAGCTGCTCGGCAGGCTGCTCGTCGAGCGCCACCCCGACGCTGCCACCATGGAGCGAGTGGTCGAACGCCGGGGCACCAAGGTCTACGTGGACACCGGCCAGACGGGCCCATCGCGCACCATCGTGGCCCCCTACTCGGTGCGCGCCACCCAGGGCGCGCGTGTGTCGACGCCGCTCAGCTGGGAGGAGGTGGTCGCAGACCTGGACCCGGCGAGCTTCACCATCAAGACCGTGCCCGCGCGCGTGCGCGCCTCAGGTGACCCCATGGCCAGCTTGCTGTCCGAGCGGCCGGACATGGCGGCGGTGATGAACGCGCTCGCGCGCGAGCTTGCGCCAGACCGCAAGGCGTAGCAAACGGCGCGCATGTTCATCGTCACCGTGGCGTACGAGCTCGGCGAGGACGCGAGCAAGGCGGCGCACAAGCTGCTCCGCGCGGAGCTCGTCGGTCGCCGCTTCCAGGACCACTTCGAGGGCCGCGCGATGCCCGCTGGCTGCGTGTGGGGCAGGCGCACCACGGAGCCGGGGGAGAACGTGGAGCACTTGCGCACCAAAGCGACCCGCGAGCTGGTTCAAGCCGTGGCCGCTGTCGCGGCCCGTGGCCTCCCCATCAAGCTGGTGAGCGCGTGGGTCCAGGTCACGGGGGCGGGCACTTGGGGCCTCGTGGACAAGCTTTGAGGTCGACGCCCAGCAGCCGTGTTATACGCGGTGCCCTTCAGGAGAGCGACGCATGAACCGTCTCGACAAACACGCCGTGCACACCACCCGCCGCCCGCTCGGGCGGGCTCTCGCGCTCATGGCGCTCGCGCTTGGCGCAGCGCTGTTCGGTGCGGCGTGCGGCGGCTTCAGCAGCGAAGAGGCCGAGGCGCGCTGCACGCAGGAGGAAGAGGCGCGCGCCGGCGGCGGCTGCTTC
>CAZXMG010000031.1:0-95300 GCA_964641275.1 uncultured Polyangiaceae bacterium
GGCCGCGAACCGTGCGATGAGCTTGGGGTAGACAACTCCTTTGACACGCACCGCCGCCTTCCGGAGCATGGCCCCGCCTTCCGGAGCATGGTCCCGCCTCCCGGAGCATGGCCCCGCCTCCCGGACCTTCGACGAGCCCCCGCTACAGCACCGTCGCTTGGAGAGAGATGATGTCGCCCTCCAGCGCCCCCGGTGGCGCCTCGACCACGATCACCAGGCTCGTACCCGCGACGTAGGGCACCGACAGCGTCCCCTCGGCGGAGCAGGCGTGCTCGGCGCCCTGGCAGATGTCGCGCGACGAGAGGATCGGCGTGGTCGTGCTGGAGCTCGCGTTGACCAGAAGGGTTCCGCCCGAGTCGCTGCTGAAGGTCAGCACGGCCTTGCGGTTCTCGGAGGCGCCGCAGCTCGAGCCGAGCTGCGCGAGTGGTGTGCTGAGCGTGACGACGTCGTCGCCCAGCTGCAGCGCGGCCGGCGCGGAACAAATGGCCGCCAGGTCGACGGTGCATCCGCTGCACCCGTCACCATCCTCGAGGTTTGCGTCGTCGCACTCCTCGAGCGGGTCGAGCGACCCGTCACCACACTCGAACGGGACGAAGTCCACGGGGATGCTGAAGGGTCCCGCGGAGAGCGCGTCTTCTGCGTCGATCACCAACGTGACGGGGCCTTGGGAGAGATCGATCTCGAGCGCGTCCTCGCTCGCGCACCCGAGCTCGCTGCTCACCAGCTCGCAGCTGTGACGCGCGGCCAGCACGTGCCCTTCGGGGACATCGAGCACCACGACGCCGGCTGCCTGCGCCAAGGTGAGGATGAGCTCAGGAGCGTCCGCGCCCCCGCACTCGTGATCCAGCGCCCAGCTGCCGTTCAGCGTGGTGTCGCCCTCCAACACCAGGAGCTCGGCGACGTCCACCACTGGCGCCGCTTGGCAAGCGTCCAACATGTCCGCGCAAGCTTGCGCGCAGGCGGGATCGCTGCAGTCCGCCGCGCCGTCGCCGTCGTCGTCCTCGCCGTTCTCGCAGTCCTCACCACCCTCCCCGGGGCAGTTGCCGCTGCCTGGATTCACCGCCGCGTCGAAGTCGTTGCAGTCTTCGACGTCGGTCCAGCCATCTTGATCGCAGTCTCCGTTGCAGGAAGGCTCGGGGGGGTCCGCAGAGCCGATGCAGGCGAGCAGCGCCACGAGGCCGACGGGCCGTGCGCCGGCACGAGGGCCGAGCGTCTTCGGATCAGCGGCGCGACACGACCAAACAAAGGAGCCCAGCAGCAGCGGCAGCACCGCCAGATCACCGAGGTCACTCGTGGCGATCCAGCGGATCCCGAGCGGTGACAGCAGCGCGTCGGCGGCGGCGCCCGCGGCGGGCAGCAGCTCCATGACGGTGAAGCCGACACCCACCACCAGGTGCGCGAGCGCGAAGCCGCGGCGACTCTCCGTCCGCGCGAGCCACGCCAAGAGCGCCGGAGCGACGAACATGCCGGCGACGTCGCTGAGCTTGCCGGTCGCCAGCGCCGGCAAGAGCCCTGCGCCCTTCAAGCAGCGATCGTTCAGCACGAGCAGGCTCAAAGCGAGCAGGAACACGGGGTGGGCGAGGGCCCGCGCGGGATCGAGTCGGGCGCGGCTCACGAGCGCACCTGCAAAGACCGGGCGGGCGTCACGCCGCGGGCGCTCAGCCGCGCCAAGCGCCGGGCCAGCGCCAAGAGACCGATCGCGCCGAGCCCGAACATCATGCCGCGTTGAAAGCGCTCACGCGGCGTGGCCTTGTCGATGGCAGGGGTGATCGGTACGACCGCGCACGTGGTGCCCTCGGCCTGTTCGGCGCGGATGAAGGCGCTCCTCTCCACCACTGGCGCGGGCTCGAGCGCGAGGTCCTGGTCCAAGAACACGCGCGACAGGTTGGCGTCGAGCCGCGTCACCCACACGTCGCGCGGGTGCAGACCGGTGAGCGCGACCCCCAGATCGTCGAGCAAGAGATCGCTGCCGATGGCCGCGGGGCAGGCCAGGTTGCGGACGTCGATCTCGCGCACGGGATCGACGTCGCGGCACTCGCCCGACTCGGCGTCGCACGGAGCCACCACGCGCCGCACATCGTTGTCGAGGCCATCGAAGAACGCCGCACAGTCGGTGCTCGTCGTCTCGCCGTTCTGGTACGCCTGGTGGATGAACGCGTCCGCGATGGTCGTGTAGGAGAGCCCATCGCTGGTGCGGTACACCATGGGAAAGCCACTGGACGGGCTGGCCAAGGTGCGGAACAGCGCGCCGCGCATGGCGAAGGGCGACAGAAAGCCGTTGCCGCCTTCGCGATCGAAGGCTTGGTCGCGCAGCTCGGCGTAGTTGGAGAGCTGGGTGTCGAAGTCGTAGCTCAACCGGCTGCGATCCAGGACACGCTCGGGAAAGTTCGCAGTGGTGTAGCGCGTCTCCGAGATCACGAACAGCGAAAGGCCCACGCGCGCACCCGCGCCAGCGGCCACCATGCGCAGCGGGAGGGTCGGGCTCGCCCCGGGTTGCACCACCCGCACGGGGGTCATCTGTTGGATGCCTGCGCCGGGCACGAGCCGCAGCGCCACGAAGTCGAAGCCCTCCGCGACGTAGTCGTCGATCAACGGCTCGACGTCCTCCGGGATGGCGTAGCCGTGGAGCTCGAGCCAGTCGGGCAGGGCGCCAGGCTCGTCGCCGCGCAAGATCACCATTTCGTACGGCCCGGCGCTGCCGTGGCTCACCACGTCGACCCCGTCGAGATCGGGCAGCGTGAGCGAGCCGGCTTCACCGGCGTCGCCGCAGCCCGCGGCGAGGCCCGCGCCTGGCGGGAGCGCCGCCGCGATCGGTCGGCTCACGCTGCAGGAGTCAGCGCCGCAATCGAGATCGGGCGGCGTGACCAGCGGCTGCGTAGCGGCGTCGAGCACGTCGAACCACGCGTCCGACGCCACCTCCACGCGCGCCCCTGGTTTGACTGGCAGCACCCACGCGAACTCGCTCGGCGCGCCGGAGTAGCGGATCTGGTCCCACAACACCGTCTGCTCGGTCGAGATCGACAGCGCCATGCGGTGGCTGTTCACCAGCGGGGGTGGCTCGGTCGACTCCGGCGGTGGAGGTGCGGCGAAGCAGCCGCCACAGGCGCTCACAGGGCGCGCGCAAAGCAAGACCAGCGCGCTGGCGACAGGCGCCAGCATCCATACGACTCGCATCTTGGTCACCTCACTCGGGGCGCGACCGAGCTGTCATACCCGTCGCGCACAAGCAGAAGAAAGCGCGGGCGTTTGCCCGCAAGCGCGGTGGCCCTCGCAAGTCGGATGCCAAACCCCGAGCCGGGAGCGCCCGCTACAGAAAGCGCTCGATGCTCTTGGCCGTGTCGGCGACGGTCTCGTGCACGGGTCGCGGTGCGATGCCTAGCTCGGCGCGCATCCGCGAGCTGTCGAAGTCCGGCGCGCGGCCGAGGTTCTTCCTCAAGAAGCCGAAGGTCAGGCGCTTGTCGAACAAGGCAGTGGCGTACATCAGCACGTCGGGCAGCCCGCGCTTGGGGGTCTTCGCGCGTGGGCAAACCTGCCGCAACACCTCGCCCATGGCGCGCAGGCCCATCGGCGCCGCCGAGCACAAGTAGCGATCGCTGGGCTCGGGCAGCGTGATCGCACGGACGTGCGCGCGGGCCAGATCTCGCACGTCGATCACCCCGAAGTGAAGGTTCGGGATGCCGGGCCAAGCGCCCTTCAGAAGCTCGTGCAAGACCACCGGGCTGGTTCGAAGGTGCGGCTCGGCCAGCACCGGACCGAGCACCAGCGACGGCAACATGGCCACGAACCTCACGGGTTTTCCCGCCACCAAGGCGCGCGCTGCCCGCTCGGCGTGCACCTTGGAGGTCGCGTAGGCGTCGCTTTTCACGGTGGCGGTGTCGTTCCAGTCGCGCTCGCTGAAGCGGTAGTCCGGGGCGTGGTCGTCTCCCGCCACCGCCGCCACGCTCGAGGTCATCACCACCCGCTCGACGCCCTGCTCGAGCGCCGCCCCGAGCGCGTTCTTGGTGCCGTTCACGGCCACGTCGACGATCTCGCGCTGCGGATCCTTGGCAGCCAGCTGCACCGCGCTCGCCGTGTGCACCAAGTGTTTCACCCCAGCGAGCGCCGCGTGGAATGCACCGGCCTGCTCCAGATCTGCGCCGAACAGCTCGAGCCGCTCGCTCGCATGGGGGAACGCTCGCAGGTGGGCCGTCTTCTTCTCGTCCTTCGGATCGCGCACCGTGGCGCGCACCTGGAAGCCTTGCTCGAGCAGCTCCCGCACGACGTGAGATCCCACGTACCCCGCCGCGCCAGTCACACACACGAGCTCGCCCATGGCTGCGCAGGGTAGCCGAAACCGGCTTGGCTGCGGCGAGTGGCCAGGTGTATCTCGATGGCGCGTGTTCTTCGTGCTCTCGAAAACCCTCGACGTCGCCTTCAGCCCGCTGTGCTGGGGTCTCGCGCTCTCGGTGTGGAGCTATTTCCTATGGCAACGCGAGGACCGTCAGCGGACGGCGCGTGTCGCCGCTGTGGTGGGGCTGCTCGCGATCACCGTGCCTTCGCTTCCGCTCACGGAGGGAGCCTTGGTGAGCGCGTTGGAACGGTCCGCGACGGACACTCGGCGTCCCGGCGTGCGCTACGACGCAGTGGTGGTGCTGGGCGGGATGTTCCGCTCGCCGGCGCCGGGCGAGCCCTTGATCCTGGCAGACGGTGCGGATCGCTTGGCGCTCGCGTTCGACGTGCTCTCGCGCGAAGAAGCGCGCTTCGCGATCCTCAGCGGCGGCGCTCCTCTGGGCGGCGAAGCGGAGGCGCGAGCCATGCAACGCCAGCTGCTCGCATGGGGCATCGCGCCCGATCGGCTGCTCTTGGAGGAGCGCTCCTTCAACACGCGGCAGAACGCCCTCTTCACGCGGGAGCTCGCAGACGAGCGCGGCCTGGGTTCCCTGTTGATCGTCACCAGCGCGTTCCACATGTTGCGCGCCGAGGAGTGTTTCGCCGCGGTGGGGTTGACGGTCGACACTCTGCCCGCCGACCGCCGCGCCCACCCAGGCACCGGCTTGGGCCTGCGGCCCTCGGGCGACAGCCTGGCCGGCAGCGAGGCGATGTTGCGAGAGCTGGGTGGGCGCGTCGTGTACCGAACGCTCGGCTACGCCAAACCCACCCCGCGTTGAGACCCGGTCACGGCAGGCTGTTGATCCACGCCGAGACGGTGGCCACGCCGGAGTTGTCAGGGATCTCCGACGCGAACGGGGGCATCGTGCTCTGGACCATCCGCTCGATCACCGCGCTGTTGGCGGCGTTGTTGGCGCCGAAACCGGTGGCGAGAAGCTCACAAGGACCGCCGGCGCAATTGTAGTTGAGCGCTTGGATGCCGACCGCGGTCAGGTAGGTATCCGTGGTGAGCACGGTGGTGTGGCTCTGGAGCACCCGCAGGTGCATGGGCACGTTGCTCACGCCGCCGTCGTAGTGGCAGTTGCCGCAGTTGGCGTGCAGGTACCCGAGCGCGTCGCTCTCGACCTGGGTCCCGGGGATGGTGATGCCTGCCGGCAGCGGCGTCGTGAGCACTCCGTCGGCCGACAAGCTCGCCATCGTCGCGCCCGCGCCGGTGTGCGTGAGCTGGATGGCCGAGAAGCCCAACACGCGCCAATCCGACTTGTGGCAGGACGAGCACAAGGTGACCGGCGGGATGTCGTGGCCAGTGCCGTTGGCGTCGTCCAGGCCGTTGAGCGCCAGCACGGCGTCGCCGCTGCCGTCCCAGTGGTAGACAGCGAACTCGTAGTCGCTCGGCCCGGTGCCGGTGCGCATGGTGAGGCGGGTCTCGACACGCACGCCGTCGCGCGTGAACTCCTTCCAGAAGCGAGAGCCCACGGGGACCTCCCAGGTGTCCATGTCGGTGGTGTCGATCTGCTCGCCGCATTCGGTGGGGATGTACGCCCAACGAGCCTTGGTCGCGCCATCTGACCAGAGCGGGTACTTCGGGGAGAACGCCAAGATGTACGGCGCGATCGTGTCGGTGGCGATGTCCGAGTAGAGGCCCGTCTCCGATAGCAGGGCGGGGGGATCGAGCTCGAGCGGAATGTTGCCGCACGCAGCGCCTCCTGCGCCGCCGCCGCCGTTGCCCCCAGCAGCGCCACCAGCGCCGCCCGCGCCTCCGCCGCCGGCGGCACCCGCGCCGCCGCCCCCAGCAGGTCCGCCGCCGTTGGGTCCCGCGCCTGCGCCGCCCGCGCCTGCGGCCTCACCACCTCCGCCCGTCGCGCTCGCGCCCGAGCCTGTGTCGTCTCCGCAAGCCGCGAACAGCGAGCTGGTGGCGATGCCGAGGAGAAGGAGAGAAGTGGACGTCAAGCGCTGCATGGGAGCCATGCTACTTCATCGACCAGCCGCGGTCAGCCAGGGTGGAGGCTACTTGAGCGAACGGAGCCGGAACGGTCCGGCCGTGTGCACCTTGCCAGGCAACGTGCGGCCCACGACGCGCGAGGCGATCTTGCCAGCGTCGAACAGCTTCTCCAGATCGACGCCCGTCTGGATGCCCATGTCGTGCAGCATGTAGACCAGATCCTCGGTGGCCAGGTTTCCACTTGCGCCCGGAGCGTAGGGGCAACCGCCGAGCCCTCCGATCGACGCATCGAACGTGCGGATGCCGAGCTCGAGGCCCATGAGCACATTGGCCAGCGCGGTGCCGCGCGTGTCGTGGAAGTGCAGGGCGATCGCCTCGTTGGGCAGCTCGCTCAGCAGCGCGCGGACGATGGCCTGCGTCTTGCGCGGCGTGCCCACGCCGATCGTGTCGCCGAGCGAGATCTGGTAGCAGCCCAGCGCACGCAGGCGGGTGGCGATGGTGACGGTCTTGTCGATGGCGACGTCTCCCTCGTAGGGGCAGCCCCACACGGTGGACACGTACGCCCGCACACGCAGGCCCGCGTCGATGGCCGGTGGGACGATCTCGCGGAACACCTCGAGCGTCGCGTCGATCGACTTGTTCACGTTTGCTTTGTTGTGGCTCTCACTGGCCGACAAGAACACCGCGATCTCGGGCAGCTTCACCTCGAGCGCGCGCTCGAGACCACGAGCGTTGGGCACCAGCGCGCTCATGGTCACGCCCGACAGCTGCGACAGCGACTCGATCAGCTCGCCCGCGTCGGCGAGCTGCGGCACCCACTTGGGCGAGACGAAGCTCGTCACCTCGATGCGAGAGAGCCCAGCCCTCGCCAGCGCGTGAATCAGCCGCTGCTTGTCCTCGAGCGCCACGATGGTGGGCTCGTTCTGGAGCCCATCCCGCGGGCTGACCTCGTAGACGCTCACCTCTGGGGGAGCGCGGCCGAGCAGGTCGTCGGAGCTGGGCTCGGCCATGTCTTGTGACTGATGGTGCTGCCCGGAGGGCGATCCGTCAACTGCTCAGCGCGACACCGGAGCGGGTCCAGAAGGGCCGTCCACCAAGCGCAGGCGGTGGTGCGCGCTCTTGGGAATGGCGACCGGGTACTCGCCCGAAAAACATGCGTGGCAGTAGCCGCGCAACGTGCTCGATGGCGCCACCGCGCCGCTGCGGTCCTGGCTGCGGACCGCGCTCACGAGCGCTGGCAGCGACAGGTAGCCCACCGTGTCGGCCTCGAGATACTGCGCGATCGGATCGATCGCAGGCCTTGCCCCGCTGCGCTCCGAGTCATCGAGCAGGGTGTTGGCGATCAGCTCGTCGCGCGTGGGGGTGGCGATGCCATAGAAGCAGGGCCAGCGCGTCGGGGGGCTGGAGACCCGGAAGTGCACCTCGCGCGCGCCGGCGTCACGGATCATCTTCACGATCTTGCGACTGGTGGTGCCGCGCACGATCGAGTCGTCGACCACCACCACGCGCCGATCTCGCAGGGCCTCGCGGTTCGGGTGGAGCTTGAGTCGCACCCCGAAGTGCCGAATCGCGTCCTGGGGCTCGATGAACGTGCGGCCCACATAGTGGCTACGGATCAGGCCCATCTCGAACGGGAAGCCGCTGGCCTCGGCGTAGCCAATCGCGGCAGGGACCCCGGAGTCCGGCACCGGCACGATCACGGTGGTGCCGTCGAAGGGCCCGAGCGGGTGCTCCGCCGAGAGCCTGCGCCCGAGCTCCTTGCGCACGTCGTAGATACCGGCCTGATCGACCACTGCGTCGGGTCGCGCGAAGTACACGTACTCGAACAGGCACATCGCCCGAGGCTTGGGCTCCCAGGGAAAGAACGAGCGCACTCCGCTGTCGTCGGCGACGATCACCTCGCCGGCGGCCACGTCTCGCACCAGCTCCGCCCCGATCAGATCGAAGCTGGTCGGCTCGCTGGCGATCACGCACAGCTCCCGATCCCCACGCTTCATCCGACCCAAGCAGAGCGGCCGGATGCCCATCGGGTCGCGCACCGCGATCAGCTTCTTCTCGGTGAGCATCACCAGAGAATAGGCTCCCTCCACCGCGCGGAGCGCGTCGGCGATGCGGTCCTCGACCGCGACCTCGTTCGAGCGCGCGAACAAATGCACGATCGTCTCGGTGTCGGTGCCGCTCTGGAAGATCGACCCCTTCGCCTCGAGCTCCGCGCGCAGAGCCTCGTGGTTGGTGAGGTTGCCGTTGTGCGCAAGCGCGATGGACCCGTGTGCGTAGTCGACCGCGATCGGCTGCGCGTTCTTGATGTGCGAGGAGCCGGCGGTGGAGTAGCGCACGTGGCCGATGGCGGCGAAGCCCGCCAGGTCGGCCAGCTCTTTGTTGGAGAAGCCCGCCTGGACCAGACCCATCACTCGGTGGGCGAACAGGCGCTCGCCGTCGGTGGTGGCGATGCCGGCCGACTCTTGGCCGCGGTGCTGCAGCGCGTGCAAGCCCAGGTAGGCGATGTTGGATGCCTCGGGATGACCCCAGATGCCGAACACGCCACACATGGTGGCGTCTACTTAGCACGGCCCCAGGGGTGTCCCTAGCTCGGCGGGGTCTTCGCCACCCTCGCGCGCGCCCGCAGGGTCGAGGTTGCGGCCAAGACGCCGACGAGTCGATCGCGTGGGGCTGCCTGGTCGACCGCCGCCCCGCCTCCGGGCGGTGCTACTTCAGAGCGCGCGCGAAGGTCTTCTCGAAGGTGGTCCCTTCGCCCCCGCGGAGCTCGCCGAAGTCTCCGAACACCTTGGCTTGCTGCACCCGCAGGATGCAGCGGACACTCTTCTCGAAGCCTGCCAACGGGGCCATGGCGTCGCCCTTCTTTCCACCCTTTTTGGCGACCTTGGCGAGGGCGGCCAGCTGGTCGGCCAGCGAGTCGCAGGGCTTGGGCGTGTCCGGCAGTGAGGGCGCGGACGCGCCGAGGCAGCAGCGGCCGCGGATGACGGCGCTGGCAGCGAGCGAGTAAAAGCCCAGGTTGCTCCATTCCTTCATGCCGCCGGTGACGTTGCCGCCGCCAGCGTTGACCAACGACTTCTTCAGGCCTTCGCTGAGCTTCACGTAGCTCGTTTCGCTGCAGGCGAGCTCGAGCCCCGCCTCGCTCGAGTCCGAGAACGAGTCGCTTGGAAACATGTTGCGCACGCAGCTGCGCTGCTCGGCGACAGACCCCGCTGCCGCTGGCGCTGCGGAGCCGTCCGGACCAGGCGGTGCGCTGCTGCTGCTGGCGCTGCTGCTGGCGCTCAGGCTGGCGGTCCCGGCGCTCGGGGCTGCTTCGCTTGCGGCGGGTGCCACGACCGTGGCGTCCGGCTTGGACAGCAAGCGCGGTTCCAGCCGGTGAGCACCGAAGCCTACCCCGACGCCTCCGGCCGCAGAGATCAGCACCGCGATCGCGGTCACCACAGGCGATCTGCCGGAGCCCACCCACTCGTAATACCCGCCGGTGCGGCGCGAGCGCTATTCGAATTTGCCGGTCACGGAAAGGAACGTGAGCTTGTCGTTGGTCTCTCGCAACCGCACCGTGAGCATGCGGACGAAGCTCCAAAGCACCTCGTAGGCCAGGTCCTTGTGCAAGAACAGCAGGTCCTCGAAGCCATCCTTGGGGATGCCCAAGACGCGGCAACGTTCGTGCACCCGCGCGTCTGCCGAGCGCGGCGCGGAGTCGATCAGGGCCATCTCGCCGAACACCGCGCCGGGGCCGAGGATGGCGAGCGCCTCTTCACCCATGCCCGGCACGTTGCGGCTGATGCGGATCCGACCCTCCAAGATCACGTACAGCTTGTCCCCCAGCTGGCCGTGCTCGAAGATCACCGTCCCCAGCGGATGCGACTCCTCCGCGGCGATGCGCGCGATCATCTCGAGCGCCGGCTGGGTCAACCCCGAGAAGAGGGCAACCTTGGAAAGCCGGTCGACGCGTTCAGCGAGATCCACGCCAGATCACTCTAGCCGAGCCGGCCCCGCGACCCGAAATTCTCGCGCAGCCGTTCGGCGCGTGACGGGGCCGGCGGCGCTGTTTCCCGAGGGTGCGCTCGTGCCCGTCAACGCGAGAACCGCACGGTGATGGGCGGCGTGGTCTTCTTGGTGGGGTTCCCCTCGCGATCCAGGCCTGCCTTGTAGCGGCGACCGAGGGCACAGGTGCGGGCCGCGCGGCCGAACCCGCTGCCAGGGTCCGACACGACGGACACCTTCTCCGGCGAGCCGTCCAGACCGACCGTCACGACGATCTGCACCGTGGCGCTGTCTTTGCCCTCGGCGTCCGCTTCCGGCGGGAAGGGACAGTTCCAGGACTTGGAGCCCAGCAACGTGGCGGGCTGTGACTTGTCCTCCGCGGGAGGGGGCGGAGGGGGCGGAGGAGGAGGGGGCGGAGGAGGAGGAGGGGGGGCGGACTTGCGGTCGTTGCCGCTGCCCGCGCCGATCCCTTCCCCCTCGCCCTCGCCGTGGTCGTACACGCCAGCGCTGTGGTCGAGGATCTGACCGCCACCCGTCCCGCCCTTGCTCTCCTCCTTGTACGGGTCCTGGGGTTGTTGGGTGACCGGGCGGTTGGTGTTCTGCACCACCTTGCGCTCGACGACCGGCTCGACCGCAGCCGCGGGCACGGCGGGCGTCGGCTCCTCTTCCTTGACCGGCTCCTTCTTCTCCTCGGCCTTGGCGACCTCGACCTCGCTCAGCTGTCGGAAGTAAAAGGCCATCTCGTTGCGCGTCTCGCGCACCCAGGAGGCCATGGTGATCAGGGCAAGCAGGACGCGCACCACCAAGTAGCCGTGGACCAGCGCCGCAAGCCCGAGCCCCAGATACGTTCCCACACGCACGTCCTCTTTGCCGACGTCGAGGATCGGGCCAAGCATCGGATCGCGGCGGGCGCCGAGCAGGGGCGGGCTCTCGAGGGTGGGGGACGCTGCGGTCACGCGGGGCTCAGTTTTGGGGTACGGCGCCGGGCTCGGCGGGTTTGGAGGCAACTCCGAACGCGATCTTGTTGATGCCGGCCTGCTTCACGAAGTCCATGATTTCCATGACCCGCCCATGGGGGACGGCCGAGTCCGCGCGGATGGTCGCGCGCAGCTCCGGGTTCTTGTCGAAGGCGGCCTTGGCAAGTGTGAAGACTTTCTCGGGTTTGTCGACCTGTTCTCCGTCGACGAAGATCTCGTCTGCCTTGGTCAGATCGACCGCGAAGAAGACCTGTTGGTCCTGCCCCCGAGCCGCCTTGGGCAGGTCGAGCGGCACGGACAGGTTCGCGATGATGCGCGCCGTCACCATCATGATGATCAGCAACACGAGGCAGATGTCCACCAGCGGGGTGACGTTGATACCGGAGATGACTCCGTCGTCGTCTTCTGCGCCCGCTGCCATCAGCCGTTCTCCTCGTCGTCGGACGGGTCGGCCTCCTTGGAGGTCTTCTTCGCGTCCTGCTTCTCCGACTTCGCGGCGCTCGACTTCTTGGCTGCGGCCGGCGCGGGCTCTTTCGGCCCCACCGCGACCAGCTCACCCGGTCGGCCCTTCAGGTGCGCCAACAACACGCGCGTGAGCGCTTCCGTGTTGGCCAAGGTCTGCTTGGTCAGGCGCTGAAACAGGTTGTTCGCGGCGACCGCGGGGATGGCGACGCCGATGCCGACGGCCGTGGCCACCAGCGCTTCGCCGATGCTGATCATGACGGCTTGAGGCGCCAGTTGCTGCGCAGACTGCGCCGCCTCTTTGGCTTGTTGCCCGAGCGCGTCGAACGCCATGACCACGCCGATGACCGTGCCGAACAGCCCGATGAACGGCGCGTTGTTGCCCAGGGTGCCCAGGAAGGCCAGTCGGCGCTCGAGCTTCATGCGCTGCAGCGCGACCGCTCCGGCCATCGCTTCTTCCGCGGCTTCGGCGCCCATGTGCGCGACGGACAGGCCTGCCGACACCACGGCCGCCTCGGCCGAGGGCGATTGGCCCATACGCTTCTTGGCGGACTCGAGCGAGGTCTCCAGCGCATTCTGGAGATCCTTGGAGAGGCGCCCGAGGTCGTCGCGCAGCGAGTTGAAGAACCAGGCCCGCTCCAGGATGATCGCCACGGAGCCGACGGAGAGGATGATCATGATCCACATGACCCACTCCGAGCCTGTGCTCACCATCACGCGCTTCAGCCACTCAACCAGATTCATCGGGAGCCCTTCACCTTTCGCCGGGGGGTGCTGTGGGTCTATTGCAACCAGCGGGACAATGCCAACGCGAAGTTGATCGTTCTTTTTCGGGCCTGTGCCGGACCTCTACTCGGAAAGACGCGCGCCGTTTCCCTCAGCCGTCGACCGGCGGCGCCTCTTCCGTGCTCTGGCTACGTTCGCGCGGCGGTTCGGCCAACGTGCACACCGCGCCCAGGAGGGTGGTGGCGTAGCTGCCTTTGTCGAGCACGAACTCGACGCGTAGGCCGTCCTCGAGCTCGGTCCACCTCAGCTCCTCGGGCACCATCCGAAGCGCCCGGCGAGTGCCTTCGCCCAGCGCTCGGTGCGCGGTCAGCTGCTCCTCGCTCACCCCGGAGCCCGCGAGGACGTGTTGCTCGAGCTCCCCCACCGCGGCGCCCGCCCGTCGCATGCTGGCGCCGAACATCGGCCCGGTCGCCGAGATCAGGCGGGCGCTCGCCCGGCCGCGCGCCTCCTCCAAGTCATCGCTCGCCACGTCGAACAAACCGCCCGTGTCGTGCTTCTTGGCCACGTCTCCGACGAGCACGGTGGCCCACGAGTTGTCCTCCACCCTTAGAGCTAGAACTTGATTGAACAAGCTCGACTGAAATGCTGAGAATAAAAAACGAATTTGGTTTCGGTCGCGGGGCGGCTTCTGAGCCCCGGTGAGGACTGCCAGCGCGCGGGCGGCGTTGTCCCCGGCGCGCCCGAAGCGCTGATCGCCGAAGGCGTTGGGGACGCCGTTCGCCCTCGCGTCCAGCAGCGCGGCCTCGACCGTCGCGCGCTCGTCGCCCACCAAGCCTCGCAGCACGACCTCGAAGCGGTTGCCTCGCAGGTGCCCCGGCTTGAGCTTGTTGCCGTGTCGCGCGACGGCAAGGACCTCCAGGCCGGCCTCCCGAGCCCCGGCCAGGCTGGCCTCTGGATCGACGCCACGCGGCACCTGAAAGGATGCGGTCTGCTCGGTCACCGCGTGTTTGTCCTTCATGCCCGCCACACCGGCGTCTCGCGGGCTCACCGACAGCAGCTTGGCCAGGCGGTTCACCGCCTCGGGGGTGGTGAGCCCTTGCTTCCGGAACGTCACGAACACGTGCTCGCCGCTGCCCGAAGCCGGGTAGGCTGGCAGCTCCACGACCCGAAAATCCTCGGGGGTTTGCTTGAAGACGGCTCGGGGCAGTGGGGCTTTGATCATGGGCGATGGGTGCGCATAGTTGCCCGCGAAGCGGTTCCGCGGCAAAGGGGAAGACGATGTCGTTGGGTGGCACGGAGAGACGGATCGCGATCGGGCTGGCCTCGGCCGCGCTCGCAGTCGCGACGCTCCTGTTCCCCGAGCCTCCGCGCGAGCCCGAGGGCGAGTGGGGCCGCGCGGCAGAGGCGGGACCCTGCCCGAAAGGCATGGTCAGCGTTCGCGACAAGTTCTGCGTCGACCAGTTCGAGGCCTCCACCGTCGTCGTCGACAAAGCGCGCAAGCCGACCCAAAAGGCAGCGCCCAAGGTGCTCCGGTCGCACTCGCCCTACAAACCAGTCGGCAGCACCGAGGTCATGGCGGTGAGCGCCAAGGGCAAGGTGCCCCAAGCGCACATCACCCAAGAGCAGGCCGAGCGCGCGTGCTTCAACGCGGGCAAGCGCCTATGCACGGACGACGAGTGGCTCGAGGCTTGTCGGGGCAAGAAGCCGACGCAGTACCCATACGGGGATGAGCACCAAGAGGGGCTCTGCAACGACAAGGGCGTCTCAGGCTTCAACCTGCTGTTCGGCCCGGGGAACAACACGCCGCCCGAGCCCCACGCCTACAACATGGAGAACATGAACGACCCTCGACTGAACCAAATCGAGGGCTCCCTGGCCAAGACCGGCTCGTTCCCCAAGTGCAAAAACGGCTTCAAAGTGCACGACATGGTCGGCAACCTGCATGAGTGGACGAGCTCGAAGCAGGGCACATTTCGCGGCGGCTATTACCTCGACACGAAGATCAACGGGCGCGGTTGCGACTACCGCACCACCGCGCACGACGTGAAGTACCACGACTACTCGACAGGCTTTCGCTGCTGCTACGGAGGCAAAGAGCAGGCGCGGGTGGACGCCGCGCGCAAGGCCGAGGCCAAGAAGGCCAGCGACGAAGCCAAGCTCGCCAAGGCCGAGAAGCTCGCCAAGACCGAGAAGCAGTCCGAAAAGAAGTCCCTCAAGTCCGAGTCCAAGGCGCGCCCCGAGAAGGCCGAGCGCTCCGCCAAGAAGAAGAAGTCCAAGCCCACCAAGGTCGCCCAGCAGAGCGGCGGCTGACCCTCCAGCGCTCGCCTGAAGGCGCAAGCAGATCGCGCGAAGCGCGACTCCGAAAAGCTAATGCTCGTGTGGCATGCGGTCGCGGCCGCTGCGGAAGTGCTGCAGCGGCGAGTACGCGGCCAGGTTGGACACGCGCGAGGTGTACAAGCAGGCGTACTCCTCGACCTGGTCACCAAAGCTCGAGCGGTCGTCGGCCTCTTTCATCAGCGAGCCCCAGTAGGGGTGGAAGCAAGCATCGATGGTGCGCTCGAGCTTCTCGACCTCGGCGTCGATGGAGCGCATCTGCCCGCGAATGCGCTCGACGGTGCGCTTGACGCGCACACGTTCGGCATCGAGCAGCGGCGCGCCGGGGCTCGTCGGATCGTCCTCGATCCTGCGCGCCAAGTCCTTGAAGCGCTGCTGGTAGAAGCGCAGTTGGTCCTCGAGCTCCTCGCGTCGGCCATGCAGCTCGTGAACCTGATCCATCTCCGCTCGACAGCGCTCGGTGGCGCTGACCTCCACCTCCATCTCTTGGATGACCATCCCCGTCCGCCAGGCGCTCTCGCGCTTGGACCGCAGGATGTCACCGTAGATGTGGTCACCCACGTACAGGATGCGATCGCCGCTGGTGCCGAGCGCTCGCTCCAGATCCTGCAGGTTGCCTCCTTCGTAGATCGCGCCGCGCTCGAGGGGCAGCGCCGCGGGCCGGAGCTCGCCTTCGCTCGAGCGCGTCATCAGCGGCCGACTCTCCTGGAAGAACGCCGGCTTGGCCGCTCCCACGATCACCACGTCGAAGTAGTGCCGAAAGCTGGGGTACTCGGGCATCGCGTCGCCCAGCAGATAGGTCATCATCTTCTGCGTGAACGGCAGGCGGGAGTTGGTCAGCAGGAACAGTCGCTTGCCGGCCGAGCGAAGTTTGTGGAGCGTCGGGGCGAGCAGCGGATCCTTGTCCACGAAGCGCGGGAGATCCGCCTCCACTTGGTCCAGGATCGTGCCGTCGCGATGGGCCTCGTCGATCGCGTCACGAATGTCGGTGAACAAGGCCGCGTAGTCCACGGGGTGCCCGAGATCCTCGAAGAAATCGATGATCTTGGCGTAGATGGCGGCTTCGCTCAGCGCGTACAGCGTGTCGACCCAGTGGTAGCGCGCAGTGTTCGGACGGACGCGCTTGGCTTGGTAGAGAGCGCGCAGCTCGTCGCGCTCCAAGCGCCGCATGCCGTGGTAGCCCTTCTGCACGTGCTTGAAGCGGTCCATCTTCAGGATGTGCCCCAGCTTCTTGTCGATCAGCAGGCCTCGAATGGGAAAGTCGAGCGGGTAGTCGAGCCCCGCGATCTCTTGCGGGTACCCGCGAGAGACGAGCTTGTCCACCGTGGCGGTGACCGAGATCTTGTCCATCTCGTCTTGCCGATAAACCGCCAGAGTGTAGTCCATGTCGAAGCCCACCCAGTCGACTTGGCTGAGCTTCAGCGAGCGGTTGGCGAAGACCCGCTTCATGCGCGGGATGCGCCGCGGCTCCCCCGAGGAAGGGAGGAGCGCCAGCGGGAGCTCGAGCTGTTCGGACTGCGGCGCGGCCACCACGAACGTCAGCGTAGTACAGCAGCGGCCGGGCGGCGAAACCGACTGAAGGGGAGGCCCGCTTACATAAGAGGGCGGTCGGGCTCGTGCTGGCGCTTCTCGCCCGCATGACGCGTTGTTATGGTCCCCGATCGTATGGCTACGCAGAGATCCACGACCTGGTGGCTCTCCGCCCTGAAGAGGCGTCGGGAGCGCATGCACGACGAGGGGCTCGACCTCACTCGACCGGTGAATTTTCGGTCCGAGCGCGAGAGGAGAGCGGCGATCGCGTTCTTCAACGCCGCCTTCCGCGCAGAAGAGTCCGGGTTGCGGCAGGCACACGAGCTCGCGGCGGAGCTCGAGGCGGCCGATCCCGAGCTGGCAGAGACGCTGCGGCTGTATGGGGACGAGGAGGGCTGGCACCGCGAGCTGTTGACCTCCTTCTTGAAGCACATCGGCGGAGACGTGCGCCCCATGGGGCGCGTCACCGGCACGTTCTACGAGCTGTACGGGCGCGCCAAACGCACCGAGTCGATCGTGCTGGTGAACCTGATGTTCGAGACGATCGGCTCGACGACCTATCGCATGGCGCTCGCGCGCGTCTCGGAGCCGACGGTGAGGCAGATGTTGACCATCCTGACGCGCGACGAGTCATTCCACGTCCCGCTCAACGTCCACTTCTTGCGCCTCGCGATGCAGGGCAAATCATCGCTTGATCGGGCGCGCCTGCGGGTCCTGTTCCAGCTGATGTTCGTGGCGCTGATCGCCAGCGCCTACGCCAGCCGTCGCCGAGCCAAAGACTTCGACACCATCGAGTTCCGAGAGCTGGCCAGAGCCTACGCAGAGCATCTCGCCGCCTTGTTCTCGCGCGAGCCGGAGCTGGGCTTCACGGCTCCGGGCTGGCTGCTCGCGCTGCTCGGGATCGATCGTCGACGGCTCGCTCACAGCGACGCCGCGCGCGTGACGAGCGTAGAGGAGGCCGAGCGGGCCATCGACCGCAGCCAAATGGCGGTCAGCGCGCTGTAGTCTTCGCGGCCCAGATCTCGCCCCCAGCAGAGAACACCGCGATCGTGCGAGACAGGCCGTGCGGCTGCACGAGCGCTGCCTCGTGTGGCAGGTCCCAGAGCACGACGTCGGCGCGCGCGCCTGCCGAGAGCACTCCGCGGTCGAGCAGTCCGAGCGACCGCGCGGCTTCACGCGTCGCCCCGAGCACAGCCTCACGCACGCTGAGACCATAGCTCTTGACTGCGAAGGCGAGCGCGAGCGGCAAGCTCTCGCTGGGCGCGGTCCCGGGGTTGGCATCACTGGCGACCACGAGCGGCACGCCGTGGCTGCGCAAAAGCGCCACGTCGGGCGGAGCCTGGCCCAGCGTGAAGCTCGCGATCGGCAGCAGCACCGCGGCGACCCCGTGAGCAGCCAACGCGCGCACGCCCGGCTCCGACACGTGCTCGAGGTGATCCACCGACGCCGCGCCGACACGCGCCGCAAGCTCCGCCCCCCCGACGTCGGCGAACTGGCCGACGTGCAGCCGCACGCCCAGGCCGAGCGCTCGAGCCCGGGCACACAGCGGCTCCACTTGCTCCACGCTGAAGGCGCTCCGCTCGACATACGCGTCGACGAAGCGAAAGTCGTACGTCCGGGCCATGTGCTCGAGCCCCGAGAGTGCTTCGCGTGCGTACGCGTCGCGGCTCTCGGCTTCGGGCGGCAGCGCGTGGAGCGCCAAGTAGGTGGGCACGATATCGGGGCTGCCCACCCGCCCCGAGGCATGGGCCATGGCCGCGAGCTGCTTGCCTTCAGCTTCCGCCGAGAGCCCATAGCCGCTCTTGACCTCCACCGTGGTCACGCCCAGCGAGGCCATCCGATGGACGCGCTGCTCGAGCGCATCTGCGATCTGCTCCACCGTGGCCGCGCGCACGGCCTTCATCGAGGACACGATGCCACCTCCCGACCTCGCGATCGCCTCGTAGTCGGCGCCCGCCATGCGCAGGGCGTACTCGTCGTGCCGGGAGCCCATCCACGCGGCGTGGGTGTGCGCGTCCACCAACCCGGGTGTGACGAGCGCGGCTTCGAGCACGCGCGCGTCGCTCTCGCTGGGCCGTTCCACGTGGCTCTCCACCCGCTGGATCCGTCCGTCGTCGAGCGCAACGACGGCGTGCTCGAGCACGCCCAGACCGTCGGGTCCGTGCCGGGACGAGTCGCAAGTCACCACGCGCCGCCCGAAGATCAGCGTGGTGCTCACGGACTGGCTCCGAGATCTCGAATCAGCTCGAGCAACGGTCTGCGCGGTGGAGTGGCTCGCCGCTCCGCCGCCGTTCGGCGCAACGCACGAACCCGCGCATGCGCCTCCTGCGCTCGCGCCAGGAAGGCCGAGCTCTTCTCGACCTCGCGGGCGAGCCCGTCGAGCGCCTGGTCCGCCAAGTCCTCGTCTTTGCACACGAGCACCGCGTCGCAGCCAGCGGCGACCGCGCGCACCGCCGCCTCCGCCACCGCAGTGGTCGCGCTCACGGCCTTCATCTCCAGGTCGTCGCTGAACAACACGCCACGAAAGCCAAGTTGGTCGCGCAGCAGATCGGTCATCACCGCGCGAGAGAACGTGGCGACCTCCGTCCCGCTGAGCGACTCGACCACCAGGTGAGCGCTCATGAGCGAGTCGAGCCCGCGCTTCGCCGCCTCTGCGAAGGGGACCAGCTCGACGCGATCGAGGCGCGCGCGCCCGTGCTTGATCGTCGGCAGGTCGAAGTGGCTGTCCTTGTCCGTATCGCCATGACCGGGAAAGTGTTTGCCGCACGCAAGCACGCCGCCCTGACAGAGTCCCTCGGCGAACGCCAGTCCAAGGCGGGCGACCGCGGCCGGATCGCGCGAGAACGAGCGATCCCCGATCACCGGGTTGTCCGGGTTGGAGTCCACGTCGAGCACCGGCGCGAAGTCGAGGTTCACGCCCAACCGCGACAGCTCGTAGCCCAGCGCCGCGCCCGCCTCGTGCACCACCGCCACGTCGCGCGCTGCGAGCGAGCGCATGGGCGGCAAGCGCAGCTCCGCGGCGGGCAACCGAGACACGCGCCCCCCCTCTTCGTCGATGGCGATCAGGGCAGGGAGCTCCCCCGCGGCGGCCTGCTGGATGGCGCTCGTGAGCGCCGACATGCTGCTCAGATCAGGCAGGTTTCGCCGAAACAGGATCACCCCGGCACGCTCGCCTTGCGCGAGGGCGCGCTGGCTGTGGGCGCTCAGCGTGGGCCCGTCGAACCCGGTGACCAGGAGCTGCCCCACGAGCCGTCGGGTGTCGGCAGGCGTCATGGGCCACGTCTTACGGCGGGTCGGCCGTCATGTCGAGCGCACGGGTAGGCACCAGGTTGGCCCCCGCGCTCTGCAAGCTCGACAGATCGTCCTGGGGCAGGTCCTCGGCGAACAGCAGCCAAGGGGAGAGCCCAGCGCCGCACGCGGCCTCGCACAGCGAGCGAGCGGAGCTCGCGTCCAGGCGAAAATGGTCGCGGTGGCGCGCCGACACCAACACCTCGCGACACCCCTCGGCGCGGGCGAGCTCGAGATCTCCGGGCGAGGAGCACTCGGGGACGACGGCCAGCCCTCGTGCGCGCGCCTGGACGAAGACGGCCTCCTGCGCCTGTCGGCGCGACAGCAACCCCAGAGGTGGCGCGAGCGCGTCAGCGCCAGCTCGGTAGGCGCGCTCGACCAGCAGCTCGTCGACGAACGCGTCGGCGACGACCAAGCTGCGCTCGAGGTGGACGGCACGCAGCACTTCGACGTCGGAGTAGCCGCCGGCGAAGTGGCAGCCGTCCGCCACGATCAGCAGCGTTCCTGCGCTGGTGTCGCTCCACCCCTCGGGGACGGCGCCCCACGGCAGCTTCCTCGCGAGAAGGGTGGGGGAGCGCAGCGGCCGCTCGGTCGGCGCAGCGCACGAGCGCGCGAGCGGCGGCGCCGTCGACAGGCGCGCCGCCCGCTGCTCGGCGAAGAAGATCGCCCGCTCGATCTCGCCGCGCTTGCGCGAGCGCTTGGCGAGCTTCACGTTCGCACCTCGGCGGTGAGCCGGAGGAAGCGCGCCAAGAGCGCTGCCCCTTGCTCGGACAGGTGCGATTCGGGGTGAAACTGCACGCCGAACAGCGGTAGCTCCCGGTGCTCGATCGCCATGACCTGCTGGTCCTCCACGGCCGTCGCCACCACGGCGAGCGAGCTCGGCAGCGAGCTGACGCCGACGGCCAGCGAGTTGTAGCGGGCCATCGCCAGCTCCTCCGGCAACCCCTCGAACAGTCTCCCGCCCGACGCGCGCACCCTCGTCGTTTTGCCGTGCACCGGTCGGGCGCGCTCGATCTCCCCGCCCGCGGCCAGCGCCAGCGCCTGGTGCCCCAGGCACACCCCCAGGATCGGCCTCGACTCCTGCCGCGCGAGCGCGCGCCGAAACAAGCCCAGGCTCACCCCGGCCTCGTTCGGCGAGCAAGGCCCGGGCGAAACGACGAAGGCGTCCGTGTCGCGCGCGCACAACGCGCTGACGTCCAACTGATCGTTGGGGATCGTCTCGACCCGCGCGCCGAGTTGGCAGAACAGGTCCACGAGGTTCCACGTGAACGAGTCGTAGTTGTCGATCACGGTCAGCCGCAAGGTCACAATCTTTTCCCTGACGAGCGCGCCTCGCTACGCTCGATACCATGCAAATCGAGCGGCGGTCTGCGCGACGCAACAAGGTCAGCATCTTTTGCAACCAGTACATCGACGGCACGCCGTACTTGGGCGAGGCGCTGGAGATCTCGATGAGCGGCGCGTTGGTCCGGCGAGTGCTCGCGCCCGAGACCTCTCGCGCCTGTTACGCGCTCGAGGTGGGGGTGCCGGACAAGGCGCACGATCGCGTCTTCTTGTGCGCGACACCGGTGTGGCGCCACCGGGGCTTCGAGGCGCTGCGCTTCGTGGCGCAGACCCACGGTGACAAGCTCCGCCTCGCCGACCTGCTGCGCGGCATCGGCCGCTCGAACTGACGTCGCGTCAGAACCCGCGCTCGGCGAAGAAGCGTTCGATGCGCAGGCCGACGAGCTCAGGGAACTCGACCGCCGTGTAGTGGGTGCCTCCGCGCACGACCAACAGCTCTGCGCGGGGGATGCGCCGCACCATCTGCTGCGACAGTCCGCGGTGGGTCAGCTTGTCCTTGTCGCCGGCGATGACCAGCGCGGGCACCGACAGCTGCGGCAGAATGCGCGACGCGTCGTGTGCGGCGAGTGCGCGCAGGTTGTGGACGAACGCGTCCACGTCCAGCGTGCCGAAGGTGTCGACCACCGTGGCGAACTCAGCCTCGTCCACGGTCTCCGCCATGGCGCCCACGCGTTTGAGCAGACCCACGAACTCCGGTTGTCGGGAGAGCTTTCGGACCACCTGCTCCAAAGCGCCGGCGTGAGCTTGCGCCAGCTCGAGCGCGCCGGGGATCAGGCGCTCCCAGCCTCGAGGCACGGCCGTGTCCAGCGGGCGCCCGAAGGTGCCGTTCAAGAGCACCATCGCAGGGGCGAGCTCGGGTCTGCGGTGGCTGGCCTCCAGGCACACCTGCACCCCCATGCTCCAGCCCACGAGCGCCGCGCGCGCCACGCCCTCCGCGGCGAGCAGCGCCTCGAGATCGTCGACGTGACGAGCGATGGCGAAGCCGTCCGCGCGGGCCGGTCGGCTCGAACCGTACAGGCCGCGGTAGTCCCACGTGAGGAAGCGGTACCGGTCGCCCAAGTAGTCGATCAACGGCTTCCACGCCTGCCTGGGCCCACCCAAGCCGTTGGCGAGCACGACGCAGCGATCGCCCAGCGCCGCCGGGCGGCTCGAGTAGCACGCGATGCGAGTGCCGTCGCGGCTCTGCACGTGGCGGGCTGGAGACAAGAGCGGAAGCTCCCGGGGCGGCGGAGACGACTGGGCGGGAGAAGGGGGCACGGGAAAGGCTGGCGCAGGCGCAGGCACGGGAGCGGCCCTGGCGCTGACGACGTAATCGTACGCCTCGGACGCACTCGTTACGTTGACATTTCAGCTTCCCGGCCGTTAACGTGCCGGTCGAGCGCGCGGCGCCTTCGCCGCGTTTGTCTCCGAGGAGCCGATGGCCGAAGAGAAAGCGAAGAAGCCCAAGATCGATCTCAAGGCCCGCCTGGGCAAGACGAGCGCGGGCGCCCCTGCCGCGCCCGGGTCGAACGAGGGTGATCGGGTCAGTGTCGATCGGGTGAGCGCACCACCGAGCGTGCGGCCTTCGGTCTCCGGCATCGCGCCCCCAGCGGGGATCGCGCCGCCGCCAGGCATCGGTGGCGGAAGCCTGCTCAACCCGTTCGCGCCCAAGCCGGTGGTGCAGCCCAAGGCAGCGCCGGTCTCGGCCGAGGCGCAGACGATCAAGGTCGAGGTCAGCGAAGAGCTGCACGAGGAGCGGCGAAAGTCCAACCGGTTGTCGATCATCGTCGGCATGGCTGGGCTCATCGCCGGCGCCGTGATCGGGTTCGTCGGTGGCGGCATGCGCGAGAAGCAAGCGCGCGGCCTGCTCGCGCTCGAAGGTGCGGGAAAGCTCGTCCCCGAGGTCGAGGCCGCGTACAAACGCGCCGAAGAGATCACCCCGATCATGAAGGAGATCGACGACGGTCTGAAGGCGAAGAAGTTCCCCTCGGACGCGCTCGAGAAGCTGAACGCGTTCGCTGTGCCGTTCAACTCCGCCAGCATCGAGGGCAAGAACGTCGGCAACTACCCGCCGGCGCTGCAGTCCAAGGTGTTCGTGTTCCTCAAGAAGGCCGAGGAGCTAGAAGACAAGAAGAACCAGCTCAAGAATCGCCTCGGTGGCGACAAGGAGAAGCTGGAGACGGCGTGGAAGAAGCTGGCCAAGCCTCAGTACGAGTACGCGGTGACCTTCGGCGGAAACCCACCCAACATCCTGGCCGAGGTCGTCGGCATCAAGGAGCCCTGGGACAAGGGCACCGACCTGCCCAAGGACAAGAAGCTGTTCATCATGATTCCGGGTGCAGAAGGCCGCATGTCGGAGAAAGAGGCAGCGCGCTTCGAGAAGGAGATCGTGGGCACCACCCCGGTCGCCATCCCCATCCGACCGGAGTCGATCGCAGGCTTCACGGCCGAACGCGTGGACCTTCCCATCCGCAATCTGATGGGCGAGATCAGGCTGATCCTGAGCGGCGACGAGACGCCAGGGCGGGAGAAGCCGGGCCTCCTCAAAGAGGGCGAGAGCTTGGCCGGAGAGCTCGAGAAGCTAGCGAACCGTCGCTGACGGTCGCGGGCTGCTCACCCCGAGGCTTCACGTGAGCTCGGCTCCGCCTCTGCGGAGCCGGGCTTGGGTGCCGTGTCGGACACCGCGCGCTTGTCCCCAGAGGACGGTGGCAACGAGTGCATCGGGCGCCGAACCTCGACGCGCTGCACGCTGCCGTCCTCGACCTCCTTCGCGGCGAGCTCCAGGTTCCAGCGCTGCACGCGGTCGCCGATCGCGACGGGCGACTCGAACAGGCTGCTGAGGGTCTCGGCGCGCCCCTCTTCGGGCGGGACCACACCGAGGTAGGCACACAAGTCTTCGAGCAACATGCTGCCCTGCGCGATGAGCCGGCCCTCGCCAGCCTCCTGGATGGGCGCCGTCTCGACCTCGTCGTGTTCGTCGCGGATGTCTCCCACGATCTCTTCGATCACGTCTTCGAGCGTGACGATGCCGCTCGTCCCGCCAAACTCGTCGACCACCACTGCGAGGTGTTGGCGCTTGTGGCGCATGTCGCGCAGCAACGTCGCCAGCTTTTGCTGCTCGTGCACGAAGATCACGTCGCGCCGAACGACGTCCGTGAGGGCGCGCGGGGAGCTGTCCGGACCGGTGTCTTCGATCGTGCCGCTCTCCAACTTGAACACGTCCTTGGCCACCAACAGGCCCACGACGTTGTCGAGCTGGCCGTCGAAGATGGGGTAGCGGGAGTGGCCGCTCTCGGCGACGAGCAGCCTCACCTTGTCGAGCGGGGTGGCGAGGTCGATGCCCTCCACCCGAGACCGCGGCACCATCACGTCGCGCACGCGTCGATCCTCGAACTCCAGCACGTTGCGGATGATTTCGGCCGGCTCTGCGCCGACCACGCCGCTGCGCTCGACTTCATCCACGAAGTGCTCCACCTCGGCGCTGGCCACGTCCGGGTCGGGCGCCTTCTCCTCTTGAATGCGTCCGACCAAGGCCTCGCTCGCCATCGCGAGCGGAGCCGCGAGCGGCCACAACAAGAGCTCGAAAGGCCGCAGGTAGGTGGCCAGCCGGAGGCCCCAGTCGTCCGCGCTTCGATGCGCGATCGAGGTCGCCAAGTCCGAGAAGCCGAACAACACACCCGACATCAACACCGCCGCGACGAGCCCCAATCGCCCCGGCACGAGCGCGGCCATCACCTCGGCCAACATCACCGCCGTGGTGGCCGCACACACGGTGCGGCCGACGATGTACGTGGAGCGCATGCGCCAGGGAGACCGCTGATATCGCTCGAGCGCCGACTTGAACGGGCGCCCGTCCTGCTCGAGCAACGCGGCCATCCGCGCGCTGGAAAGCCCGCTCAGCGCCGCGTCGGCGGAAACGAACAGCGCACCCACAAACGCCGCGACGATCGCGACGGCTAAACCTGGCAGTGGAACCGACATGTACCCCGACATCCGCCCGGCGGATGGCTGCCAGCGTAGCAGCCCGGGTTCCCCGCTCGCAACGTGCCGGCGCTCAACCGGCGAATCCTCGCTGAACCACGAGCATGTGGCTCTCGACCCGAGCGATGGCCAACAGCTGCTCCGCTTCGGGGGCGACCACTGCGACCAGACTGCCCTCCGGGTCCGCTGGCGCGCCCACGGCGTGACTCGCATCGAACGGGACGCGCACGCCGTGCTTGATGGCCGCGGCTTCGCCCGCATCTGCGCGATAGCCGGCGAGCGCGGCCCGGGCGGCGGAGAGCAGCGGGATCAGCCGTGGCGTGAGCTCCACGTTCAGGAGCTCGGCAGCCACGGCGTCCTCGATCTGGAACGGCCCCGAGCGGGTGCGTCGAAGAGCAGAGAGGTGGGCGGGGACGCCGAGCCCCTCGCCGAGATCGCGCGCGAAAGCGCGCACGTAATAGCCCTTCGAGACGTCGAGCTGAACGCGCAGCATGGGCGGTTCGGCGGAGCTTGCAAGGAGCTCCAGAGAGAGCACGCGCACGTCTCGGGGCGCAAGCTCCACCTCACGACCGCTGCGAGCGAGTCTGTGGCTGCGTACGCCGTCGATCTTGATGGCGGAGTACGCTGGCGGGATCTGCAAGCGCCGCGCCCCTTCGGCGTCCAGCGCAGCACGAAGCAGCCCTGACCCCAGCTCAGCGTCGCCGGGCGCGTGCGCGAGCTCGTGCACGAGCGCGGCGGGGAGCTCGCCCGTGTGGGTGATCTCACCCTCCCGATCCAGGGTGTCCGTCGCGGCGCCGAGGGACACCTCCGCCACGTATCGCTTGTGCGACGACGAAAGGTAGGGCTCGAGCTTCGTGGCCTCGCCCACGAGGCCCACCAAAAGACCGGTCGCCATCGGATCGAGCGTGCCCGCGTGGCCGACCCGCCGCGTGCCCAAGCGCCGCCTCAGCAGCGCCACCACGTCGTGGCTGGTCTTGCCAGCGGGCTTGTCGATCAACAAGACGCCGCAAGTCATGGCTCGCCGCCGAGCGTGCGCCGCAGCACGGGGTAGGGGGGCTCCCCGCACGCGTGCACGAACCCGTGTGCGAGCAGAGCTCCCTCCGGGATCGCGAACAGCTCTGCGTCGTTCACCGGCTCGCTCACGCGGCGCGGAAACGCCTCGATCTCACGCGCGCCCCACGCGGCGGCGGCCTCGACCGCAGCGCCCACCAGCAGTGTCGCCACCCCGCGCCGGCGGAAGTCAGGGTGAATCAGCGTGCAGCTCAGGTGCCACACGCCTGGCCGGTGGCCGGCGAGCTGAGGCAACGAGCGATACACGCGCTGCTCGTACGCCTTGCGCGCCGAGAACGGTGGCGACGTCTTGAGCCAGCCCACCACACGGTCGTCGACCAGCGCGATCACGCCCTGCGCGCGGGGGCTCGCCTGGGCCAGATCCGAGATCAGCTCGGCTCTGTTCGGCGTGGGCTTCTCCGCGCAGCGCGCGAGCCAGTCATTCTTGTCCCCCTCGAAATGGAAGTAGCGGCAATAGCAGGGGCAATCACAAGCCTCGAAGAGCGCCGTCAACGCGGCGGCGTCGTTCGCCGACAGGGCCCGCGTGGTGATCATGATCGCAAGACCAGCTCGACCGCTCGGGCCAACGAGAGCAGCCGGGCGTCTTGTCCTTGGCGCGCGATCAGCTGCAAGCCCACAGGCAACTCGGGGCCGCCCCCCTCGGGCACGGCCAGGCCGCAAGGCAGGCTGAGCGCAGGCAGTCCGGCCAAGCTCGCGGGCAGCGTGCACACGTCAGCCAGGTACATGGCGAGCGGGTCGCTGAGGCGCTCGCCGAGCGGGAAGGCCACCGTCGGGCTGGTGGGGCACAGGATCAGCTCGACCTCGGAGAACGCCCGCTCGAAGTCGCGTCGGATGGCGGCACGCGCACGCTGGGCACGTGTGTAATAGGCGTCGTAGTAGCCCGCGGAGAGCACGAACGTGCCGAGCAAGATGCGGCGCGTCACCTCGCGCCCGAAGCCTTGCCCGCGCGTCTTTCTGTACACCTCACCGAGCGAGCTCGCGCCCTCGGGCTCGCGCAGTCCAAAGCGGACGCCGTCGTAGCGGGCGAGGTTGGAAGAGGCCTCGGCGGTGCAGAGCACGTAGTAGCTCGCGACAGACAGCCGCGAGCTCGGCAGCGTCACCTCGCTCACCTGCGCGCCAGCGCGGACCAGCGTCTCGATCGCCGCCTCGACGCGCGTCCTCACCCCGTCGGCGATGCCCTGCTGCATCAGCTCTCGGATCACGCCCACACGCGCGCCTCGCAGCTGTGCGGGGGGGTTGCCCGCGAGCGACACCGGGTCGGGCAAGCTCGTCGCATCGCGCGGATCCGGCCCGGCGATCACCTGAAGGGCCAGCGCCGCGCTGTCCACGTCGCGCGTGAACACGCCCACCTGATCGAGGCTGGAAGCGAACGCGAACAGCCCATGCCGCGAGACGCGCCCATAGGTCGGCTTGACCCCCACCGTTCCGGTGAGCGATGCCGGCTGGCGAATGGATCCACCCGTGTCCGAGCCGATCGCCAGTGGCACCATGCCCGCAGCGACGGCGACGGCGGAGCCCCCGCTCGAGCCCCCGGGCGTTCGGCTGGGATCGTGCGGATTGCGGGCCGGGAAGAACGCGCTGTTCTCCGTGGACGAGCCCATCGCAAACTCGTCCATGTTCGTCTTTCCTACAATCACCGCGTCGGCGGCGCGAAGGCGAGCGACGACGGTGGCGTCGTAGGGCGGGCGGTAGCCTCGCGCGGAGGGCGTGGGATCCTCGTCGCTCCTGCCGCGCGCGACCAAGATCCTGGAAGCGGCTGTGGTCGGCGCGTCTGCCGTCGCGAGCGCGTCTTTGATCGCCACCGGGATCCCCGCCAGCGCGCCGAGCGGCTCGCCACGACGTCGCTTCGCGTCCACGGCGTCCGCGGTCGCCAACGCCTGCTCGCGCATGACGGTCAGAAAGGCGCCCAAGTCTGCCCGTGCCGCCATCTGGGCGAGCGCCCGCTCGGCGAGCGTTCGGGCCGAGACTTCGCCCGCGTTCACCTGCGCGACCAGTCCCCGAATCGTCGCGTTCGCGTCGAACATCTCAGCCCTCGTCCACGAACGCGGGCACCACGAACGCGCCCTCGTCGCTCTTGGGAGCCTGCTGCATCACGATCTCACGCGGCAGCGACGGCTGCGCCTGATCGGGCCGACACCGCAAGTGTGCCGGCTCGGTCTCGCACAGCGAATCGTCGTCCAGCGCGGGATCGGACAGCATCGCCACGTAGTCCAGGATCTTGGCCAGGTCCTCGGCGAGGCGCCCCCGCTCCTCCGCGGGCACCTCCACGTGCGCGAGCGCGCACAACCTGTCGATCAGGGCCTCGTCCACGTGCATGGGCAGGACGCATACCGTCTGCGCTCGGCCCGGGCAACCCCGGGGCGCTGGCTGCCTGGTTGCACGCTTTCTGGCCAACTTTTGCGTGACAGTGGTAGTCGGACTGGGAGTCGCTGCTCCGGCGTTCTCGCCACAGGCAGGGACTCGACCGCCATGACCGCCACCTCGCCCTCGCTCGACTCTGTCGCCTCGACCACGGTGTCGCGTCGCGTCGTCGAACGGCTCAGGCAGCGCGTCGGGCTGCTCTCCATCGGCATGCTGGTCGCGGTCTGTGCGTCGGCGCTCCGGCCGTCGGCGTCCGCGCCGGATCGGCGCCAAGCCGTGGTGGAGATCCTGCAACAGCGGGGCTTCGCGGCGACGGCAGACGATGTCGTGTTCATGGATGGGCCGCGCGGCGTGATGTCTTCGGCGTTCAGCAGCGCGAGGCTGTTGGTGCGAGCGAGCGCGCCAGGGCCCGACGGCGTCGATCCAGAACAGCCGAATGACATCTTCCTGCTCGAGGCCAAGCTTTCACCAGGCGGGGCGCTGCTCGACCTGTCCGCCGCGCACAACCTGAGCGAGACCACCGGCGCGGACGAGACCCGCCCCGTGATGGTTGGCGACCGAGCGGTGTACGCTTCCAACAGCGGCATCGAAGGCGCGCCGAGCGTGGTCACCATCCTCGATTTCAGCGGACAGCCTCCGCTCGACTGGCCGCTCGTCTCGCGCGCCCAGAACGCGATCACCAACTGGCAGCAGACCGGACGGCTGCGCGGCGTCGGTCGCAAGACCTACGTCGTGCAGGGCAACGGAGAAGTGAGTGTCGCTCGAGAGAGCGGCGAGGTCGTCGTGGCCACGGGCGCCCAACGAGTGGTGTTGCCGCTCGCCGATCAGGGCGCCGCGTTGCCGGGATGGATCACGCTCGACGCAAGCGAGGTAGCTCAGCCGGGCAACCTGGTGACCTGGGCGGTCGATCGCGTCCGCTTCGAGGTCGGTGACGAGAACATGCAGGCGTTCAAGCAGGTCTTCTTCGAAGCGAAGGACTTCTTCGACCGCAACCGCGAGGAGCTCACGGGCGCCACGGCCGAAGCGGACATCGCCGACGACATGGGGGAAGACTTGGGCGCACCGCGCCGGGAAATCGCGGCGGATCCTGATCTGGGTTGGCCGCCCGCCCCACTCGAGCCTTGGGTGACGCCGGCGCTGCCGGGTGAAGGGCAATGGAACGCCAAGGAAGACCCTGCCTTCTTCCGCAGCCAACCGAACCTGCCGCCCACGTTCCTCACCACGTTCATTCGCAGCGACAAGGGCCGCAAGACCACACGCGTGTACATCGCGCTGTGGGATCCGAGGCAGGTCGAGCTGCATATGATGGCCGGCACCGTGGAGCCCAAGGGCGCGACTGGCAAGGCGGGCCCCGGGTTGATCCCACGCACCCCCGAGATGATGAAGCGTGTGGTCGCCGCGACCAACGCTGGATTCCAGGCCTTGCACGGCGAGTTCGGCATGATGGCAGACGGCGTGGTCTACCTGCCCCCCAAGCCGTTCGCGGCAACGGTCATGCGTCTGCGCGACGGCAGCACGGCGTTCGGAACCTGGCCGCGCGATCCGACCGTCCCGGATCAAGTGGTGTCCTACCGGCAGAACATGACTGTCATGGTGCAGGACGAGCAATTCAACCCGTACAACCGCACCTGGTGGGGCGGCACAGTGCCGGGCTCCGAAGACAAAACGCACACGGTCCGCACCGGCATCTGCCTCACCAAGGAGCGATTCGTGGCGTACTTCTACGGCGCGGATCTCAGCCCCGAGGCCCTCGCGCAGTCGATGATTCAGGCCCGCTGTTCGTACGGCCTCGCGCTCGACATGAACGCGGGCCACAGCGGCATGGAGTTCTATCGCGTCGCCCCTTCCGGAGAGCTGCCCACGCTCAGCCGCGGGCTCGAGACCAGCTGGGAAGCCGAAGGCAACGTGCCCGACATGCCAGGTTGGGAGTTTCGCTCCAAGCGCCTGATCAAGGGCATGGGGCTGATGAACTTCCCGCGCTACATCAAGCGCGAGGCGCGTGACTACTTCTACCTGACGCTGCGCCACGTGTTGCCGGGAGAGAATCTGCCCGCGGTGCTGTCCCCAGCGCCAGAAGGCGACGGCGTTTGGCGCGTGAAGGGCTTGCCGCAACATGGCTTCCCCTACGCGCTCGCGATCAGCGACGTGCATCCGGACAAGAACGACGCCTCCAAGGCCTTCCGCGTGCTGGCGCTCGATCCGCGCACGCTCTCCGGACCGTCGAAGGGCGAGGACAAGAAGACCGTGCTCACGTTGGACGCTGGCTCCTCCGGAGAGCACAGCCTCTGGCTCACCGGCGACAGCTTTGCGTTGGCGCCAGCGGCGCCAGACAAGAGCTCGCTGCGATTGTTGTCCGGGTCGCCCAAGGTCGGCACGGGGGCAGCGCTCGTGTGCGTGCACCCGGAATCCCATTTCGCCTATTACGCCGAAGCCAGCGACGCCAAAGCGGGCAAACAAACCGATCTCGGCGCGATCGCTGCGCTGATGACGTCGATCGGGTGCAATGACCAACTCGCGCTCGCCGCGCCCCTCGCACTGACCTTGGGTGACGGCACGGATCTCGCCGGGCAGGCCGCTCACCCCCCGCGTGCTCCCTCGAGCGTGCGGCTGGTGCGGCGGCAAGCCCCCGCAGGTGTCCGCTTCTTCGAGGACACGCCGATCGTCCCGCGGGACGAGTGGTACCGGCTCCAGGCGCAACGCGTGCGCTACTTCAAGAAGCACGACTGAGCCTTCGCGTCGTCGATCCGCGCGTCGTGGGACGACTCAGCGCGCTTTGCGTGTCGCAGCGAGCGTGGTAGAGCCGCGCCGCGTGCAGCGGGCGCTCTCGTTCGGTCCCTATCTTTTGGTCGAGCGACTCGGTGTAGGCGCGCGCTCCGAGGTGTTTCGGGCCACCCGCAAGGACCTGCCCAGCGCGCCCCCTGTCGCCCTCAAACGCGCGCTCGCGGGTGCGGCTCACGACCGCGAGACCCAGCAGTTGCTCTGGGCCGAAGGGGAGCTCCTCTCGAAGCTCTCTCACCCCGGCGTCGTCAAGCTGGTCGATCACGGCGCCATCGACGGGCACGCGTTCGTGGCGATCGAGCTGGTGGACGGCGTCGATCTCGAGCGGCTGATGGCGGCAGCTCGGGCTCAGGGCAGCTACGCGCTGCCGCTCGCAGCCGCAGTCGCCATCGCAACGCGGGTCGCAGAGGCGCTCTCGTACGTGCACCAAGCGCACTCGGGCGGGGCGCCCATCATCCATCGGGACGTGGGCCCCCCCAACATCCTCGTGGGCTTCGACGGCTCGGTGAAGCTGGCCGACTTCGGGATTGCGAAGGTGCCTGGACGCAATTCGACGACGGGAGTCGGCGAAATCAAGGGCACGGTGCGCTACATGGCGCCCGAGCAGGTGCGCGGCGAGGAGCTCGATCCCAGAGCGGATCTTTACGCGCTGGGAGTGCTGCTGCTCGAGCTGGCGAGTGGCCACGTGTTGTTCGAGGGCAAACGTCCCGTGCAAGTTCTGCAGGACTTGGCGGGAGGCGCCCGGGTCGACCCCGACGTCGTGGCCCCGGGGACCCCAACGGAACTTCGCGTGGTGCTCCGGAAGGTGCTCGCCTATGAGCCCGCGGGGCGGTACGATACAGCCGCACAACTGGTCCAGGCCCTCCGGGCCCTGGCTCCGACCCCACCAGGGGCGGAAAAATCAAGCAAGGCTGCGTCAGATCTCGCCTCCGACGACCCGGTGGCGCGCGTCATGGCCGACTTGTTCCCCCGACGGGGGTTCCATCAGCGCAGTAGTTTGGAGGAGAGCCGCGACATGGCTGAAGAGAAGGGCGGGAGTGACCTGGACGTGTTCGAGGGGCTCTCCAAGAAGTCGACGCGACCAGTCAGCACGTCGAGCGTTCCGTCGGCGCCCTCGGACGCCCTCGGCAGCAGGGGTGCGGCCCCCTCCGCTCCCCCCAAGTCCGCGGCAGTCCCCCCGCCGCCGTCGCTTCGCGCCGGTGCCAAGACCACGCTGCTGGGCGTGCCCGCGCCGCTGCCTCCGCCGGCGTCGACGGCCACACCGGTGCCCGCTGCGCCTGCGGCGATCAAGCCGACCGTGAAGACGCAGCAGGGCGTGTCCGCGGTGCCGCCGCCGCCCTCGGTGGCGACCAAGACGCCGCTGCCTCCGCCGCCGCCGGCCAAACCCGCGAGCTCCCCGCCCGCGAGCTCCGCAGTGCCGCCGCCGACCAAGCCACCGAACACGCTCGTGGCTGCCGTACCGCCGCCGCCCAAGCCGGCAAACTCCATCGGCTCCCAGCTCGGAATGCCGAGCGCAGCGGCGGACGCCGACGCTGAAGAGCGAACGCCGCCCGCCGGGACGGCCGTGCCCCAGAAGTCCGCGAACGTGGACATGGACTGGGAAGACGATGAGGAGTCCACCCACGTCTTCGAGAAGCGCCGCCACGCGATGAACAACAAGGGGCCTCGGCCAGCTGCTGGCTCGGTCGCCCCCCCCACGAGCAAGGTGGGGAGCGCGGCAGCGCTGCTCGCGTCGTCGGGAACCGCGGCACCGCGGAGCGTGCCTGCTCCTGCGATCGCCGTTCCGCCACCGCAGGCCCCGCCGCGCTTGGCGGATCCCCCCGCGCCTTTGGCTCCACCTGCAGCGGCAACCGCCACGCCGCTTCCGGCTCCTGCGCGACGCCCCTCCGAGGAGCCCACCATCGTCCGGCCGCGAGATTCCTCCAACAAGGCCGGGCTCATCATCGGCGCGCTCGCGTTGATCGCGGTCGTGGCTCTCGCGGTGTACGTGATCATGCCGCGCACGGGCGAGCTGAGCATCGACATCAAGACCAAGAGCGGTCAGGCGGTCGGCGAAGCCAAGATCTACGTCGACGGCAAGCAGGTGTGCGAGACCACGCCTTGCCGCGTCTCGAAGCTCGATCCCGGACCCAAGACCGTGAAGGTCACGGTGGGGGAGGAGTCTGCCACCAAACAGGCAGAGGTGAAGAGCGGCAGAACCGAATCAGTCGTGCTCACCATCGACGACGGAGAGGAGAAGCCGAAAGCAGTCGCCAGCGCGAGCGCGAGCGCCAGCGCCAGCGCCAGCGCCAGCGCGGCCGTTTCCGAGGGCACCGGCTTCAAGGTGTCCGGACCCACAGGCGTCAAGGTCCTGGTGGATGGCAAGGAGCGCGGCACGCTCGGCTCCGCTCCGCTGAGCCTGACGGATCTGTCGCCCGGTGAGCACCGCATCAAGTTCGACGGCGGCGATCGTTACGAGTCGAGCGAGAAGACGATCACCGTTCAGAAAGACAAGGTCGAGGACCTCGGGGAGCAGAAGCCCAAGGTGATCAAGGGCCGTCTCACGCTCGAGCTCAAGTCTTCGGGCGCCGAGGTGCTGCTGGCGGGCACCCAGGACGGCAAGAAGATCGAGAAGAAGCTCAAAGACGAGGTGTGGGCGAAACCCCCGGTGGTGCTCAGCCTCGAGGCCAAAGATCAGTGGAAGGTCACTGCCAAGAAGAAGGGCTTCCAGGACTTCTCGCAGGACATCACGTTCGACGACGGCGCGGCAGACAAGACGATCGTGATCGAGCTGGTGGAGGTGGGCAAACCTTCCACACCCCCGGTCGCGCCGACCGGTGTGCCCACTTCGCGCCCGACCGCCACGGCGACCGCGACCACGACCACGACCGTGGCGCCGAGTGGCAACGGCACCTTGAAGATGAACTCGATCCCGGTCTCCAAGGTGATTCTGGACGGCCGCCCGCTCGGCAACACCCCCCAGGTGCAGTCCGTTTCCGCAGGCAAGCACAGCGTCACCTTCGTGCACCCGGAGAAGGGCCGAAAGTCCGTCTCCGTCAATGTGCCCGCTGGCGGCAGCGCGGTGGCCTCTGCCAAGTTCGACTGACGTCGAGCTACTTGGCGACGACCAGCGCGATCAGCACCGCCACCACGGTCAACGTGACCACGAGCAGCGCGCCCAGCACGATCACCACCCGCATCAGCCGGTTGACCTGTGCATCCACGCGCTTCTCGAGCTGACGTTGGGGCTCGGTTACGTCGCGATGCGGGGGCGCGGCGGACGGCTGAGGTGGCATCGGCGTGACGGAGCTTGGACCGAGCGAGGTGCTTGGCGGGCTCTGCGCGCCCGCTTGGCTCGCCGCCTGTCGCGCGGCAACCGCTTGCGCTGCGGCGGCACGCATGGCGTTGGCCTCGTTGCCCGTGAGGGGTAGGGTCTCCTTGATCGCCGAGAGGGGAGAACGCGCGCTGACCTGTGGGGCGTAAGCGGGTGCGCTCGGAGCGGTGATCGCGGGTGTGCGCGCAGTCGGCGAGAGCTGCGCGGGCGGTGGCGAAGCCGGCGTCGGTGAGGTCACCACCGCGACCGGAGCCGACGCCTGGGGCCGCACCGACGGCGCCGCCTGCGACCGTTGTGTCGGGCCGATCGCTGGCCCCGCGCGTCCGGAGAGCCGCGACGCAATGTCGAGCAGCTCGGCGCCGAACTCTTGCGCGGAGGCGGGGCGATCAGCAGGGCTCTTGGCGAGTGCCCGCAGTACGAGCGCCTCGAGATCGTTCGGCAGCTGCACCATGTCGCTCAGCCGAGGGGGGGCCTCGTGGACATGACGCGCCACGATCTGGAGCGCTGTCTCACCCGTGAAAGGCGGCCGACCACAAAGCAGCTCGTAGAGCAGCACCCCCACCGAATAGAGATCGGCCCGATGATCCACCGGTTCGGTGCGGCCTTGCTCGGGAGAGATGTACGTGGGCGTTCCGACCAGTGCTCCGACTCGCGTGAGCACGGACCGCACCGCGGTGGGTGCGTCCACGGGGAACGCGAGATCCTTCTTCTGGTCGAGCACCTTGGCGATCCCGAAGTCCAGGACCTTTACGGTCTCGATCGCAGGGGCATCGGGCTGGCGGCACAACATCACGTTCTCAGGTTTGATGTCCCGGTGGATGACCCCTTGCTGGTGGGCGTGGTGCAACGCGGCCAGCACCTGGGCTGCGATCTCGACCGAACGCAACACGCTGAACGTCCCCCGCTGCTTGACGCGCGCAGACAGGTCATCGCCAAACAGGAGCTCCATCACCAGATAGAGCATGTCTTGGTCTTCACCCACCGACAGCACGCGCACGATGTTGGGGTGGGTCAACCGAGACGCAATTTGGGCCTCGCGCAAGAAGCGCGCGACGATCTCCGGGTCGCGCGCCAGCTCGGGGTGCACCACCTTGATGGCAACGTGATGCGGCTCTTGCTCCGAGAGGCCGCAGAACACCTGCGCCATACCTCCCTCGCGAATGAAGGATGCCACCTGGTAGCGCTCCTCGAGCAGTCGTCCGATCAACGGATGAGCTTGCTCGCGCTTCGGCGGAGAGGGCGTGGCTGCCGAGGCGTGGGGCTCGATCGCCATCGTCGACTTCAGCGCCTTGAGCGAGCGCGCATCGTGTTGCTGGGTCGGCCCCTCCGACGTGTGCGTGCGCGTGGGAACGCCGTCGGAGCTGGGCAAACTGCCTGGGGCTCGGCTGCTCGGCACGGTGACCTCGATGTGCGGAGAGCGCGAAGAAGGAGCCAAGGTGGACCAACGCTGGCTCGAGCCTTGGGACAGATCGGGCAGCAGCTGGCGCAGCTCGTTCGCCATGTCCTCGGCCGTCTGCGGGCGGTTCGCGGGATCCTTCTCCAGCGCGCGCAGCACCAACCCCTCGAGGATCGGGTGCACGTTGGGGTTGAACGGATGAAGTGGCGGGGGCGGATCGTGCACGTGTCGAGCCACGATTTGCAGCGGCGTCTCCCCGTCGAACAACGGCCGCCCGCAGAGCAGCTCGTACAACAGCACCGCCGCGGAGTAGATGTCCGAACGGTGGTCGATGGGGTCAGCGCGCCCCTGCTCCGGTGACATGTAGCTGGGCGTGCCCACCCACGTGCCCACGCGGGTGAGCACCGAGCGTACGCTCGTGGGAGCTTCTGTCGGCAGCGGAGCGTCTGGCCGCGCATCGAGCACTTTGGCGATGCCGAAGTCGAGCACCTTCACCTGCTCGATGGCCGGGTTGTCTGGCTGCCGGCAGATGATCACGTTCTCGGGCTTCACGTCGCGGTGAACGACGCCTCGCTGGTGGGCGTAGTGGAGGGCAGTCAGCACGTCGATCACGATCTCGACCGCGCGCTGCTCGATGAAGGAGCCCTTCAGCCGAATGCGGGCCGAGAGATCGTCCCCCAGCAGGAGCTCCATCACCATGTAGATCAGGTCACCGTCCTGGCCACAGTCGATCGTGCGCACGATGTTCGGGTGGTCGAGCCGACTCGCCACCTTCGCCTCGCGCATGAAGCGCGCCACGATCTCGCGATCGCTGCTCAGCTCCGGGTGAACCACCTTGATCGCGACGTGCCGAGGCTCGCGCGGCTGCGAACCGCAGAACACCTGGGCCATGCCGCCTTCCCGGATGAAGGACACGACCTGAAACCGTCCGCCGAGCACGCGGCCAATCAGGCGCTCTGCGGAGCTGGTGAAGCCACTCATGATGGGAGCGTGGCGCGACGGTGGAGCCGTGCGGTGGGCAAAGGGGTCCGGCAAGGGTACTCGCCCCCAACACCGGTTGACCACCGCCGACTCGCTCCGCCTTGCGGCGAGCTCTCAGTGGTCGGTGTTCGCAGGCGCCGGCACGTCAGCTTGCGCCTTCACCCAGTCGAGCCAGGTGCCGGCGCACTCTTCACCTCGCTCGCCGCGCCCCGCGCACTTGGCAGGATCTCGGGGATGGCCGAGCACCAACGCCGCCGTGCGGGACAGACCAGGGTACGCGCCCACGGACAATTGCCGCACGCGTTCGAGCCGGGCTCGCCATGCGCTGGCCGCGCGAGCCTGCTCGGACTGCTCTTTCCTTGCTTCCAGCCGAGCGAGGCGCGCGAGCACATCCTCTCGCAGCTCGGGGTCCTCGGTCGTCGCGAGAATGGTGGTGAGCATCTCTTGGGCGCGGTCGGCTTGCCCATGCTCCGCGAGGATGCGTGCCCCCCCCAAGGTCTGCCAGGTGATGTTGGCGTCCTTGGGCGCCAGCTCCGCAGCACGGGCGAGGTAGTGCGCGCCGTCTCGGCGCCACTCGGCGGCTTCGTCTGGCGCCTCGTCCATGTAGCTGTTGGGTGCGAGGAACGTCACGAACGCGCCTAGGACGAACCAGATCTCAGCGTCGGTTGGGCGCTCGCGGATCCCCCGCTCCATGATCCGTCTCGCACCGCGAATGTCGTCGAGCGGGGCTGCCTTGGCCTGCATCGAGACGATCGTGTCGGCCAAGCGGTACGGATCGCGCCACTTGGGATCGAGCTCGGTAATGGCATCCAGCGAGTTGATGGCGGTGTTGTGCCGACGACGCTGCTGCAGGCGGAGCCCGTGGGTCACCTGCAGATCCGCCCAGAGCAAGTCGGCCACGGCTGCGCGGTACCCGAGGCTCATGTGCTTGAGCTGGGTGGGCGGGGGCAGCAGGTAGGCGTCGCTTCCGTGCTTGATCTCCCGGTGCGTTTCACGGGCAGGCAACTGCGTCGCGGCCGTGGTCGCCGCGGCCAGCGCCAGCACCACCACCGCGATCCCATCGCCCCGCACGATCTACTCCACCTCGCGGTCCACGAGCAGCCCGGCCATCAGCGTGGCGGGTTGGTTGTTCTCCCGCTCACCGCGCACTTCGAACGTGGACACGTTGCCGTCTCCGTCGAGATCGCCGTGTGCGCGGGCTGAGAACCGCGCGACCTGTCGGGACTCGTCGAAGCTCGAGTCAAAACGAAAAGAGAACGCGTGCTCGTGGTCCATCCGGAAGTCGAGCGCCCGCCACGTGAGGTGCTCCCAGGTGCCTTGCGGGTCCTTCACCTTCTGGCCGCGCGGCACCGTGGCGGGAGTGAGCTCCACGCTCGGTGGAAAGCTCTCTCGCAGCACCGGTCGGTCCGCCTGCGAAACCGCCGATCGCGAGATGCGGCCCAAGCCGTCGAGCGCCTCGCTCGCTTTGGACGCTGACAGCCCGCCGTAAAATGCAGGAACGGCGACAGCCAGAAGACTGCCGCCGATGCCGACCACCGCGGCGACCTGCAACAAGGTGAACTCCATCGTGGCGAGCACACGCTAGCGTGTGCTCACGCGCGTGTCGATCACTCGAACTCGTCGAAGATCTGGATCTCGGTGGCGAGCTTGATGATCTTGGAGCCGCCCGTGCCTGCCTGACCCCGCAGACCAAACGCGCTGAAGGTGCCGTCACCATCCAAGTCGCCGTTGGCAAAGGCCAAGAAGTTGCCCTGCGTCGGGGCGGTCATGGTCTGCCCTTCGGAGGCCAACGGCACCGCACCGGCCGGACCGTTGCCGTCCACGCGCGCTCCCTGGTAGCCGTACCGGAAGTAGATCGGATTGGTGACCGTCATCTTGAGGCACTTCCACCCGGAGATGGCCGAGCCCGTGTCCCAGTCGGTTCCGAAAGCACCGTTCGGCTGGTACTTCTTTCCGACCGGCGGTGCGGCGGAGCTGGGCACCGTGTTCAGCGACCCGGCACACAGATCGTGCTGGAACGTCGCGCTGAGGTTGCCCTCACCGAGTTGCTCCTGAACCGTCGACTCCTTCTCGTACGCGCCCACTGCTCCGCGACCCATCGCGCCAAGGGTGTTCTTGGCTTCGCTCGTCTTGGCGCTCTGCAGGTACCGGCGCACGCCGTAGATCGCCAGAGCTGCCAACACGCCGATGATGGCGACCACGATCATGAGCTCGACGAGGGTGAAGCCCGCTCGGCTGAAACGCTTGAAAGCACGCATGAGAACCTCCGATGAATGGAAAAGAGACGCCTGGGCCCGCAACGACGCAGGCCAACCAAGACTCCTCGACGGCGTGCCGAGCTGAGCCTACCGCAGACCGGCGCAGACCGATCGAGCGGCCAAGTTTTCTACGAACAGCAGCAGCGTGACTTGAGTCGCGATGTGCGCCGCCACGCGATCAGCTCGGCTTGCCCGAGCGAAGCAGAGAGCAAATGGTCATTCTGTGTCGTCGTCTGTGAAGACCTCGTTCGTGGTCGAGTACGTCACCACCGTGGCGTAGTCGTTGTCGTTGTCTCGATCGCCCACCCCCGTGATCACGTACCAGGGCTCCGCCGGAGTGGTTTGCGGCAGGTAGTCGAAGCCGTCAGCGCCGCTCGGGTCGACCGTCGCGCCCGGCACGCCGGCGAAGATCCCGTAGGTGAAGCGAACAGCACCGGCGTTCGCGATGCCGAGCGCGCGCGTGCACGCGTTCATCGCCGCATTGCCGCCTCCCCACTGAAGCTTCTGCGGGCTGAGAGCCGAGATGGCGCGCGGGTAGTAGTCCCCGTCCGCCAGCACACCCACGGTTCCCAGCGGGGCCGAGGACGTGTCCTTGCACCCCGCGTACTGCAGGGTTTCGGCTCGAAATGCCTCTTCTGCGCCGCGGATGGACTGCACCGTCGCCGTCGCCTCGCCGATGCCTGCAGACTGTTGGTACTTGCGTACCCCGTAGATCGCGAGCGCCGCCAAGATGCCGACGATCGCCACCACGATCATCAGCTCGACCAGCGTGAACCCTCGGCGTCGCATCCGGCTTGAGTCAAGCATTGTCCGTGCCATGAGTCCTCCTCGGTTTCACTGCGGAGAATGGTAGCTGAGGGGGATGTCGGATGCCGAAAAACGTCACTCGTCGCCGCTGTCGGGTGACGAAACTGGGCCGTTGTCCCCCTCGCCATCGCCTGGGTCAATGCCGTGTTTCTTCAGCCGATATCGCAGGGAACGAAAGGTCACACCCAAGAGCTTGGCGGCGGAGGTGCGCACACCTTTCGTTCGTTGCAGCGCCTCGACAATCAAGCGCCGCTCCACTTCTCCAAGCACCTCGTCCAGCTCCAGTCCCTCTTCCGGGAGCGTGCCTCCCACGAGCGGTGAAGGCAGGGCGCTGGTGCCGCTCACCTCGGAGGGGAGATCGCCCAGACCGATCGAGGGCCCCAGCGCCAGCGCCGTCGCTCGCTCCATCATGTTTTCGAGCTCACGCACGTTGCCTGGAAACGAGTAGCGATCGAGAGCGCGCAGCGCGTCTGGGCTCAACCGACGCACTTCTTTGCCCATCTCGTCCGCGAAGCGGCGCAAGAACTTCTCCGCCAAACGGGCGACCTCACCGCTCCGTTCGCGCAACGGCGGCAGCGCGATGCGCACGACGTTGAGCCGGTAGTAGAGGTCTTGACGGAAGCGCCCTGCCTTCGCCTCGACCTCGATGTCCTTGTTGGTGGCAGCGAGCACGCGCACGTCGACCGGCACCTCGGTCGTGCCGCCAACGGGCCGCACCGACTTCTCCTGCAGCACGCGCAGCAGCTTCACCTGGAGCAGCATGGGAAGCTCGCCGACCTCGTCGAGCAGCAGCGTGCCTTGATCCGCCTCGCGGATGATGCCACTGCGGCTGCCGGCAGCGCCGGTGAAGGCTCCCTTCTCGTAGCCGAACAGCTCGCTCTCCATCAGCGCCTCCGGCAACGCCCCGCAGTTCACGACGCGGAAGGGGCCCGCGGCTCGGTCACTCTGTTCGTGCAGCAAACGCGCGACGCGCTCCTTGCCGGTCCCGCTCTCGCCCGTGATGAGCACGGTGGTGCGCGTCGGGGCCACGCGCGCCACCAGCGCAGCCACCTCTCGCATGGCCGGGCTGCTGCCCAGCTCGATCGCGGGCTCGTGGCGCTGTAGCAGCGCCCGCAGGCTCAAGTTCTCTGCCAACAAGGCGTGTCGCTCGATCGCCTTCTCGGCCTGCGCGACCATGTGCGTGAGGGAGAACGGCTTCACGATGAAGTCGGCCGCCCCGGCCCGCATGGCCTCGATCGCAGCCTCCACGGTGGAGTGCGCGGTCATGACGATCACCTCGGTCGCTTTGGCGCGCTCCTTCGCGGCCGCCACGACGTCCAAGCCGGACCCGTCTGGCATGACGAGATCCGTGATCACCAATTGGAAAGGCTCGGTGGCTTCGTGCAGGACCTTCAGTGCCGATCGGACCCCGGCTTCCACGCTGACGTCGAAGCCCGCGCGTTTCAGGGCGATCTGCAACATCTGACGGAGGCTCGGCTCGTCGTCGATGACGAGGACGCGGGGCGGGGGGCCAGGCACGGTCACACGTTACCTCACCCGCGCCGAGTCGGGATCGACGAGAAGCTCGAGCTCAGCGACAGGCGTCCGGGTCGACGACGAGGCCTGCCTCGACCTCTTGCAGAACGACGCGCGTCTCACCGCTCTGCTCTTCGCCTCGCGACTGCGAAATGATGGCCACGTCGCACGGCTCCCCCTCGAGCACGACCGCGTAGCGGCCCGAGAGATTCAGGTCGATGTAGATCTCGCCGCGCCCCGTCGACTCGTTCAGCACGACGACCTCAGCGCCCTCGAGGCAGCTCCCGCGCAGCTCCCAGGTGCCGTCCGCCGCCGCGTGGATCCCGTCCGGCTCCTCGGGTGGGGGCAAGGGCAAGGTGGGGCTCAGACACGCGACGAACGCGAGCGGGCACAGCCAGAGGAGGGACCAGAGCTTCGGCAACCGCTCCACCGTAGCAACAAACGATCCGTGCACCTAGGCACTGTTTTTCGCTCGATCTCAGCATAGAAGCGCCAAACCTGTAGGCGAGCGCTGGCAACCCAGTTGGCGATGCTCAGGAAGCCACCCGCAGGCGACGCCGCTTGCCGCGCGCTTGCTGGCGCGGGTGGAGCTCGCCGACGAGGTCACAGTCGCTCGCCTGGGAGATGGTGACCGTGCGCAGCTCGCCGGCTTCCGCTTCGTCGCCGCTCAAGTACACCTGGCCATCGATCTCTGGCGCCTGCCCGCAGTGCCGGCCCATCAGCACATACTCGTGCTCGTCGCTGGGACCTTCGACCAACACCTCGAGCTGCCGCCCCACCAGCGCCTCGCTCTTCTGCTGCTGGATCTTGCGCTGGGTCTCGACCGCGCGACGGTAGCGGCTCGCCGCGGTGCGGGCGGCCACCTTGTCGGGCAACGCGAAGCTCCTCGAGGTCTCTTCGTCCGAGTAACGGAAGAACCCGACTCGATCGAACTCCGCCCAGCGCAACAGCTCGAGCAGCTCGTCAAACTCTGCGGCGGTCTCGCCGGGGTGGCCCACGATGAAGGCCGTGCGGAACACCAACCCCGGCACGCGCTCGCGGAGCGTCGAGACGACCCGCCGCAGCCGCGCCCCGCCGTGTCCACGGCGCATCCGGCGGAGCATCCCGTCCGCCGCGTGCTGCAGCGGCATGTCGACGTAGGGCAGAACGCGTGGGTGGTTCGCGAGCAGGTCGAGCAGCTCGTCGCTGAGCGTCTCGGGGTAGAGGTAGAACAGGCGCACCCACGCGACGCCGGGAACCTCCGCGACACGTCGCACGAGCTCGGCGAGCGTGGGCTTGTGAGGCAAATCCCTGCCGTAAGCGACAGTGTCCTGGGAGATCAGGTTGATCTCTTTGACACCACGGCTGACCAGGGATGCCACCTCGCGCTCGACGTCGGCGACGTCGCGCGAGCGCTGCTTGCCGCGGAGCGCCGGAATCACGCAGAAGGAACAGCTTCGGTTGCAGCCCTCTGCAATCTTGACGTACGCGCTCCCGGGTCGGCTCGACAGCGTCCGCGGCGTCTCGGATCCGATCAGCCAATCCGCCGGTGTGCCCACCAAGACCCGATCGGCGGAGCCGTCCAGCACCTTGCGCAGCTTGAGCATGTCGCTCGAGCCCAGCAGGTGGTCGATCTCCGGGATCTGTCGGGCCAGCTCGTCGGGGTGGCGCTGCGCGAGACAGCCGGTGACGACCAGCTTCTGGCAGCGCCCTGCCTCCTTCATGCGGGCCATCTCGAAGATGGTGTCGATCGACTCTTTCTTGGCTTCGCCGATGAAACCGCAAGTGTTGACGACGATCAGCTCGGCCTGTTGGGGATCGGTCACGTGCGCCAGACCATGCTCGCTGGTGAGGCCCAACATGACCTCGGAGTCGACCCGGTTCTTGGGGCAACCGAGCGACACGAAATGCACCGTCTTGGTCACGACATCGCCTCGCAGGCAAGGTCACGGAAACGCGTGAAGAGGTGCAACGTGTCGTGCGGGCCAGCGCAGGCCTCCGGGTGGAACTGCACCGAGAACGCGCGCGCATCAGCGATCTCCAGCCCTTCGCTGGTGCCGTCGTTGAGGTGCACGTAGCTCGCCGTCACGCCCTTGGGCAGCTTGGCCTGGTCCACGGCGAAGCCGTGGTTCTGCGACGAGATCTCCACGCGTCCCGTCGCGAGGTTCTTGACGGGTTGGTTCAAGCCGCGATGCCCGAACTTGAGCTTGTAGGTCGTCGCGCCCGCCGCCAACGCGAGCAGCTGATGGCCGAGGCAAATGCCGAAGATCGGGCGCTTGCCGAGCAACGATCGCACCGTCTCGATGGCATAGCTCACCGCTGCTGGATCGCCGGGACCGTTCGAGAGGAAGATGCCGTCGGGCGAGAGCGCCAGCACCTCGCTCGCGCCCGTGCCCGCCGGCACCACCGTGACGCGGCAGCCGACGTCGCTGAGCGCGCGCAAGATCCCTGACTTCAGGCCAAAGTCGAGGGCCACGACGTGGGGCGTGCGCGCCCCCGCCGTCTGCGTCAGGCTGCGAAACTCGACAGGAGTCCCTGCTTGATGCGCGTAGCTCGCGCCGCAAGTCACCGAGCCGACCAGATCGAGGCCCTCCATCGCGGGGGCGGCGCGGGCATGATCGACCAACTCGTCGCGCGCTGCACACCCGAAGGCGCCGTTTTGCGAGCCGTGCGTGCGAAGGTGGATGGTCAATCGGCGCGTGTCGACGCCACTCAGGACGGCCACGCCGCGGGCTCGAAGGTAGGCGTCGAGCGCTTCGTTCGAGCGCCAGCTCGAAGGGGCAAGCGCCAGCTCGCGGACCACGAACCCCGCCACCGCCGGCCCTCGCGCGTTCTCTTCGTCCTCCAGGTTGGCTCCGGTGTTGCCGATCTGCGGCGCCGTCATGGTCACGATCTGCCCTTTGTAGGACGGATCGGTCAGCACCTCCTGATAGCCGGACATCCCGGTGGTGAAGACGACCTCGCCGACGGCCACACCTGGGTCGGCTCCGTGGAGCTCTCCCTCGAAGCTGGTTCCATCCACCAAGCACAGTCGAGCAAGGCGCGCTGTCATCGACCACGCGCGTAGCACAGCTCACGTGCCGCGCCGCGCATGTTCGGCGAACTGCGCGTAATGCCTCGCGCTGTTGGGTCGGCGCTCGGGCTTGACACCTCCGCGCGCGCGGCAACTCCATCCGTCCTCGTGGCTGCTGTCCAGCTTGCCTCTGCGGCTCCCAACGGCGGCGCGCGTAGCGGGTGAGCCTCCTTGTCGCGATCGGTGCCGCGGTGTCCTTCGCGGTGGCATCGATCGCCTGGGTCGCCAAGACTCACCGAGACGTCTTTCGACAGGTGTTCGACCTGGTCGACGCGCCCGCCCCAGGTCGCACGTTGTTGCCCATCTTGGCGCGTGAGGGGCTGACCTTCGCCAATCAACGAGACTGCTCTCGGCCCGTTCCGTGCTCCTCGCCGCTCGTGCACGCGATGCGGAGCCTTCGCTCTGTGTCGTGGAGCGCCGAGGCGCTGCGCGGCCCTGAGCTCGCTGCTGGAGCCGGTCAGGCTTGCGCGTCCCGGCGGCGCGTCTACGCTTGGTCGCGTGGTGCTGTCCCGACGACGGTGGCTGCTCTCGCTGTCAGGCCTCGTGGTCCCCGCCCAGACCGCGTGGGCCAAGAGCGCACCGCCACTTCCCACCCTGCCGCTGCAGAGCTTCGTGGTCGAACGCACGTCGACGACCAAAGATGGGCCGCGCGCGCGTCCTGTGGTCGATGGCGCCTTCATCGACGAACAGATCAGGCAGACCAACTCGATCTTCGGCGAGTTCGGCATCAGGTTCGCGGAGACGGCGGCCCGGCGGCCGCTGGAGGAAAAATGGGCGCGGCTCGAGAGTCGTGTGGACCGCGACGGGCTGGCGGAGTCGATGGTGGCCGAGCAGATCAACGTGTTCTTCGTCGAGGCCCTGCGAGACGTAGATGATCCCAAGCTCTTTCGCATGGGCGTCACCTGGCGCAAGCTTACCAACCTCAAGAAGAAGTACGTGATCGTCGCAGCGAGCGCCCGCCCCACCACGCTGGCCCACGAGCTCGGCCACTACCTGGGCAACGACCACACGTACGTGAAGAACAACCTGATGAGCTACGAGCGCGACGGTGGCAAGGTGACCCTGTCACAAGCCCAGGCGGACAAGTCACGCCGCACGGCGCTGGCGTTGTTCGCCAGCAAGGCGCTGCGACCAGCTGCTGCCACCACGTCCTGACGACCTCCTCTTGGCCCAGCGCCTCCAGCGGTGCTAGCCCACGGCTCATGGCTCGTCCTCTGCCGGTGGCGCTGTGGCTCGTGCTGACCTGTGGCGGATGCACGCTCAAGCCGGCGACATCCGACGGCGGGGGTGGGGCGGGGGGATCTGACGGCGGGGGCGGGGAGACCAGCAACGGAGGAGGTGGCGGTGACGCTGGCTGCAGCGAGATCACCGACTGCGAGGCCTGCCAAAGCTGCGCCGCCCAGGGCCCCTGCGCGGACGCGCTCGACTTCTGCCTGTCGAACGCGTCGTGCGTCGCCCTGGACGAGTGCCTGACGCTCTGCGTCGCGAACGACGCCGATTGCTGGGAAATCTGTCGCAGCCAGAACGCGCCGGGCGTGGCGGACTACGACGCTGCCCGGGGCTGCCTCGACTGCGACCAATGTCTGAACGCGTGCGCCAGCGATTTCGCCTGCGAATAGCGGGGCTGCGACCGGCTTGGTGCTGTCAGTAGGCCAGGTCGAAGAGCCTCTGGTAGCATCCGCCTCGATGGGGATGTGTCCGACCTGCCGTCGCACGTTTGGCGAAGCGGTCGACGTCTGTCCCGAGCACGGAACCACGTTGCTTCCGGAGGAGGCGTTCCGCGCCGCCGAGACGCCGCTCGTCACCGGCCAGAAGGTGGGCGACTACGTCGTCGAAGAGGTGATGGCAGAGGGCGGCTTCGGCACCGTCTACCGCGTCATCCACCCGCTGATCGGCAAAAGCGCAGCGATCAAGGTGCTCAAGCGCGAGTTCTCTGCCAGCCCGGAGATGGTCTCGCGCTTCATCGCCGAGGCGAGGGCGGTGAACCAGATTCGCCACCGCAACATCATCGACATCTTCGCGTTCGGGGTGCTCGAGGACGGTCGCCACTACTACGTCATGGAGCTGCTGGACGGCATGACGCTCGAGCGCTGGGTGCGGCAGCGCGGCCGCCTGCCGCTGCTCGAGGCGGTGCCGATCGTGAAGCAGCTTGGGCGCGCGCTCGCTGCCGCCCACGCCGCCGGCATCGTCCACCGCGACCTCAAGCCCGAGAACGTGTTTCTCACGTTCGACGAGGACGGAGTGCCGACGCCCAAGCTGCTCGACTTCGGCATCGCCAAGCTGCGAGGGACCTCGGGCAGCGTGCACAAGACGCGCTCCGGCGCGCCGATGGGCACGCCGCTCTACATGAGCCCCGAGCAGGTCTACGGTCGCGAGGTCGATCACCGCACCGACATCTACGCGCTCGGCATCTTGGTGTTCGAGGTGCTGACGGGCGCGCCGCCGTTCGACGGCGACTCCGTGATGGAAGTGCTCACCGCCCAGACCACCGCCAAAGCTCCGCGTGTGAGTGAACGAGCTCCCGGGCTACCCAAAGAGATCGACGCGCCGGTGGCGGCGATGCTCGAGAAGGATCCCGACAAGCGCCCGCAGAGCATCACCGCCGCGCTGGATCAGCTGAGCACCGCGCTGAGCGAAGCCGGAGCCGTGCCGGTGCCATCGCGTCCCAGCGCGCAGTTCACGCCGCCGCCAGCGACCGCCTCCGATCCGAACGCAGTGCGCAGGAACACCTTGGCCGCCGCAACGACGCTCGCCAACGCGCCGTCGTCACCCCCTCATGACCGCTTCCGTAAGCCCGTGCTCGTGGGCGCCATCGCGCTCACCGTGTCCGTGGCCGGAGGGATCCTCGCAGCGGTCAGCACGGCGCCTCCCGCGCCTCAGCCCCAGAGCTCGCCGGTGACCCCCGCCAGCGCTACGGGCGAAGCCCCCGCGGCAGCGACCGCACCACCCGTTGTGGCGGTCACCTCGGCCGTGCCGAGCGTGAGCGCATCGAGCGCGCGCATCAGCTTCGACGGCGTGCCGGAGGACGCCGAGGTGCTGCTCGAAGGCAAGCGCATCGCGAGCGCCAAACAGGGCGTCGAGCTCCCGCGCAGCGGGCAGCGGGTGAAGCTCGTGCTCAAGAAGCCCGGCTACACGCCACGCGAGCTGTGGGTCGTGCCCGACATCGATCGCACGATCTCGACCGACCTGACGAAGATCGGCCCGAAGGCAGGCAGCAAGAAGCCGAACGGCGACCTCGAGTTCTGACACGTGAGGGGACCCTTGAGACGAACGACCACACGTTGGCTCGCGCCGCTCGCCGTCTTGGCGGGGGGATTGGCCGTGATCGCGGGTGCCTGCACCTCGCTCGACGACATCGAACGAGGCGTGTGCGGCAACTCGGTGCTCGACCCAGGCGAGGATTGCGACAGCCACGCCCACCCCGACTCCGGCACCGCGTGTGGCTCCGTCGGCACCGTCGAGGCGTGCCGCTACACGTGCCCCTTCCCACCCAGCGACGAGCAGCCCGACGCTTGTCCGGAGGGCTACCTGTGCGGCGCCGCCGGGACCTGCTCGCGGGCCGGCGACGATCTCGTGCGCGCCGGCGACCTCGAGCTGGGCGGCGACGCGCTCGCGATTCGGGACTTCGACGCGGACGGCATCGCCGACGTGGCCGTGACGTCGGAGGCACGCCGCGAGCTGACGGTCCTGTTCCTGGGTGCGGGCACCGTGGTGGAGCGCACAGTGGTGACGCCGGTGGAGAGCAGCGCGCTCGCAGTGGGCGACATCGACGCCGATCCATACAGCGACGTGCTGGTGGCCTCCAACGCGGCAGTCTCGAGCTTGTCGAGCACGGCCAACCGCGAGCTGATCGGTCGCGCCTTCTTCACTTACACGGGCGAATTTGGGGAGGTGCCTGGCAGGTTGATTGGGCTGCCAGCCGCCGCGGCAGCCGACTCGGCCCTGGAAACCGGCAGCGCTCCGTTGGCCCCGAGCGTCCGATTGGAGGGCGTCTTCTTCGCCCTCGAGGACAACCCGACGGTGCTGGCCAGCCTCAACTACGTGGATCCCTACGGCGCAGACTCGGGGGAGCTCGGGTCAGGCACGCCCTTCGTGTTGCTCTTGAACGATGAGCAGGCCGTCCCCGCCGACGCCCTGGTGTCGCTGCAGCTGGCGCCTCTGTACCCTCCCTACGAGGTCACTCCCGGTTCGTTCGCGGAGCCTTGTCCAGAGGCGCTGATCGTTCGATCGGACACGAGAGAAGCCTATGTCGTCCGCCTCTGCGTGGATGGGCAGCCCACGAACTGGTGCCAGGACGACAACTGCTTGGTTCGTGTCTCACTGGGAGCCGACACGCCCATCGCAGCTTTTGCGTCGCAGCTCGACGGCGACATCGAAGAGGAGTTGATCGTGTTCTCGGGGACTGCTGGCGAGTTCCCCACGGGCGCCTTGGTGTTGGAGCACGACTCGCTGAGCGGAACCCTTGCGGTGAGCGGCAGCCCCGCACTCGACCCGACCGCATTGCTCGGCGCGGTGGAGCTCGCGGCCTCCGGCGAGGCGCCTGGTCCTCTGTTGACCATGGCGCACCTGAACGACGACTCTTGGCCCGATCTCGTCCTTGCTTCAGGTGTCTATCTGTCCAAGCCCGGCGCCAGCTCCACGCAACCGGCGTACTATCGTGCTGCGGCACCCAGCCAACGCGCCTGGACGGAGGCCGCCCTCGGTGACTTCAACGCGGACGCGCGGATGGACGTCACGGCGAGTCAAGGCGAGAGCGGCCTTGATATCGACGTGCTCTTGTCCGGAGACGCCGACTACATGAATCCGCTGGTGCTTCCACGCGAAGGGCGCGTGGGGCTGCTGAGGGTGGGAGACTTCAACGGCGACGGCGCGGACGATCTGCTTTACCGAGAGCGTTTCGACGAAGTCGACGGCGAGTGTGCGACCGCAGACGATCTCGTCGTGCACTTCGGCGATGCCCCGAGCACAGTACTCGACGCCGGGCGTGTGGTAGGCCGCTTTCCCGGGGTCGAAGACGCAGTGGTGGGCCCGCTGCCGCGCAGTCTAGAGCTGGTGGACAGCATCGACGACTTCGGCATCTCCGCGCGTTGCCCCTCGAAGGATGACTCCTCCGCGAGCTTGTCGATCGCGGTCTTCTATGGGTCGGGCAACGGCCAGGTGGCGGCGCCGCTCAAGCTCAAGGATGCACTGGAGGAGGGCGACGTCGACCGACTGTTGGCGTTCGAGGCGGCCAAGGTCAGCGTCGCCCGCCAAGCTCCGTTGGCTGTCGTAGCGGCCGGTCCGGTGCAGGTCCCCGAGCTCGCGACCGACCGGCGACGCTTGGCGCTGTTCGTATTGGCGCCCGGAGAGGCCGACGCACCACTCGAAGAGCAGCACCTCATCCTCCTCGGAGGCGATGAACATGCTGGGCTCTCGCCGACAGCGCTGCATCCGGCGGTGGGAGCGCTCGCGGGCAACGCAGCGACCCCGCAGCTGGCTGACCTCTCGGCGCTCGTCGCCGACGCCGCCCACCTGCACATCATCCCCAACTGGAGCGAGTTCGCGCCGAAGTCCGACGACACCGATCCGGCGCTGTTCGACGACATTCGCACGATCCCACTCGACGTGGAGGTCGTGGGCGCCCTCCGCGCTCGCGATCTCGATGGCGACGACGACGACGACGTGGTGGTGGTAGGGCGGGCCGACGGGAGACCGTTCGTGCGCGTGTTCATGGACGCGCTGGGCTCCGACGAGGCGATCGAGGTGGAGCTACCTTTCGAGGACGGCGGGATCGTGGGCTTGGACTTCCTTCCTCACTTCGCGGAGGACGGCAGCTACGCGGGTGAAGACCTCGCGCTCGCGGTCGAGGGCTTCGGGGCGGTGCTCCTGCGCTGGAACGGCACCACGCTGATACCGCAAGGCGACCCGCTGCTCTTTCCACAGATCCGCGCGCTCGCAGCGGGAGATCTCGACGGCGATCAACTGCCAGACCTCGCGCTGCTCTCGGGGGAAACCCTGCGTGTCTACCGCCGCTCCACGCGCTTTGCCGGCGACGTCGCCACCGGCGCGGGGAGCGAATGATGCGCGGCCTGCGACGAGCCCTGTGGGCGACCCTCTTGGCCGCGAGCCTGCTGCCGCGCGCTGCCTACGCGGCCCCTTCCGAGGCCGAGGTCTCGCGCGCGAAGGAGCTGTTCGACGCGGGGGCACGCGAGTACGAAGCCGGGCGCTTCGACAACGCGATCCAAGCCTTCGAGCAGGCGTACAAGATCGCGCCACGCGACGGCATCATGTTCTCGACGGCGCAGGCTCATCGCCGCGAGTTCACCAAGACCGGCAAGCGAAAGAACCTGGCGAAGGCAGTGGAGCTCTACAAGCTCTACGTGGAGAAAGTGAAGTCGGGAGGGCGGGTGACCGACGCGTTCAAGGCGCTCGGCGAGATCGAGCCACAGCTGGCCGCGCTCGCACCGGTCGACGCTGCGGCGGAGCCGGCCGCCCCCGCAGCGCCGCCCAAAACACGCATCGTCGTCAACATCGTAGTGCCCGGCACCATGGTCAGCATCGATGGCGGTGCCCCCAAGCCCGCGCCGGTGAACGAAGAGATCGCCCCCGGAAAACACAAGGTCACCCTCTCCGCACCCGGCTACTTCGACGAAGAGCGTGAGATCCTGGTCGAAGCTGGAGACATCGCCCCGGCCAACCTCCCGCAGCGCGAGAAGCCGGCGCTGCTCTCGTTCAACGCCGACGCCGGCGCCGAGATCAGCGTCGATGGGCGCTTCGTAGGGGAGGCCCCACTGCAGCGCCCGATCGAGCTCGCCAGCGGCCGCCACTTCGTCGCGGTGCTGAAGAACGGTCACGAGACCTTGACCAAGGACATCACGCTCGAGCGTGGCACCAAGCAGTCGTTCCAGGCCGACCTGGCCTCTACCATGCAGCGTGACGCCTCGCTGGTCGTGCTCGGCGGCAGCGCGGGGCTCGGCGGCATCGCCATCGTCTTCGCCGGCCTGGCGATCGAACGCGACCAATCCGCCGCCAGCTTGCTCGACGCGCAGAAGGAGCGCGAGCTCTCCCAGACGGAGGTCGACGACTACGAGGATGCGCGCCGCTCACGGAACCTGTACACGGGGTTGGGCATCGGGTTCGGCGCTGGCGCCGCTGCGTTCACCTTGCTGGGCGTTGGCCTGCACGTATTCGACAAACCGCGCCCGATCGCGGCGCCGATCTTGGAGGCTCCCAAGCCGTCCCCGGCCACAGTCCCCGACGAGCCCAGCGACATCGAAGCGCCCAGCGTCTCTCGCACGCCGACGGTTCCCGCGCGCAGCTTCTCCGCCAGGCTCTCACCGCAGCCTGGCGGCGCGGCGTTGCGGCTCGAGTTCTGAGCGATCAGAACAGCGCGGCCGCGATTCCGTCCGTGAACACGCGTGCCGCCGGCGGGATCCGCAGGCAGTCGCCGTCGCGCAGGAGCTGGCCGCGGTCGACCAGCCGCCGGATCGCACGCTCGCGGGCCTCGGGGAACGGCTCCACGCCCAGCTCGTGGGCGGCTTGGCCGAGGTCGAGCCCCTGCTCGAGGCGCAGCCCCAACATCAAGCGCTCCCGCATGCGCGTCTCCCGATCGAGCTCCTCCTCTTCGATGTACACACGCGCTCCTTCCGCGACGGCTCGCAGGTAGGGCCCTGGTGTGGGCAGGTTGCGCTGGCGTCGAGCGCTTCCATCGGGCCGCCGCAGAGTCCCCACCGCGGCTGCGCCCAGGCCCAAGTAGTCCCGCCCCTGCCAGTAGCCGAGGTTGTGCCGCGCCTCCTGGCCTGCGGCCGCGTAGTTCGAAATCTCGTAGTGGCCGAGCCCCGCTCCGATCAACGCTTGCTCCACGGCCAAGTAGGACTCCGCGATGCGCTCGTCCGACGCGACCGGGAGCTTGCCCTTCCTGTGGAGCTCCCCGAAGCGAGTCCCAGGCTCGATCGTCAAGCCGTAGGCCGAGACGTGGCTCAGGCCTTCCGCTGCGACGGCCTCGGCTTCGCGCCGCGCGTCCTCCGCGCTCTGGTCGGCACCCCCAGCCACACCGAAGATCAGGTCCGCGCTCAGCCGCTCGAAGCCGGCGCGCTTGGCGGCACGGAGGGCCGCAAGCCCGCCTTCGGCGTGATGCAGCCGCCCCAGGAAAGCGAGCCGCTCTTCGCTCAGCGACTGCACGCCGATGCTCAGCCGAGTCACCCCCTGCGCCAAGAGCTGCTCGGCACGTGGCTGGTCGAGCGAGGTGGGGTTGCACTCGACGGTGACCTCGAGATCCGGCGTCGTGTCGAACGTCGCTCTCAGCGCCGCGACCACGCGCCCAAGCTGATCAGGTTGCCAGAGCGAGGGCGTCCCACCCCCGAAGAACACCGTCGCCAGCCGATCCCCCTCGGAGACCTCCGGGGCGCGCCCGCGGAGCTCGCGCAGCACGGCGTCGGCATACGCCGTGTGAGGAATATCGGCTCGCTCCGAGGGGTAGGAGGCAAAGTCGCAATAGGGGCACTTCTTCAAACAATACGGGAAGTGCACGTACACGCCGAAGGTGGCCATGGCTGGGATCGCGCGAGCGGTTCTGCCCCGGCGGTTTGCCGCGGCACGTGACGGGTGGTAACTTTCCACAGCCAGCCTGCGGTTGCCACGCCGGCTCGCCCCCCAAGAATGCTTTCACCCCAGGAGCTCGTTGGTCGCGTCCGCTCGTATCACCCCAACGCCGATGCGGCACTGATCGAGCGCGCATACGAGTTCGCGTCGAGGGCGCACAACGGGCAAACGCGCAAGAGCGGCGACCCCTATTTCATCCATCCGGCCAGCGTCGCGGGCATCATCGCCGACCTGAAGCTGGACACGGCCAGCATCTGCGCGGGGCTCCTGCACGACTGCGTCGAGGACACGCTCGCGACGGTGGACGACCTGGAGCGCGAGTTCGGCGATGAGGTCGCATTCTTGGTCGATGGCGTGACCAAGCTGTCCCAGATCAACTTCACCTCGCGCGAAGATCGCCAGGCTGAGAACTTCCGCAAGATGGTGGTCGCCATGGCGCGCGACATCCGCGTGCTTTTGGTCAAGCTGTGCGATCGCTTGGACAACATGCGCACGCTCGACTTCATGAAGGCCGAGGCGCAAGACCGGATCGCCCGCGAGACCATGGAAATCTACGCGCCGCTGGCCAATCGCCTGGGCATCGCTCGCGTGAAGAGCGAGCTCGAGGACCTCAGCTTCAAGTACCTGGACCCGGAGAACTACCAGGTGCTGATCGACCACGTGAAGAAGAGCGCGCCGGATCGCGAGAAGTACATCTCCGACGTGTGCAAAGTGCTCTCGACCAAGCTGGCCAAGCAGGGCTTCGCGGCGGAGGTCACCGGCCGCGCCAAGCACCTGTACTCGATTCACCGCAAGATGCAGGCGCAGCAGTCGGACTTCGACAAGGTGTACGACGTGATCGCGTTCCGCTGCGTGGTCGAGTCGGTGGCCGACTGTTACGCGTGCCTGGGCGTGATCCACTCGCAGTGGACCCCGGTCCCTGGGCGCTTCAAGGACTACGTGGCGCTGCCCAAGCCGAACATGTACCAGTCGCTGCACACCACGGTGATCGGACCGGGGAGCGAGCGCGTCGAGATCCAGATCCGCACGCACGAGATGCATCGCGTCGCCGAACAAGGCATCGCCGCGCACTGGAAGTACAAGGAGCGCTCTGGCGGCATCGATCCGCGTGACGCGGCGCGCTTCGGCTGGCTCCGCCAGCTGATGGAGTTCCAGAAGGAGCTCAAGGATCCGGCCGAGTTCTTGGAGAGCGTGAAGGTCGACCTGTTCCAGGACGAGGTCTACGTGTTCACGCCCAAGGGCGACGTGCGAGTGTTTCCCCGCGGGTCCACTCCGATCGACTTCGCCTACGCGATCCACAGCGAGGTCGGCCACCACTGCTCGGGCGCGCGCATCAACGGCAGCATCGTTCCGTTGCGCTACAAGCTCCGGAACGGAGATGTGGTCGAGGTGATGACCAAGCCCGATCAGTCTCCGTCGAAGGACTGGCTCGACTTCGTGGTGAGCGGACGAGCGCGCTCGCGCATCCGCACCTTCCTCCGGACCGAGCAGCGGGATCGCTCGCTCAAGCTGGGCAAGAGCCTGCTCGAAAAGGAGATGCACTCGGCCACCCTCAGCGTCGGCAAGCTGCAGAAGAGCGACGAAGAGCTGAAGCGTCTGCTCGAGCACTTCAAGATCTCGTCGTTCGACGAGCTGTGCGTCAACATCGGCTACGGCAAGCTGTCGGCCAAGGCGGTGATCGAGTTCCTCGCTCCCAAGCCCGAGGGCGAGGCGCAGGCGAGCGGACCGGCCAGCTTGCGCGAGGGCAAGATCGAGCAGTTCGTCCGCAAGATCACCGGGCGGGACTCGGCCGGCATTCGGCTGAATGGTGTCGACGACGTGCTCGTGCGCTACACCAAGTGCTGCAACCCCCTCCCCGGAGACGAGATCGTCGGCTTCATCACGCGGGGACGTGGCGTGACCGTTCACCGCCGAACCTGTCCCAAGGCGTTCGACACGGATCCCGAGCGCCGCGTCGACATCACTTGGGACGCAAAGGCGAAGATCAACCGACCCGTGCAGGTGAAGGTCACGACCCAGAACCGCCTGGGCATCCTGGCCACGATCGGGCAGACCTTCCACGAGCAAGGCATCAACATCAGCGAGGCCCAGTGCCGTGCGGGTGACGACGGTCGCGCAACGAACGTGTTCACGTTCCTGTGCTCCGACCTCAACCAGCTCAAGAATGTGATGCGCCGCCTGCAGAAGATCCCGGGTGTGGTGAACGTCGAACGCGCGTGAGGCGGGGGGGCAGGTGAGTTGCCGGGGGGGCCATGAGTCGACGCGCGCGTGACGCCGCGCGCATCGCGTGGGCGGTCGAGGTCATCCGCGTACCGGATGCGACGGGCAGACTGGTCACTTTGTTGCGTGATGGGGAGCGAGTGGCCACGCGTCAGGTGGTGGTCGAGCCGCCTCTCGATTTGGTCATCGATCTCTTGGATGGTCGGCTTGGCGCCGGCGAGATCGCCGAGGCAGCCAGCTTGCGGGAGGCTGGGGTCGAGGCGACGGAAGTCGAGGAGCTGCTCGACGAGCTCGAGGCGGCCGCGTTGCTGGATGGACCGACGCGCGCTGCCCGCAGGCGCGCGCTCGAGCGCGCGTTCGCCGCGAGCAGCACGCGCCCTGCCGCGTTCGCAGGGGCGGCGTACCACGACGACCCTGTCGAGCTCGGTCGCTTCGTCGACGAGGAATGCCTGGCTTGCGCGCCTGCGACGAGCGGAGGGCCGTTGCTCGGCTTGGTGGCGCCACACATGGACCTGTGGCGCGCCTCGCACGGCTACGGCCGCTCCTACGGGGCGCTCCGGGCGCGTTTGCCCGCGCAGCTGGCCACGGTCGTCGTGCTGGGCACTTGTCACGCGGGCATGAGCACTCCGTTCGCGCTCACGACCAAGGACTTCGCGACACCGTTCGGCGTCGCCCACACCGATGCCGAGCTGGCGCGACGAGTGGCGGCCCGGGCTGGCCACGAGGTGTTCGCCGACGAGTACAAGCACAAGGGCGAACACTCCATCGAGTTCCAGCTGTTGTTCCTGCAGCGGCTGCTCGCCGACCGCTTCCGCAGCTTGCGCTTCTTGCCGGTCCTGTGCGGTCTAGGCCGCGCGCAGCGCGCAGGCGTCGACCCCGCGCGCGACCGTGAGACCGAGCGTGTGATCGAGGCCATGCTGAGAGAGCTGGAGGGAACTCCTCATCTGGTGGTCGCCGGCGCCGACCTGGCGCATGTCGGCCCGCGTTTCGGAGATCCCGCGCCGCTCGACCGTTCAGGCCGAGATCGCCTCGCGGCACGCGATCACGCCTCGCTGTCACTTCTCGTGTCGCGACAGTCAGGCGCGTTCTTCGAGCACGTCACTGAGGACGCAAGCACGCGCCGCGTGTGCGGCACCGGCCCCCTCTACACGCTCGAACGGCTGCTCGCGGAGCGGGCGGGAGAGGGCGCGCTCTTGGGCTACACCCAGCACGTGGACCCCCAAGAAGGCTCGATCGTGAGCCACGCCAGCGTCGCCTTTGAGGCGGCTCGCACAGAAAGCGCTTGACTCGGATCGCGGCCGGACTATGGTTCGGCCGCCGCTGCGGGAGTAACTCAGTGGTAGAGTGCAACCTTGCCAAGGTTGACGTCGAGGGTTCGAATCCCTTCTCCCGCTCCAAACCCGACTGCCCGACTTCGGGCCGACGGACGCGACTCGTAGAGGCAGCGACCGGCCCACGGCACGCCGCGCCGTGGAAACCGCAGGTCCGTCGAACTAGAGTGGCTGGGTGTTCCTGCTCAGCTGCCCGGTCAAGGCCTACGCCTGGGGCTCTCGCACGGCGATCGCGGGGCTCTCGGGGCGTCCTTCGCCCAGCGCGGAGCCTGAGGCTGAGCTGTGGATGGGCGCGCACCGCGACGGCGCGTCCAGTGCCTACGTCGATGGCCAGCTCGTTCCGCTCCCGGAGCTGTTCGAGCAACGCCCGGAACAGATGTTGGGAGCCGACTGCGTGCAACGCTTCGGCGGCCTGCCGTTTCTGTTCAAGCTGCTCGCGGCAGAACACCCCCTGAGCCTGCAGGTGCATCCCTCGCTCGAGCAGGCTCGCGCCGGCTTCGCGCGCGAGGAGGCGCTGGGTGTTCCGCGGGGCGCCGCGACCCGGAACTACCGCGACCAGAACCACAAGCCCGAGTTGCTGGTGGCGCTCGGGCGTTTCGAGGCGCTCTCAGGCTGGCGTGCGTTCCCGGAGCAAACGAGCCTGCTGCGGAGGTTGGATTTGCCAGCCCTCCGCAGCGTGGCGGACACCGCGAGCGGCACACGCGAGCTCTTCTCGGCGCTCCTGCTTCCATCCGCCTCCGCGCGAACGAGCTTGCTCGAGGGCTTCGCGCAGCGCGCGCAGGCCCTCTCCGAGTCGCGCGACGAGGACGCTGCCGCATTTGCCTGGGCCGCCCGGCTCGCGCGCGCATACCCTTCGGACGTGGGGGCTGTGCTGTCGCTCCTTCTGCGTTACCTCGTGCTCGATCGAGGCGAGGCCTTGTTCCTGGGCGCCGGCAACCTGCACGCCTACCTCCGCGGGTTCGGCGTCGAGATCATGGCCAGCTCCGACAACGTGTTGCGCGGCGGTCTCACCCCCAAACACGTGGACGTCACCGAGCTCCTCGCCACCGTGGATTTCGATGCCGCTCCGCCCGCGCTGGTCCGCCCCGAGCCCAGCGCCGACGGCAGCACGCGCTACCAGACACCTGTGCCCGACTTCGCCCTGACGCGTCTCGCAGTAGCTGCCCACCAGCCCAAACGGGTGGCCAACGCGGGCCCCCAGATCGCTCTCGTGACCGAAGGCAATGTGGTAGGGGAGTCACCCATGGGATCCGTTGAGCTGCGCGCGGGGCAGTGCGCGTTCGTGCCAGCTGCCGCGCCATGGTTCGAGCTCGCTGGCGCGGGAGAAGTGTTCCTCGCAGGGCCAGGAGAATCCACGTGAGGTCCCTGCTCGCTCGACGGCAGTGGCTCCTCGGCGGGGCGACGTTGGTGCTCGCAGCCGGGGGAGGCGGCTACTACTGGTACCGCTCCCGTCAGCGCACGATCGACCAGCTCATCAACGAGCTCGTCGAGGCAGTCGCGTTCGAGGGCGGCGACCCTGACGCTTACGTCCGCAACCTCCACTCCGCCGGGCAGGAGTTGTTCGAGCCTGAGGGAACCGTGAGCGTGGACGGGTTCATGATGTCGCCGGTCAAGGCCGCCGACCTTTCTACCGACATCTCCGCCATGCGCACGTCGCTGTCGTCGCTCTCGATCACGCTGGTGAGCCGCGTCCCGGATGGCTCGCTCACCCGGACACTTCCCAAAGGGCTCAAGCTCGCCGCCGGAAAGCTGCGCGTGGTCGCCGTGACCACCAGCGGCGCGACGGAGGATCTGCTCTTCGGCTACTCCATCGTCGCGAGGGGCGAGCCGCTTCGGGTAGCCAAGCTGGCGCTGAAGGCTCGTGAAGACTGACAGCACGCGCTCGGTGGGGCCGCTCCTCGCGACGCTCCTGTCTGCTTGCGGCGGGCCGGACGTGTCCGAGCACCCCCAGGCTGCCGCGAGCGAGCCGCATTCCACCTCCGCCTCGACGCCCCCGCCGACGGCCCTCTCCCTCGAAGTACCGGCTTCCGCGTCGTCGCTCGTTCCCCCTCCAGCCGCAGCTCCTGCCGCGTGTCCGGAAGACATGTTGTTGGTCGACGGCAAGTTCTGCACGGAGCTCGAGATCGACTGTCTCGAGAAGTTCTACGCGCCTTCCAACCACCTGTGGGTGTGCAAGCGCGTACGCGAGCCGACGCGCTGTGTGGGCAGCGAAACGCCCATGCGTTACTGCATCGATCGCTACGAGTTTCCCAACCGCAAAGGCGAGCGGCCGATGGTGATGCAGAACTTCTATCAAGCCCAAGTCCACTGCGCGAAGGCGGGGAAGCGGCTGTGCACGGAGAACGAGTGGACGCTGGCTTGTGAGGGCCCATCGCGACGCCCGTTCCCCTATGGCTACGTGCGGGATCCGGAGAAGTGCAACGGCGACAAGCCCTATGGCTTCCCTGACAAGGAGAAGGTCACCAACAGCGACCCCGCCGAGCTCGAGCGCCTGTGGCAGGGCAAGGTCTCCGGTTCGCAGCCGGACTGCGTCACGGAGTTCGGGGTGCACGACATGCCCGGCAACGCCGACGAGCTCGCGGCGAGCGTGACGAAGTTCCCGGGGCAGCCGAAGCGCAACTTCGACAACGTCACCACGGGCGGGCCCTGGTACCACGGCGTGCGCAACCAATGCCGGCCCAAGATCTACACGCACGACGAGAGCTTTGCGTATTACTACCTCTCGTGGCGCTGCTGCAGCGAGGCGGATGGCAAGCCCACTGATCCGCGCGCCCCGAAGCAGATCGAACGCGGCTGGTCGTTCGAGAAGGTGCGTTCGATCGCCAACACGAGCTGGAAGCTTCGCTTGAACGACAAGTGGCCGGGGGACGAGGGGTACGTCTCGGGCGGCGTGCGCTGAGCGCTCTGCCGTGCCAGCGGGCAGGTGGCGCGTCCCCTTCGTGGTCCGCCCCCTGCGGGCCATGGGCAAGCCAAAGGAATTCCTTCGTGATACGGGCGACCGCGCGCTAAAATCACCCTTCATGCGAAGCTTGCTTGCGGCCACTCTCGCGGTGGCGCTTGTCGCGGCGTTCGACACCTCGGCGCTCGCGGTCGAGACAGCGGAGTTCTGCACTCCGAGCGCGACCACGTGCTTGTCCGCGCCGATCGAGTTCGACGAGGAGCTCGCGCTCCCCGTGCAGGCAGGCTTCGATACCGGCTGGGTCCCCGCAGGCTCACCGCTCCAGGTCCACCTGTACGCGGCGCTGCACGCCTCGAGCCGCATCGCGCTCGCCGGTGACCTGGTGACCAGCTGGCCCGCCGCGCTCACGTTCGCGACACCCGGCACCCCAGCCGCCGGGCAGCTGGGCATCCACTACGGCTTCGAGGTCGGCGCCGAGGCCAAGGTCGAGGTCGAGGTGCTCGGTCAGACCTTCAGCTGGACCGGCGACATCCCGTACGTTCCGCAGTTCGATTTTCAGGTCGAGGCGGATCAGATCTTCGACCCTTGGGCGTTCGAGGGGGTCACCGTGAGCGGTGAGACGCAGCCCCTGACGCTCGCGCAGGTGAGCATCGAGAGCTTCCTGCCGCTGGACATCCCTGGAATGGATGGCGGCTTCTCCCTCGACACCTTCATCGAGCTCGAGGCGACCTACCAAACACACGAGATCGCCGTGTTCCGCACGGAGAGCGGCGAGCTGGTCGAGGGGGGAGCGATCACCTCCGAGACCGATACCACCAGCGACCTCTACCTCGGTGGCCCGGCCGTCGACGTCACCGTCATCCCAGGCGGCGAGATCCGATACGAAGGGGTGCTCCACCTCGTGCCGTCGTTCTACCTGGACACCATCGGTCCCGACTTCAGCATCCCGATCGCGGACATTCCGATCCCGTTCTCGTTCGTCGACAAGGACTGGGCGTTCGACCCTGCGCTGGTGCACGTGCCCCTGCCCGACGTGGCCTTGGTGCGCGAAGAAGACGGCGAGAACCCGGTCGAGGTGGAGGTGGTGGACCTCTTCGAGGTCGAGGTCGGCTCCCAGAAGACGATCAACATCCCCGTGCAGAACGTGGGCGAGGCCAAGTTGTTCGCAGACGCGTCCATCAGCGGTGCCGGCTTCTCGATCGACACCGTGTTCGTCGATCTCGAGGCCGGCGGCGCCGCCAGCATCGAGGTCACGTTCGCGCCCAGCCAAGCCGGCGAGCAAATCGCTACGCTCACGCTCGAGTCGAACGATCCGGACGAGCCGACGCGCCAGGTCACCCTCAGCGCGACCGGGGTGAACCAGGCCGGCGAAGGCGGCGGCAGCAACTTGAACGCGGATGACACGCTGGAAGATGGCTGTGACTGCCAGGTGCCGTCTCGCTCGGGCGGGCGCGGCGCTGCAGCGGTGGCCCTCGCGCTGGCTCTTGCGCTCGTGCGCCGGCGCAGGCTGCCCTGAGGCTCAGGGCGCGCGTTCGATTCGCCCGAACGAGGCCCGGCACATCGCGGCGTAGGCAGCATCCACGGCCGGCCCGAGCGGCGCCCTGCGCCCAGCGATGGTGGCCTCGTTGACGGCGCCGCGGGCCACGCCCACCAGCGTGTGCTGCAGGTCGAGCTTGGGGGCGTCCAAGTTGAACGCGTCGATGTCCGGGTAAGTGGCAAACAGGGCGAAGGCCGCGACGAACGTGAGCCGCGCGTGGGCGAGCTCGTTCGCCAGCACCGGCAACGTGCTGGGGTCCGCCGGACGGATCGCCGCAGCCACTCCGCGGTAAGAGCTCATGCTCGACGCGAAGCCGACGTTCGGCAAGAGCTCGCCAAGCTCGGGGTACTCGCTGAGCGTACGACCCAGCGACAACATGCGGCGGGGCGGGGTGAGCCTCTCGAGCGCCACGAAGATCTTGTGGTCCCGCGCGTTCTCCACCACCACGTTGCGCGGATCACGCAGCACGCGCTGCAGCTGCGGCTGAATCGATCCCGAGATCTGAAATCGGGCCTGCGCGGGCGCATCCCCCTGGCGCACGTCGAGCAAGGCGGGGGGGCCAGCCAAGGGCAGTGTTCGGAGCTGGTAGGTGCCCGGCTCGAGGCTCGTTGCCAGGTCCACCGAGCCATGAGCAGGCACCACGTCCTGCGCCACCACATGGGGAGTGCGCGCTGGGCTGCTCAGGCACTCCGTCCGAACGTCCAGCGTGCGAATGTCCGGCGCGGGGAAGAAATGAACGGCCAAGCTCTCTGGGTAGCTGGCGTCGAGCCGGATGTTGCAGCTCTCGCAATGGACGTCGGGGATTTGCCCGTTCACGTCGATCGCCGCCTTGGGCACGAGACACGCGGGGCACAGGAGGTCGACGCGGATACCGAGCAACCCCACCCGGGCGGCGTCCACACAGAGCTGCGCGACGTTCTCGAGCGGGGCCATCCAGGCCTGAGCCAACGTGATCGGGGAGATCGACAGCTGGTCGCGCAGCGGCGCGGCGCGGAGGAAGGCGGTGAGACGCACTGCGAGCGGATCGGTCAGCCGCCCCGCGAGCGCCGCGAGCCTGGCCGCCTCGCGGGTCGTCAGAGCGGGCGGCGGTCCGACGATCGAGCTCTCCGGATCGTCGTCTGCGTCACGATCGAGGTAGCTCACCACGGCCGTCAGCGCCGCGCGCAGGTTCCGCTCGAGGGTGCGCTTCAAATCGAACATGAGAATGGGACGAAAGATCGAGATCCTGGGGACGACCTCGAGCTGGTAGGCGATCGCGGTGCCCCCCTGAGGCAGCGCGGCAAACTGAGCGCGGGCCGTCAACCGCGCGGCGGGACCAGACTCGAACTCGCGCACCGTCTTGAACCAGTGCGGAGCACGGAACCGAAAAGGCTCCTCCTCCCAGCGCACGGTCAGGCCGAGCTTGTGGACCGAGCCCACGGCTCGCTCGCTGCCGTCCGAGCGCCGCTCGTAGTGGAAGCTCATGCCACCGCGCGCCACTGCGTTGAACTGATCCGTGTCACTCATGGCACGGAACGTCCGCGTCACGCTCGCTTTCGTCTCGAAGCGGTAGTCGAAGCGGATCGGCTCGGCCATGTGGCCTGGCGATGGTGCCGCTCAGCCAGCCTCGAGGCTAGCCCAAAGGGGGCGAACGGACGATTCTGGTCAGCTGGCGGTGATTTCGTCGACGACGACGCGCTTCTTGGCGCGCCCCTTGGGGCGCGCGACGGGGCGTTCGTCTGCGGCTGCTCGGCGCTTCTCCACCCGAGGCGGCGCAGCCGTGCCGAGGGCCTCCGGCGCGAACGTTTCGTTCGAGCTCGCGCGCAGCTCGGTCCACAGCATGAAAACGCCCAACTTCATGGCCGCGGCCAAGCACGTTGTGGGCCAAGCCCACCGGGGCAGGCTTCGACTCCACCACGACTCCCCAAGCTTCTCCCAAATGCCCGAAACTTGGCCCTCGCGTCCGACCGTGTCGACGCCGCCGCTGGATCCTCGAGCTTCCAGCGGATCGCGTATGACCACACCAGGTTTGCAGGTTTGCAAAGCGAGCTGCCAGCCTGAAAGCCGCGAAAGCTGCTTCACCCGCGAGAGTCGCCGCGGGACAATGCCTCCTTGATGACCAGGAAAGAGCGCATCCAGGACGCGCTGCAGCGCGCGCTGTCGCCGTCGCACCTCGAGGTGGTCGACGAGAGTCACCAGCACTCGGTGAAGCCCGGCGCCGAGTCGCACTTCAAGCTGATCGTGACGAGCGGGCGCTTCGCCGGCTGCTCCCCGGTGGCGCGCCAACGTCTGGTCTACGGCGCGCTCCAGCACGAGCTGGCGTCGGGGCTGCACGCGCTCACGATGTCGACGTTCACCGAGGCCGAGTGGGCCCTGGCTCCGGCGGTGCCTGCGTCGCCGCCGTGTGCGGGGGGCAGCAAAGCTGGATGACGACGGACCTGGTCGTGGGCGTGATCACCGACGTCCACGTCGGCCCCGAGGCGACGTTCGACGGGAAACTGCGCAAGCTCACCGCACACGCGGAGCAGCTGCTCGAAGAGTTCGTGCAGGAGATGAACTCCCGCGTGAAGCCGGACGTGGTCGTGCATCTCGGCGACGCGATCGAAGACCAAGACCGCGAGGTCGACCGAGAGCGCTACCTCCGTGCGTTGTCGATCCTGAACGGGCTTCACTGCCCGGTGATGCACGTCGCGGGCAACCACGACTTGGTGCACCTCTCAGCGGAGGAGATCGCGCGCGCCTGGGGGTTTCCCGATGGCGCGCCGCTCTCCCACAGCCGAATGCTCGGCGGCTACCAGCTCTTGGTGTTGAGAACGCACGAGGTCAAGGACGTGGGCGTGGACGTGCTCGACGCAGATCTCTCGTGGCTCGAACGCGAGCTCGCTTCCAGCAGCGCTCCCGGGATTCTGTTCATGCACCACAGCGCCGCGGATCAAGTGCTCATCGGCAACCGCTGGTTCGAGCGAAGCCCGCAGCTTTGCCTGATTCGCCGACGCAAGCGCCTGAGAGAGCTGGTCGCCGCCAGCGGCCGAGTGTTGCTCGTGGTGAACGGCCATTTGCACTGGAACCAGCTGAGCGTTCACGACGGCATCCCGTACGTGACCTTGCAGAGCCTGGTGGAGAACCTCGACGACGACCGGCCCGGCCGCCCCGCCCGCGCCCACGGGGTGGTGCGAGTGACCCCTCGGCGGGTGCTGGTCGAGGCTCGCGGCGAAGAGTCCGCGCGCTACCAATGGGAGCGCCCGTCGCGCTGAGCATCTGCGCCCCTCGGCCGCGATTCGCGCGGATTTCGCCCCGAATCCTCGGTGGTGGCGGGCAGCACGCAGAGATGTGGCGATCCGGCCGCTGCTCTTGCTAGCATCCGCCTGGCATGCGCGCGATCGCGGCCGGACTCACCGACATCGGCAGAGAACGGAACCACAACGAAGACCGTTTCATCCTCCTGCCGGAGTTCAATGTCTTCGTCGTGGCCGATGGCATGGGCGGCCATCAGAGTGGCGAGGTGGCGAGTCGCATGGCCGCCACCACGATCGCGAGTTTCTTCCGCAAACCCCCGAACGGAGAGGCGTCGGTGGGCGAGCGCCTGAAGGCGGCGGTATGCGACGCGAACGCGCGCATTTTTGCGCGCGCGGACGACTCGCGCGCACACCGAGGCATGGGCACCACGGTCGTGGCGGCGGCCTACGGTCCCGGAGAGTCGATGTTCCACGTGGCGCACGCTGGCGACAGCCGCGCGTACCACCTGCGCGGAGCCGACATCAAGCAGCTGACTCGCGATCACTCGCTCTTGTCCGATGCGCTGCTGGAGCGGCCGGAGCTGACGGAGAGCGATCTGGCTTACTTGCCACGCAACGTCATCACGCGTGCGCTTGGCATCGCCCCCACCGTGGACGTCGACGTCGCCAGCATCGAAGTGCGTGCGGGAGACGTGTTCTTGCTCTGCTCGGACGGGCTCCACGGGTTGGTCGAAGACGCAGACATCAAGCAGATCGTTGCGGAGACCGAAGTGTTGACGGAAGCCTGCGCGCGACTGGTCGATGCCGCCAACCGCAACGGCGGGCGGGACAACATCACGGCGGTGCTGATCCGGATCGAAGAAGACGACGAGCCCTGGAGCCGCCGCAGCCCGGGCGCGAAGCTACCCAAGTCGAACGGCGCCTGAGCCCGTTGCTACTTGGGCTTCGCGGCGGGCTTGGGGGCGCGCTTGCGCGGCGAGGAAGGCTCGCCAGCGGCCTTCTTGGGACGCACCTTGGGCTTCGCTGCGTCGGTCGCTTTGGCGACGCCAGAGCGACTGCTCTTGGGCGCTGACAACGCTTCGACCGCCTGCACCAGCGACAAGGCGCCGCGCACGATTGGGCTTGCCGCCCCTGCGCGCGCGCCGCCGCCGCCGCGAGTCGCCTGTTTTGGCGGGTCCGTGCTGGCTTCGTCCGAAAGGTCCTGCAACATGGCTTCCAAGTCTTGAGCGAACACGGCCGTCGCGCGTTCGACCACCTCTGCGTCGTGCTCCGAGAGCGGAGTGAAGACCAAGGAGACGCTGCGCTTGTCTGCGCCCCAATCCCAGGTCCCAGGGCAGACCGCGATCGTGAGGTGCTTCTGGGCCAGCTCGTCCAACCGCTTGCGCAGGGCGCGGCGTTGGTCCTCGACCAGCGCGGGGAGGGGGAGCGAGCGCGTCACGGTCGGAAGGTCCACCACCCCCATGTCGACCAAGTCGCTGAGCTCCTCTTCGATCGCGGCTTCGATGTCCAGCCGCCGCTCCGGATCTGGCTCGAGCGGACGGAAGAAGGCGGTTCGCGAGCCCTCATCGAAGGTCTTCAGCTCCGCGTCCGCGAGCTCGGCGGCACGGGAGAGCGCGTGCTCGAGCGTGTCCTTGTCGGTCGTTCGCGCGGCCGTCGCCGCCACGTAGCCGAGGGTGTCGAGCCGAACGCTGATGGGTGGGATCTCCTCTTCCTCCGCGACGGCGGTCGCCTCTGGGCTCGTCAGCAACGTGTCCGCGAGCGAGCGAAAGATGACCCGCTCAATCGTGCGATCGTCCGCGAACACGTCCTCCACCCCCTCGGAGTCGAGCACCGCCTCGCGCAACGCGCTGACCAGCTCCTCGACGGCCTCGTCGGTCGCCTCGCTTCCGAACGTGCTCGACACCTCACCCATGATCGGACTGCGATCGATGTTGACCACGATCGCCTTCAGCGCGGGCTCAATCAACAGACTGAGGTCGCGCACCACGCGCTCGCCGCCCCCGGGCGCCAGCACGATGTGACCGGCTTTCCTGAGTGCGTCCAGCGAAAGCGTGGCGAGAGTGCGGGTCAGGTTCGCAGCCTGCACGGCCCGTGGCGTACCACACTTGTGCGGCGTTCGGGGGGCCCGATTCACTCGGCCCGACCGCGCAATCCCCGGAGCAGCGCCCGCAGCGGAGAATTCAGCTCACAGGTGACGGCGAGCGATCTCCGCCCACGTGCCGGTGGGCTCGATCTCCAGGTACTTGCGCCAGCAGGGCCGGGCCAGATCTACCTCGCCCGTCTGCTCGTACGCCATCGCCAGGTTGAAGTAGGCGTCAGCGAACCTGGGGTCGCTCTTGATGGCGCCGTTGAAGTAGGCGACGGCCTCGCGGGACTGGCCGCGCTCCAGCATCACGTAGCCGAGGTTGTACTGGGCTTCAGGCTGCGCCGAGTCGATGGAGAGCGCCCTCAGGTACAGCTCCACCGCCTTGTCTTCTTCTGCACGGCGGAAGCAGATGTTGCCAAGGTTCGTGTACGCGATGGCGAGCCAAGGGTCGAGCTCGACGGCCCGCTTGTACAGACGCTCAGCCTCATCGAGCGTGTTCGGATCTTCGTCCAGCTGACTGGCGCGCACGTACAGGTCGTAGGCCGTGCGGGCGCGCTCTTTGCCCGCGTTCGGCCGCAGCACGCGCACCACGTCGTCCCGGAGGTCCTTGATGTCGAAGTCGAGCACAAGCTGCCCAGACGCGGGCTCGTAGTTGCCAGTCTCGGACTTCAGCACCACCTGGCGCCCGTCGCACACCAGCTTCAGCTCCGCCAGCGGCCGGGTGACGCGAGGCAGCGCCGAGCGCAGGTTGGCGACCGCGCGCGAAACGTCTCGCAAGCGGACCTTGCGCGCCAAGAGGTCACGCGCTGCGCGCAACGCGATCAGATCAGGGAACGTGTACGCGCGGCGACCGCGGCGACGGCCCGAGGGCGCGACCACGCCGTTCTTGTCCAGCGCGCGAAGACGACCGCTCGACATCCCGAGGAGCTTGGCGACCTCGCTCAACGAGAACACGTCGCTCACCGGCTCGCGCCCGGAGCGCGGCGCATCACCATCCTCGGCCTGTGCGGACTCGCGGGGAGGGGGCTTGGTCTCGATGCGACCGCCTCCGGGTCCGAACACGACGTGGATGATCTTCTCTTCGTCGTTCTTGGTCCGCTTGCTCATCCGATCGGCGTGTGCGGGTCGTCTCGCCACGCCTCGGGTTCTATCACGATCGCGCGCGCGTCAAGGGTGAAGCGTGCGGGCGTCGATCGCGATCGACTCGCGCAGCGCTGCGCCGGTGGGCGCCTCTACATCGATCGCCAAGCAGAGCCCCTGTGGAGAAGCCTCCACTTGCATGTCCACCCGCAGCGTGTACAGGTCACCGCCGGATCGTGAGATCGCCTCTCGGCGCGCGAGCCGCAGCGCCATGACACGCAGGTGAGGATCGGCCACGAGCGCCTTCGCGTCGTCACCATTGCCAGCGATTGAAATGGGGGCATTGGCCCAATGAAGCAAGATCGACGTGAAGCCGCGAAACACTCCCGCGACGATCCCTCCCTCGCTCACTACGTCGGCGCGCTCGAACCAGTCTCGCAATGGGCCCGGCTCCGCACGCAGGAGCCGCAACGTCCGGCTCGACACGAGCTCGCGTGGTCTGGCCTTGGCTAGCCCCGGATAGTTGCTGTGCTCGGCCAATGCGGTCCTGCGTGGATCCGATCGTGCCTTGAGCCGGGGCCGTGAGGCCAAGATCTGGGCGGTGTTGCTTTTGTGTCCGGAGCGAGGAGCCGACTTCTTGGCCGCGGTCAGCCACGCTCCCTAACGTTCCGAACATGAGCTACGAAGGTTCCGAGCGCCGCCGGCACCAGCTGGTGGTCACGCGCAACACCGAATACCACCTGCGGGACGACGTCTGCATCGCCGTCCGCGATCGCAGCTCCAAGCGCTGGTGCGAAGGGCACTTGGCCGTCAACCGCAAGGTCGAGGGAGGCGTCCGCTTCTTCGACAATGGTGCGGTGGTGCCCAGCCTGGCGCCGCCGCGGGCTGGGGACGCGATTTTCTTCACATACAAGACGGAGCATGGCGACGATCGGCAGCTCATCACCAGCCGCATCGAGGCGATCGAGCGCACGCCCAAGCGCGACGTGCTCGCCTACACCACGCTCGGGATCAAGCGCGTGGCTCAGCCCACCGCGCAGAAGCCCTCGTAGTCCACGTACTCCGTGATCGAAGGCTGCTCGCCGCAGGCTGGACAGCTCTTGTCGCGGCGCAGCCTGAGCTCCCCGAAGCGCATGCGCAGCGAGTCGTACGTCAGCAGCCGTCCGACCAGCGGACTGCCCACGCCGAGCAGCAGCTTGATCGCTTCTGTGGCTTGAATCACGCCGACGACCCCCGGCAGGATGCCAAGCACACCTGCCTCCTGGCAGCTCGGGGCCAGATGGGGGGGCGGCGGCTCGGGGTACAGGCAGCGGTAACACGGGCCGCCCGCACCGGGATCGAACACGGTGACCTGACCCTCGAAGCGGAAGATGCTGCCGTGGACGACAGGCTTCTTGTGGAAGACGCTGGCGTCGTTCACCAGGTAGCGCGTGGGGAAGTTGTCGCAGCCGTCGACGACCACGTCGAAGTCCCGGAAGATCTCGTCCACGTTGGAGCTGACCAGGCGCTCCTGGAACTTCACGACCTTTACGTCCGGGTTGAGGTCCTTGAGGGCCTTCTCTGCAGACTCGACCTTGGGGGTGCCCACGCGGCTGGTCGCGTGCAGGATCTGGCGCTGCAGGTTCGACGCATCGACGACGTCCGCGTCCACCAGGCCGATCGTGCCCACCCCCGCCGCGGCGAGGTAGAGCGCCGCGGGGCTGCCGAGGCCACCTGCTCCGAGCAGCAGCACTTTCGAGGACAAGAGCTTGGCTTGGCCAGCCTCGCCAACCTCCGGCAGCAACAAGTGCCGAGAGTAGCGGTCGCGCTGCGCGTCGCTCAGCGCGGGTGGGGTCTCGATCGGGTAGCCAAGGTCCTTCCAGCGGACGAAGCCGGGATTGGCGCTCTCCACGTCGGTGTAGCCGAGCTCCGCGAGCGTCTTCGCCGCCAGCGCGCTGCGGGTTCCTCCGGCGCAAAACAGCACCACTTTGCTGTCCTTGTCCGGGATCTTGGCTTCGATCTGCATCTCCAGAAACCCACGCGGCACGTTGATCGCAGTGGGAATCGTGCCCGCGCGCGCCTCCTCTTTCTCGCGCACGTCGATCAGCGCCATGGGCGCGCCCGACGCGAGCCGTTCACGAAGGTCCTCGAGGTTGATCACGCGGATCTGCTTGCGCACCTCGGCGATGAGCTCGGTGTAGGTGGTGGCCACGACCGAAGCTTCTAGCACCTGGGCCCTGCTTGGGAAGGGTTGACCACACCGGGGCGCCGCCATACCCGGTCTTGTATGGCCGACGAAACAAAACGTTTCCAGGAACCGAGGCTCGCGATCAACCGCGTCTACACCAAGAAAGGCGACGCGGGGACGACGAGCCTCGTCGGCGGCCAGAAGGTCGACAAGGACGACCTCCGGATCGAGGCCTACGGCACGGTCGACGAGCTCTCGGCGGTCATCGGCGGCGCCCGGGTGAGCGCCGAGACCGCCGCAGAACGCACGCCGGCTGCGCAGGCCGGGCTCGCGCAACTCTCGGCCATCTTGCTCCGTGTGCAGCACGAGCTGTTCAACCTGGGTTCCATCCTGGCCACGCTGCCAGAGGACCAACACCCGCAGCAACCGCGCGTCACCGACGAAGACGTGGCGGCGCTCGAGCGCGACCTCGACCAGGCGAACGACGGGCTGGAGCCACTCCGATCGTTCGTCTTGGCCGGCGGCACCCGACTGAATGCGGACCTGCACCTCGCGCGCACCGTGTGTCGCCGCGCGGAGCGCGCCGTGGTGCGGCTCATGCGTGCTTCGCCCGTGGACTTGGTGTCGGTTCGCTACCTGAATCGGCTCAGCGACGCACTGTTCGTGTGGAGCCGCCAAGCGGCGACGTTCGAAGGCGCTGCGGAGGTGTTGTGGGCCCCCAACCAGAGTGCCAGCGGCACGGCGCCGACCCGCTAGCGCCGCATGGTCGGGCCCCTCGACGTCGCTTCGCCGTCGCTCGCAAGGACCGCTAGCCGACGGCGCGCGCGAGGTGCCCAGCTAGCCGCTGGAACAGGAGCAAGCCGAGCGCCGGGTCGTGCTCGGCGACCTCGCGGAAGTCGTCTCTGCGGATCCGCAACAGCCGCACTCTCTCCGTGACCTTGGCGGCTTGCCCGGGCTTCTCCACGCCGACTAGCGACTCGGCAAACACGAGCGCCGGCGCGCCCAGCGTGGTTCCAGACGCGAGCCGCAGCACCCCCTCGAGCACGACATACGCGCACAGATCGCCAGCCTCGAACGCTGCCACGTCCTGGCCGGCCTCGACGTCCACCTCGATCGCAGCGGACAGCGCGGCCACCACCCCGGCGGGGGGCAACGCCACGAACAACGGGCAGTGTTGGATCGCGCTCATGTCGTCCCCGGCCTGGGTGCGCTCGCCGGTGCGGGCGACCAGCCGGTCCTCTACGCGCAGCACGATCAGCGAAGCGTTGTCACGACCACCCTTGGCCAGCGAGTGTTTGATGAACTGGTCGGCGATGACGCGTGGCGTCCCGCGGCACGCCGCGGTGATCGCGGCCTCATCGGCGAACGGGCCGTAGGCGCCGTCGCTGGCCAGCACGACCGTGTCGTTCTTGTGCAGATCGAGCACGAACACGTCCACGCGCAGTGGCACGTTCAAGCCCACGCCGCTCGACAGCGGACGCGGGAGCTTGCGACCCTCACGGCCGAGCCGCACGCTCGCCGGATCGCGCACCAGGTGATCCTCGGTCAGCTGCAACGTGGCGCGCGGCCTGACGAGCAGCGCGCGTCCGTCCCCCACGTGGGCGATGAACGCTTTGTCCCGGGCGAACAGGCAAAGGTCCAGCGTGGTCCCCATCGGCGCGCCCCGTTTTTCCTGCTCATCGAGCAGGCGCGCGTGCGCAGCCTCGCACGCGGAACGGAGGGCGGCGAACACGGCGCGCCGCCGTTCGATCGTCGGCGTCTCCACCAGCGCGTCCAGCGTGCGCCCCACGTCCTTCGCGGAGAGGCACCTGCGCACCTCCTCGAGCGCGAGGCGCGAGGCGTGCTCACCATCGGAGAGCCCGCCCATGCCGTCTGCCACACCGAACAGGGCGATCTCGGGGGCAACCAGCAGCGCGTCCTCGTTCTTGTCCCGCACCTTGCCGATCACGCTCTCGGCAGCGATGTCGACGCGAAAGTCGAAGCGCGGGAGGACTCTGCTCATGCCTCGCCTCGCCTCAGGGGCAGCCCCCTGGTGCCGAGTCGGCGATCACCTCGAAGGCGCAGTTGTCGGAGCGAAACGCCAGATCGTCACAGTCGGCCGCCTCGGCGAAGTAGTCCACGCAGCCCGCGATCGTGCCCTCGTCGTACTGGAAGCAATCTCCGCCCGCCACGCTGCGCACGAGCGAAGGGCACGTGCGGAACGTGGACACGCAGCCGAGCTCGAGCGCGACGTTGCCAAGCGCGTCGTGGAGCGCCGTGCAGGCGGGCTCCTCGTCCACCGGCGAGCCGTTGCCCGGCGGATGGAACTTGCCGTCGTCAGCTCCGCCGCCGCCCTCGGCCGAGCTGTCGCCGCACGCGGCGAGGGCCACGAGGAGCGTGGCCGCGGCGAGCGCCATGGCGCTTGTGTGGTTCATCAGAAGGACAGGCAGACGTTGGGGCCGGGGAGGGGCTGACACGTGCTGCCGTCTTCGGCGCACTCCAGGTTGCCCATGCAGTAGCCGTTGACGCAATCCTGGCCGACCGTGGGGAGGGCTTCGCAGGTGCCCGCGTTGCAGTAGGTGTAGAACGCGCAAGCCGCTTGTGGCCCCAGGCAGGGCTGCCCCGCTTCAGGACGCGCGACACACACGGAGCTGTCTGGGTCACAGATCTCGCCCAGGCTCGCGCAGGCGTATGCGAGCGCAGCATTGCATGTGGCACCCGTCGCGGCTTGTTTGTAGCAGCGCTGGCTGCCACCACTATCACAAGCGTAGCCGTCCACGCACAGTCCTTCAGGACAGAGCTCGTTCGGGCCGGCCAGTGTCTGGCATTCGGTAAACGTCATGGTCTCATCAAGGACGCATCGCAGCCCCTCAGCACACGGAACCACGTCGTCGCATACCTCGCCCTCTTGGGCCTGAGCGGCAGCGCCCTGACAAGTCCCCGCACAGCAACCCCCACCGCACGAGCCCGCGCAAGCGGAGTCAAGACCTTGGCACTGTGCGTTTGCCACACATGATTCATCAAGAGCGAGTCGGCCGCCGAACGCTGTGTCACAAATCTCACGAACCGGTCCAGGTATGAGGTCGAACGTCTCGCAGGTGGCGGTCTCCAGCGCATCGACGCAAGACTTGCCTGCCTTGGGGTCGTACGTCAGGTCACCGAACGACGCCGCAGCCACGGCTTCTGTCAGCCATGCATCTGACGAGATGACGGCCTTGCAGGTTTCGACGTCGGGGGCGAGTCGACACCGCACCGCGCGCGAGCACTGCGCCTCGCGCAGGGCATCCCCGAACTGCTCGAACGCAAGCTCCGGATCCGCCACCGTCTCGCCAGAGTCACCACACGCCGCGGCCATCAGTCCGGTCAGAGAAAGCGCCGCCGTCGCACCAAGAAAGCCAACCAATCGTGAAAGCTCCATGATGGGCAAGCCTAGCCCAATCGCGGAGGCGGAGCGAATCCTGGGACACGCTCCCGTGTCGCACGGAACACGCCTGCGGGAGGGCGGCGGCGGATTCTCAGCCGCTCCCGGGCTGGGTCTGCGTGGCAGGGCAGTTGCACCCACCTTGTCCGACGCCGACCACGGCGGAGGAAAAGGAGAACGGTTCATGAAGCGCTCGATGTCGACCGGGTTCTTGGCACTGGCCTGGCTGTTGCTGTCGGGGTGCTCCGAGCGACAGCACGACGTCTCGCTGCAGGAGGCCCCGCGCTTGGTGCTGGTTGCGCCTACCTCGTCGGCGGCGCCGAGCCCGGTGGTCGTGCCCGTCGCGAGCACGAAGCCGACAGCCGAGGTGTCGGTAGGCAAGGTGGCGCCTGCACCCAAGGCCCACGGCAGCGCCTTGACGCTGCGAAGGCTGGTGGTCGGCACGGGCGTGGAGCGCACCACGCGCGAGCCGGTCGGTGTGGCCCCCTCGTTCACGAAGGGCGATTTCGAGAAGCTCGTGGCGTTCGTCGAGCTGTCGAACCCAGGGGAGCAGGCGGAGGTGGTGGTGTCATTCGAGCCGCCGTCGAAGGGGCCTCACAGGGGCAACGTCACCCTCGAGGTGGGCGCGTCCCCCCGCTGGCGCACCTGGGCATCGAGCAAGGGCATCACCGAGCGCGGCGAGTGGGCAGCGGTGGTCAAGACCACCGACGGCCGCGAGCTCGGCCGCGAAACGTTCCAGGTGTTGTGACGCTTGTGACCGCCTGGATCTTGAGCCCATGACAGGCTCCCTGTAGGTGAGGGGGATGTCGCCCTTCACCGACCCGATGGCGCCGCTGCCGCGCGAGCGCGGGCTGTTCTGCAACCGGACGCTCAACATGCGCGCGGTCAAGGCCATCGGCTACGACATGGACTACACGCTGGTCCACTACAACATCGAGGCGTGGGAGCGGCGCGCCTACGAGCACCTGCGCGAGCGCCTGGTGGCGGTGGGCCTGCCCGTCGGGCACCTGACCTTCGATCCGGAGGCGATCATCCGCGGCCTGGTGGTGGACCGCGAGCTGGGCAACGTGGTGAAGGCCAACCGCTTTGGCTACGTGAAGCGCGCATCCCACGGCACTCGTCCCCTCAGCTTCGAGGAGCTGCGTGCTGCCTACAGCCGCACGGTCGTGGACCTGAGCGAGCCGCGCTGGGTCTTTCTGAACACACTCTTCTCGCTCAGCGAGGCAACGATGTTCTCCCAGCTGGTCGAGCTGTTCGACCAAGGGGCGCTCAGCGGTCCGCGCTCGTACCGCGAGCTGTACGGCCTGACCCGGCGTCACATCGATCTCACGCACATGGAGGGCGAGCTCAAGGCCGAGATCATGCAGCAGCCTGACAAGTTCGTGGAGCTCGATCCAGACACTGCGCTGGCGCTGCTGGATCAGAAAGCCGCCGGGAAGCAGCTGATGCTGATCACCAACTCGGAGTGGTCCTACACCGTGGCGATGATGCGCTACAGCTTCGATCCATTCTTGCCAGCGCCGATGACGTGGCGCGATCTGTTCGACTTGGTCATCGTCGCGGCCAACAAGCCGGACTTCTTCTCCACCAAGATGGCTCCGCTGGAGGTGGCCAGCGAGGAAGGGCTGTTGCGCCCGAGCGTGGGTGAGCTCAACAAAGGGCGCGCGTACTACGGCGGCAACGCCGCGACCGTCGAACGCTCGCTGGGCGTATCGGGAGACGAGATCCTGTACGTGGGCGATCACATGTTCGGCGACGTGCACGTGACCAAGAACTTGCTGCGCTGGCGCACCGCGCTGATCGTGCGCGAGCTTGAGCAGGAGATCGTCGCCTCGCTGAACGCCGAGCGAGACTTGGAGACGCTCGCCGCGATGATGCAAGAGAAGGAGGCGCTGGAGCGCGAGCACTGCACGATGCGCCTGCTCTTGACGCGCATGCGAGCCGGGTATGGCCCGCGTCTGCCCGAGCACGCCGACGAGGAACGTGAGCTGAACCAGGCCATCGGCGCGCTGCGAGCCAAGCTGACGGCGCTCGACGACCGCGTGGCTCCGTTGGCCAAGCGGGCCAGCGAGGTGGGCAACAAGACCTGGGGGCCGACGATGTGGGCCGGCAACGACAAGAGCCACTTTGCACGCCAGATCGAGCGCTACGCCGACGTGTACACGTCCCGCGTGTCGAACTTCGCGTTCGCGACGCCGTTCGTGTACCTGCGCTCCCCGCGCGGCTCACTCCCGCACGACACTGCGCCTGCGCCCGCTGCCGGCGCAGGCGCCTACGCCACGGCGGGCGCGCCCAGCCGGCCGGGCCGTGTACACTGACGCGGATCGCCCATGATGTCCTTCAGCAAAGATCCGAAGATCGCCGAGCGCGAGATGCACGCCATCATCTACTACCTGACCGCATTCGGGTACGTGGATGGGGACTTCGACCACGCCGAGAAGGGCTTCCTGCGGGGCTTCATCGCCAAGCTCGTGGAGGGGCGAGCCAACCAAGCGCTGGGCGACCGCGACCCGGAGCTCAAGCGCGAGGTCAGCGAGAAATGGACCAAACATTTTCACGAGGTGCTCGAGGGGATCGACAGAGAGATCCGCGACAACCTGGCGGAGCCCACCGCCGACGGCGAGGAGGAAGGTGCGTTCGCGCTCTCGCGGCTCAAGCTGCGTTGCCTCGAGCTCTTTCGTCAGTTCGACGAGGGTAGCCGCCACAAGCTGCTCGAGACAGCCGACGAGCTGATCCACGCCGACGGGCAGGTTCATCACGCCGAAGAGATGTTGCGCAGAGAGATGGCGGCGCTGATGGATGCCCCCCAAGAGCTCGGTGACGAGGAGCTCGAGGAGGTGGTCGACGGCGCGGTGGTGATCGAGTCGGTGCGGACGCTGCCTACCCAAAAGAACGATCACCCGTTCTTCACCAAAACCGAGTGGAACTACGCCAAAGATACGACTCTCTTTCGCGAGCAGGCCGGCAGGGATGTCGATCTGCTCAAACGCGCCATGGTGCAGCTGGAGGACAGCCGCAAGCGCGGCAGGGGCAAGCTCGGCCTGGGCCACACGTTCTCCGACTTCGAGAAGGACGCCCCGTTCATGGATGGGCACGTGATCGTGCATCCACCGCAGGGCAAGGACTACGAGCTCCTGGTGCTTGGCGATCTGCACGGCTGCTACTCGTGCTTGAAGGCGGCGCTGCTCCAGGCAGACTTCTTCGAGAAGGTGCAGCGGTACCACGACGATCCCGAGCGCGAGCCAAACATGCTCTTGGTGCTGCTGGGCGACTACATCGACCGCGGGCGCTTCAGCTACAACGGCATCCTCCGCACGGTGCTGCAGCTCTACCTCACGGTGCCGGATCACGTGATTCCGCTGCGCGGCAACCACGAGTACTACGTCGAGATCAAGGGCCGAATCTTCGGCGCAGTGAAGCCCAGCGAAGCCATGGCGGACCTCAAGCCGGTGGCCGGAGACGAGGTCTTTGCCGAGTACATGCGTTTGTTCGAAGCGCTCCCGAACATGTTCGTGTTCGACAAGACCATGTTCGTCCACGCCGGGATCCCGCGTGACGACACCATCGAGGAGAAGCTGATCGGGCTCGACTCGTTGAACGATCCCGAGATTCGCTTCCAAATGTTGTGGAGCGATCCGAGTCAGGCCGACGTCGTCCCCGTGGAGCTCCAGAAGCAGTCTGCGCGTTTTGCCTTCGGCAAGCGTCAGTTCCGGTCGTTCATGCACAAGATCGGCTGCACGACGATGGTGCGAGGGCACGAGCGCGTGATCAGCGGCTTCAAGGAGATCTATCCGGAGCCTGACGCGCGGCTGCTCAATCTGTTCTCGGCGGGCGGTAAGACCAACGACGACCTGCCGGCGGACAGCAATTACCGAGAGGTCACGCCGATGGCGCTCACCATGCGCCACAAGGGCGGTGTGACCCAAGTGGCCCCGTTCGTGATCGACTACGAACGGTTCAACGATCCGGAAGTGAACGCCTTCTTCCGAGAGCAGATCCACGGCTGAGCTCCCCATCCCCCGAAAAGCGGCCAATCTCCCCCAGCTTTGCTAGAACCGCGCCGTGGCGACGAGATGGACCGCGCTCGCGTTGATGGGCCTGTGCTCCTGTGAGCCGCAGCCCGTGCCGGCACCTTCGGAAGACGCCGACCCCAAACCGCCCCTCGCGGTCAGCGCGCCCGTGGCGACCGCGAGCAGCACGATCGCGAGCGCGTCGGCGAGCCCTGCGGCAGTGACGGCGGTCGCGCCGATGGCAGAGGGGAGCTCACCGCCAGCGGACATGGTGGTCGTCCCGGAGGGATATTTCTTGATGGGCTCACCGGTGGGTCAAGGCAACCCCGAAGAGCACCCGATGCATGAGCGTTCGATCGCGCGGCTGTGGATGGACAAGACGGAGGTGACCGCCGGCGCGTACGCGAAGTGTGTCCAGGCCGGCAAGTGCCCGCCCGCAAACAGCGACGACCAGTTCTGCACGGCCAGCATGCCGAACCACGAGGACCACCCGATCAACTGCATCGATCACGCCGCGGCAGTGAGCTACTGCGCGTTCGTGAACAAGCGCCTGCCCAGCGAGGCGGAGTGGGAGTACGCCGCCAGCGGAGGCGCCGAGGGCCGCAAGTTCTCTTGGGGGAACAACGATCCGACCACGCAGATCGCTTGCTACAGCCACCCCGGCGGGACCTGCAAGGTCGCTTCCTTTGCGCCCGGAGCGTTCGGCTTGTTCGACATGTCCGGCAACGTGTGGGAGTGGACCGACAGCTGGTTTTCGCTGTTCCCCGAGGAGGCGCGAGAAGGCAAGCGCAAGCTGTTCAAAGGCGGCAGCTGGAGCAGACGCTGGCCCAAGTGGCTGCGGGTGAAGAACCGAAGCCACTGGGAGCCTACAAAGTCCAACTCGTGGTTGGGCTTTCGCTGCGTGAAGAACCCGAGCCCGGTGATCTGCCCCGTCGACTCCGAGCCCGTCGGCCACGCCTGCAAGCGTGTGCGCGGCGCGCCGCTGTGCGAGCCCAACTATGGGTTCAACGGCACCGAGTGCACACCCATCGGCAGCGACGGAAAGCCGATGGCGCATCGACCCAAGTCGGAGATCAAGGCAGGGGAGATGCCCAGCCCGGATGATCCCATCAGCGTGGCACGGACGCCCGGCGACGACGGTGATTGCCAGAAGAACTATCCTGGCAAACCCGCCGCCTATCGCTGGACCGGCAACACCTGGGAAGCGCGCGTGAAGCTCGTCGCCGGCAAGGGCTGCACGAGACGCGACAACGCGCCCACCTGGGTGAGCGCGTGCTGCCCGAACTGAGATCGCCTCGGCTCAGAACTGGTGCGCTTCTGTCGACTCGTCGAGCGCGAGCGTCGACGCGGCGCCGCCGCTGATGACCTGCGCGACTTGGTCGAAATAGCCAGTGCCCACTTCGCGTTGGTGGCGGGTGGCGGTGTAGCCCTGCGGCTCCGCGGCGAACTCGGCCTGTTGCAGCCGGGAGTAGGCGGCCATGCCCTCGCCTTTGTAGGCGCGGGCGAGCTCGAACATGGAGTGGTTGAGCGTGTGAAAGCCCGCGAGCGTCACGAACTGGAAGCGATAACCCATCGCGCCGAGCTCACGCTGGAACTTGGCGATGGTGCTCTCGTCGAGGTGCTTCTTCCAGTTGAACGACGGAGAGCAGTTGTACGCGAGCAGCTTGCCCGGGAAGTGCCGGTGCACTCCCTCGGCGAAGCGGCGCGCCTCGCTCAGATCGGGCGTCTGCGTCTCACACCACAACAGATCCGCGAACGGCGCATATGCGACGGCCCTGGCGATGGCGGCCTCGACGCCACCGTTCATGCGGAAGAAGCCCTCGGCGGTACGCTCCGAGGTCAGGAACGGCTTGTCACGCGGATCGATGTCGCTGGTGATGAGCTTGGAGCTCTCGGCGTCGGTGCGCGCGATCACCAGTGTGGACACACCCATCACGTCCGCGGCGAGCCGCGCAGCAACCAGCGTGCGGATGAACTGGCTCGTAGGCACCAGCACCTTGCCGCCCATGTGACCGCACTTCTTTTCGCTGGCGAGCTGATCTTCGAAGTGCACGCCGGCTGCGCCTGCCTCGATCATGCCCTTCATCAGCTCGAACGCGTTCAACGGACCGCCAAAGCCAGCCTCCGCATCGGCGACGATCGGCGCGAGCCAGTGCCGGCGCCCGCCCTCGGCGTGCTCGATCTGATCCGCGCGCAGCAGCGCCTGGTTGATGCGCTTCACGACGGCGGGCACGCTGTTGGCCGGGTACAAACTCTGGTCGGGGTACATCGCGCCGGATAGGTTCGCGTCGGCCGCCACCTGCCAACCGGAGAGGTAGATCGCCGAGAGGCCAGCCTTGACCTGCTGCATCGCTTGGTTGCCGGTGAGCGCGCCGAGCGCCGCCACGTACTCCTCGGTGTGCAAGAGCTCCCACAGTCGGGCCGCCCCGAGCTCGGCCAGCGTGTAGCGGATGCGCACGCTGCCGCGCAGCTTGTCCACGTCTGCCTGGCTGTACGGCCGCACGATGCCGGCGAAGCGATCGGGAACGGTCTTGGGCACGAAGTTCAATGCAGCGCTCATGGGGATCTCCAGGGTTAGCTCTCAGGAACGGGCTCACGAAGCAGCGGGTAGGCTTCCAAGGTCAGGAAATCGTCGAGGGTGTCGCGGGTGGCCATCGATTCGAACAGCGCGCGCGCCTCGTCGAAGCGCCCGCGGCGAAAGGCGTCTTCGCCGAGCTCGTCCCGGAGCGCGTCCATCTCCTCGACGACCACCGAGCGCACGCGCGCGGCGTCGAGCGGGGCGCCGCCGACGTCGGCCTGGTGGCGAATCCATTGCCACACCTGACTGCGGCTGATTTCGGCCGTCGCCGCGTCCTCCATCAAGTTGAAGAGCGGCACGCAGCCCTGACCCGTGAGCCACGCCGCGAGATAGCGAATGCCGACGCGGATGTTCTGGCGCAGGCCTTCGACCGTGCGCTCACCGCTGGGAACCGCCAACAGGTCCGCCGCCGAGGCTGCCACGTCGGGGCGGAGCACCTGAAGCTGATTCGGTCCCGACATGTGCTGATCGAACACCTCTCTGGCGATCGGCACGAGCGCGGGGTGGGCCACCCACGTGCCGTCATGACCATCCTTCACTTCGCGCAGCTTGTCGGCGCGCACCTTGGCCAGGGCCGCATCGTTCGCCGCGGGATCGTTCTTGATCGGGATCTGCGCGGCCATGCCGCCCATCGCGAAGGCCCCGCGCCGATGGCAAGTCTGCACGAGCAGCGTGGTGTAGGCCCGCATCATGGGCTGCTCCATCGTCACCGCCGCCCGATCCGGCAAGATGAACTCCGGCTCATGCTGTCGCGTCTTGATGGTGCTGAAGATGTAGTCCCAGCGACCGCAGTTCAGGCCGGCGGCGTGATCCTTCAGTGCGTGCAAGATCTCGTGCATCTGGAACGCAGCGGGCAAGGTCTCGATCAACACCGTCGCCTTGATCGTGCCGATCGGGATGCCGAGCGCCTCCTGTGCAGCGACGAACACGTCGTTCCAGATCGCGGCTTCGTCGGCGTGCTCCAGCTTGGGCAAGTAGAAATACGGGCCCGTGCCCCGCGCGCAGAGCTCGCTTGCGTTGTGGAAGAAGTACAGGCCGAAGTCGACCAGACACCCCGGTGCGGCCACGCCATCGACCACGAAATGCGCCTCGGGCAAATGGAGCCCGCGCGGGCGCACGAGCAACGTCGCTGGGCGCGCCGCGAGCTCGTAGCGGCGTCCCTTGCTCGGATCGACGAAGGTGATCGTGCGACGCACCGCCTCGAACAAGTTCTGCTGACCGTGGATCAGGTTGTCCCAGGTCGGCGCGGTGGCGTCCTCGAAGTCCGCCATGAACACGTTGGCGCCCGAGTTGAGCGCGTTGATCACCATCTTGCGGTCGACGGGCCCGGTGATCTCCACGCGTCGATCCAGCAGATCGCTTGGCAACGTGGCCACCGTCCACGAGCCTTCGCGGATGGCGCGCGTCTCCTCGCGAAACCCGAGCGCGCTGCCCTTGCGCGCGACCCGCTCGTGCAGCGCGCGGTCGATGCGCCCGCGGAAGCGCGACACCAAGTCGGCCACGAACGCCACCGCACCCGCGCTCAGGATGTCGTCCACCCCGCGGGGCGCTGCGGCCACTTTGACGCCATGCGCTGTCACGTGTGTCATTGTAATTCTCCTCGAGAAACGATCAATTAGAATAATAAGATTAATACGTTACAAGTTTACAACAGGACTACTTATTGAGTGTGAACGTGTCAATGATAGTAAATGACGCGCATGGCCAAGGCGGCGCATCTGGGCGCAAAGATCAAAGAGCTTCGCAAGCAAGAGGGACTTTCGCAGGTCGAGCTGGCCCACAAGCTCGGCATCTCTCCGAGCTACCTGAACTTGATCGAGGCGAACAGGCGGCCGCTCACGGCGGCGGTCTTGTTGAAGTTGGCGACCACATTTCGTCTCGACCTGGCGACGTTCGCGGCAGAAGGAGACGCTGAGCTGGCTGACAACGCGGCCGAGGTGTTGGCAGACCCCTTGTTCGCCACGGCAGGCGTGTCTGCCGAAGACGCGCGCGAGCTCTCCGTGGAACGGCCAGCTGTGGCGCGCGCATTGATCACGCTGTACCGCGCCTACGTCGACGCGCGCGGCTCGGTCCAGGCGCTGTCGGACCGGCTCGATCAGGCGGGGCCTGGGATGGGCGCCGCCCACGCGGGGATGCCGAGCGAAGAGGTCTCGGACCTCATCCAGAGGCAGCAGAACCACTTCCCTCTGCTCGAAGCCGCGGCGGAGCAGATTCACCGCGAGGCCAGCCTCGACGCCGACGACATGTACGCGGGCCTCGTTCGCTTCCTGGACAAGCGCTTCGGCATCCAGGTCAGACTGCTGCGGGTGGGCGACGAACGGAAGGCGATGCGACGCTTCGACGGCGCGCGCAAGACGCTGAGCATCAGTGAGGTCTTGCCACCGCGCTCACGGCGCTTCCAGGTCGCACATCAGCTCGGCCTCTTGTGCGCGGGCGAGCAGATCGAAGCTTCGCTCGCCAACGCGCCCGAGCTGACCAGTGGCGAGGCCATCGCGCTCGGTCGGGTCGCGCTCGCCAATTACTTCGCCGCTGCGTTGCTCATGCCCTACGAGCCTTTTCTGGAGGCAGCGCGGAGCGAACGCTACGACATCGAGCTGCTCGGCCACCGCTTCGGCACCAGCTTCGAGCAGGTGTGCCACCGCATGACGACGCTCGGGCGACCGGGTCACGAGGGTGTGCCGTTTCACCTGATGCGGATCGATATCGCCGGCAACATCTCCAAGCGGTTCAGTGCCTCCGGCATCCGCATCGCGCGCTTCAGCGGCGCGTGCCCCCGCTGGAACGTCCACGCGGCCTTCGTCACGCCAGGCATGATCCGCGTGCAGGTCTCGCGCATGCCAGACGGCGCGGTCTACTTCTGTATCGCGCGTACGCTGCGCAGCGATCGCGGCGGCTACAACGTGCCGCACACAGTGCAGGCGATCGGCATGGGCTGCGACGTGAAGCGAGCGCGGGAGCTGGTGTACTCCGACGGCGTGGATCTCGATCATCTCGACGCGGCCGTTCCCGTCGGCGTCACGTGCCGAACCTGCGAGCACCTCGACTGCGCACAGCGCGCATTCGCGCCGCTCCTTTACCCGCTCAAGATCGACGAAAACACACGCGGCGTGTCGTTCTATTCTCCGGTCCAGATGCTCGAGGGACGGGACAAGTAGGTTCGGTACCAACAGAATTTTCTGACCCGGTCACAATGTAGTTCTTTGTCCTACCCAAGGCGTGCTGGATGAGGTAGACAGGTTGCCCATGTTGGCTCGAACGCTCCTCAGCGCATTGCTCCTCGCGGCTCTCTGCACTGGCTGCAGCTCGATCGGTCGCGGCGGCGTGGCGCAAGCGGCTTCGACCCCCGCTGCGGAAGAAGAGGAAGAGGACTTCGGGCCTCTGCCCATCAGCGACGCAGGCCCGCAGACCGCGGCCGCCCCAGGGCAGACCGAGGTCAGCTGGGAAGACAACGGGATCCCGATTCGCCAGCTGACCGGCCCCGGAAAGCCGCAGGAGCTGAAGCTCCCGGACGCCAAGCAGAAGAAGGCGCCCGCGCCCAAGAAGTGAGCTCGAGGAAAGCGCGCATCGTCTGCGAGCGTTCCCAAGGCACAAGCGCCTGCGCGATGCGATTGCGCTAGGCTGAAGCCTACGCTCGATGCGCTGTCCTCGTTGCAAAGAGTTCTTGGACCTGGCCGGGACGAAGTTTTGTCCTTCGTGCGGTCACGCGATCGAGGTCGCGGCGCAGGACCCGCTGGTTGGCCAGCTGCTGGCCAATCGCTACACGGTGAAGTACCTCGTGGCCGAGGGCGGCATGGGGCGCGTGTACGCGGCCGAGCAAGCCATGGGCAAGACCTCGCGCAAGGTCGCGATCAAGGTGCTCTTGGCGGAATACTCCGGGCGCGACCAGGACACGCAGCGCTTTCTGCGCGAGTGCAGCACGGTCAGCGAGCTCGAGCACCCCAACACGATCAAGTTCTACGACTACGGCGAGACGGCGCAGGGCGATCTGTTCATCGCCATGGAGTTCCTGAGCGGTCAATCACTGGCCCAGATCCTCAAGGACGGACCGCTCAGCCCCGAGCGCGTGGACCTGGTCGTGGGGCAGCTGTGCGGCTCGTTGCAGGAAGCGCACGACCACGGCATCGTTCATCGCGATCTCAAGCCCGACAACATCATCCTCACGTCGCCGGGGGGCGCGCCCGACTTCGTCAAGGTGCTCGACTTCGGCATCGCCAAACGGGTGGACAGCCGCGATCCCAAGCTGACGCCGCTCGGCGTGGTGTTGGGCAGCCCGCCGTACATGAGCCCCGAGCAGTTCACGATGCAGGAGGTGGACGCGCGCAGCGACATCTACTCCCTGGGCGTCGTGGCCTACCAGATGTTGACCGGCAAGCTCCCGTTCAACGCAAACGATCCGCTGGAATGGGCCGCGCTCCACATGGGGGTCGCGCCCGCGCCCGTCGACTCACATGGGGTGCCTGTACCGTTCGAGATGCGCTGCGCCGTGCATCGCGCGCTCGGCAAGGAGCCGCATCAACGTCCGCAGTCGATGCGGGAGTTCTTCGGCGAGTTCACCATCGGGACCGGAACGATGGCGCCCGGACGCGCGTCGTCCATGTTGCCCACACCCGCGTCGATCATGCCGTTTCCGCCGCCGCCGCGTGCCCCCGCGATCGACGGAGGCCGCTCCTCTTCGCACGCGCCCCCGGCCAAGAGCCCGCGCGCCGGCTCGATCCCACCGTCTGCCGCGCCAACCACCGATCGCGCTGCGACCCCCCACGCCGAGGCGCATGGTCCCCCACCGTCGGACCCCGACTCCGAGCAGCGCACCCGGGTCAAACGCGACAGCGAGGGCGAGGCCCCAACGTACGTGAAGCAGGCCGATCCGAGTCCGGCGACGTTGGTGTTGGGCCCAGAAGGGCTCGCGCCTCCAGTGCCGCCTCCATCACTTGGAAGCAGCGAGCCTGCCACGATCCGAGACCCAGCTAGCGCACCGGACATCTCGTTCCACGAGATGAGCGCCTCGGAAATTTCGCTCCCGCCGGGCGAGACGGCGGCGATGCGCTCGAGCAAGGGCACGATCGTGATGGCTGCGTCCGAGCCGCCCCCTCGGCGTGCTCGCGTGACGATGCCGGATTTGTTGCCACCCACCATCAGAGACGCCAGCGAGCTCTCGAGCTTGGCGAGACCGCGCCGTCGCTACGCGTGGATCGCGCTGATCCTGGTGCTGGTCGGCGCCCTCGCCAGCGGCCTCGGCTGGTTCCTCTTCCTACGAGAGGGCGCGACCAGCTCGAAGCCCAAGAAGAAGGCTCCTTCCACCACGGCCACCAGTCCCACGGCCACCGCATCAGCCCCACCCGCAGGACCGACCTCTGCACCGCCGCTTTCCTCCGCGGCGGTGCCGTCGTCCGTGGCCAGCGCCGAGGTCAGCGCCGAGAGACCCGAGGACAAGGAGAAGAAGTCACCTTGTCAGACGGTGATCTTCTCGGCCGTGAGCGGGAAGTGTGATCTCGCCCGCCGCGCTTACCAACGCTGCCCGGAAGACAGCCCTTATCGCGCAAGCGCGACGCGGGCCGTCACCGGGCTCTGTCCGTGAAGCTCAGCGGCGACGACGCAGGCCGAACAACGCCAGCAGCGAGAGGCCCCACAGCAGGTCGCCATCGCGTCCCGCTGCCGTCGCGCGACAAGCGCAGCCCCCTTCGGGCGTGAGCTCCGGGTCCTCGAGATCGTTGGCCGCGTCTCCGCCACCCGCTCCCCCGACTCCACCTTCGCCACACGCGTCGCCCTGACACGGCGGAGGCTCCACCAGCGCCACGATGCAAACATCATCCAGCGTCCAGCCGCCCATCTCCAGACCACCATCGGAGGCGATCTCGAAGCGGACCTCGACCGTACCCTCGGCGCTGATCACCTCGGACAGGTCCACGTCGTGAAAGCGCCACTCGCGATCTTGGTGCTGCGTCGAGGAGCCGTCGCCCTCGTCGCTGTCGAGGTTCTGCCAAACCACGGTATCGCCGACCTTGATGCTCGCTTGGTCGAAGTGGGCATCTTCGACGTTGAGCCAGCGCCGGTACTGCAGCCGCACGTTGGTGTGGCCTTGCACGTCGACGACGGGCATGGCTGCGTAGTTGACCTTGTTGGGCTGGTACAGGCCGTTGAACTGGCCCATCAGCGCCAAGTCGTTGCCGAACACATGTTCCCCCGAGAATGCCTCGGCGGGGTCTCCGTTGGTCGCGGAGCCGTTGGCCTCACCCCACATCCAGTCGTCGGCGCCCTCGATGTCTTCTCCGCTGATCAGGCCGTGCGTCCAGCCCTCTGCTTCTGGATCGCTCTCGAAATCGGTGCAGTAGAGCGGGAGCACCTCACCGACGAACAGCTCGTACTCTTGGTCGGCTGCATTGGCGGGCAAGCTCACCGTGTTGCCTGCGAGCTCCACGTCGATGCGGTACTTCACCACCGTGCCGGCGGGCTGCTCGGGGATGGTGCCGAAGAAGCCAGTAGGGCTGGAGGCGAGCTCCACTTGCCCGCTGCTGCTGGGGCTCTCACGATCGCGCCAGGTGAGGGTGCCGCCGAGCACGACGTCTTCGGGGCACTGCGGGTACAGCCCGGTGAGCGCGACCTCGACCTCGTAGCCGGCGGTGCTGAGCGGGACCACGCCGAGCGAGGAGCTGGAGGTGCCCCGGCTGCGCAGGCCGTGCAGCTCGAAGGCGCGGTTGATCTCGCACACGTTGGGGGTGCCGTTGGTGAGATCGCCGTCATCGTCGTCGGCCGCCAACACCTCCAAGTACATGGTGGGCGTGTCCACCGCACGCCGCATGCCCTGATAGAACAGCGTGTTCGCGAGGAGCGCTCCTTCTGCGGCACCGAGCTTGTCGATCAGCTCGGTGCGCATGTCCCACAGCGCGCCCGCGACGATCAGACCATCCTCGTGGACCTCGCCGACCAAATCGTCGGGCCAGCGGTGCTCCTTGTTGGGAGGGTCGATGTGGCGCAGCGGATCGGAGTCCTTGAAGAAGCCACGCGCAGTGGCAGGGTCGCCGGTGGTCGTCGCGGCCAGGTAGTCACCGAACCCTTCGCTCAGCGCGCCATCGAATGCGCCGACCCCTTCGATGATCGCGTGGTAGTGCAGCGAGTGGCCGAACTCGTGGTAGATGACGTCGGCCAGGCGGCCAGTGTTCTCGCACGCGTCGCTGCTCATGTAGAAGTTGATCGTCGTCCCGTCAGAGTACGCGTTGCACACGTCGTCGATGTTGACCGTGGCCTTGATCTGCGTGTTCAAGAAGCTCTGCTGCGGCGCGAAACCTCGCGCAAACTCTCGAATCTTCTCGGAGTGCACGAACGCGCTCAGCTGAGCGTCCACCACCTCGTCGTCGCTCGCGTCCCACACGAACGGCGTGGCGTCCGCAAGCGCGACGAGCAGCGAGGCCTCGGCGGTCGTGTCCGACCAGACGCGAACCCGACTGCTGGTGAGGAACAGCTCGATCGGCGTGGGGTCGCTGCCCATCCAGCTGAGCCCGCCGAGCTCGTTCGTCACCCCCGCGGTGCCTTCGAAGTTCACGCTGGCCAGCACGGCAGGCGCGTCCACCCGCATGCCGTACGTCGGCGCCCGCTCTGGCACGCGCATCAGCACGCTCGAGCTGGCGAACCGCAAGAGCTGCTCGCGCGCGACGGGCTCGCCAGAGCCCACCTCGACGAACACCAAGAAGCGGCCCGGCACGTCGAGCGTCTCCACTTCGATGGGCAGCACGCGCGCGTAACGAAGCTGACCGTCGCTGGCGCGGTAAGGCAGGATCTCGACGGCGGCGACGCCACGCGCGGCCGCGCGGCCGAAATCGTCCTGGACGTACGCGACGGCGGCTTTCTCCGCGTCGGACTGGCCGAGGTGGGGCAACGAGCTGGCGCTGGGCACGAACGGCCTCGCCTCGGAGCCGATCATCTGCAAGCGATCATTCTTGAATCTGAAGCTCACCTGGCCGCCCCGCACACGCAGACCGTCGGACGTTTGCACGAAGCCGAGGGTGCGGGTGCCCGCGTCGAGATCATTGGAGACGAGCAGCAGGTCGCTCGCGCGCGCCCCAGGCGCGAGCAACCTCACGTGCGCAGCGATGACCTCTTTCGCGAACGCTTCTGCGGCCAGCGGATCGTGGACGCTGCCGGGGACATGCACGCCCGCGCCGAAGATGCGGGACGGGACACCGGTGCGCTGGTCGAAGCCGGCGCGGAACGCGAAGCCGCCGCGCTGGGCCATGTCGTGCAGGAACGTGTTGTACGCAGCGGCCACCGAGCGGGGCGCACGATCCCACACCAGCGGGCCGCGCACGCTGGCGTCGCGCGGGGCGGCGTCCCCCGGCCGCGCGCGGAGCTCGAACACCGGGCGATCGCCGAACAGCGCGTGCGGTTGGACCGCCTCCGAAGTGCTGGGGAGGGCCAGACCGAGAGCGCCGAGAACAAGAGCGGGGGCGAGGCGGCGAAGTCGCATGTACCGCGATCCGTCGCATCGCCCCGGGCGAGCAGCAAGCTGCCGTGTGAGCATCCGCGCCAAAGCTTGAGGTTCTTTGACCTCCGCGGACCCCTGGTCCTCGTCTCCCGCCTGCCGGCACGCGGCTCGGGCGGCGAACCAGGTCAGCCGCTCGAAGCAGCTCGGTTGCCCAGGCGGTCCTCTCGCCAAACGCGACGAGCCCGTTCACTGGCTTGCCCGTTGACCCGGATGGGATCGAGTCCACGAGCTGGACGCAGTCCAAGGACGACTGCGCAGCCAAGCTGCCGTGAATCAGAAGAGCAGATTTCTTCCCTCTGAACGACCGCGCCGCAGGCCACCTCGCGCGGCCACTGGCACGGGAGAGCTCCGGTCGGCTGCCTCAGTGCCGCTTGGACTCCTGGAACGTGACATCCATCGTCACGCGCTTGCCATCGCGAACCACCGTGGCCTTCATCTTCTGGCCCGGCTTCACCTCGCCCAGCACGAACATCAGGTCTTCGACGCTACCGATCGCGTGGGGCCCAATCTCCACGAGCACGTCGCCCCGTTTCATCCCCGCCTTCTCCGCTGCTCCGCCGGGGCGCGCCCCGGCCAGCAGCACGCCCTTCTGCTTGGGATCGCCGGCGTAGTCGGGGACGGTGCCGAGCGAGGCGCCGAAGGAACGCGAGTCGCCGCGCGGGCGAGGGGAGGGGACCGCTTGGTAGCTGAGCTTGGTCGGTCGCGCGGCGAGGCGCTTGGCCACGCCTTCGACGATCTCGGCGGCCTTCCACATGCCGGCGGCGTTCAGCTTGTCCGCCGTGTCCGAGGGCTTGTGGTAGTCGGCGTGGGTGCCGGAGAAGAGCGAGATGACCGGCACACCAGCCGCGTAGAACGGGGCCTGATCGCTGGGGCCGTAGCCACCCCCGCCCACGAAATTGCAGGCCAGGCGAGCGTCGGCGCATGCCGCGCGAGCGACCTCCTCCAGCTCCGTCGCCGTGTCGTGGCCGAGCAGATCGATGCGATTTTCCCGCACGCGACCAACCATATCCAGGTTGAGCATGGCGTAGATGTCGCCGGGCGCGAGCCCGGGCGGGGCGTTCTTGGTGAAGAAGTTCGAGCCCAACACCCCGCGCTCCTCACCCGAGAACGCGATGAACACCACATCGCGTCGCAGCGCCCCCTTGGACTTGAGCTGAAACGCGACCTCGAGCATCGCTGCCACTCCGGAGGCGTTGTCGTCGGCGCCGTGATGCACTGCCGTCTCGCCGGGTGCCAGCGACCCGTGGCCTCCCATCCCCAAGTGATCGTAGTGCGCCCCCACGACGATCACGCCCGGGAGCTTGTCCTGCGCGGGAGCCGACAGGCGCCCAACCACGTTGAAGACGGGCTTCTTCTCACTCGCCACCGAGACCGTCAGCTTGGCTTCCACGTTCTCCTTGCGCCCAAGCTTCTGCAGCGTGGCAGCAAACGCAGCACGAGAGGCCAGCGCGACAGGGATGCCTGCTTCGGTTCCCTCGGCCACCATCGCGGGCGCCTTCGCTTCCTCTGGCTCCTTCCAGCCGGCCTTGGCCGCCTTGGGCTTCTCCGGTTGGTCGACGACGATGAGCGCTTTGGCACCCTTCTCACGGGCCAACCACGCCTTGCGGCGGAGGTCCCCGTGACGAACGCGCGGATCTTGCTTCTCGAACGCAGGCTCGTCGGGCACGAAGCGCCGCACGACGACGATCTTCCCTTTGACGTCCAGGCCCTTGTAGTCGTCTCGGCCCTCGCCCTGAATGCCGTAACCGGCCAGCACGAGCTGCCCTTCGGCGCTGCCCGACGAGGCCATGGACAAGGTCTTCGTGCCCTCGAGCTTCTGGCCGGCCACCTCGAGCGCGGCCTCGCCGGTCACGCTGACCGCTACCTCGAACGGTTGACGGAAGCTCTTGCCCAGCCCCGGCTCGAGCCCGATCTCTTGGAACCGCTTCTCCAAGTAAGCGCCAGCTTGCTCCAGGCCCTTGCTGCCCACGCCGCGCCCCTCGCGCGCTGGATCCGACAGCCAGAGTGCGTCCTTCTTGGTTCGATCTGCGCCGGTGGGCAGGCTGTTGATGGGCGTTTGTGCCCACTTGGCGAGGAACAAGTTGGTGTCTTGTGCCCCGGGAGCCGTCGCGCGGTTGGACGCGAACACGAAGCTCTTGCCGTCGGGCGAGAACATCGGAAATCCGTCGAAGCCAGGTGACTGCGTGATGCGCTCGAGCTCGCTGCCGTCGGTGTTGATCGCCCACAGCTCGAACTCGCGGCCCTTGGGGTCACCGACGTTGGAGCTGAAGATGATGCGCTTGCCGTCCGGGTACAGGTACGGGCCGAAGGAGGCCGCGTCGAGGTAGGTGACCTGCTGCGCGTTGGTGCCGTCCGCGTTGGCCACGAACAGCTCGAGCTTCGAGGGCCGCACCAACCCCTGCTTGAGCAGCAAAGTGTAGTCCTCGAGGGCCTTGCCGGTCGGCCGCGACGCGCGCCACACGATCTTGCTGCAGTCGTCACTGAAGAAGGCGCCACCATCGTAGCCAACGGTGTGCGTCAGCCGCTTCACGTTCTTGCCATCGGCGTCCATGCGATAGAGCTCGAGGTCTCCATCGCGAACGGAGGTGAACAGGATGGATCCGTCCTTGCGGCAGACCGTTCCCTCGGCGTCGTAGCCCGGCGTCTCGGTGAGGCGCGTCAGACCCGTGCCATCGACCTTGGAGCGGAAGATGTCGTAGCTGTCGTACAACGCCCAAACATACCCCTTGCTGTGATCCGGCTTGGGCGGGCAGGCGTCTCCCCCGAGGTGAGTGGAGGCGTAGATGACGTCCTGATCACCCGGCAAAAAATAGGAGCAAGTCGTTGCACCCTTGCCGCTCGAGATCTGCGTCGGCTTCGATTCGCCGATCTTCAGGCGGTAGATCTGGTCGCAGCCCATGCCTTGGGTGCGGGCCTGGAGGATCAGCTGATCGCCCGCTGACGACCAGTAGGCCTCGGCGTTTTCGCCCCCGAAGGTGAGCTGCTTGAGCTCGGTCAGGTGCGGCTCCGTGGCGACCTTGGGCGGCTCTGGGCTCGCCGTCGGTTTGGGCGCGCTGGGCTCAGGGCGTTCTCTGGGGGAGGGGCACGCGAGCATGAGCAGCGGGGCAAGCAACAGGAGCCTTTTCACGCCCGCCGACTTAGCAAGGCCGTTTCGCCCCGTCTAGGCGACGAGGCGCGAAGCGACGCCGGAACCCGCGTGCACCTCGCCCGATCTTCGGGTTACCCTGCGCGCACATGCGCCACTCACGAACTCGCAATGCTCGCTGGGCTGCGGCGACGGTGCTCGCAGTGGGCCTCTTGTTCTCGCTCGCCACGGCCGCGATCGGGTGCGAAAAGAAGATGGACCCCAAAGAGTGCGACCGCATCCGCGGCGAGGCCTTCAAGAACGTGCTGAACGTGGCGCAGCCCTGCGCCAACGATGGCGACTGCAAAGAGGCGGAGTGGCCGGAGTGCCGCAAGCCTGTCAACAAGAAGAACTTCGACGCGCTCGCGGAGATGAACAAGCAGGTCACGGACGGCAAATGTGAGCAGAAGACCGCCGAGTGCAAAGACAGCCCTCCGGTCTACTGCAAACAGGGCCTGTGCGTGAACCGCGAGCCCGGCGAGATCCGCGACCCCGAGTGAGAGAGGAGCCCGCGATGGACGAGCCCGAAGCGATCCGCAATTTCGATGAGCCCAAGCTGGCGGGGCTGGTCGAGATGATGGTGCTCGCCGCCAGCGCCGACGGCGACTTCGCCAGCGAAGAGCGCGAGCGCCTGGTGCGCAACGTGGTGACGCTCACCAGCAGGCGCATCGCCGGAGACAAGCTCGACTCGCTGCTCGGCGAGATCTCGAGACGCATCGAGGCGGAGGGCCGAGCGCCGCGGCTCGCGGCAGTGGCCGCGGAGCTGGGGGACCTGGCGACGCGCAAAGTCGCGTTGGATCTCGCGCTGACAGTGATGGCGGAGGATCAGATCCTGCGCACGGCCGAGCGAGAGTTGATCATGGAAATCGCCGACGCCTTCGCGATCGACCGGGCCGAGGCGGCAGACATGGTCAAGGCCGTCGAGAACCGAAGCGCCAAGTGAGGTCCGCCCGAGGGTCCTTCACGGAGGAGAGCAGCTTGCTTACACTGCGAGGTTAGGCCGAGTCGCTCGAGAACCCAAGGTGGCATCTCCTTCAGGTCCCAACGGACTGATCCCGTTTCCCACGCCGGGCAGCACGCTCACCTCGGCGCGCGGCAGCTACTTGGTGGGACAGCTGATCGGCGACGGGCACTATGGCTCGGTGTACGAGTGCGTCGGTCCCTTCGATCAACCGTACGCGCTCAAAATGCTGCGGCCCGCCAACAAGCCGTACCAGGTGGTGAAGGAGGAGTGGGCGCAGGAGATGAAGCGCCTCGACAGCTACCGCCACCCCAACATCGTCTACATCCACGATGCCTTCGAGGAAAACTACCTCTTTTACTTGGCGCTCGAGAAGTGCGACACCAGCCTGAAGGCTCTGCTCGAGATGGGGCCGCTGTCGCCCCCGCTGATGGTCGAGACGGTACGTCAGCTGTTGCTCACGCTGACGTACCTGCACGACGCGGGGCTCGTGCACTCGGATCTGCACGCTGGGAACGTGCTTTTGTCCCAGGTGGACCGGTGGCCGATCGTGAAGCTCACCGACTTCGGCGTCGCCCACCAGCTGGATGGTCAGAACTGGTTCAGACCGCGGGTCGCCAACCCCAAGATCTTGACGCCGGAGCTGGTCACGGCCGGCTACACCACGCGGCAGAGCGACCTCTACCAGCTCGGTCTGCTGATGTTCCACATGCACACCGGGCGCAGCGCCACCGAAGCGATCGAAGGTGGCGGTGACGCCACGAGCTTCATCCGGGAGGGCACGCCGCGTGCGCTGGCCGAGGCGCTGGGCACCCCGTTCTCGCCTGTCATCGCCAAGCTGCTGCGCCGCCGCGAGGGGTACCGCTATCAATCCGCCCGCGAAGTTTGGGACGATCTCCGCAACTGCATCTGGTGGTAAGTAGCGAGAGATGGCGACTGTCGTCTCGCTGACCCCCGCCGTGTTCCACCTGTCCGAGCGCGTGAACCGCGTGTTGCGCACCTACGGCAAGCGCCCAATTGTGCCCCGGGGACCGCGGCTGGCGCCGCTGCTCACGGGCGTGCTGCGAGGCATCGAGCAGGCCCTGGGAGCGACGCAGCACCGGGCGGCGGTGTTCACCGGGACGGGCTCGAGCGCGATGGCGGCGGTGTTGGGCTCCTGCTTGGGCCCCAAAGAGCGGCTCCTCGTCGTGCGCAACGGCGCGTACGGTGACCGACTGCTCGCCTTCGCCAAGCAGCTTCGGCAGCCGGTCGTCGACCTCGCCTCGCCCTACGGTGAGCGCCCCGACCTCGACAAGCTGATGACGTTGCTCGCGCGCGACGAGGTGGACGCCGTAGCCATGGTCTACGGCGCGACCTCGACTTGCACCTTGAACCCGGTGGCCGAGGTGGGCGCGCTGTGCAAGCGCTACGGCAAGAAGCTGTTCGTGGACGGTGTGAGCGCGGCGTTCATCGAGCCGCTCGAGCTCGACGCGTGGAACATCAGCGCGTTGATGGGCTCGTGCAACAAGGGTCTGCACAGCCACCCGAACCTCACGATGTGCCTGATCAGAGACGACTTGCTCGCGGCCATGGCCGAGCTGCCTCAGCGCGCCCCGAGCTTGGAGCTGCTCCACATCATCCGATCGCAAGAGCGCGGCGCGCACCCCTACACCATCGATCCGATGAGCCTGCTCCTGGTCGCTGCTGCGCTCGAGCACCTGGCGGATCAAGGCGGAGTCAAGGGGCGCCACGGCATCTACCAGGAGCGGGCCAAGAAGTTGCGGAAGGGCTATGAGCGGCTCGGCCTCGCGATCGCGCGCTGGCCGCTGGTGCCCCTAGCCTCGATCGGCACGGCGCTGGAGATCCCCACCCAGGTCTCCTACGAAGAGCTTGCTCGCCGGCTGTCTACGCGCGCCGTCGACGGGCACACGTTCGAGATCTATTCGGCGCAAGGCAAGCTCTCGGACAAGCTGTTCCGCGTTTTCCACATGGGCGACTACGAGCTGGAGGTGTACGACGTGTTCCTCCGTGCGCTGCGCGCCGCTCTGGCGGGTTGAGCCTGCGGCTCAACGGCGGCGAGGCGAGGCGACTGCGCGAACGAGGCGCTCGATGGTGGCTCGGTAGCGCCCCGCCGCGCTCTCGTCGCCAGTGAGCATCACCTCCATCGGCCCGTGCGGCCCGTCGAGCGTCACCGCGAACAGACCCTCGCGAGGACGCACTTCGATGCGCTGGATCTCGCGAGGTGGGATGGCCGCGCCCAGTCGTCCCTCGGGCGCCCGGTCGACCGCGCCGTCGCGCGAAACCCACGGCATCACCACCACGCAGTCGTCCGCAAACCAGGCCAATGGCGCGCTCTCGGCCCGGTACTTCGCCGCGTAGCGCGCCACTTCGAACATGGCGAACGCCGCCAGGAGGGCGACGAGCACTGCGGCGCCGAAGCCCATCACGCTGGTCAGCGGCGCCCCGGAACGAACCTGCTGCACGCAGGCGACGAGCGCCGACAAGGCCAGGAGCAAGCTGACGAAGGAGATGGCGCGGTAGCGACCGACGTGCTCACGCGGTCCACGGCTCTCCTGGTCGCGAAGCACCACGGCGTCGCCCTCGAAGCCGAGCGCGAAACGCGGCCCCTGCGGCGCCGCGTGCGCTTCGGGCTCCTCGGCGCGAGCTGCGCCGCCCTCGGCGACGAACGCCTCGAGCGCAGCCCGCAGCGGCTCGAGCTCGTCGCCGGCGTCGTCTTCGGTCGCCGCCAGCGCCTCGGCCGCGGCGAAGCGCTCGCCCGTCGCGAGCGATATGGACAGGCTCGCTGCCCCACGCGCGAAGTCGGGACCCCAGCTCAACGTGCGCCGAGAGATCGCGATCTGCGCGATGGCGGCGCGGCCTTTGGGACCGCGGGCCTCGCGGCACCCACGATCGAGCACGAGCAGCACGTGGCGCGAGGGCAACGGACCAAAGGAGCGGTCCGAGCCGCTCTCTTGCGACACCTCCGAAGCGCCTTCGAGCACGGCGGAGAGGCCGACCGACGACGGGGCCTGCGCCAGCTCTTCGGCGGCTTCGCGCGCGCGAAAGAAGGCGTCGATCGGCGTCATGGCGCCTTGGGCTTCTCCGGCGGCGAGCCTGCTTTGGCGCTCGTGGTTGGGGCCGCCTTGGCGCTCGCACTGGCGCTTGGCGCCGCGGAGGGCGCCCCCGAGGTCGCCGGGGAGGCCGACGCGGAGG
>CAZXMG010000032.1:0-27079 GCA_964641275.1 uncultured Polyangiaceae bacterium
GGCGGCGGGGCTGCGACCGGCGGCGGCGGCGCCGGCGGCGGCGTGCCGGATCTGAGCGAGTGCGACGACGACACCGACTGCCCCGGCGGCACCTGCATCAACCTCAACGGCTCCTACCGCGTGTGCCAGTTCCCGGTGGTCGAGGCCACCGGCTGCACCAAGTCGGCGCTGGATGCTTGCTGCGACACGACCGAGTGCAACGCGGGTGAGATCTGCGTGGGCACGCCGATCGTGCCGTTCTGCGGCGGCATCAAGCAAGAGCCCCACAACGAGTGCGCGATGGACCTGTGCACCACGGACGCCGACTGCGGCGACGACGCGATCTGCGCGCCGCCCGGGACGGTGGGCAACAAGGTGCGATCCTGCATCCCTTCCACCTGCATCAGCACGTGCGGCGAGGGGCCGGTGTTCCCTTGCGCGCTGATGCGGAACCCCTGTTGCGGCGGCCCCGTCGGCTTCTATTGCGCGTTCGAGTGCCACACCGACGAGGAGTGCCCGGGCGGCTACTGCAACCTCGGCACGTGCGAGGCCGGCGCGCCGATTTGCCCGGCCTGAACCATGAGCTCCAAGCTGCGCCTCGCGCTCGGTGCGTTGGTGGTCCTCGCGGGCGTCGTGCTGATTTTCAGCCCCGACTTCGTGCGCACGACGTTCCAGCGTCCGGCCGAGACGGTGGGACAACGGATCAACCTGCGCGCCACCTTCGGCGGCGCCGTGGCTGGCCTGGGCGCGTTCGTCATGCACGCGGACGCGTTCCGACCGCTCCCTGTGCTGCTTGCCAAGTTGCTGCTCTGGACCATGGCGTGGATCGCGGCGGCGCGCGTGGTGGGCTTCGTGCTCGACGGCGCGCCCGACAGGGCGCAGATCGTGTGGGTCGTGACCGAGCTGCTGCTCGTGATCGGGGCGCTCCTGTTCTTGCGCCGGCAGGCCAGAGCCGCGTGAGCACGTCGCGCGCGATCGCCGCGCTGCTCGCGCTGACCGCCTGCAGCGAGCCCGCCGCCGAGCAGGTGGCGCCGCCGCTCTCCAAGCTGCCGCCCATCGCCGACTGGCCGCGCTTCGACGACGCTGCCAAGACCTTCTCGGCGCGCTTCCCTGGCAAACCCGTCGAGCAGCGCCGAGCCCCCGCGCCCAGCGCCGACGATCCGCTCGCGCTCGACGCCAGCGAGCTGCGCTTCGCTGACGACCACCGCCTGCTCACGGCCTCGAGCGTCACGCTCACCAACGTCACGCGCTACGACTGCGACGCCGGCATGGACGGCATGATCAAGAGCTCGCTCGAGAGCATGGGCTGCAGCGCCAACGAGACCGCGCCCAAGCCGGTGCTCGGCCTGCCCGGCCGCGAGCTCGGCTTCACCTGCCAGAAGCGGCCGATGCAGGGCAAGATGCGGATGGCGTGTGACAGCTCTCGCTTGGCCGAGCACCGCGTGGTCGTGTTCTCCGCCATGGCCGCGCTGCACCACGACGCGTGGGACGCAGAGCTCGCCAGCGGCTTCCTGGATGGCGTCGAGCTGCCCAAACGCTGAACGGAGCGGAGCGTTCGGCGCCCGTTGCGCGTGGTCGCGGGCTCGGATACGCCGGCGCCATGTCGAGCGATGAACTCTCCAAGCTGGTGGGATCGCGCTTCGTTGGCCGCGGCGAGCTGTGGCTCGATCCTCTCGGCAACGAGGCGGAGTGGTGTGACTGCGCCATCGAGGTTGCCGACGGCGTGATCCGCTACGAGTGGTCGTACCAAGGCAAGCCGCAGCAGGGCTCGTACAAGCTCACGCCCAGCGGCGCCGACTGGACCGACACGTGGCACCAGACCAGCGTGATGTCCTGCCCGCGCGTCGCCGGCGGCTTCGGCCTGATGTGCGTCACCGGCACCTACGCCGCGCCTCCCGGCCCGGACTGGGGGTGGCGCTCGGTGCTCTCCGTACGCCCCGACGGCGACTTGGTGCTGCAGATGACCAACGTCACCCCCTGGGGCGAAGAAGGCCGCGCCGTGCGCATGGTCGCCAAGCGGGTCTAGCCAACCCCTGCGAGCGCTAGCGCTGCGCGCTACGCGCTCGGGGCGCGCGCAGGTGGGCCTTGACGAAGGAGGCCGCAAATTCGCGTGGCCTCTGCCCCGCGCGCGCGCCCACGTGCTCGTCGAGCAGGCGCAAGATCTCCGGCTCCGACACGGTGAAGGGCACGGCCGTGCCGACCGCGGCGACACAATCGAGGCAGTCGAGCAGCCGGCGGCTCGCCTCCTCCTCCGCCGGCGGCTCTCCCGCGGCTCCGGGCGTGAGCAGCATGCCCATGCTGCCGATGTCCTCCAAGCAGCTGTTCACCAGGCGTCGCAGCTCCGCGCGCTCGGCGGCGCTGGGGCGGACCGCGAGCGGCGACGCCCCGAGCGGGTGCACCAGGGGCGAAGTGGTGGACGCACGGAAGCCGCGCCCCGCGCTGGGCAAGTCCAGCACGAACACGCCGCGCTCCGCGCCGTCGGCGCTGGTGGCGATCGCCACGTTCGGCGCAGTCACGGCCCCGGTTCGCGCCCAAGTGAGCGCGATCACGGCGAGCAACGCGCCCGCGGCCGCGCCCACGTCGGCGGTGTGCTGCACCAGATCCTGGTGCACGACGTCTGCGAGCAGATCATGCGCTTCGTCGGTCGCAGCGAGCCAATCGTCGGTGCGCTGAGGCTCGCCGTTCACGTCGGAGAGCAGCCACGCGAGCGGCCCACGCGCGGTGCCACGGCCCACCCGGCGAAGCAGCCGGCCGAGACCACTGCCCTCGCCTTCACGCTGCTCTCCGAGCTCGACCGAAGACAGACTGGCAGCGTCCCGGTTGCGGCGCGTCAGGCGTTCGAGCTTCAAGTGCACGAAGGCCGCAGCCTCTCCCGGGATGGGCGCGCCGCCGCCGTCGTGCTCGACGCGCATCAGCTTGCCGCGCTCGTCGAGCCAACGCACCACCTCTGGGTGGAACGGCGTGTCGATCGCGCCTGCCACGACGCCCGCGGGGCATGAGCCCAGCTCGCCAAGCGCGATCGCCAGCGCGTGGGCAAAGCCGGCATGGCCTGCGCGCACGACACGGCTCTTGCGGGAGTCCAAGGTGAGGCCTGCGGCGCGCGCGATCGCTGGCAAGAGCTCATGCTCGAAGCGCGCGTCCCGCTGGTCCGGGCGGTCCTTGTCTGGCAGCGCGAGCACGATCGCGACGGGCGTCGCCGACGAGCCCGCGCCGCAGGTCTCACGCAGCGCGGGCACCGCGAGCGCCACGAAGCGGTCGAACCCGATCGTCGCTTGACCGAGCGCGGGGGCAAAGGCGAGGCCAGCCTGCCCCCCGTGAGCGTCAGCAAAGGGCGTCCTTTGCGGCGAGAGCTGCAGCGCGCGCGCTGCCATCGCGACCTGCAGCGCCGACAGGCCGAGGTGCGCTCGCGCACCCCACGCCCCAATGTGGACAACCACCTCACTCTGTCCGCGGACCCTCACGCGCTGGGCATCAAACCACACACCGGCGCGCCTGATCGAGTCGTCGACATCCCCGAGGCCGGCCGCGTAACATGCCCGGTGGCGCTCTATGCGCCGAAGGAGCAACGCGATGGCCGCTGACGGCAACGCCGGACAGAGCACCGAAGCCAGCATCGAGGCCCGCCTGGAGATCCCGGGGCTCACGGGTTTCGAGGTGGTGTCGCTGGAGATCCGTGAAGGCCTCTCGCAGCGCACCCACGCCAGCGTAGAGATCGCAAGCCCAGAGGATCTGGCGTTCAGCAGCGTGCTGCTCGAGGCATGCACCCTCACGCTGGAGCGCCGCTCCCCCGCTACGCGGACGCCGATCGGCTCCCGCGTGTGGACGCTGCGCCTCGGCCAGGCTCGTTACATCGAGCACAAGGACGCGACGTTCCGCTTCCGCCTCGACCTGTTCGACTCGCTCTGGCCGCTCGGGCTCGGCATGAGCACCAGAAAATACAGGAACCTGACGGCGCGCGAGATCATCTCCAAGCTGCTCGACGAAGGCCAAGTCGCCCACGATTGGGCGCTGACCGAGGAGCTGCCCAAGCGCAAGTACACGGCGCAATACCGCGAGTCGAACCTGACGTTCATCGAGCGGCTGCTCGAGTTCGAGGGCATCTACTACAGCTTCGACGAGAGTGGCGCGGTGCTCCTACGCGACACGTCGCAGGCCGCCGAGCTCTTGCGCGGAGGGCAACCTTACCCCTTGCTCGAAGCCGCCACCGGCATGGCGCGCGGCGAGGTCGGCTTGCACGTCGCAAGGAAGGGCCGCCGCATCACGACCGGCCGCGTCGTGCTCGGCGACTACAACTGGAAGACGCCCGACCAGTCGCTGCGCACCGCCGCCGAGGGCGAGTACGACAACGACCTCGAGCGATACGTCTTCCCCGCGGGCTACCGCAACAACGCGCAAGGGGAGCGCCTCGCGACCAAGCGAATCGAGGCCTACCGCGCCGAGGCCGTGTACCTGGAAGGCAAGGGCAACGATCCCCACTTCGCCGCCGGGATGGGCTTCGCCGTCGACGGCGAGGCGGTGGCGCTCTTCTCGGGCGAGTACCTGCTGGTGCGCGTGGAGCATGCCGCGCGCAACGGCGCGTTCCAAGACGGCAAAGACAGCGAGGAGCGGTCGCGCTACGAGAACCGCTTCACCGCCATCCCCAAAGAGCGGCCGTTCCGACCCGTGCCTCGCACTCCGCGCCCCACGGTCGACGGCATTCACACCGCCATGGTGCGGGGGCCCGCCGGCGAGGAGATCCACACCGACCGGTACGGGCGGTTCCGCGCACAGCTGCACTGGGACCGCGAGGCGCAAGGCAACGACGAAGACTCTCGTTGGGTCCGCTTGCTCCAGGAAACGTCGAGCTCGATGACGCTGGCGCGCACCGGCTGGGAGGTCATGTTGGGCTACATCGACGGCGATCCTGATCGGCCCGTCGGCCTCGGTCGTGCCATCAACGGCCAGATGACGCCGACCTACGGGCAGCCCGCCAACTCCACGATGATGGCGGTGCACACGCCCTCGAGCCCTGCCACTGGCGGCTTCAGCGAGATCAAGATGGATGACGCGGCGGGCAGCCAGCACATTTCGGTGCAGGCCGAGCGCGATCTGAGCGGCCTGATCAAGAACGACAAGTCGGAGACGGTCGGCCTCAACGAGACGCACACCACGACCGCCGACTTCAAGCGCCTGATCCAGGGCAACCAGAAGGTCACGATTGGTGCGAACGACAGCGCCACCTACGACGACACCAGCGAGCTCAAGGTCAAGGGCAATCGGTCGCTCAAGGTGGGCGCGAGCGAGTCGATCAAGATCGGCGGCGGGCAACACCAGACCGTGTCCAAGTCGGACTCGGAGAAGGTGGGCGCCACCCGCATCAACCTGGTCGGAAGCATCAAGATCCCCGACTTCAAAGCCCTCGCCAAGTCGGCGTTGGCGCAGATCAACCCGCTCGCGGCGATCCAAGGCGTGCTCAAGGATCCCATGAGCGCGCTCTTGCCCATCAAGGACGCGGTGCTCGGCGACCTGAAGAAGCAGGGCCAGTCGATCCTGAAGGACGCCCAAGCGGCCGCCGAGAAGGCATTCAAGGAGAAGGGCTTGGGCGGCGCGCTCGACGCCGGCTTGAACAGCGCCATGTCCGGCTTGAACAAGACGCTGCCAGGCCTGCCCGGATCGATCCAGTCGACGCTGCAGAGCTCGCTCACGAGCACCGTGCAAGGGTTGCTTCCGGGCGTGAACAACCTGAAAGACCTCTACTCGTTGAGCGCGCTACAACAGGGCCTCACCAGCAAGCTCGATGGCGCGATCAGCACCGCAACCGGTGGCCTGTACGACTCCTTCTTCCCGAAGGGACAGAACGGGCGGCGCGAGTTCACCATCGGCTGGGACCAGGTCGACAAGCTGATCGACACCTTCACCATCGGCGGCATCTCCAAGACCGCGGTCACCAGCATCAAGGTGTTGGTGGGCGGCGCCACGGTGAAGGCTTCGCTCGGGCCCATGTCGTGGGGTTCGAAGCTCGCTTGGATGGAGACCGTGGGCGGCGTGAAGTACACCCGCACTCCCATCACCATCGACCAGGACGTCACCGGCAAGATGAAGGTGACGGTGCTCGGCTTGGTCAAACGCGGCGCCGGCAAGGACATCGTGCAGCGCAGCGACGGGACCAGCAAGATCGACGTGGGCGCGACCACCACGTGGGACGCCGCCGAGGCGATCGAGATCTCCGGCAAGACCAAGGTCGAGATCGACGCCGGGAGCGAGCTCGTGATCCAAGGCGACAGCGCCAGCTTCACCATGAAGCCCGGCTCGCTGGTGATGAAGGGCTCGAAGATGGGCATTACGGCCAATGGTGGCCTGAAGCTCAAGGGCAACATGCTCAAGCTGTCGAAGAGCTGAGGAGGCGGAAGGTGGCACAAGTCGTCGACGTCGGAGCTCTTCTGCCCGAGCGCATCAGCGTGGAGCTGGGCTCGCTGGGGCAAGTCCTGCTGCTCTCGCTCAAGGGCGAGGAGCGTCTGTCCACGCTGTTTCGCTTCGAGGGGCACGCGCGCGTGCCGGTGTCGGCTGCCCGCGGCGGCAGCGGTGCCGTCGTGCCAGAGCGGGTGGCGGGCGATCGCACCACGCTCACGCTGCGCGACCTGTGGGGCTCGGAGCGCACGGTGCAAGGGCTGGTGTCCGAGGCCGAGGTCAGCGTGCACGAGGTCGGCGAGGCGACCGTGCGCTTCGTGGTTCGGCCAGAGCTCTATCGCTTGACGCTCGGCTCCACTTGCCGCGCGTTCCACGACCTGGACGTGATCGGCATCGCCAAGAAGGTGTTCCAGAGCGCAGGGCTGCCGGCGCGCTTCGAGATTCGCGGCGACTACCGCGTCCGCCCCTACACGGTGCAGTACAACGAGAGCGACTTCACCTTCGTCACACGCTTGCTGGAGGAGGAAGGCATCTTCTTCTGGTTCGATCACGCGGCCGCTTCGATCTTGGTGGTCGGCGATCACTCCCCTGCCCTGCCCGATCTCGACGACGCCGCTTGGCGTTCGGGCGCGCCCCAGGGCGCGCGCATCGCCTACCGGCCAGAGACAGGGCTCGAGTCTGCGTACGCCTTCTTGCGCGAGATCGGCCCGCGGCCCCGCGCGACCCCTGGCAAGTTCAGCCTGGGCTCGTTCGACTACAAGCGGCCGAGCTTCAAGATCGCCGCGCAAGAGCCCGCCAACGACGCGATGCCGATCGAGTACTACGACGCGCCTGGCGCTGGCGACGACGACCCTGCGGTGCTGGCCCAGCGCGCCAAGGTGGCGGCCGAGAGGGCTCGCGTGCTCGCGGCCAACTTCGAGGGCTCCACGCCCTCGGTACGCCTCGCTCCTGGTCGCGTCTTCGATCTGGCGGGGCACCCTTTCGCGCGCGTGGACGGCCGCTACGTGGTGGTCGGGACCTCGTTCGCAATCGACAACGTGGGCGGGCTCGGGACCGGCAAGCCGATCGATGTGAGCTTCCACGCGCTGCCAGTCGACTTGCCGTTCCGGCCCGAGCTGGTGGTGCCGCCGGCCAAGACGCCAGGCTTGCAGACGGGCGCCGTCGTGGGGCCAGCCGGCCAGGAGATCCACACCGACTCGGACGGCCGGGTTCGCTTGCAGCAGCACTGGGATCGCGAGGGCAAACGTGACGAGAGCTCGGGACGCTGGGTGCGCGTCGCGCAGCGCGGCGTGGCCGGCTCGATGATGTTCCCGCGCATGGGTTGGAACATCCTGAGCTTGGCAGAAGAGGGCTCGGCCGACGTGCCCGTGGCGCTGTCACGCACCTTCGACGCCGAGCACCCGCCCCCCTACGCGCTGCCCGAGAACAAGACCCGCGTGGCCTACCGCACCGCCACGAGCCCGGGCGGCGGCAGCTTCAACGAGATCCGCTTCGAGGACAAGAAGGGCGCCGAGGAGATGTTCATCAACTCCACGGGCGACATGAACGTCCTGGTCAAGAACAACAAGGAAGAGGTCGTGCACGGCTACATGGTGCACAAGATCGGCGTGGACCACTCGCTCACCGTGGGCGGCACGTACGACGTCCACATCGAGAAGGATCAGACCGTCAGCGTCGGCGCCAACCAGAGCGAGAAGGTGGGAGCCGATCGGCAGAAGCTGATCGACGGCAGCGAGAGCATCACCATCGGCGCGTCGCGCAACCTGAAGACGGGGGTGAACATCGAGACCGCCGGCAAGGAGCGCAGCCTGAAGGTGGGCGCGGTGCACATGAGCGCCACGCTCGGCGAGGTCAAGGCGCAAGCGATGATGATCAACCAGCTGGTCGGAGGTGCCGTGGTGAAGGCCACGCCACGCAAGATGACCGAGGTGGTCGGCTCCACCGTGGACGCCAACACCGCGCTCGGCTTTCTGCCGGCCAAGGCCGCGGCCGCCGCGGGCAAGCTCACCAGCCTGCCAGGCGTCTCGGGGCAGCTGTCCAAGCTGTCGGCGAAGGCCGGCGTCGCGATCCAGACGGTGGGCGCGCTCAAGTTCGAGCACGGCTTGTCGCGCAAAGTGGAGGTCAAGGAGACCTACAGCGAGCGCGTGCTCGGCGCGATGCAGCTGGTGACCGAGGCGTTCTCCGACACCGCCAAAGCGCTGCTCGACATCGTCACGACCACGCTCGACGCCAAGGCCAAGCAGTCGATCGTGATCAAGAGCGACACCGAAGTCGTGCTCAAGTGTGGAGGGTCGTCGATCACGCTCAACGACAAGGGCATCAAGATCGTGTCGCCCGAGATTCAGCTCGACGGGGCCTCCGGCTTCGCCGTGAAGAAGACCAAGGTCGAAATGAACGGCGGCGGGTGAGGAGACGACCATGAGCCAAGCCCGAATCCTCGACCTGCGTGCCACCGAGCCCTACGAGTACTTCCTCGAGCTGCGCCAAAAGTCCTACGCCGCGCGGCGCGTGCGTGGCAGAGAGCAGCTCTCGCAGCCGTACCGCTTCGAGATCGACTACCGCACCAAGAAGGGCGAGCTGCCCGACCCCGAGGAGTTCGTGGGCAACGAGGCGCTGCTCAGCATCGAGCGCGCAGGTGTGCGCGCTCGCTACCTGTTCGCGATCGTCACCGAGGCCTGGCTCGAGGGCACCGCGGCCGGCGAGCCGGAGCTCGTGATCGTGCTCGAGCCGCGCCTCTCTGCGCTCAAGCACCGCACCGACTGCCGCGTGTTCCGGGACAAGACCGTGCCGCAGATCGTCAGCGAGATCCTGCACGAGAACGGGGTCGGCACCATCCACCGCCTGCAAGACAGCTACAAGGTCCGGCCGTACACCGTGATGTACAGCGAGAGCGTGTACGACTTCGTGCACCGGCTTTTGGAGGAGGAGGGCATCTTCTACACCTTCGCGGAGTGGACGGACCCCGACGAGCGCCCCGAGGACTCCAAGCTCTCGCACGGCATCATCCTGGGCGACGGCCCCCACGCCTACGAGCCGATCGAGGGCAGCCCCACCATCCAATGGCGCGCGACCGGCGCGCTCTCGCGCAGTGAAGAGAGCGTGTTCGACGTGAGCCGTTCGGCGCGGATGCGCCCGGGCAAGGTGAGCCTGCGCGACTGGAACCTGGAGGCACCGTCCGCGCCCATGGACGTCTCCGCCGATCTGCCTCGCTACGATCAGGACACGATTCATGGGCCGGAGCTGTACAGCTACCCGGGCAAATACGAGAACGCAGGCGAAGGGCAGCGCTTCGCCAAGCTCATCGCCGACGCGCACGCTGCCGAGTCGCAGCGCATCCGTGGCTCGAGCGACACGGCCCGCTTGGTGTGTGGCCGCATGATCGAGCTGGTGCCGGACGACTCGTTGGCAGAGGTGGGCGTGCCGGGCGAGGAGATCACCATCGTCTCCGTCGAGCACGACTACGCGCGCGGCTCGGAAGAGGCCGGCGAAGGCACCAAGCTCGACGTGCGCTTCCAAGCCTTGCCCAAGGGCGTCGTGTTCCGCCCTTTGCGCACCACGCCCAAGCCGCGCATCACCAACCCGCTCGTCGCCACCGTGGTCGGCCCGGCGAACGAGGACATCTACACGGACGCATACGGTCGCGTGAAGATCCAGCTGACCTGGGACCGCTACCAGCTGAAGACCGAGACCTCCTCTCACTGGGTGCCCGTGATGCAGGAGAACACCGGCACTTCGGCGGCGATCCCGCGTATCGGCTGGGAGGTCTTGGTCGCCTTCATCGACGGCGATCCAGATCGGCCGTTCGTGCTCGGGCGCGTGTACAACGGCAAGGATCCGTTCCCCGAGGCGCTGCCCGCGGGCAAGACCAAGAGCGCGCTGCGATCGCTGTCGTCGCCAGGGCGCGACGGTCACAACGAGATCTGGATGGACGACGCCGCCGGCACCGAGCTCATGGCCGTGCAAGCCGAGCGCGACCAGAACATCGTGGTGGCACGCAACAAGAAGGAGGACGTCCTCCACATCGAGGACAACACCATCGTCAAGGACGAGACCATCGAGATCGGTGCCAACAACACCGTCAAGGTGACCAAGCAGCAGGTGCTGGCCGTCGATGGCAACCAGAGCATCACCGTGGGCGCCTCACGTTCCCGCGACGTGAAGGGTGCCGACCAGCTCACGGTCGCCGGGTCGCGCAGCATCAAGGTTGGCGCCTCGCACCTGCGCCGCGTGGGCGGCTTCGACAACGTGGCCGAGACCAAGAGCCTGAGCGAGACCACGGGCGGGGTCGAGCTCGAGGCCTCGCTCAAGCAGAACACCACCAACGCGAGCGTGCTCCAGACGCTGACCGTCGGCGGCGCCATCGTGGAGGTGGCCGGCCAAGGCAAAGAGGAGAAGACAGAGAAGCTGCGCGTCGAGACCATCGGCGCCGCGCTGATCACCGCCGTGAAGACACAGTTCGCGCTCAAGGTCGGGATCGCGCGAGCCACTCAGATCGGCGCGACGCTGTTGGCCAAGGCCAAGACCATCAAGCTCGCGTCGGACGAGGCCAAGACCATGATCAAGGCGCGCGCGACCGGCAAGCTCCACGCCGAGAAGACCCTCAAGCTCGAAGTGGGCAAGACCAGCGTCATCCTCTCCGCCGATGGCATCGTGCTCAACACCACCGCCGAGGTGTCGATCGAGGCTGCCGGCAAGAACGATCTCCTCTCCAAGCGGGCCGATTTCGAATAGGTGAAGCATGGCGTCGACGGTCTTTGCCAACAACCTCGCGGTAGCCACCTCGACCAGCGGTCACTACGCGGTGACCATCGTGGACATCCGCAAGGTGAACCACCAGGTCCCCACGCCACTGCCGAATTTCATCGCCTCCGAGCACATCGCGCGGAACTGGCCCGCGACGGTGCGCTTCGACGACGGCAAGGTCTGGAACGAGCCGGTGGAGGTGGGCGACCCGCCCAAGAGCCAGCCGATCGACACGTGGCCCGGAGTGAAGAGCAACGCCATCAACAGCTACGCCAACGGCGCGCCGGGCGCGGGCAGCGGCAACGTGTTCGTCACCGGCAAGAAGGTGCTCTGCTTCAGCCACAAGACCGAGCAGAACGCGAAGAACTCGTTCGGCATCATCACGGACAAGGCCGGCCTCGACAAACTGCTGAAGGAGTTCGAGGACAGCCAGAAGAAGAAGATCAACCCGGACGCGGACGGCAAGACCAAGAGCAAGGGCAAAGGCAAGGGCAAGACCGGCAAGAAGAAGACGGATCCGCCCCCGCCGCAGCCGCCCCCGCCCGAGCCGCCCAAGCCCAAGGGCTGCGCGGTCGCGGGCTTCAAGCTCGAGGACGACGGCACCACCGTCATCACCGGCGGCAAAGAGAAGAAGTCCGTTCGCCTGCCCAGCAACAAGGACTCCGCCGCGCAGCGCGCGACGATCGAGGTGATCGCGGGCTCCAAGCTGAAGATGACCGCCACGGTCGGTGACGCCATGTGCGCAGAGCACGCCCTGTGGGTGTGCCAAGCCGCTGCCTTCAAGAAGACGGGCGAGACCGCGGAGCTCGAGATCCCCGGCGGGGACGCGCGCAACAGCAGCGGCCTCCAGGCGCTGCTGTACGAGCTGCCGAGCACGCGCCCCGTGACGTACGAGGTGGTGCTGACCGCGCACGAGGGCACGTTCAACCGCACCGTGCTCGCGTTCCCCAAACACAAGGTCGCGCCGTTCTCGATCGAGGTTGCACCCTTCAGCGATTGGGGGCGCAAGTGGGCCAACCTGTTCCAACGCACGCGTTTGAACTTCCAGTTCACCTTCAAGAACCCGTACGGCACGTTGTCGTCCGAGGGAGCTTGGACCGAAGAGGAAGGCGGCGCCGCCGCGAACTGGTGGAAGTGCTACTGCATGATGGCGCTGAAGGGCGAGCTCACCTTCCTCGACGTCACGGCGGAGCTTCGCTACTCGGTGCTCAACATCCCCCTGCCGTTCCCACCGCTCGTGGCCATCATGCGCACTCTGCGAGCGCTGAACGCGATTTGTGAATGGGCGACGCAGCGGTCGCTGATCGACGGCTACTTCTTCATCAAAGTCTCGGCCAAGGTCAGCGTCACCGCGGGAGTCGAGTGGCGCAAGTACTACCAGGGCAACTTCAGCGTCAAGCCGAGCGCGGCCACGCTCGAGGTGGGTGGCACCGGCACAGTCGCGGTCGGCTTCTCGGTGGCGGCGCTGGAGCGCCAGAACTACAACCCCAACCTCAGGAACTACGGACGCGACGCCTCGCGCCGCGACTATGGCGACGGCGGCTCCCTGGTCAAGGGCAGCGCATACGTCGAGGTGAGCATCACGATCGGCGGCAAGGTCAAGGAGTGGTGGCCGCTCTCGGTGGTGGGCACGATGAAGATTCCGCGTCCCAAGCTGGTGCTCGAGATCACCTGGGATCTGTTCGTGCTGATCGGCAACAGCGACCCGGGCGCGCAGGACCGAAGCAGCTGGTGGGGGCGACTGTCGAGCAGCTGGAGCGACTTCAAGAACAACCTGAAGCAGAAGGCGATGGCCTCGCTCGGCGGCTTGGTCGCGGGCAAAGAGTCGTACGAGATCGAGTTCGGCTGGGATGAGTCAGTGTGGGAGACCGAGCCCGTCAAGATCTTGGGATGACAGCCTACTTTCCTTCTCATGTGCTCGAGACCGCGATCCACGGGCTCGATGCGGTGGTGCTCGTGAACGGTTGGCCGGCCGCGCGCTCCGCGCGCCCCGGCATCATGAAGACCGACGGCGTGCGTGTGAACTCGATGGTCATCGAGGGCACCAACGTGCTCTCGGTGCTCGCCAAGCCGCTTGGCGAGACCGTCCCCACCGACGCGATGCTGGACGTCCACTTGTTCCACATGCTGGGGCCCGATCAGCGCACCACCATCTTCCGTCACAACTGGCGGCTCGCACACCGCACGCTGAAGCAGGACGAGTACGTGGAGGTGGCTCGCCACGAAGTCAGCTTCGTGGACACCTTTGGCCGCTACCGTTGGGAGGACGCACGTCCGTTCATGTTGGAGGACCAGCCAGCCTTGCTCGAGGCATTCAAGAAGCTCATGCTCACGCTGGAGCGAAGGGACATCGACAGCTACGTGACCCTGTCGACCTTGAAGCTCGAGGAGGTGGCGCGCGCAACCGGCCGCCACCCTCAGCAGGCGATCGACGAGAGCAGCGACACCCTGAAGTCGTTCGCGGCCCTGGAGGGCGGCTGGATGGTGGTCCCCGTGAAGGACGAGGACCTGCAATTCGAGAGCTACAGCGGCGGGCGGTTGGTGGAGGTGTTCCGCGACGGCGACCGCGCACCGCCCATCCAAGTCTTGTGCGGTGGCAAGGGACCGATGGCCTTTAACGTCGTATTCTCCCGCGTCGACGAACGATGGGTCCCAGTTCGCTGAGAAGTCCCGACGAGTACCTGAGCCTCGAGCTCTTGACGAAGCGATACGCCCTGGTCGCGTTCGCCAACGGCTTCGAGATCGCTCGCGTGCTCAGTGCCAAGCCAGTCGCGCTGCGCCTGCACCTCGGTGGTTACCTGCAGCCGGGCGAGAACCTGGTCACGGTGTCGATCGAGGAGTTGCCGGCGGAGCCAGGCGACGATGAGCTCCCGCTGTGCAACGCCGCGATCCTGCGAGGCGCGCCGGAGATGCCCACAGACCCCGGGGACATCTTGGCAGCCACCGTGATCGACCCGGCCATCACGCGCGTCGAGCCGGGTGGACTGCGCACGGTGCTGAGCCACCGGTTCTCTCGGCCCGAGCTGGCTCCGCGGTGGGACTTCCTCAGGGCCCCTCCCTTTCCGGAGGAGCGACTCGAAGAGGCCAGGGCGCTGGTCCGGACGGTGCGAGCCGCGTTCGAACGGAGAGATCTGAAGACGCTGACGCAGCTGTTCGCGCTGCGCACCACCGAGCTCGCCCTGGCCGCGGACGCCGCCCGGGACGACGTGGAGGCGGACTTTCTGGTGGAGTGGGGCGAGGCGCTCGACCACCCCGATGTGCGCGTGACCGAGGCTCCGGTCACGCTCGAGCCTGGCATGGACGGTCGCGTGCTCTACGCGCGTGGACCAGACCAGCGTTCGCCCATCGTGATCGAGGGCGGCAACATCCCCCGTGGGGTCGGCCTGGCGCTGGCATTCGTTGGCGGGCAGGTGAGGATCGTCAGATGACCGAGCCCTCGGAGCAGTTCTTGGGCGAACAATGCCCGAGGCTGGTGGTGGTGCAGTGCGAGGGTCCGGACGGCTATCGCGAGCTGGACGCGGCAGTGGCTGCCACCACCTACGTGCGCGATGGTGAGTGGTGGCTGTCGCTGATCGTCAAGCTGGCGCTGCAGCACCCCGAGGAGGGCGACACCCTCGCGCCAGCACCCGCGCCCGCGATGAGGCTCGATCTCGCGAGTCGCTTCAGCGGCGCGAGCGAGCTGCTCGACCACGCGAGCGACTTCGCGTTGTACAAGCAGGCGACCGACGTGGTGATCGTGGGGCACGCCTACGCGAGCTCCGCGAGCGACACGCTGCCCATTTCGGTCCGGATCGACAGCGCCCAGAACGAGAACCTCCTGTTCCAGACGGCAGTGCTCCGCGCAGGCGCGCCCGCCACGCAGCTGCCGCTGATCGGACCCTACCTCTCACCGGCGTGGGGCGGCACCATCACGCGGTTGGCTCCTTCGAGGAACGAGCTTCGCTTCGTCAGGGGGCACCCCACCCCCGGCAGCGATCCAGACCTGTTTCAAGCCGCGCCTCCCGAGATGCGCATCGACCGCGCCCGCGCCACGGACGCGCACCGCCTCTGCACCACGGGGCTATTTGCGCGCCACGCAGGGCGTGAGCAGACGTTGCTCCTGCCGCGGCTCGCTCCCGTGATCACATGCGACGTCGGTGATCTGGAGGCCCTGCCGGTGCCCGCCTTTTTGGACACGATCGCGATCGACAGCGACAGCGGCGCCGTCACGCTGACCTGGCGCGCGACGTGGTGCCTCGTGACCGGCCCCGACAGCCTGCGCCGCTTCGTGGTGTCGCTCGAACGCGTCGGCCAGGAGCGCAGCCCGGGCGAGCGGCTGTCGGACGCACAGCGAGGCTCCGTGCGCTTCGCTTGGACGGAGGAAGACGCCCAGAAGGGAACCCCACCGCCGACGGACGACCCGACGCTCGAGCTTCACCGCCACCTCACCTGGGGCGAAGTCGCGCCGGAGCCGCGCATCACCCTCGAGCGCTACGCGCTGATCTCGGCGGCGCTCGCCGAGTGGCCCGACAAACGCGCCCACACGCTCGAGCAGCATGGCTTCGACGAGGAGCGGTTCATGCTCGAGGAGCGCTGCTGGCTCGAGCGCTTCGCTGCTGACGTGACCAACGGTCAGGGCGCGTTGCCCATGCTCTACGGGGACATGTTCGTGGCAGAACAGGACAAGCTCGCGACGCCCGAGGAGGCGGCGCGCACGCTTTCCGACTACTTGGCGATCTTGATGGATGTGGAGCGCTTCGCGGATGTGGTGGAGGCGCTCTCCCAGCACAAGCTCGGCCTCTCCGCGTGGATGCGGCTGGACCGGCGCTGGCAGGCGCGCGCCGAGCAAGATCCGGCGGTCCGCGCCGAGATCGACGCAGCGCTCGCGGCGGTGCGCGATGAGCCACACCCGCTCGACGATCTGCCTGAGGATCCGTGACGCTGGGGCGCCCGCCCAAAATCGTGGGCATTGGCGCCGCAGGTGGCTTGGGCGGTGGAGCCCGCAGCATGGCCCTGGCGGCGCGCGCAGGCGCGTGGCTCGCGCGACCCATGCCCTTCGATCGCGGCGCGGTCCTGGCCGCTCCAGCCGCCGGTCTCGCAGACACCACGCCCCGCCGCGAGCGGGTGATCACCCTCGGCCGCGCGGCGCTCGCCGAGTGCGTTCGGGGCGCGACGATGAGCGCGGCGCCGCTCGTGATCGCGTTGCCGGACGCGGAGCCCGGAGAGGAGGCGCTCGAGCCTCGCGAGCTGGCACAGGAGATCGCCGCGCAGGTGGGCGGCGCGATCGACAGAGGGCGCATCACCCCCGTGGTCGCGGGCAGGCTCGGTGGCGTGATGGCGCTGGCGCGCGCGAGCGAGCTGTTGGAGCGCGAGGATGGCCCCGAGCTGGTGGTGGTGGGTGGCGTCGACAGCTTGGTGGGCCCCGCTGTCATCGCGCGCCTGGTCCAGGAGAACTCGGTGGTGCCGGCCGGGTGGACGCAAGAAGAGGCCGGCAAGAGCGCAGTGCCGGGCGAAGCCGCGGCCTTCCTGCTACTCAGCCGACCAAAGGGCGCGGACGCCAGCGCGCTCGGCCAACTCTTGGATGCGCGTGTGATCGATCGCCCTGACGAAGACGAGGGCGAAGCGTTGTCGGCAGCCATCTCGACCGGCGGCCAGGGGGCAGAACGGGTGGCCTGCGTGTGCGACAGTCTGAGCGATGTCGACGCCGACGAGCTCTGGGCGGACGCGACCCGGGCCGCGGGGCGTCCGGGCACGGAGGTCGCGTTGCCCGAGACAGCCTCTGCCTTCGGAGAGGTCGGCGCCGCCTCGGCCACCCTGACGCTGGCCCTCCAAGCTTGGCTCGACCTCACGGGCGCCAACGCCGCGAGCCGAACATTGTTGGTGGTGGGCTGTGCTCAGCCGCGCTTCGGGCTCGTGGTGTTCGAGCCGTTGGCGCGCACGAGCCCTCCTGTCTCGGCGGTCGTGCACAGGCGGAGCCTCGCCCATCGTGTCGCCACGCTGATCGATGCGTCGCTGACCGAGCTCACACCCGCCATCAGCGTGGTCGCCCTGCGCCTCAGCCCGGGGCGCGCCAAGCCGCTGCATGCGGCCGTCGCCGAGCTCAAAGGCGTCGCCCTCGCGCTGCAAGACGCCGAGCCCGACGACCGGTTCATGACGCTCGTCGACCGCTGCTCTGCAGCCCTCGATCACTGCCGAGGTTTGGCCTCGAGCGCGCACGAGCAGCTCAGCCGCAGGCGGCGCGGAGGTGCCCCCGCCCTGCACGAGCTCTCTCGCGTGTGTGGCACCGCCTCGAGCGAGCTCGCGCGAGCGCGACCGACGTTGCTGTCTCTGGTCGCAGGCCATACACCTGTCACGACAGGCGCGACCCCGCTGCGGGTTGCCGACGGCTCCGCCTCGTTGCTCTGGCTGCCACACGCGATCCAAGCCATCGGACAGCCAGCGCCGGCCGCCGCGAGCGTGGACGATCTCGACGAGGAACAAGAGGCGGCCGAAGGCGAGGCTTCGGCCCACGAGATCCCGGAGAACACCGCCGCTCCCGCAGCCGAGCGGGTGCTGGAGCTCGGCCTGGCCGTGGACGCGGCGCTGTCCGAGATTGCCAGCGCCTTCTCCGTGAGACGCCCCGGACAGGAGGCCTGCTGGTCGCCTGCGTTGGCAGCCGTCGACGACGCGATCCTGAGACAGTTGGATTGGCTGCATTCGATCTTGGAGCGCCGCGACGACGCGGACGATGGCGCTCGGGCGAGCGTGGTCTCGGCGCTCCGCGCAGCCGACTCTCCGCTCGATCCTGCGCGCGCCTTTGCGACCACGCTGGTGCTCGCCTGCGCGGCAGACTCGCGCCTCTCGCGCGCGGCCACGCGCAAGGCTCTGCTCGCACCACCAGAGCTCACGCACGCTTACGCCGAGGCGCTCGCGCTGGGGTCCAGCCCTGAGCTCGGGCGTTCCTTGGTCGAGCTGTGCTTGCCCGGCGACGTCGGCGGGGCGACCGTCGCGCTCACCGCCATGCGCCGGCGACGACAGGTCTCCGTGCCGCTGGCCGCGATCATGCTGCACGCAGCGAACGTCAACCTGCGGGCGCTCGCCGCCGACGCGCTCGGATTTGCCAGCCACAGAGAGCCCGCCATCACCGCGCTGGAAGGGCGCCTGTCCCTCGAGTCGAGCGACGAGGTGGTGGCGGCCTTGGTGCTTGCGTTGGCTCGACTGGGGGCCCCGCATACCGACGTTCACCTCGCCAGAGCGTTCGCCGACGTCGCCGCGCGTGGGGGCGAGCAAGCGATGGCCGCGCGCTGCCAGCTCGCGCGCGTCGCCGCGGCACGTGCGCGCGCCCCCGAGGCGCTGGCGTGGTCGGGGCTCGCCAAGAGCCCGCAGGAGCTCGAGGTGCTGGGCTGGTTCGGGCGTGCTGTCGCGGTGCCCACGCTGATCGCGGCGCTCGAGCGGCAAGAGCAGGAGCCAGCGCTGTGCAAGGCAGCGGCGCGCGCGCTGGTGCGCATCTTGGGGGTCACCCCCAGCGACTCTGGCCGGGGCCAGGTGCTCAACCACACCCGCATGCACGCGATCGACGACGAGCACCTGTGTGTGGCCGCACCGCCGTACCGCCAATATTGGAGCGACCACCAAGGCGCGTTCGGCAACAACTCCAAATACCGCTTCGGCGAGGTTTGGTCCTCGCAGCACAGCCTGCGCGAGCTTTCGGCGCGCGCCCACCCGCGCGATCGCTTCCTGGCCGAGCTCGAGCTGGCCACCAGCTCGGGGCCGGCATGGAGCTCGCTCGATCTGGAGGACTGGGCCAGGCGACAGCTCGCCGCCTTGCCCGCGGAGGCGCGAGTCAGCTGATGCGTGTGTTTCACACCTCCAGCATGCCCCTCGCGGTCGGTGAGGTGTTCTTCCGCGATCCGAAGCCGCGCGTGAGCGTGGTCATCAAGCTCACGCTGGTGGTGGAGCAGGTCGCCGGGCGGCTCGAGCTGGTGCTTTCGCCCACGCAGGCACCCATCGAGCCCCAAGTGGACCTGGTGCCGCGCAAGATCGTGTCCGAGCTCTTGGTGGTGGGCGACGCGCTTGCCACGCAAGCCGTGGGCGCCATCCCTTTCGAGTTGGTGCTCGGATCGCGCCTCCGCTTGTCGGGCACCACGACGAGCGCCAGCCCCAGCCTCCGGGCCCCCATCGAAGGGCTGGGACCGCGACCCTTCCCGCTGACCCGCGAGGCGCCCGCGAGCGCACAGGAGGCCATGTTCTCTCCGTCGTGGCTCGACCTTCCTGGCGCCGGCGTGCAGCTCGGGGCAGTGGATCGTCAGACCGAGGAGACGATCGGTCCGGGCACGCCGCTCTTGCTCACGAACGTGTTGCTCGCTGGCGGGAGGCACTCGCTGCGACTACCCCAAGTGCTTCCCGTGGTCGCACTGGTCGATGCCAACGGCACGCGCGTCGTGCCGCTGACCATGCGGTGCGACACCATCCTGATCGACGGCTCGGCGCAGACGCTCTCGCTCGGCTTTCGCGGCGACGCGGAGCTCGCCCCGTGGACCCAAGCGCCGCACGTAGCCACCGGCTTGTTCGTGGGCAATGCGGCCCCGACGCTGCGCGAGCTCGGCGCCGCCATCCAGACGGGGCGCGAGGCGCAGATCGTCGGCTTCGGCCCGCAAGAGGGCGCGCAGCGAGCAGCGCTGCGCGCGCTGCGGCAGACGACGGGTGTCGCTTCGAGCACGCTCAAGGCCAGCACCCTGCCGTTCCAACGAGCCCCCGCAGCCGGCAGCCCGCAGTCGGCGCAGAACACTCTGTGGATCCCCGAGGCCCAGACCGGCGCGGCGGCGCGCGAGAAGAGCACCTCGGGTCTGCCGTTCGGGCGACCCAACGCGCCGCGCCGCACGCTCACGCCCTCGCAGGTGCTCTCCGCCAAGGAGGTCCTTGGCTGGACGTTGGGCGACGCGCTGCCCGCCGCGCCGGGTCGCATCAAATGCGAGGCGTGGCACGCGGAGCGCAACGAACGTGGGGTGCTGCACGCGCTCGATCCCGCGTTGGGCTTCGCTTCGGGGCCGATGTTGCGGCAGGAGTGCGAGCTGCGGCGCGCGGTCCAGCATGCGAGCTGGCTCGGCGTGATCGACGAGGGGGTCGATCCAGCTCGCGGCCCCTATTACGTCGAGGCCATGCCGAGGGGAGGATCGCTGGCGCGCGTGCTGTCGCGAGCAGGCGCCGCCGTGGAGCCCGCGCAGGCGTGGGAATGGATTCGCGGCCTCCTGAGCACCCTGGCGGCGATCCATCGCGTCGGGCTGGTCCACGCGTCCGTGGGACCGGAGCTCGTGTTTCCGAGCCCTACCGGCGTGGCACTGGCGTCGGGATTGCTGCTCCGCCGCGCGCGCGATCCGCAGGCGCCGGTGTCGCTCCGCGACGTGTACTGGCCTTGCGCCGCGCCCGAGGTCGCGCTCTCGCGCTGGGCGGAGGTGGATCCGAGCTCGGACGTCTGGTCGGTCGCGGCGCTGCTGCTCACGCTGGTGCACGGTGCGCCGCTGGCACGCGGCCACACCGCCGAGTCCGCCGCGCTGGTGGCTGCATCGAGCAACATGCCGCCCGTGGCCGCCATCGCCCCGAGCCTCGGCGCCCGCGCCGCGCTGCTCGATCGCTGCCTGGCCCGGGATCGACGGCAGCGGCCCGGCGACGCGGACGTCATGTTGCGCGAGCTCGAGGCGCCAGCGCCGAACGTCTCCGCCACATCGGACGGCGACGAGGCCACCAATGTGATCGACCTGGCAGCGCTCCAAGCCAGGGCGCGCGAGCGAGACGCGCAGGCCGCGCGCGACACGCAGGCCTTGCCGGAGGACCTCGACGATCAACGCCAGACGCTCGCGCACATCGCCGAGGATCCTTCCACCGCCAACCTGGAGCCCGAGCCCGACACGGTGCGGCCACCTCCTCCGGCGCCCGGTCCCGCGCGCTACGACGACGAGACGACCGCGCTGCACGCGGTGCCGATGCCGTCCCCTGGGGCAGAGCTGCCATTCCAATCGCAACGAGCGCTCGCGGACGAGGAGACGTTCGGCTCCGGCACCGTGTTCACCGCACCCGGTCAGCCAGCCACGGCGCTCCCGTTCGTCTCGTCCGCTCAAGCCGCGGAGCCCGTGGGATCCAGCACGGTCTTCGGAAGCCAAGCGCGGCTCGGGCCTGCGCTGCCGTTCGCAGCGGCCGGAGCGGCGCAAGGTCCGTCTCGGGTCCCCTCCACCGACGCCACGCCTTTCGCCCCTCGAACGGCCTCGCCACCGGTGGCGCCGGCCGCGCCGGCGTGGGCGCCCCAGCCCGTCTTCACGGGGACCGTGATGGCCGAGGAGCCGACGCCCCGCCCGCCGGCGACGCTCGAGTCGAGCCCCACGCTCACGATCGACACCGGGACGGTGCTGAGTGACGCGACGCTCGCGCGCGTGCTCACCGCGACCACCGATCGACGTGCCACGTTCGCGGAGCTCGACCTGGACTCGGTTTCCTGGGGGCTGTCGTTGGAGCGCTGGCTCGAGGGCGCAGAGGGCGAGCTCAGCTCGGGCCGCAGCCTAGCGCTCGACGCTCTGCTGTCCACCCTGCACCGGCAGGCCCTATCGACGGGGACCTGAGGCCGAGGCGACGAGCTGGTGCTCTCGCCGTGGCGTGCCGAGCGCCTCGTACACAGCCTCGATCACGCGCTGCCCGCGTTCGTTGAGCAGCGCTCCCGAGCCCATCGCGTTCATCACGTAGCCCACCGCGACCCGCGCGGTCGGGTCCGCGAAGCCGAAGCTCCCGCCCGCGCCGACATGACCCAGGGCCTCGTCGTTCGGACCGAACCACGCAGTCGCGTACGGGCTCTCCATGGTCTTCATGAACCCCGACGAGAAACGTGTTCGCTGCAGCAGCACCCGGTCCGGGCCATCCACACACAGGGCGCCGAGCTCGCGACAGCGCCCAGGGCTCACGAGCTCCATGCCGTCGATGGAGCCGTCACCGGCGAGCGCCGTGTACAGCCGACACAGCCCGCGCGCGCTCGCCACCCCGTTCGCGGCGGGGATCTCCGCCGCCCTCATCGCCCGGCTGTTGAGCTCCTTGGGGCTGAAGAACGTGGGTGGGTTCAAGAACGAACGCGCCGTCAGCGAGGAGCGATCCATCAGCGCGGTCAGCATCGGTGTGGGGCTCTCCGGCAACGCGCCGTTCACCAGTCGGGCGACCCGCGGCTCTTCGGACTCGGGGAGGCCCACCCACAGCTCGACCCCCAGAGGCTCCGTGACCTCTTCGCGAAGCGCCCGGCCAAAGCTCTGACCTCGGCATCGACGAACGATCTCGCCGACCAGCCAGCCGAACGTGAACGGGTGGTAGCCGTGGGCTTTGCCCGGCGGCCAATGGGGCGATTGTGCGGCGAGCGCGCTCGCGATGCGCGGGTGGTCGTAGGCCGCCTCCACCGGAAGCAGCTCGTCCAGGGCAGGCAGGCCGCCTTGGTGCGACAGGATCAAACGCGGCGTGATCTGCTCCTTGCCGCCTTGCTCGAAGGCTGGCCACAGCCGCGCGACAGGTTGGTCCAAGTCGAGCTCGTTCTTCTCCGCGAGCCGATGGAGCAGCAAGCTCGATGCTCCCTTGGTCGAAGAGAACACCATCACGATCGTGTCGCGATCCCAACTGCGACCCGTCTTGGGGTCGGCCAAGCCGCCCCAGGCGTCCACCACCAGGCGCCCATCGACGTTGACGGCGACCGCGGCTCCTACCTCGCCTCGCTCACGCAGGTTGCGCTCGAGCTCGCGCCCCACGGCCGCGAAGCGCGGATCGATCGTCCCCGAGACGATCGCGCTCACTGGTTCCAAGAACACAGCGGGAGCGAACCGCAATCGACGCAGTCGCACGACTCGCTGGCAAAGTCGCAGGTGCCGTCTTCGACGCAACCCGCCGCACACCCTGGGTCTCCGGCGCACTCTTCGCACGTGCACCCGTCGGTGTTCTGCGGGTTGTCCCGCTCGCACACGGCGTCAGGGAAGCAGTAGCCGCAGTCGGCGCTCTGTACCTGGCAGTCCGAACACTGAAAGCACTCCTCACCACCAGGGAGATCGCAGACGCCATCGTCGACGCACACGGGCCCGCCAGCGCCTGCGCCTCCTCCCCCGGCGCTCGCTGCGCCGCTGCCGGAGGCGCCCTGTCCACCACCAGCCCCTCCCCCGCCCGAGCCGGTCGAGCCGCGCCCTTCCGAGCAGGAAGCCAGGCAGGCGAGCATCAGGGCAACAGCCACCTCGGAGAGCACGGCGCGCGTCATGTTGGCGTCAGCGTACACCCTTGGCGAAGAACGCGGCCACGTGCTCGAGTCGGTGCACTGGCAGGCCTAGCGGGAGCGCGTTCAAGATGCGCCGCCCGTACCCTCGGTCGACCACACGGCGGTCGAGGATGGCCACCACGCCTCGATCGCGCGCCGTCCGCAGCAGCCGCCCAATGCCCTGTTTCAAGCTGATGGTGGCCTCGGGCACGCTGTACGCAGCGAACGGGTCGAGGCCTTCTTCCTCGAGGGCGCGACCGCGCGCTTGCACGACGGCATCGGTGGGCACCGCGAACGGGAGCTTGTCGATCACCACGAGCCGCAACGCATCGCCGGGCACGTCCACCCCCTCCCAGAAGCCCATCGTCGCCACGAGCACGCTGCTGCCGTGGCGGCGAAACTCCTCGAGCAACGCGCGCTTGGGGGCATCGCCCTGCACCAGCACCTCGCGGCCCGTTTCGCGGCGCAGCCCGGCGCCGAGCGCGCTCATCACCCGTCGGCTGGTGGTGAGCACGAACGCGCCCCCGCCCGCGAGCTGGATCAGCTCTCCGACGCGGGGAATGGCCGCATCCACGAACGACTGCGTGTTCACCTCGGGCAGGTCCTTGGGCACGTACAGAAGGGCGTTCTGCGCGAAGTCGAAGGGCGACTCCAGCAAGAGCTCGTGCACCTCGGTCGCCACTCCGTGGTCCAGGCCCAGGCGCCTGCGAAGAAAGGAGAATCCGCTCTTTTTGTCCGCGCCGAGCGGCACCGAGGTGAGCGTGGCGCTGGTCAGCACCACGCCCCCCAGACGGTTCACCACTTGCTCGCGCACGGTCGGGCCGACGTCCACCAGCGTCGCGCCGAGGACGGGACGCTTGGGGCTCGACAGATCGAGCCAGGCGACGTGCTGGGTGCTGCGCGCCACCACCGCGTCGAGGTCGCGGGCGAGCGACTCCGCCCGGCCCGCGATCGCCTCACAGCTCTTGCTGGTGGCGTGTTCGCGCGCGAAGTCCGCCAGCACGCGCAAGGCCTCGTCGAGCACGTACACGTCGCGCGTCTCTTCGACGCCGAGCGCGTCGGGCGCGAGCGCAGCGCGTCCCTCCCGAGCCTCGGGCACGAGGCGCCCCAGGCTGCCAAACAAGTCCTCCGCGGCGCGCAGCACCGCACCGCCCGTGCGCGTCACGCGATCACGCGCCTGCGGGTCAGGGCTCTCGCCGAAGGCGCGCTCGGCGTCGCGCACCAACGCCTCCACGCGCGCCTGCGAGAGCGACACGCCGAAGAACGTCGCGGCGACGTCCTCGATCCGGTGTGCCTCGTCGAAGATCACCGCATCGAAGCTCGGCAGCACCCCCGCGCGTTGGGCGCCCGCTTCGCCGGCAGACAGCTTGACCGCCAGGTCCGCAAAGAACAGGTGGTGGTTCACCACCAACAGCTCGGCACGAGCGAGCCGCTGCTTCATGCGCGTGACGAAGCAGCGATCATGGTACGGGCACGCTGGCCCGATGCGGGTCTCGCTCGACGAGGTCACCGCGGCGAGCGCGGGGTCGTCCTCGGAAAGCTCGGTGAGCTCACTGACGTCACCGTGCGTGGTGTGCCCCACCCAGCGCTCGATCAGCGGCAACGATCGGCGGAGCGCTGGGCTGGCCACGTCGCGCCGCGCTTCCTCGAAGCGGCGCAGGCAAATGTAGTTGCTCAAGCCCTTGCCCACGGCGACGTCCACGCTGCGCTGCAAGGCGCGCTCGACACGAGGCAGGTCGCTGTCGACGATCTGGTCTTGCAGCGCCTTGGTCGCGGTCGACACCACCACCCGCTGCCCGCTCGAGACCGCGGCGAGCATGTACGCGAGCGTCTTGCCCGTCCCGGTGCCTGCCTCGCACAAGAGCACCTCGGCCCGCGAGAGCGCCGCCGAGACCGCCTCGGCCATCGCTGCTTGTTGCGGCCGATGCTCGTAGCCGGCCTCCCGCGCGAACGGGCCCTCCGGGCCGAGCAGCTCGCGCAGGGTCAGGGCGGCTCGGTCCCGCCAGCGCTGGGCTCGTCGGTCATGGGGCCGGGGGGCGCAGAGATGGGTCCCTCCGTATCCAGGAACTCCAATCCGACGATGGCGCCGTCGGGCTCCTCTTGGATCCACACGACGCGGCAAGGGCGCGCCTCTGGCTCGTCAGCGATGAACAGATCGAGCTCCGCCCCGAGCTCGACGACCTCGTCGATGATGGCACGCACCCCACCCCGGCTGCGGTTCAGCGCCCAGCCGTCGATGTTGCGCTCGCCGAGCACGAAACGCAGGCGATCACTGGCCTCTTTGCGCGTGCCGCCCACGCGACGGGTCGGGGGGAGCCCCGCCTGCGGCTCGGAGGTGGAACTCAAGCTTCTGCGACTCACGAGCGCGCAGCATAGCACGGCCCCCAGGCCGGGCAGAAACCAGAGGATGGGGCCTCTCGCAGCAGGGAAAGCGTGGTAGGCAACGCCCGTGAATCGCGCGTCTTCTCTCCTCGGCGGCCTGGCGGTCATCGCCATCGCGGTCGTGTTCGTCGTGAACTTCCAGCCGGGCGGCGGCACGAACCAGCTGAAAGCTGGCCCGGATTGCGCCGGCGAGGTGTTTGGCACCTGCATCAAGGCCACCCACTTCTGGGCCAGCTTCCGCCTCGCCGCGGGACGACTCGACAGCAACAACCCCGCCGCCCGCGAGGCCAAGCAGCTCGTGCTGGATGGCCTGGTGGAGCGTGAGCTGCTGCTGGTCGAGGCCAAGCGCCTGGGAATCGGCGTCAGCGACGACGAGCTGACCAAAGAGTTGGTCGCGGGGCGCATTCGGTTCTCCCTGCCGGCTCGCATCGACCCGCAGATGGCGCAAATGCAGGGGATGCCGCCGGGGATGCTCAACCTCCGCCAACAGTTCATCGACAAGAAGTCGCAGAAATTCTCGTCCGAGAACTACAAGCGCACGGTCACCGAGCTCACGCGCCTCTCGGAGGCGGACTTTCGCGAGTATCAACGGGCAGAGCTGATCGCCGCGCGCATGCGAGATCTGATCGCTGCGCGCGTTCGCGTGAGCGAGAGCGAGGCGCGAGACGAGTTCAATGACCGCAAGGCGCAGGCGAAGGTCAAGCACGTGCGCTTGCGCCCCGCGTTCTACGCCGATCGCGCTGCAGACCGCAGCGACAGCGCCGTCAACGCCTGGGCCGAGAAGAACGCCGCCGTGATCGACAAGGAGTTCGAGCAGCGCAAGAAGGAGCTCGGCGAAGCGTGTCGCGAGGCGAGCCACATCTTGATCGACGTGCCCGAGACGGCGCCCGAGGAGGCCAAGAAGGCCGCCCAGGCGACGCTCGAGGCCGCCAAGAAGCGGATCGACGACGGCGAGAGCTTCGGCGCTGTGGCCCGCGAAGTGACGCAGGACCGCCTGTCGCGGCAAGACGACGGCCGTTTCGGCTGCATCCCCAAAGGCGAGATGCAGGGCGGGCTCAAGGCGTTCGAGGATGCGCTCTTCGGGCTCGAAGAGGGCAAGGTCAGCGACATCATCAGCACCAGCCGCGGTCTTCACCTGATCCGCCTGGACAAGATCCAGAAGGGCCCGGACGCCGAGAAGGCGTTCAAGAAGCGGATCGCTCGCCAGATGTACCTGATGGAAGAGGGCAAGCGGCTCAGCACCGAGGCGGCCAAGGAGATCCAGGCTGCCATCAAGGGCGGAAAGTCGATCGAAGACGCCCTCAAGGCTCACATGGACAAGCTGCCTCCCGTGGCGGCGCCGAAGAAGGACGAGCCGAAGAAGGACGC
>CAZXMG010000032.1:27179-93505 GCA_964641275.1 uncultured Polyangiaceae bacterium
TCCCAAGGACGAGCCGAAGAAGGACGCTCCCAAGGACGAGCCGAAGAAGGACGCTCCCAAGGACGAGCCGAAGAAGGACGCTGCACCGCCGAAGAAGGACGAGCCTGCGACCGAGGTCGACCCCTTCGCGCCGTTGGTGGAGACCAGCGTCGCGTTCACCTCCCAGCAGGAGCCCTTCGAGGACGCTGCCATGGGCGAGTCCCCTGCTGGCGTCGCCTTCGATCTGAAGCAACCAGGCGAGGTCGCAGAGAAGCTGATCCCGCTCCGCGACAACGGCTTCGCGGTCATGGTGCTGGTGGAGCGCAAGTCCCCCGACGACGCGGAGTGGACCAAAGAGCGCGAAAACATCGTGGCTGGCCGACGCGTCAAGAAGCAGCGCGAGGCGCTCATCCTGTACCTGGCGAGGCTGCGCAAGACCCACCAGGCCGAGATCTCACAGAACGCTGAATTTCTGCCCAAACCCTCGACCTCGGCGTCCGCGGGGCCGCCGGGCGGCGCTCCGAACCCCTTCGACGTGCCTCTCGGCGACGAGTAACGAGCGTGCGTGCGGCGGTCGCCGAGCTCGCAAGCGGCCTGCGGGTGGCCACGTTGCCGAGCCCACACCTGGCCCGAGCGGCGATCACGTTCGCCACACGTGTGGGAGCTCGCTACGAGCGCGGCGCTAGCGCGGGATTGTCGCATTTCTTGGAGCACATGCTCCATCGCGGCACGCCGCGACACCCGACGGCGCACGCGCTGGCATCGGCGATCGAGTCCATGGGTGGCACGCTCGACGCGGCGACGGGGGTCGACACAGGCACCTTCACCTTGAGCGTGCCCCCGGAGCACGTGCTCGGCGCGATCGACTTGCTGGGCGAGATCATCACCACGCCGCTGTTCAGCGCGATCGAGGTCGAGCGCGGCATCGTGCGAGAAGAGCTGCTCGAGGACCGAGATGAGCGTGGCCGCTTGGTCGATCCGGACAGCCTCGCACGCGCCCAGATCTTCGGGCTGCACCCGTTGGGCCAGCCCATCGCCGGAACGCTCTCCACCCTGCTGCGCTTCAACCACGCGCGCCTGGTGAGCCACCATCGCCAACACTACACGGCGTTGGGGTCCGCGCTGGCCGTCACGGGCAGACTGCCTTCCCCCGCCTCGATTCTACGGCGCTCCGAGCGCGCCTTCGCCAGCTTGCCGAGACGAGCGCGTGTGGGCGCGGCTCCCCCGTTCCGCAGCAAGAAGCGCGTCGGCCCCCCGCTGTCGATCGTGCGATCGAGCTCCAGCCAAGTGTCTCTCCGGTTGTCCGCGCTCGCGCCCGCGCGGCGGACCAAGGCCGAGGCCGCCGCCGAGCTGTTGCTGCGCGTGATCGACGACGGCAACTCCACGCGTCTGTACGCCGCGCTCTGCGATCGCCTCGGCCTCTGCTACGACGTCTCGGCTGGCTACGAGCCCTACCGCGACTGCGGCTTCTTCGACCTCGCTGCCGAAGCGGCGGAGCACAGCGTCACGCAGGTCGCGGCTGAGCTCTTCGACCTGGTGCGCGACCTGGCCCTCGTCGGTCCGAGCGAGAGCGAGGTGGCCAAGGCCAAGCGGCGCGCAACGTGGCAAGATCGCCGCTTCGCCGACCAACCAGAGACGTTGGCCGAGCAAGTTGCGCTCAGCTTGCTCTCGGGCGAGGCGGTCGGCGCCATGACCCGCTCGCGCAAGCTCCGCGACGTGACCGCTCGCGACGTGCAGCGGGTCGCCGCGCAGGTGTTCCACCCCAGCCGCGTGGCGCTCACCGCGGTGGGGCCGGTGCGGCCGAGCACCGCGCGGATGCTCTCTTCGATGCTCGCGCGCTACGCGCGAGGGTGGCCGCGCGCATGAGCGTCAGAGCGCGCCTCTCCGCGCTGTTCACCCGCTTCGGCTGGCTGGCAGACGTCGTGGCCATCGCGATTTTTTTGCTCGGCAGCGTGTGGCGCGCGCTCCACATCCTCAGGTACCACGACCCGCGCAAGTTCGTTTACTCGGACATGCAGATGTACGTGGACCTGGCCAAGCGCATCTCCAAGCCTGGCTACCAGCTCCGCCCCTACGACGTCACTCACCCGCCCGGGCTCACCGAGCTCATCGCCTTCTTCCACAAGCGCGACCCCAGCTTGGAGCAGTTGGTCCACTTCCAGCTCGGGGTGACCATGCTCGTGCCGCTGGCGGTCGGAGCGTTCGGCTGGGCGGCGTTCGACAAACGCGTGGGGCGTTTTGCGCTGTGCGCCGCCAGTCTGTACCTGCCCTTCGTCGACTACGGCGGCTACTTCCTGGCCGAGATCTACCTGACTTTCACCGCCACGTTGACGATGACGGCCTACCTCACCGCCGTCCGGCTGGTCAGCCCCAGTCAGCTCTCACGCGAGCGCCAGATCCTCGCGGGCCTGCTCGCGCTCGCAGGCGGCGTCGTGTTCTCCCTGGCGATGTTGATGAAGATGGTGGCAGCCCCGGCCATCCTGGCGTTCCTCGGCATTCACGTGCTGTTCACCAAGGGCGCGCCCTTCTGGCGCAAGCTCGTGCTGGTGTTGGTGCTCCTCGTGGGCGCCGTTCCACTGTCGCGCTGGCAGGCCGAGCGCTGCACACGTGGCAACAACGGCCAGTTCTGCCCCGGCTCCAACAAAGCAGGCGCCGACTTCCTCATGGGTCACATCGGGCGCGTGCAAGGAGTCGTGTGGAAAGACCCCAAGCTGCGCGGCACCGTCGGCTTCGGCAGCCCCGCCGCGTATCAGCACGGCTACAAGGAAAAGCCGGAGTTTCCGTTCTCGATCACGGACAACAAGCGCAACAACGAGGAGGCCTGGAAGTGGATCAAGAAGCATCCGTTCCAGGCGTTCGTGCTGCAGCTCGAGCATGTGTGGGACAGCTTCGGCGGCAGCTTGCCGTGGCCTTCGGTCGCCACCAACTACTGGGCGCCGAGTCAGCTGTTCCACTATCTGTTCCTTGTTTTCGTGCTGTTCCCAGCCATGGTGAAGCTGCTCGACATCGCGCGGCAACGCAGCCTGCTCACCTTGCTGCGCTCGACAGAGCTGGCGGTGGTCGCGCCCATCTTCGGCGTCGTCGTGTCGGTGATGATGGCCACCGGCGAGACGCGCTATCGCGCGCCGTGGGACATGACGCTGTTGCTCCTGGCCATTCAGTTCTACCGAAGCTTGGAGTTGCGATGGCGCGAGCCGGTCGTGGCCGGGGTCGACCAGACATCGCCCGCCGCTGCTCCCAGCGACGAGCCCGAGCCCGACGAGCCCGAGCCCGAGCCCGACGAGCCCGAGCCCGAGCCCAACGACGAGCCCGAGCCCGAGCCCAACGACGAGCCCGAGCCCGAAAGTCAGAAGAAGCCACCCGCCGGCGACGCGCCCTGACTCACGCGGAGCACGCTCTGACTGACCTGCCGGAAGATTCGCCGCAGCTCGGCTTCCGTGGCGCCGGTCACCACCACGTTGGGGAAGCCAATGGCGTCCGCTTGGGCACGCAGGTCGTCTGGCCCGAAGCCGGCGTACGCCAGCGTGTATGCCTCGTCACTCGACAGCGCTTGCGACAGCGTACGCACCTTGGTCGCGTTCGCCTTGGAGCTGTTGTCGCCGCCGTCCGACAACACGAACAAGACGCGCCGCGACGGCACCCCCTCGTCCCACAAGCGTTGACCGTACGCGATCAGCCCAGTCATGGCCCCGAGCACCGCGTCGTACAGCGCCGTCATGCCCGCAGGGGTGTACACGCTGGGTGTGAGCTTGGGCTTTTGGTCCACGGCCTCGTAGCTCGAGAGCAGGCTCGCCGAGTCGGCAAAGGCCCATGTGCTGACCAAGATCGCGCTGGCGGCCTTGGCCGATGAGAGCGCTGCCAGCATCGTGTTGTAGGCGTCGATCACCGCTCGCTGGTGGGGGCTCATCGAGCCGGACATGTCGAGCACGACGCTGACCAAGGTGGCGTCTGCGGTGTCCAGATCGTCCGCCGCCAGGCCCACGCAGCCGAGCAGGACCGTGTCGTTGAGGTTCTCGACCAAGACGGACTGGGCGCCGGCGCCCAACCCCTGGCCAGCTTGAGAGACGGCGCGGCTCAGCGCGCCACGCGAGGAATCGTCGAGGCTCATGGTCATCTCCTGTCGAGCGGGTGGGTCTCACAGCGCGGCCTGCGCGCTGGTCACGAATCTCATTCCCTGGGCGGCGAAGGCGCTCAGCTCGCGCTCGGCCATGGCGTCGAAGTCGATGCCAGGCGCGACCACGCTGCTCGAGCAGTCCTTGAGGAAGTGGATGCGGCTGATGACGTCGGGCTGCCCTGCGAAGTGCCGCACCATGGAGGCGCAGGCCTCGAGCACACAATGGCTCTTGGCCTCGCCGGCCACGTAGATCCGCTCGTGTGTCTCGAGCAGCTTGAGCAAGGTGGTGTTGAGCGAGCCGTGCGGGTGAGATGGCACCTTCACCTCGGGCTCGAAGGGCGAGTAGTGCTCCGTCGTGGGGATCATGCCCTTCTGCAAGAACACCGGTTGCGACTTGCGGGCCACAGCATGGTGGTGCACCGCCTCGAACAAGGCGGGGTCGAGCGCCTGACCGACGCAGCCGATCATGGTGTGATAGGGCCAGATGTAGAGCGCCTTCTTGGCCTTCTGCTCCAGCTCCTCGACATACTTGAGCGACCACGCCACCTCGCGCAGCGGCTTGAACTTGCCTGCTCGCACCGCGGCCGAGTCGATCACCGTGTGCGGCGGCGGGTGGCGCCCAGCTTCGTCAATCCACCAGGTTGGGTAGAAGATTTGGTAAGAGAGGTGGCTGTCCAGGCTGATGACCAAGGTCTTGAAGCGCTCGGTCTGGGTGTAGATGAGCTCGATCGTGCGACGCAGGTCGCCAATGGCGCCCGGAACGCTGAGCGAGCCTTGCGCGTGACAGAAGTCGACTTGGAAGTCGACCAGCAGGAGCGCATAGGGGTTTCGATCGTGCTGCGCCGGCCTGAGTCGGGCCGCTTCTGCTTCCTTGGCGACGCGCATGAGATCGGGTTGGTAGAGCGTGCCGACGCGGTTCGGCACATAGTGGCTAGGCAATTGCGACATGGTTCTCCTCCTGTGGATGGTGGTCTGAGAGCGTCATGGTGGAGCGCGCTCGAGCAGGCGCAGCGCGCCGCCCGTGAGCACGGCGACTCCTCGTTCGGTCGCCTCGAGCTCGCTCGAGGCGGTGACGAACGGCTCCGTCTCCTGGAACACGCGGTGCGGGCGAGCTCCGCTGGGGTCCACGCGCAAGAGGCCCAGGTCGCTCGCCACGAGCAGCTCACGCCCGTTCCACACGCCCCGCCGAATCGACACGCCGTGCGGCGGCACCGCCCCCGACAGAGTGTGGCGCACGACGGCCTGGCTCTGGCTGTGCACCGTCCAGCGCACGTGCGAGCAGCCCGCGAGGGTGGTGCGCTGCGCCACGAGGATGCGACCAGCCGATCCGTACACCGCGTCCTCCTCGAGCCGCTCACCGCGCTCGAGCCCCGGCACCTCCAGGTCCGTCACCCGCTCTCGCTCGAGCAGCAAATAGTCGCGCCGACCCAGCACCTGCGAGACGGCACACAAGGCGTCCCCGTCACGCGAGAGCACGGTGTGCTCGGAGACCACGGCGCGCGTGGCGTGCTCGTCCAGCACCGCTCCGGAGGACGAGACTCGCGTGCGGATCAGCGTCCCGCGTGCGACGCGCCACAGACCGCCGTCGTCGAGCGCCGCGGCGGGAGACCCGAAGGCCACCTCACACTCGGTCTCGAGCAGCACCGCTCCCGTCCTCCAATGCTCCACTCGCACCGCTGCCCCGCCCTCGACACACCAGGCCACGAGCAAGAGCGGCCCGCGAAGCGAGAGGCGTGCCCCCGGCGCGGCACGCTCGATCACCCGCGAGAACGCGGGGACGCCGCTCGATTCAGCGGGGCTCACGGCCAGGTAGCGCTCGCGCTCGCGGGTGACGAGCACTGCGTTCGGGCCGGAGACTCGCCAGGCAGCGACGAGGCCCGGTACCTGTGCCAGCGCGGTCACCGAGAGCTCACGTCCCGCAGACGAGCTGAGCCGCGTGCAACGCGGGCAGCTCGACACGCCTCCGCAGAGCTCCAGCCCACAGCTGCAGCTGCGCGCCCCCTGCGCTGCGTGCTCGAGCAAATCGAGATCTGGCGGACGCCGCTCACGGCCCTGGAACACGCGCGCGAAGTGCTCGCGCAAGGGCTCCGCCAGTGCAGCCACACGCGACGCGGCGAGCGGCGGCACCACCACATCCGGATCGAGCACGCTGCGCGCGGCTGCCGCACGTACAGCCATCGTCGCGCCGTCACGCGTGCTGCCGCCGTACGGGTGCAAGCCGGTGAGCGAGCGGAAGGCCAGCACCGAGAACGCGTACCAGTCGCTGCCTCGGCCGAACCAGCGCGGCTCGCCGCTCGCGGTCGCGCACGGCTGGGCCGGGTCGGGACCGTACAAGAGCGGATCGAGAAAGATCTCGGTCGAGACCTCACAAGGCAAGCCCGCCAACTGGAACGAATCGCAGTCGATCAGCGCCACGGCGAGATTCGGGCAGGCCAAGAGCTCGTTCTGATCATTGAGATCGCCGACGACCACCCCGCGCTCGTGCAGATCCCACAAGGCCTGCCCCAGTCGCCCGAACAAGCGGAGCACCGTGCTCAGATCGGCACCCGCGCGCGCACGAAAGCTCGCGCGGGACAGCATCGCGAAGGGCTCGAGCTCCGGGGCCAGCGCGGGCATGGCGTAGCCGACGACCTCGCCGCTCTGAGCGTCGCGCACCAGATCCCGTGGCAGCGTCGCCCATTTTGCGATCGCCGGCCCGAGCTTGGCGAGCGCCTCCAGCTTTGGCACGCGGTGCGCGGCGCGAGACTTGAAGATCTTGATCGCCAGCGAGCCGCTGCGGTCGACGTGCAAGAACACGCTCGCTTCGCCGCCCTCACCCAACAGGCGCTTCGGGGACACGGGCCGCCTTTGGTCACCAATCAGCACTCGCATGGGGCTCCTGCCTCGCGGTGGGCGAGCGCAACGGCGGCGTCGTCTCCCTGAAGCTCCGCCCTCGCCAGCACATGGAGACGGCGACCGACGCGTGGGGTGGGCTCGCCCAGGAGCGTCGCAACCTGGTCGAGCGTCAGCCCGTCCGTGGCCACCGCGACGCTGGAGGCGTGTGCGTGCTCGATCCTCAGATCGAAGTTGCGCCCGAGCAGCTCGAACGCGGGGTAGCGAGGCGCGTTGCCCTGATCGAGCACGTGGCCACGTTCGCCGAGCCAGAGCACACCGTCGCCGGCGCCGAAGGCCACTACCAGATCGCCTCGCGCGACGAAGCCGAGCAACGTGGCGAGCAGGTGCTCGGCGACGAAGCTCGTGCGGCGACTCGGTTCGACCAACGCGGCCACCGCGCTCAAGCCCGCGACCACCGCGGCGACGGCCGAGGTGGCCACGCGCTCGAGCGGTTCACCCTGCTCCAGGCCCGCGCGGAGCGCGTGGCCCGCCAACACGACGCTGAGCTGCGCCCCGACCTCGCTGCAAGCGCCTTGGCCGCACCCGTCCGCGACCACGCCCCAACACGCGTCACCTTGACCGCCCGACGCCGCGGCATCCTGACGGTTTCGGCGCACCACCGCGTGGTCCCGCCCAAGCACAGCCGCCGAGGTCACGTCCCATCGTGTCATGTAGACACCTTTTGTGTCTTATGAACACTAAGTCAAGGGGGGCGCCTCGAAGTCCAAGAGCCGCGCGCCAACTCGACCGGCTTGCCAGTTGAATCAGCGAGCAATTTCTCTGGTGCGCTCTGAACAACGGGTGCCGCGTGGGCGTGGAGATTTTCTATTTGCGAAGATTCGCAAACATGCAATAAAGGATTCGTGGATCTCGAAGTCGCCCCCCCCGCCGCGCACGCCTTCGCCGCCGTGCCGCGTTGGGAGCTGTACCGGCTGCTCTCGGATCCGGTCCGGGTGAGGCTGCTCGCTCTGGTCAGCTTGGAGGAGTTGGCCGTGGGCGAGCTCGCCGAGCTCCTCTCTGAAGGCGCGCCGAAGGTGTCGCGGCACGGTGCGGCGCTGCGGGACGCAGGCGTGGTCTCAGCGCGCCGCAACGGCACCAGCGTGCTGCTTCGACTCGATCGTGCCGCCGCGCGAGACGCAGTGGTCGAGGACGCCATCCGCGCGGGCCTGGCGCTGATCGAGGCCGAGGGCACCCGCGCGCGCGTGGACGAGGTGATCCGCGCACGCGACGCCAAGTCGCGCGAGTATTTCGCGCGTGCCGGGCAACGCCGCGAGCCGCGCACCGCCGTCGCAGAGCACCCGTCCTACTTGCGAGGCCTGTCGCCTCTGCTGCCACGGCGCTCCCTCGCCGTCGACGCCGGCACGGGGGACGGCGCGCTGCTCGAGGTGCTGTGCCCGCTGTTCGAGCAGGTGATCGCCGTCGACCGCTCCGCGTTGCAGCTCAAGCAGGCCGAGGTGCGCGGGCAAAGCCGCGGCTTCGACAACGTCCGCTTCCTGCAGGCCGAGCTCGACGACGCCGCGCTCGAACGCGCGGTGCGCGGCGCCTCCTCGACCGGCGCAGATCTCGTGTTCTGCTCACGCGTGCTGCACCACGCACCTCAACCGGAGCGGGCGGTCGCTCGCCTGGCCTCGCTCCTCGCTCCCCCCGCTGGCGGTCCCGGCGGCGCGCTGGTCATCCTCGACTACGCCGCGCACGACGACTTGGAGATGCGCGAGGCGCACGCCGATCTCTGGCTCGGCTTCGAGCTCAGCGAGCTCGAGCGGTTCGCCCTCGCGGCTGGGCTCTCCCCACCCGAGCTCGTGAGGCTGCCGCGTTCGTTCCGCGGCGACGGGCCCGACGCCCACCTGGCGTGGGTCGCGCTGTTCGCGCGGCGCACCTCCCCCTGACCTTCTCGCGAGCTGTTGCTCGCCCGACACCGAGACACCGACCAAGAGGAAGCCATGACCGAGAAACTCCGTTACAAAGTCGCCGACATCAGCCTGGCCGAGTTCGGGCGCAAAGAGATCGCCATCGCCGAGAAGGAGATGCCGGGCTTGATGGCCTTGCGCGAGGAGTATGGCCAAAAGAAGCCGCTCAAGGGCGCGCGCGTCGCGGGCTGCTTGCACATGACCATCCAGACAGCGGTGCTGATCGAGACGCTCGTGGAGCTCGGCGCCGAGGTGACCTGGACGAGCTGCAACATTTTCTCCACCCAGGATCACGCGGCCGCCGCCATCGCAGCGCGCGGGATTCCGGTGTTCGCCTGGAAGGGGCAGACCCTCGAGGAGTACGACTGGTGCCTCGAGCAGCAGATCTACGCGTTCGAGGGCGGCAAGGGCCCCAACATGATCCTCGATGACGGCGGCGACCTGACCAACTGGCTGCACGACCGTCACGCCAAGCTGTTCGAAGGCGCGGACGCCATCCGCGGCCTCTCCGAGGAGACCACGACGGGCGTCAAGAACCTGCGCAAGCGCTTCACCGAGGGCAAGCTCAAGTGCCCTGCGATCAACGTCAACGACTCGGTCACCAAGAGCAAGTTCGACAATCTCTACGGTTGCCGCGAGTCGCTCGGCGACGGCATCAAGCGCGCAACCGACGTGATGTTCGCGGGCAAAGTCGCCGTCGTCGCCGGCTACGGGGACGTGGGCAAGGGCTGCGCGCAATCGCTGCGAGGCCTCGGCGCACGCGTGATGATCACCGAGATCGATCCGATCTGCGCCCTGCAAGCCGCGATGGAAGGCTACGAGGTCAAGACCATGGAGCAGGTCGCTCCGCTGGCCGACATCTTCGTCACGGCGACCGGCTGCGCCGACATCATCCGTGGCGAGCACATGACGGCCATGAAGGACGAGGCCATCGTGTGCAACATCGGCCACTTCGACAGCGAGATTCAGATCGCCTGGCTGGACTCCCACCCGGAGATCAAGCGCGAGAACATCAAGCCCCAGGTGGACCACTACGTCTTCCCGGACGGCAAGAAGATCATCGTGCTCGCCAGCGGTCGCTTGGTGAACTTGGGCTGCGCCACCGGCCACCCCTCGTTCGTCATGTCGTCGTCCTTCACCAACCAGGTGATCGCGCAGATCGCGCTGTGGACGGAGAAGTTCGCACCTGGCGTCCACGTGTTGCCGAAGAAGCTCGACGAGAAGGTGGCGCGTCTGCACTTGAAGAAGCTGGGAGTCACGCTGACCACGCTCAATCAGGAGCAGGCTGACTACCTGGGCGTGCCGATCGAGGGCCCGTTCAAGCCCGACAACTATCGCTACTGACCGCTCGAGCGAGTCACTGGACCCCGCGCGCGTCCATCGCCGCGAGCGCGGCGAGCAGCGCGGGGTCTTTGTGCAAGCAGCAGCTCGGGTCGCGCCCGCGGCGGTTGCAGTCGCGGTTGAGCGTCTCGAGGATGCCACGTGCCCTGCGATCGCCGTCTTTTCCCGCTCGCTCGAACAGCGCCTTCTTGTCGTCGCAGCCCTTGGCCTGGCGCAACGCCCAAGCCACCTGCATGGCCTTCGAGCCGCGCTCCACGTTCTCGGGCGCGCTGAGCAGCTGCTCGGCCATCTTGCTGGCGCGCGAGCCGCCTTTGTTGGTCACGAGGTAGAGCAAGATGTCGAGCCCTTGCGTGCCCGACTTCTGCGTGAGCAGGGTGAACATGCGGTCGGAGGCGTCGCCCGGCAGCAGCATGACCCGCTGCGTCAGATCGATGACCTTGTCCATGGTGCCGGCCTGCTTGAGCTGCGCCGGGTCTGCAGCGGCGAGCTGCTCCAGCGCGGCAATCGCCCCCAGTGTGTCGCCCAGTCGGTGCTTCTGATCGAGCTCGGCCAGGGCCGTGCGCACGTCCGCCGGAGGCAGCCCGGGCAGCGAGGTCGCCGCGCCAGTCCCCGGCGAGACGGTGACGCCCCCGGGCCCAATCGTGGGCCCGCTGCTGCCGGGGGCTGCGCTCGCCCGGGAGCTCGTGGAAGCGCCGGGACGGTCTTCTTGCTCGGCACCCACCGCGCGCCTGCCGGCGCTGGCTTGGGCGACGTAGGGCCCCCGCAGCATCCCCAACACCGTCACGGTCGCGACCAGGGCAAGTGCGCCTACCGAACCGACGCTGGCCGCAGAAATCTCGCCCAAGCTCACCTCCTGCGCCCGCAGCGTATCGTCCCGACGGCCCCCCCAACAAGGCTCACGCCTGTTGAAAGGTGGGCCAGCTTTCGATACGCATGCGGGCCATGAAGCTCCGCTCCTGCCACAAGAACCTGGCCAAGTGCATCGCCATGACGGCTCTCGCGGTCGTCGGAGGCACGGGCTGCCTCAAGCAGATCATCCTCGAGGGGCAGATCGCTTCCACGCGCAAGGCCAGCGCGGCGCTCAACACCGTGGGCGACTACGAGATCGCGGAGAAAGCCGCCATGGCCGGCATCGCGCAGATCGAGGGCATGCGCTACCTGGCGCCCGACAACTCGGACGCCTTGTTCATGCTGACGCGCGCGTGGGGCAGCGTCGCGCTCGGCTTCATGGAGGACGCCATGGAGCGCGCCGAGGACGAGGAGGGCACCGGGCCGAACTGGGACTACCACAAGCGCCGCGCCGAGCAGGCTTACGGCCGCGCCATCTGGTACGGTCTGCAGCTGCTCGAACAGACGGCGCCCGGCTTCAAAGACGCCACCAAGAACAGCGACACGATGCGCGCTTACCTCGCGGAGTTCGACGATCCGGAGGTGCACGCCGAAACCCTGTTCTGGGTCGGCAACGCCTGGCTCGGCCGCGCCAACGTGTCCAAGGAGAAGCCCGAGCTCGTGGCCGAGGTGTTCGTCGGCGTGGCGCTGATCGAGCGCAGCGTGGAGCTCGACCCGACCTACCTGCACGGCACGGGCTACGCGGTGCTGGGCTCGTACCACGCGCGCACTCCGATGGCCGAGCTCGACGAGGCGAAAGGCCTGTTCGAGAAGTCGCTCGCCTCCTCGGACGGCAAGACGCTCCTGCCGAAGGTGCAGTTCGCGACGCGCTACCACTGCAACAAACAGGACAAGGCATCGTACGAGAAGCTGCTGAACGAGGTGCTCGACGCAGGCGACGGCGACCCCTACCAGCGGCTCGCCAACACCATCGCCAAGCGCAAGGCATCGCGCTGGCTGAACCCCAAGCGCATGCGCGAAAACTGCGGCTTCTGAGGTCAGCTGGCGGCGAGCCGCTCGCTCTCCGCCATACGCCGCTCCAAGAAGCGCCGCTCCGGGGCGTTCCTGCACAGCTCCAGCGCCGTCCGGTAGCGCAGCAGCGCCTCTTGGTGTCGACCTCTGCGCCGCAAGAGGTCGGCCACGGCGGCGTGCAACAGGTGATGTTGGCTCAGCGCGGGCTCTTGCTCGAGCGTCTGAAGCGCGGTCAAGCCCGCCTCCGGGCCGAAGGCCATCGCGATGGCCACCGCCTGATTGAGCAACACGATCGGCGACGGCTGGGCGCGCGCCAGCAAGCCGTAGAGCGCGGCAATCTGCGGCCAATCGGTGTCCGCTGCACGCGCCGCGCGCGCGTGGCAAGCGGCGATGGCAGCCTGCAGCGCGAAGCTGCCGGCGCGGCCTTGGCTGCCTCGCAACGCAGCCTCGGTGCGCGAGAGCCCCTCTCGGATGGCGTCTTGGTCCCAACGCGAACGATCCTGCTCCTCGAGCAGGACCAGGTCGCCGCGCTCATCGAAGCGCGCCGGCCTACGCGCGTCGTGGAGCAACATCAACGCGAGCAGGGCGCGCGCGTCGCGCTGCTCGGGTAGGAGCAGCTCGATCAGCCGACCGAGCCGCAGCGCCTCGCCACATAAGTCCTTACGGCACAGCTCGTCGCCCGCGGTGGCTGCGTAGCCCTCGTTGAAGATCAGGTACACCACGGACAGAACGGCCCCCACCCGCTCGGGCAGCTGCTCGGCCGGCGGCACCCGGTACGGGATCGCGGCGTCCTTGATCTTGGCTTTGGCCCGGACGAGCCGCTGCGCCATGGTGGTGCTCTCCACCAGGAAGGCGCGCGCGATCTCCTCGGTGGAGAGCCCGCCCACGGTGCGAAGCGTGAGCGCTACCTGCGCCTCGAGGGCGAGCGCGGGATGGCAACATGTAAAAATCAACCTCAGGCGGTCGTCTTCCACCTCGGACTCCTCCGGCTCCCGCAGAAGGAAGCTCTGCTCGATGGCGGTCTCGATCGCGAGCGCTCGCAGCTTCTTGTCGAGCGACGCGCGCCGCCGGACCAGGTCGATCGCCTTGTGACGCGCAGTCTCCACCAGCCAGCCTGCCGCGCGCTCGGGCACGCCCTGTTCGGGCCAGCGCTCGAGCGCCGCCGCGAACGCGTCGTGGGCGATCTCCTCGGCCAGCGAGAAGTCGCCCACGTGGCGGATCAACGTCGCCACGATCCGGCCGAGCTCCTCGCGGTAGATGCGGGACAGCTCGTCTTTGGCCGACATCTCGGCGCGGAGCGTAGCAACCTTGTGGCGCTACTCGAACGTCATGATCGGCCGCACCTCGACCGATCCCGTGCGCGCGTTGGGAATCTTCGCCGCGAGGGCTACGGCGTCGTCCAAATTGTCCGCTTCTATCAAGTAGAAGCCGCCCAATTGCTCACGTGTTTCCGCAAACGGCCCATCCGTGAGCAGCGTCTTGCCTTCCCGCACACGCACGGTGGTGGCCTTGTTGGTCGGCAGCAGGGCCTCGCCCGCACGGAACTTCCCCGCTGCTTTCACCTCCGCGGAGAAGGCGCCGTACTCCTCGAACATCTTGCCCTGCTCCGCCTCGCCCATGTTGTCCCAGATGCGCTCGTCCTCGTAGATCAACAGGATGTATTGCATGACCGCTCAACCTCCTCCCTGAAAGAGGCCCATCATCGCCCCTTGGCGGTCACTGACCACGGTGAATCGTCCCATGTCCGGGATCGACGTCACCCCCACGAGCTCCTTGGCCCCCAGCTTCTGCGCCTTCTTGTGCGAGACCTCTAGGTCTGCGACCAGCACGTAGCCGAGCCAAGCCGACGGCGCCCTGGGATCCATGGCCTTCATGCAGCCCCCGAGCTCGCGCTCGCCGGCCTGGAACAGCGTGTAGTCGCCGAGCGGGCCCATCGAGCGCGTGGACGACTCCACACCGAACACGCCGCGCACGAGGGCCACCGCGGCGGCCAGCTCCTGCGTCAACAGCTCGTTCCAGCAGAAGCTGCCGAGCGCCGGGGGGGCCTCACTCTCCGCCGCAGGCTTCTCGGGGCAAAACGCAGCGAAAGTCCCGCCGACCGCGTGCTGCAGCGTGGCCATGCGGCCCACGGTGGGGATCGTGCTCGCGGGCGAGATCACGTTGGCGCCCAACGCAGCAGCGGTGCGCACCGCCGCGTCGACGTCGCCGTGACTGAGGTAAGGCAGCCAGAGCGATGCCCCCTTCTGCTCCACGATGCCGCCGATGTCGCGGTCGCCCGCGCTGATCAGCGTGTAGGTGCCCATGGGCCCCATGTCCATGCCGCGGGTCTTCCAGCCAAACAGCTCGCCGTAGAACCCTTTGGCTGCCTCGAGGTCGGGACAAAGCAGCTCGTGCCAGATGACGCGGCCGGAAACGGGGACGTTCTTGATGGTCATGTTTGCCTCCATGACCACCTCATCGATCGGGTGTGGCGCCGATCGACAGTCGACCCCTCTTTTTTTTCGAGGCCCTACTCGGCCTCTGGCTCCTTCTTCTTTCCCTTGCGCTTGCGGGGCTTCTTCTTGGTCTCCGCATCGCCCTTCTTGGTCTCGGCGCGGCGCGCTTTCTTGTCCTTTTTCGGGCGCGGCTTGGGCGCGGCTCGCTCGGGGCTCGCCTCGGACTCATCCAGGATCGCCGCGGGAGCGTCCGGTGCTGGCTCTGCCGCAGCGATCTCGGGCTCGGGACTGATGGGTGGGGGCGCGGCGGCCAGCTCCGGCCGGGCGTCGACCGTGGGCTCGGGGCTCGGGCCGGGCGGCGCCAGAAGCGGCTCTGGCGTGACCCCGCCGGCTGCCGCTGCGGCCTGCACCGGGGCTGGTGCGGCGGGTCCCAACCGGGGTAGGCCCATGGCCAAGACCACGGAGGCCCCCGCCATGACCGAGGTCACGAGCGCGAAGCCGAACGCCCGTCGCCTGCGCTGACGACGCGCAGGCGCGGCCAGGGCCTTCTTGATGGCTGCGCGCATCGCGCCGGCGTGCTCGAAGCGCAGGCTCGGGTGCCGGGCGAGCGCGCGCAGGCAGAGCTCGTCCGCCTCGCGCGCGATGCCGCGCGCAGGCGCCCGCTCGCTCGGTGGCTCGGCGCTTCCTTGCGCCTTGGCTTCGATCAAGCCTACCGCGCTGTCCGCGACGAACGGCAGCCGACCCGTGAGCATCTCGTACAGCACCGCCCCTACCGCGTAGATGTCCGCCCGCTCGTCGGCGTCGACCGGCCGCGCAGCTTGCTCGGGCGCCATGTACTCGGGGGTGCCGTACAGCGCGACCTGGGGCCGACCTGGACCAGGTGTATCCAAGTCGCTGAAGTCGAGCTTGTCCTTGGTGAGCGCGATGCCGAAGTCGAGCAACGTCACGGCGCCGGTGTCGTCGAGCAGCACGTTGTCTGGCTTGATGTCCCGGTGGATCACCCCTCGGGCATGGACCCGTTCGAGCACGGCGAGCAGCCGATCACAGATCTCCAGCGCCTCGATCCAGCCCAGCTCCGGTCCCCGCTCCAGGCGACGCGTCAGCGGCTCCCCGGCCCCGAGCTCGGTGATGAAATACGCGCGCCGGTCCAACGTCTTGCCCGCATCGATCAAGCGAACGACCCCCGGCAAGGTCACGCTGGCCAACACGCGCGCCTCGCGTCGCAGGCGCGTCTCACACGCGACGGCGCCGGCGCCCGTGACGTCGACGATCTTGACCGCGACGCGCCGGCCCAAGTCCACGTGCTCCGCCTCGAGCACCGTGGTCCCCTGCCCCCGCCCGAGCTCGCGCAACACTTGGTAACGAGTCCCTGGCAAGAAGCCTTCTTGCTCGTCCTTCATCACCTGCACGACGTCGCTGGTGGCCGCTTGCGGCGTGCGCGCGTTGCCGAGGAGCTTGCGCGCCTCGAGCACCAGCCGCGTGAACTCACGGCGGGCGCGGGCGCTCTCGCCCTCGAACAAGCGCGTCATCAGACCGGCCACGCGACCCCGGACGCCGCGTTCCCCGCCTGCGAGCGCAGGCGCGCCGGAGAGCAACGTGGCCAAGTCGCGCGCTGCGTCTTTGGTGCGTGCGTAACGCTCGTCGCGGTCGAAGGCAGTGAGCCTGCGCAGGATCTCGTCGATCTGGCGGGGGGCCCCGGCGATCTCTGCGATGGGCGGCAGGTTGCGCTCGTTCTTGGCGACGGACGTCATGTGATCGCTCGCCTCGCCCGACAAGAATCGACGGCCCGCGCACAGCTCCCACAACATGACGCCGAGCGCGTACTGATCGACGCGGAAATCGCCGGTGTCGCCGTTGGCGACCTCGGGCGCGACGTAGCCGGGCTTGGCGAAGACCACGCCGCTCACCGTGTGACAGCGGCGGTTTTCACCGCGCGCGGTACCAAAATCGATGATTTTGATCTCGCCGCCGAAGCTCACCATCACGTTCTGCGGACTGAGATCTCGGTGCACGATGGCGAGCGGTCGGCCCTGCGCATCCGTGCGCTCGTGCACGTGTGCGAGCGCCTCGGCTGCGAGCTGGGCGACCGCGACGGCCTCGTGCCACTCGACGCGTTGGCCGCTGGTCAGCGCGCGAGCGCGCACGTCGCCCAGGCTCTTTCCGTCGACGTGCTCCACGACCACGTAGGGCTCGCCGGACTCCTCGTCGGTCGTGGCTTCGACCACCTGAGCGACCCCTGGGTGTTCGAGCTGTGACTGCACCCTCGCCTCGTCCAAGAAGCGAGCGTTGAAGCTCTTGTCGGTACGGTGCTCGCTGCGAATCGTCTTGATGATGACGGGTCGCTCCGCCCCTTCGAGCCCGAGCGCCGCGGCCAACATCACCTCCCCCATGCCCCCCTTGGCGATGCGCCGAAGGAGCACGTAGTGCCCGAACTTGCGAGGCAGATCGCTGGGCGTGAGCGCGGCGGTCGGTCGCATCGGTTGTGGCTTGGCCGGAGCTTTGGCGGGTTTCGTGGTGGCCCCGGCGTCGGGTGAAGAGGACGCCATGAGCTTCACCCCTACGGATGTAGGATAGCGTGGGCCAAGAATTCTCCCGTTCCGCACGTGAAGGGGCCTTCGGCGCTGATTGTTCAGCAGGGCAGCTGGCTGCTTCTTCGGGTTTGAACGGAGGGAAGACCGCACAAGCCATCGAAGAATGCTCCTGATTCGCTCGGGCGAGCCGCGCGAAACCGTCGTGGTAGAGTCGGGGCGTTCCAGGACCAGATGACGAAGCAGCTCGGCTTGCACGGCTACTTGGTGGGGCTTCTCAGCGTGCTGTTGCTCGTGTGGGGAGTCTCCCGGAGCGCCCGGCAAAAGGACCACTTCGACAACCCTCCGGTGTGGGACGACGCCGCGGCAAGCATCCCGGTCTCGAGCAAGGATCCCAGCTGGGGCTCGCGTTACGCGCCGGTGACGATCGTGGTGTTCAGCGACTACCAGTGCCCGCACTGCAAGAAGGTCGAAGACACGTTCGCACTGCTCAAGCAAAAGTACGGCGGTGAGCAGCTCCGCATCGTGTGGAAGAACTATCCGCTCGGCATCCACATCATGGCCCGCCCCGCGGCCGAGGCAGGCGCCGTGGTGTTCGACCTCGCCGGCAACGACGTGTTCTGGCGCTTCCACGAGCGCGTGTTCGACAACGCCAAGACGATCACCCCGGACAGCCTGGCCGACTGGGCCGAGGAGGTCGGGGTCGATGCTGCGAAATTCCGGGCGGCCGTGAGCGCCAAGGCCGGCGCCGAGAAGGTGAAGGCGGACATGGCGCTGGGCCAAGCCCATGGTGTGCGCGGCACCCCAGCCGCCTTCATCAACGGCGTGTTCAAGAGTGGCGGGCTGCCGGCGAGCGAGTACGAGAAGGTGATCGACGCCGAGCTGGAAGCCACGGCCGAGCTCCTGCGCGCGGGTGTCCCGAGGGACCAACTGTACGTGACGCGGACGCTGTTTCATCGGCCTCGCAAGGACGCGCCGCCCGCCGCCACGAGCAGCGCCAGCGCGCCACCGCCGGGCGAAGGCACAGCGGACCGCGACGGACCCGCTGAGAAGGACAAAAGCAAGCGCTTCCGCATCCCGCTCGAAGACTCGGAGACGCGAGGCAGCGCCGACGCGCTGGTCACGATCGTCGAGCTGGGGGACCTGAGCTGCCCTTTCACGGCCGCCGTGGAGCCGACGCTGCAGGCGCTCCTGGCCGAGTACCCCGGCAAGGTGCGCCTCGTGTTCAAGCACTACCCCATGGCCGCGAACGCGCGCGCGATCCCGGCCGCGCTGCTCGCGCTGTTCGCAAAACGCGAGAAAGGCAGCGAAAGCTTCTGGGCAGCCCGAGATCGCCTGCTGACGAAGCCGAACGGCCTGTCCGAACAGGACCTGCTCGCGATCGGGCAAGAGCTGGGGCTCGACACCACCAAGCTGCGAGAGGTGATCAAGGACGGAGACCCCACCACGCCCGAGCACGAAGCGTCCGCAGAAGCAAAGCCGTTCCTGCCCGAGATCGAGCGTGACATGGCGCTGGGCAGCGATTTCGACGCGCTGAACACCCCTCACTTCTTCATCAACGGTCGGCGCTTGGTCGGGGCCCAGCCCGCCGAGAGCTTCAAGAAGTTGATCGAGGCGGAGCTGTCCCGAGCGAGCGAGCTGATCGCGGCTGGCACCGCGCCGACGGACGTGTACGCGGCGTTGATGAAGGACGCCGAGCCCCCCACGGAGCTCGAGATCCGCCTGATCGATCCCCCCGCTTCCGAGATGCCCTCGCGAGGGCCCGCGGACGCCAGGGTCGCCTTGCACGCGTTCCTCGACTTCGAGTGTGTGTTCTGCAAGCGCGCGCAGAACGTGCTGAGCCAGCTCGACAAGGTCTACGGCAAGGAGGTCCGCTTCGTGTTTCGAGACCACGTCTTGCCCAACCACAAACACGGGTTCGTCGCTGCCGAGGCGGCGCGCGAAGCCTTCGCACAGAAAGGCGCTGCTGGCTTCTTCGCGTTCCACGACGGGTTGTTCGAGCTGACCGCCACGCCCGACTTCGGCCGGCCGGCGTTCGAGCGCTTGGCCGCAAAGCAGGGCCTCGATGTGGCGGCGTTCAAGTCCGTGCTGGACGGCGGCGCGCACAGGCACGTCGTCGAAGAGGCGAACCGGCAGGCGCTCAGCTACGAGTTCAGAGGCACCCCCGCATTCGTGATCACCTTCGGGCAGCAGGGAGACAAGCTCGAGGGCTTCTTCTTGAGCGGCGCCCTGCCGTTCTCGAAGTTTCGCAAGGCGATCAAGCAGGCACAAGCGCGCGCGCGCTGAGCGGCCCGCTCAGCGGAAGCGGTACTGCCCGTCGTCGCGCCACCACTCCAGGTAGCGAGCTTGCGCGCGTTCGCGCTCCTTGAGCGGCAGGTCGTCGTAGTAGCCGAAGTACTCGCGCGTGAGCATCTTGAGCTCGTCTCCCGCGGCGCGGCGGATGCTGGGCGTCTCGTGCGTGAGCGCTTGGATCAACCACACGATGCGGTGCTCGTCCTGATGCAAGCCCCACCATGCTGTCCACACGTCCGGGTTCTTGCCCAGGTCTTGCCGCGTCACCACCATCAACGCGGTGCGCGCTGCCTCCGCGATCGCCTCCGACTTGTCGCGCAACCCGCCGATCAACGTCGGCACCACGACCGGCACGCGGATCTCGCTCAGCGCCTCGATCGCCAACAGGCGCCGCTGCATCGGCTCTTCGAGGCTCAGCATGGTGTGGTCGAGGCTCTGGCGCAGCGGCTCTCCCGCGGCCCCGGCCAGGGAAAGCGCCTGCGCGGCTCGGCGCGCGACACGCCGCACCGACAGATCGTCATCGAACAGACGCGGCAGGATGGCGTTGGAGGCCTCGGGGAACAACAGCTCACCCAGCACATGGGTGGCCCAGAAGCGCTGCTCGACGTCCGGCGCGGCGCTCCGCACCGTCATGAACGGCAACGCCGCGCGGCGCGCCATCACCACCACCTTGAGCAGCGGACCACACTCCGATGCCGGCGGCAGATCGCTGCGCGCGCGCAAGCGATCCACCACCAACGGCCCAGGAAAGCGCTCGATCAACCGTGGGAACTCGTGCTCCGCGCGCCGCAGCAGCTCGCTCAGCGCCTCTTCGCCCTCCAGACCGCCGGACAGCGCGTGTTCGAGCAGGTGATCGACGTCGCTGGCTTCACCGCGGTGTCGCGCCTCCGCCGGTCGCGGCACCAGGTGATAGCTCCCCACGCGACCGTCGTGGGACTCGGGCTCGAGGTCGTGACGGAGCAAGGCAGGGCGCGGACTCTCTTGCCAATCCTCGACGTGCTCCGCCACGATCGCCGAGGCGTCTTCCTCGTCGACGCGAGGGATCGGCTTGCGAAACTGGCCAGCGGCTTTCCGCGACTCGACGTCGGAGGACGGCGCCGGAGGCGTCGCGGCTTGGACTTGAGGCACCACGCGAAGCTCTTCGTAGCCGAGCGTCTCGGCCGCTCCTCGGTCGAGCGCGCTGTCGAGCATGGCGCTGAGGCCGGGCAGCGCAGTCTCGGCCAGGGCTGGATCCAGCTCTCGCTGCCCATCCGTGTCAGGCGGGTATGGATCGGGCTCGAGCGACTCGGGCTGGCGCGCCAGCGGATCGTCCGTCGAGAGCTCTGGCTTCGGGGGTTTGACGCTGGTCGCGCCGGGCGAAATGCGCGGCTCCTCGTAGTGGGCGGGCGTCCCCGCAGAGGGCGTCTCGATGCGCTCCCCCACCCCTGCCATGGTGCCGTGCCGGAACGGGCGCGGCGAGCCACGCATGCGCTCGATCGGCAGCGGCGTCACGCTCGGAGCGGCGGGGCTCGCGTCGCTTGCATGCACCAGCGTCTGACGCACCGCCTCGGCGCTGGGCGCCGGGGGCACCGATTGTCGCTCGGCTCGGCCAATCACCGCGTCGAGCGACTCTGCGGAGGGTGCGCTGCCGCCGAACACACGCGCGAGCGCAGCCACGCTTCCCGGAGGTGCACGCGGCGCCACGATGCCCGCGTACGGTCCCTTCTTGGTCTTGCGCACCAACGCCAAACGCTCCAGCTCGGCCGAGGCCAGCGCGCTGAAGCCGAGCAGCTCGCCGAGCGAAGAGAGCGTGACGTCTTGCGGCCCGTCGTCACCGAACAGCATCGCCACCGCGCGCCCTTTGACGGTGAGCGGCACGAGCGCAACGAGGCTGGCGCGCGTTCGAGGGCGCGACAGATCGCGGAGCAGCTCGCGGTCGAGCTCGTGCTCGTCGAAAGGAGAGAGCAAGACGTGCCCATCTCGCCGCACACTCGCAAACGAGCTCGGCAGATCCAGAGGAACGCCCAAGCCCAACACGCGGAGGTGATCGGCCCCGGGACCCCACGCGTCGCGCCCCTCGACCAGATCGTTGTGCACGACGAACAGCGCGCTGTACTCGAAGAACTGCGAGCCAAACGCGAAGAACGTGTCGAGCACGTTCTCGGGTGACTGCGCAGCGCTCAGCTCGCGCTCGGCGTCCACGCGCGCGAATGGCCCCTTCTTGCGCGCCGTCCTCGCCACGCGGCGCTTCTTGCCGACCTCGCGCTTGAGCAAGGTCAAGGCCGCGCGCCGGTCCACCATGCCAGGCGGCCGCGGCGAATCGTTGGGCACGGGCGACTCGGGCAAGAGCTCCGGCTCCGGCGGCGGGGACGCCGCAGCAGCTTCGGTCCCCTCGGCTGCCACGACGGCGAACGCGACCTCGTGGTCGGCCGGCGGGTCGTGAGCGGCCTCGGGCTCGGGGAACGCTACGGGTGCGGCGGGCACCTCTTCCGGCACGGAGGCGAGCAGCGGCTTTGCCTCGTCCAAGGTGTCTCGTGGCGCCTCGCTGTCGCCGTCGCGCAGCTCGGCCGCCGCGCTCTTGATCGGCTCGAAGCTGTCCGTGGGGCTCTTGCGCACCGTCACGGGCGCCTCTTCGGGGGGCGGCGGGCGCTCGGACACTCCGCTCGACAACATCGAGGGCAGAATGCTGAGCGCCTCGGTCATCGGCGGGGGACGGACGCTGCGCGGCGAGTGCTCTGGCAGGCCGTCCAACCGCTGGACCAGCCGCAGCTGACGAGGCTCGAGCGGCACGCCGTAGTGGGCGGCGATCCCCTCGCGAATGCGGATGAGCGGCGCAGCGACCTGGGTGAGATCGACGCCCAGCATGTAGGAGAGGTCGTGTGTCGCGGTGGGCTTCAACCGCTCGTACGAGGCCACCACCAGCGTCTTCTGAGACAGTCGCAGCGGGAAGATGCTGAAGCGCAGCGCGGTCTCCACCGGCACGAGGTCGAGCGCGTCGTTGGCCGGCGCGGGCAAACGCCCAGGCGGCATCGCGGGCAAACCCAGGCTCTCGCCCAACACGCGGGACAACGCTTGCTCGGCCTTGGGGGCGACCTCGAGCAAATTGGTGACCAAATCGCCGCCGTGGATCACCTGACGCGCGATCGCTTGCTCGACCTCGGCGATGGTCGCGACCTGCCGCTGGACGATCAGGGAGCTCAGGCTCGGCATCGGCCGGAGTGACTCTACCAGCGAACGCCAAAAGAAGAAGCTGGCTTGCGCCGCAGCCCTTCAGATCGCCCGGCGGGCCGCTCAAGCCACCACGTGCACGCCGGCTCCCTGGCGCAGGCTGCCGATCCGCGCGGCGTCGTGCCCCTCGTCTCGCAGGCGGACGAGCAGCTCGTCTGCTCGCGGTTCCGGCACACACAGAAGCAGCCCCCCGGAGGTCTGCGCATCGGCGAGCACCAGCCGCACCTCGTCGGGAACGTCTGCGTCGAAACGAGTGAACTCGGCGGCCTGAGAGAGGTTGCGCTTCGATCCACCGGGCACCCGCCCCGCGCGCACCAGCTGCACCACGCCGGGAAGCACCGGCACGTGCCGCGCGGAGAGCTCGGCACCCAGGCCCGACGCGGAGCAGATGTTGCCGAGGTGCAGCAGCAGGCCAAAGCCAGTGACATCGGTCGCGCTGGTGGCGCCCGCCGCGAGCCCGGCATCCTTGGCCGCGCGGTTCAAGCGCAACATCGACGCCACGACCAAGGTCGCGAGCGGCTCGGGGCAGTCCCCCCTCTTCAGCGCGTTGATGGCCACGCCGGTCCCGAGCGGCTTGCTCAGGATCAGCGCCTGTCCCGCGACGCCGCGCCGGTGAGACCAGGCCCGGTCGCGCTCGACCTCGCCCGTGACTGCCAGGCCGGCCTTCGGCTCGGGATCGATGATGGTGTGCCCTCCGATGATGGCCGCTCCGGCCTCGGCCGCCTTGCTGCGCAACCCCTCCGCGATTTCGCCGAGGACGGAGAGCGGCAACACGTCGCTGGGAAAGCCGATGAACGACAGCGCCACCCGCGGGTCGCCAGCCATCGCGTACACGTCGCTGATCGAGTTCGCCGCGGCGATCGCGCCGAACGTGCGCGGATCATCGACCATGGGCGTGACCACGTCGATGGTCTGCACCAACGCGCGCGTGGAGGACGGATCGGTGATCACGAGGGCAGCGTCGTCACGCGGCCCCGGCGAAGGATCCACCCAGGCGTGGGTGGAGGTTTCGGGGGTCAGAACCTGGACCAGGCTCTCAGCGGGGAGCTTTCGGGCTCAGCCGCCGCCCGAGACCAGCGACAGAAGACGCGGAGTGTTCATGCCCCCTCGATACACCATCCGTCTCTCAGAGCCAGCCGCCGAGACCATCAGCGCCCCTGCTCGTGCCGTTTGCTGCGGGAGAAAAACCCTTCCTGCTCGCGGGGAGCTCGAATAGAAGGCGCCCCATCATGGCCATTCAGCGCACACTCTCGATCATCAAGCCCGACGCAATGGAGAAGAACAAGGCCGGCGCCATCCTGGCCCGGTTCCAGGAAGAAGGCTTCCTGGTTCGAGGGCTCAAACCCCTGCACCTCACGCGTGCCCAGGCCGAGGGCTTCTACGCCGAGCACAAGGGTCGCGGCTTCTTCGACGAGCTGTGCGCGTTCATGTCGCGCGGTCCCATCATCGTGCTGTGCCTGGAGCGAGAAGATGCCATCGCCAAGTACCGCGACGTCATCGGCGCCACCGATCCGGCCAAGGCCGCCGATGGCACCATCCGCAAGCTGTACGGCGCCAACGTGGGTGAGAACGCAGTGCACGGCTCGGACAGCGAGGCCAGCGCGGCCCGCGAGATCGGCTACTTCTTCGCTGGGTTCGAGGCCGCGCCCAAGGCAGGTTGAGCGGGCTCGTCGGCGAGCCGCTTGCGGATCGCCTCGATCAGCTGAGCGGGCTCCACGGGCTTCTCCAGCACCGGGAGCCGGCTCTGGCCGCGCGGGGTTCGATCTGGGTAGCCGGACCAGAGCAGCATCGGCAGCTCCGGCTTCTTGGCCAACACCTCGTCCGCGACCACGAAGCCGCTCAGCTTGGGCAAGACGACGTCACACAGCACGAGATCGAAGCGGAACTCCCGCTCGTGCAGCAGGCGTAGGGCCTCGGCGCCGTCTTTGGCGGTCACCACCTGGTAGCCGGCGTCCTCGAGCAGAGTCTTGGTCACGCGCCTGACCAGCTCGCTGTCCTCGACCAGCAACAGCGTCTGACCTCTGCCGCTGGCGAGCACCGCGCTCGTCTCCACCTTCGGCACCTCTGCCGCAGCGGCGGGTGGCAACCGCACGAGGAAGGTGGTGCCCTCGCCAACGCGCGACATCACGCTCACGTGACCACCTGCTCGACGCACCAGCTGGTCCACCGTCGAGAGCCCGATGCCGGTCCCGAGCTCCCGTTTGGTGGAAAAAAACGGCTCGAAGATCCGCTCCACCACGCCGTCCGGGATCCCCTCGCCGGTGTCGCTGACCCGGATGGTGACCCACTCCGTGCCCTCGGCCGTGGACGCCGCATCGATGCTGAGCCCGATCGTGAGCTTGCCCCCGCTGGGCATGGCGTCTCGCGCATTGACCGCCAGGTTGAGCACGATCTGCATGAGGTTGCTGCGCGCGAAGCGCACCGGGGGGACCCCCTCGTCGATCGCGAACACGAGATCGATGTGCTCTTCGATCAAGCGCCGCAGCAGAGGCCCAGCGTCGCCGAGCACCGTGGCGGCGTCCACCTCGGCGTCGGGGGCGGCGTCATGCCGCGAGAGCGCGAGCAGCTGCCTCGTGAGCAACGCTGCCTCGCGCGCGGCCAGATCGATCTCTTCGATCTCGCGCGCGGGCAGCTGTCCACGTCGCACCTGCCGCCCGGCGAGGCTGGCGCTCGACCGAATCACGCTCAGCAGGTTGTTGAAGTCGTGCGCGACCCCGCCCGCGAGTCGTCCGATCGCCTCGAGCCGCTCGGCGCGCATGCGATCCTGCTCGAACACCTTGCGCGCGGTCACTTCGATGGCCGTTCCCAAGAGCGCGGTCGGTCGACCTTGCTCGTCGCGTGTGAACACGCGGTCTCGGCTCAAGAACCAGCGGTAGCCGCCATCCTTGTGCTTGAGGCGGTACTCGCTCTCGAGCACGTCGTCGTGTCCGGCTTGAAGCCAACGGGCGAGCTGATCCGGCAGCCGCGCGACGTCCTCGGGATGGAGCAGCTCCAGCAGACTCACCTGCTCGAGCTCGCGCACGCCGTAGCCCAGCGCCGAGGCCAGATGCCCGTTCAAGTGCTCGCCCCGCCGCTCGTCGAGGTAGAACACGTACACGGCGTGCGGCAGAAGCTCGCCCACGATGGCCCACTCCGCCTCGCCGGAGCGCTGCAGCCGCGCACGGGTCTCCGCGGCGCTATCGCCCATGGATCTCAGCGCGCAGGCGCTTCATCTCTTCGCGCAGCGGCGCGATGAACTCGATGCTGAACGTGCGCTTCTTGCCCTTCATGGCGCGGTGCGTGTGCCACTTGCACAGCGCCAGGCGAGCCGTGGCACGCATGAAGCGCCGCCACGCTGCGCCACGCGGCATGAAGTAGGTGCGGTAGCGGCCGAGAGCGCTCGTCACCAAGGACAGCTCATGGTGCGTGAGGTTGCCGATCAGCACCTCGTCCTTCAGATACTCACGAATCGTTCGGCCCTTGCGCACCACCAGCAAGATCACGATGACTCCAAAGATGCCAATGAACGCGAACCAGAACAAGAGCGACACCACGAACACGCCGCCCCCCAAGTTGGGCACGAAGTTCCAGGTTGCGTGCAGCAGCATGGCCAGCAACAGACCAGCGAGCGGCGCAACGAAGCGCACGAAGCCGTTGGCTGATTCGCGCGCGACGCCGATGCCGATGCCGGTCATGGACGTGTACAGCGGGTGCCCCCAAGGAGCGATGATGCCTCGCAGCACGAACGTCCCCGCGAACACGTCCTTGCCCTCGAGCACCGCGCGCGCGTAGTAGCTGACGTTCTCGACGGCGGCGAAGCCCAGCGCGCAGAAGGTGGCGTACACGATGCCGTCGACCACGCCGTCGAACTCACGCCGCAGAAAGTAGAAGAAGCCCCACACTCCCATGCCCTTCATCAGCTCTTCGCTGACCGGAGCGGACACGACCGTCGTGATCAGCTGCCCTGCGCGCTCGCCGAACGCCTGCGCCGACACGACGTGCACGACGCTGTTCACGAAGCCGGCCACCCCGGTCGCCACCACCGCGCCCCACAGGAATGCCATCAGCAGGCACCACCACGGCTCGGGGTCGAAGCGATCGAGGACCCGAGGAATGGGCAAGTAGATGACCAGCATCGCGAATGCTGGGATCGCGCCCGCCAGCATGGCGTCTGCCATCACCTGCGGTCGTTTGCTGCCGAAGATCTCCAGCAAGAAGAAGAGGCCGTTCAGCAGCAAGCCCAAGAGCAACGCCAACGTGAACAAGACCGCGCCCCAGCGCCTGCGGCTGCGATCGGGGTCGGGCGCAGGCAGCGCCCTCGCGGCTTCGGGCGGCCGGTAGGGTTGCCAGTGCGGCGGAAGTCCAGCGCCGTACGGCGTCATCCTCGCTCGGATGTTAGCAGTGATAAGCTCGCGCTCGATGAAGAGCCTGCTGCTGCTCGCGTGGTTGGGGCTTGGGGCTTCCGCTTGCGGCGACAGCGGAGACGGTGCGGGTGGGCTCGGCGGCGGGGGTGGGGCGGGAGCGGGCGGCGGCGCAGCTTCGCCCTGCGACGACGGCACGCTCTGCCTGGACGTCCAGCACGAGGGCGATCTGCCGGGTGGCGCACGGCTGACGGTGGTGTGGTTCAGGCTCGAAGACCAGAGCGCGTTCGACCCGAGCGTCGCGCTCGACCAAGCGTTCGGGAGCGACACCCAAACGCTCGAGATCCCCCTCGCCGACTTGACCGACCCGCCGGACATCGACCAGCTGTGTGAGCGGGCTTGCTCCGACGCGGCGGCCTGCCCTTGCACCGGCGAGGTCCGGGCCGCCGTGGCGTACGTGTTGGTGATCCAGGACGGCGACCAGAGCGGAGCCATCGAGCCGTCCGAGGTGGCTGCGCCCGCGCTCGGGCTTGGCATCGCCAACACGGCGGTCGTGTGGAGCACGGCCACGGGCGCGGCGCCCGCGCCCTACGAGGCGCTGTTCCCGGAGGGTGTGCGCGAGGGCAAGGCCCCGTACCGGATCGAAGCGGGTGCATTCTTGCCGGCAGACTCGGGCGAACGGTTCGAGCTGACCGTGGGCGCCGACGCGATCTGAGGCCGGCCTCCATCGCCGCATGGCGCGCTGGGTCTTCTCTTCGCTCCCTCGCCTGGCGCGAAGGAACTTGTCGGGGCGATGTACCCGACCCCAATCAAGCGGACATGGCTGTGAGGCGCCACCCTTGACAAAGCAAGCGGGGCTGGGGCCCCGCGCGCAGCGCGAAGCGGAGTTGGGGTGAAAACGCGAAGCGTTGAGGGGGCTCTATCAGCCCCCTTGCAAGATCGCTCAGGGGGAGCCGGCAAGCGCAGAATGTGAGGCTCAGTTGGCGTGGCTTCACTTGAAGTTGACCGTCCCGCTCGCCGAAAGCAGCATCTCCGCCGCCGAGGACGCGCGAAGCGCTTGAAGAACGACTACACTGCCGCGCCGTGAACACGAGCGTCGCGTTCCTCCTCGGGCTTGCGTGGGTGTCTGGATGCGGTCCGGGAGAGGCACCCATCGCGCGCACCGACTCGGTCAGCGGCGCTGCCGCATCGAGTCCGAGCGCAGCGACCCCTGCCGCGTCGAGCAGCGCGCCGGCCAAACCGCGCCAGCTCTGCAGCCGCGCGCCGAAAGCAGCGGGCAAGAAGCCCTCCGACGTGAAGCTCGGCCACATCGAGGCCGACGGCGAGAGCGCGCTGGGGACGTCGCTGGTCACCGCCGGCGGCAAGTGGACGTGGATCAACCTGTGGGCGGGCTGGTGTGGCCCATGCAAAGAGGAGATGCCGCTGCTCAAGGGCTGGGAGAACAAGCTGGCGAGCAGGCTCCGCGTGGCCTACGTGAGCATCGACGACGACGAGCGGTTGTCCAAGCGCTTCCTGAACGAGCAGCCGAAGGGCGGCGTGCGCCAGAGCTACGCGCTGGCCGATCTCGAGAGCCGCAAGGAGTGGCTCGCGGCGCTCGGCGTGGGCGACGTGCCCAAGCTGCCGCTGCACGTGCTGCTGAACCCGGCCGGCACCGTGTCGTGTGTGATCGAAGGAGCGATCGAGGCCAGCGACCTGCCTCAAGTGGAGGCCTTGGTGGCCAGCGGCGGCTAGGGCCGTCCCGAGCGGGTCACCGCGACCAGTCACCCGTCTGGTCTCGCCCCTCGAAATCGTTTGGCCGCCTCTGGAGCGGACGAGACCGATTCGCCCTGCCCCTCACCAGCGCTCGCCGCGCTGGGCCAGCCCCAAGCCAACACCAACAGCGCGCCCATGTGGGTCACGAAGAACAGGTGAAAGCTGTGCGCGGGGGAGAACTTCATCACCGCCCCGGCGAGCCCAACCAGCAACCCGAACAGCAGCCAGACGCGCGACACGTACACGCCGGACGCCCCTATGGCGCCAGCCAGCAAGAAGACGTCCGTGCGCATCGTCACGGCGAAGTCCTCACCGGTCAAAAGACCGGCCACACGCTGCAAGACCGACAGCACCATCTCCCCGAGCAGGATGGTCAACAGCCGACGGTTGGCCTGGTTCACGAACAGCCGCTTGCGGAAGAGGTACGCGCCCGTCGAGCAGGCGCCCACCAGCAGCACTGGAGGCAGCAGCGTGAAGGGCGTCGCGCGTCCGGTCGACGGCAGCGCGCCGAGGAGCAGCGTGAGCATGCCGAAGAACGTGCCCACCCCGGTCATCAAGAGCAGGATGCGGCTGCGCAACGGCGAGGCGACGCCGTAGTCGGCGTCGTGGTGCGCGCGCGACAGCTCGCTCACGGCGCGCGTACGCGCGCGCAAGGTCTCCTCCAGCTGCTCGACGCGCAGGAGGTCGGCGCGACGATCCAGCGCCAGGGCCAAGGACCGGGCCGCAACCGCATTCTCTCGTGCCAGCTCCAGCTCGAGCATGTGCTCGAGCGTGCGCGTGAGGCCCGTCCTGGCCTCGTGGTTGTCGGCCCACTCGCGCAGCGCCTGCTCGAAGCCGAAGCGACACTCGTTCAGGAGCAGCGCCGCCTCGTCCCAGCGGGCGGGCTCGTTCTCGCGCCCCTCCTGGGTGGCGGCTCCGCGCAAAGCAAAACCTGTCAGCTTCTCGTGGGCATCGCGCGCCACCGCCACGCTCGAGCGATGCGACAGAAAGTCGCGCAGCTCTTCCCTGAATGCCAGCGCGCTCTCGGGTCGTTGCGCAGGGTCACGCGCCGTCGCCCGGTTGCACAAGAGCGCCAGCTCCGTGGGCACGCCGCTGCCGTACTCGACCGGCGCCGACTCGAAGGCAGAAGACAACACCTCACGCAAATCTTGCCCGGCGTGACGCGGCTGCCCGGTGAGCACATGGTGCAGCGTCGCTCCGAGCAGATACACGTCGGTGCACGGCCCGATCTCACCCTCGCCACCGAGCATCTCCGGGGCCAAGTAGCACGGCGTGCCCAGCGGCCCCGCGCTACGGTCGCGGGGCGCGCCGAGCTTCGTCGCGATGCCCCAGTCGCATAGATACACCTCGCCGAACTCACCGATCATCACGTTGTCGGGCTTGAGATCCCGGTGCACCACCTCGCGTGCGTGCGCGAAAGACAGCCCGTTGCAGATCTGCATCAGGATCTCGACGTTGGCCTGCAAGCGCTCCTTGTCACCCGGCGCGAGCTTGCTCCACAAAGGGTGCGCGGGGTCTGCAAGAAGCGAGCTCCACGGCACGCCTGAGATCCGCTTCATCACCAGGACCGGCCGGCCGGCCGCGTCCCTGCCCAACTGATGCACGGGCGTGATGTTGGGGTGCTCGAGGTGCCCCGTGATCACGCCCTCCATGATCAGCGCGTCGGCCGCGGCCGTTCCGAGCACCGAATCCTTGACCGTCTTGACCGCCACCTCGCGCCGGAGGCATCGCTGGTGCGCGGACAGCACCCGCCCCATGCCGCCCTCGCCGAGCACGCCCGTGATGAGGATGTCACCGCCGCTCTTGGCCATCCCGGCGTGGCCGTCGACTGCGGTCAGGTCCACTTCGACCTGGGGGAGCGTGGCGATGGTCAGGCCGCCGAGCACACCCGGGCCGGCCGGCATCGTCTCGCCCTCACTGTTTTGGGCGCGCAGCCACGTCTCGCGGGTGATGGTGCGGTCGACCGCGAGCACCGTCGCGCCCAAACCCAACTCGGTCCAGAGGCGCTCGAACGCCCCAGGCGCCGCTGGCTCACGATCCTCCACAGCCGACGACTATACGCGCTGTGGCCGGTGCTGACCCGCCGCGATCAGTTTCGGCCCGCGCCGCGCCATGACAAACAGCGGCCGTGGACCGCCTGTTCCTGATCTCGGCGCTGATCGCGGCATATGCCGTCGCCGTCGCGGTACACAGCGCCGCGCTTCCCGCCTGGGCGCACGCAGCGGCGGTCCCCTTCGCGATCGTGTTGTGGCTCGCCGCGCGCGTGACCGTGCACGCCGACCGCGGCGACGCTGCCCGCGCGCGCACCGCCTTTCGCTTGGCAGCAGCGGGCGCGTTGATCGCGCTCGCGGGTGTTCCCGCTTGGTACTTGCCAGTGGGCCGCGCGCTGCTCTCGACCGGCTGCGGCGTGGCCGCCCTCGCGTCGCTCTTCGCGCTTTTTCGCATGCCCAGCGAGGCAGGTCTGGCTCTTCTGCACCGGCGACCTCCGAGCCGGAGCGCCAGCCTCGCCGTCGTGGGCTCGGGTTGGTTGGGCGCCGCGCTGCTCGCGTGGGGCGCCGTCTTCGAGCTCGCGCCGCTCTCGTCGCGCCTCGTACGCGCCGCGTTCGTACTCGCCGCGCTCGCCAGCCTCTCCGTCACCACCGCAGCAGCGCTGCTCGAGTCGCGACGACGCGCGCTCGAGCTCGGCGCCGCCGACCGGCTGCGTTCCTTCGCCACGACCTCGCTGGCGCTGCTCGCCATCGCCGTCGCTGGAGGCGCGCTCGGTCTCGTCGCGCTCGACGCCCTGCTCGGGACCACGCTGCTCGGCCAGTCGCTGCTGCTCTCGGGCAGCGCGGTCACGAAGAAGCCGGAGACCATCGGCCGGCGCGCGACCGAGGTGGTGCTGCTCGCGACCATGGCGGTGCTCCCGTCGCTGCTGCTCGCCTTCCTGGCCAAGGCTCGTCCAAACCTTGCTCCACTGGCGGTGGGCGTCGGCTGCGGGCTCGCCGCGCTGGCTGGGCTGCTCGCGCCGCGAGCTTCTCGTGCGCTCTTGCCGCGCACCGAGCCGTGGACGCAGGCGTTCGAGGCGGCCACCCGAGCGGCTGCCTACCCCGATCCGGAGCCCGCGCTGGAGCGGGCGTTGCTCGAGCTCTCCTCGCTCAGCCTCGGGCGCCTCGAGGCGCCGTGCCTGTTTCGCTGCGAGCCTCCCAGCGTGACCAGCGTCGACCGCGCGGGCTACGCGATCACCGAGCCCGTGACGTTGCCGGAGGGCGTGTTCGAGCTCGCGCGCAGAGAGCCGGAGGCCGTGCTGTCGGTCGACGTCCTGCGCGCGCTCGCCGTGCGCGAGCCGAACGTGCGGCCGGTGCTGGCTTGGCTCGAAGATCGGCACCTCCACAGCGCCGCGGTCGTGCTGGAGGGCGACGTGCCGATCGGCATGTTGGCCGTGCCCGTGGGCGCCCGCGAACGCCCGCTCACCCTGGCCGAAGCCCGCGCCATGGCCAAGCTCGCAGCGCTGCTCAGCGCCCAGATCGCGGCCAGCGCTAAGTTGTCTCGTTCGCTCGCGCGTGAGACGGCCGAGGGGGCACGCCGCGCACAGGCGGAGGCCCGCCTTCGAGAGACGCAGGCCGAGCTCGAGGCAGAGCAACATCGGGGCGAGGCCCTCACGCGCGTGCTCGCCGAGCGCGCGCTCACGAGCGCCTACTCACCCAGCGCGCGCATCTGCATCGAGGCGCTCGAGCAACGCGGATCGAGCGACGCACCGCTCGCGTTGTTGCTGCCTCCTGGCTGCGATCCGCTGCCTTATGTGGCCGTCTACCACCTGGCGTCACGACGCAAGAGCGCAGCCTTGTACGTGATCGACGGCGGGGACAAGCTGCACGCAGACCTGACACATTGGCGCGACGAGGAGCGCTCGCCGCTCCGCCGCGCGCGAGGAGGGACCCTCGCGATCCTCGATCCGCAGCTCTTGCCGAAGCTCGTGTTGGCCTATCTGGGGTCCGCGCTGGATGACCGCGTGGGCCTGGCCCTCGTGGTGCCGCGCGCGCCCGACGCGCTGCTGGCCGATGACGTCTTCGACGAGCGCTTGGCGGATCGCTTGGAGGGCGCCACGGTGCGTGTCCCCGCGCTCTCGGAGCGGCCGGAGGACCTCCGCCCCATGGTGCTCAGCCGCTTGGCGAGGCTGGGCAAGAACCTGCGTGGAGAGGCGCTGGGCATCGAGCCGGCGGCGATGTCGCTGCTGCTCGAGCACGACTTTCCTGGAAACGACGCCGAGCTCGACGCGCTCCTGGTGCGGGCCGTGCTCACGTGCCAGACCAACTTGGTGCGTCGCCGAGACTTGGCGCTTGTCGGATTTTCACCCGAGCGCGACCATCGCGTGCGGTTCGGAGGTGATGCGTGAACGACGACACGCTCGACGTATTGGTGGTGGGCGCGGGACTCTCCGGTATCGGCGCCGGCTTCCACCTGCAGAGGAGCTGCCCCCAGCGGACCTTCGAGATCGTCGAGGCGCGCGAGCGCATGGGCGGCACGTGGGATCTGTTCCGCTACCCCGGCGTGCGCTCCGACTCGGACATGCACACGCTCGGCTTCTCGTTTCGTCCCTGGCCCAACCCCCAGGCCATCGCGGACGGGCCGTCGATCCTGGCGTACATCCAGGACACGGCGCGAGAGGTGGGGCTCGACGCCAAGATCCGCTACGGCCTGCGCGTCGAGGCCGCGAGTTGGTCGAGTCGAGACGCGTGCTGGACGGTGCAGATGCGCGACGTGAAGACCGGCGCGCGCTCCGAGCGCCGCGCGCGCTTCGTGTTCATGTGCTCGGGCTACTACGACTACGAGCAAGGCTACACGCCCGATCTGCCGGGCCGCTCGCGCTTCCTCGGTCGTGTCGTGCACCCGCAGTTCTGGCCCGAGGATCTGGACTACAGCAACAAGCGGGTGGTGGTGATCGGCAGCGGAGCGACCGCGGTCACGCTCGTCCCCGAGATGGCCAAGCGTGCCAGCCACGTGGTGATGCTCCAACGCTCGCCCACCTACGTCATGTCCGTGCCGGAGAAGGACGTGGTCGCCAACTGGATGCGCGAGCACCTGCCCAGCGCCGTGGCCACGGGAGCGACACGCTGGAAAAACGTGCTCTTGATGATGGCCTTCTACAACTATTGCAAGAAGTTCCCCGCGCGAGCGAAGCGGCTGATCGTGCGCGAAGTCAAGAAGGCCGTGGGCGACAAGGTGGACGTCGCCGCGCACTTCACGCCCCGCTACAACCCTTGGGAGCAGCGGCTCTGCTTCGTTCCTGACGGAGACCTGTTCCACGCTCTGAACGAGGGGCGCGCGTCGGTCGTGACGGACGAGATCGAGACCTTCACGGAGCGCGGCCTGAAGCTCCGTTCGGGCGAGGAGCTCGTGGCGGACGTGGTCGTCACGGCCACCGGGTTGGTCCTCAAGTTCTTGGGCGGAGTCACGGTCAGCGTGGACGGCACGCCAGTGCGTCCCACCGAGGGCATGACCTACAAAGGCATGATGCTCAGCGACGTGCCCAACATGGCGCTGGCGGTGGGCTACACCAACGCATCCTGGACGCTGAAATGTGATCTCACCTGCGAGTACGTCTGCCGCCTGCTCAACCACATGTCCGAGCACGGCTTCTCGGAGTGCCGCCCCGTGCTCGACGACCCGAGCGTGAAGCCGCTGCCGCTGATCGACTTCAACTCCGGCTACGTGCAACGTGGGATCGACAAATTCCCCAAGCAGGGCTCGAAGAAGCCCTGGCGGCTGTACCAGAACTACGCGCTCGACACGGTCACCATCCGCCACGGCAAGCTCGACGATGGCGTGATGCGCTTCAAGTGATCGTCGTCACAGGGTCTCGATCCACTCGAGCAAGCACTGCTCCTCGTCCGGCGTGAGCTTGTCCCCCGTGAGCGGCATGCGCGACTGGCAGCCCGGAACCTCCAAACACTTCGTGTACATCAAGCTCTCTTCCGGCGCGTCCGGGTCGACCAAGAGCCCCATGCAGCCATCGCCCTCGACCCCCACCAGCCGCGCGGCGAGCCCATCGTCTGGGGTCAGATCCAACGCGGCGACAGGCGCGTCTGCGTCGTGACAATTCGAGGTGGCGCAACGAGGACCGATCAGCTGCACCGGGACGTCGCCACACCCCTCTGGCCCCGCGTCGAGGAATTGCTCCTTGTTCTCGAGCGATCCGGGACACGCAGCCAGCGCCAGCGCGAGGAGACCCAGCACGCTCGTCGACGCCACCACGGCCAAGAGGCCCGCGCTTCCACGCCGCTCCCTAGAAGACATACTGCGGTCCAATCTCCAAGTGGATGTACTCGTCGAGCGCGCCGCCGGCGACGAACGCGTCCCCGACCTCCGGCGCGAACGCGTAGAACCAGCGCACATACTCGGCCTGAAGGCGGGCCTCGAGGCCGTACACGATCGGCACGGTCAACCCGCCGCCGACGTCGATGCCACCTACGCTCGCGTCGGTGAAGCGTGCGTGCACGTCCCCCGAGTCGATCGCTCCCAGGTAGCCACCGAACGCCGTGATCGCGACCGGGCCGATCGGAAAGCGGCCGTCCAGCCCGCCGCGGATGAAGTTGTACTTCACGCTCGGCGCCTCCGCGGCGAGCGCGCCCGTCGCGTCGAGCACGAAGCCGTCTTGGACGAAGCCGCCGCGAACGCCGAGCACGAACGGCTTCTCCTTGTCCCCGATCGGGATGCGGTAGCGCAGACCACCCCCGAAGCGCAGCCACTGCGTGCTCACCGCCGTGCCATCGCTCGTCTCGGACGAGAGACCGAGCGCGGCCCGCACCTCGCCCGTCAGGCCGATGTCCCGCAGCACGATGATGCCCAGCGGAGCAAACGGGAACAGCTCGACGCGGCCGGAGATGCCGGGCGCACCGAACACGCTGTAGTCCCGCAGGTTGCTGGTGACGCCGTCGTTGTAGCCAAAAAATCGCCCGCCCACGTCGAACGAAGCGTTGATCTGGAAGATCTCGTGCCCGTACACGTTCTTGGGCCGTACCCATTCGGCGTCGTCCTCGGCGGGCCCGACGTCGGGCTTCTTGTCCTCGGGGGGCTTGTCACCGCCCTCGCCGCCGCCACCGGTGCCGGCGGCATCGCCTCCTCCCGAAGTCGCACTTCCCCAGGAAGAGGTCAGCGGAGAGAGCGCCCCCGACAGGTCGGCCTTGGTCTTGTCTCCGCCGAGCGCCACCACCTTGTCGATGCTGGGGCTGTCCTTGCCGGCTTCGATCACCAACACCACGACCTCGTTTCCGAAGGGCCGCTTGGGGCGAACGAAGCCGACGATCGCTGCCTCGGCCCCCGCCTCCGCCACCGCCTTGCCGATCTTCGCGATCATGGGCCCACGCTTCGACTCCAGCGTGATGGTGAGCCCGAGCGGCAGCTTTTGCCCTTGTTTGGCCAGCGATTTCTTGAACTCGTCCGATGCGATCACGTCGCCCGTCTCGGGCAGGCTGGCCTTGATCTGATCGCTGACGTCGTTGGATCGCGCGCCTTCGGTGTAGACCAGCACCTTGCGCTTCGAGGGCGCCCCGGCCGCTGGCTGGGCCGCGAGCTCGAAGCAGGGGGCGCCTACGACCGGCAGCGCCAGCGGCAGGAGCACGAACAGCAGCGAGAGACGAGGTAGACGCATGTTCTGTGGCTCTTGGGCCTGCATCAAACACGACAACCTGCGCCGCTGTCGACCCCCTAACCGGATCTCCGTTCGTACTTGGTTCCCACACAGAAATTTGGCAATGACGCTGGCATGCGCGGCAGCACCCCTCGAGCGCCCGCCCTTTGGGGCCTCTGGTCGGCGGCGCTCTTGTGCGCGTGTCAGAGAGGCGACTCGCAGCTGACGGAGACGAGCGCGGCGGCCTCCGCGTCCGCGCCAACCGTGCAGTCCACCACGCCAGCGGCGCCAGATTTCGGCAAGAGCTCCGTCGCCAAGCCGATGACGAGCGACGGCCCGATGCTGGGTATCACGTCGTTCGTGACCATCGTCTACAAGCAACCGAACGAGAGCTCCAAGCGCATCGGCTACTTGCGCGTCGGCTCGAAGGTGCCGCGCTCGGCGGATCCCGTGAGCACCAAAGGCTGCGCCGGGGGCTGGTACCAGATCGAGCCCGCGGGATTCGTCTGCGCCGGCAAGGATGCGACCACCAACCTGGAAGATCCGATCCTGCTGGCGGCTGCTCGTGGCCCAGACCTGGCTGCAGCCCTGCCCTACCGCTACGGCTTCGTGCGGGCGGTGCTGCCCCTCTACCTCAAGGTGCCCACCGCCGCCGAGCAAGAGAAGAGCGAGTTCAAGCTCAAGGAGCACCTCGCCTGGTACGAAGAGAACAAGGTCGAAGCCAACCGCATGAAGCTCGGCGCGTTCGACGTGCCGCTCGACGCCCGCGGGGTCCCCATCAAGGGACGCGCCCTCGGCGATCTCGGCGAGCGACCCACCTCCACCGAGGTGGGCCTCGGGCGCCTGTTCGGCGGTCACACCGACGACGATCCCATTCCGTTCTGGCTGGTCGGCGGCCGACAGATCCCCAACGTCTCGGACTTCACGGTGGGCGAGACTTCGATCTTCGCAGACCGCGCCCGCCGCTTCACGGGGCTGGCGCTGATCGGCTCGTTCTCCGGCGGCGAGGAGGCGGGCAACCGACGCTTCGCCATCACCACCGATCTTCGGCTCGCGCCCACGACCAAGCTCAAGCCCGACTCGGGGTCCCCTTTCCACGGGGTCGAGATCGACGAGTCTCGCACGCTACCCTTCGCGTTCGTGCGTGAGCAGGGCGCGGTGAGGTTCCAGCTGAGCGGCAGCGACGTCACCCGCGGCGAGGAGCTCGGGTTCCGCAGCACGGTGGCGCTCTCCGGCAAGCTGAAGAAGGTGGCCGGAGAGAAGTACTACGTCACGCAAGCCGGCGATCTGGTGCGTGGCAGCGACGTGGGCTTGGTGATCGCTCCACGCACGTGGCCCAAGGCCGCCGAAAACAACGAGAAATGGATCGAGGTCAGCCTCAGCCAGCAAACGCTGGTGCTGTGGGAGGGCAAGCGCCCCGTCTACGCCACGCTGGTGTCCACCGGGCGGGAGGAGTACCCGACCATCGTTGGCGAGTTTCGCATCAGCAACAAACACGTCACCGCCACCATGGACTCGAATGAATCCTCCGACGTGGGCGGCACGCCCGTGCGCGTGGCCAAGAAGAGCGATTCCGCGAGCAAACCCAAGGACGCGACGAGCAAGTCCTCCGCGAAGAAGCCCGCTGCGCCCAGCAAGTCGGACGCCAAAAAGAGCGACTCCAAGAAGGCCGATCCCAAGAAGGCCGACAAGACCAAAGCGGGCACCAAAGACAAAACCAAACCGGCCGCGGAGCCCGCCAAGGTCCCGAAGAAGGGCGACGGCGAGTACGGCGTGACGAAGCGTCGCGGCGAGGGCACCTATGCCCTGCGCGACGTGCCTTACATCCAGTACTTCGCGGCTGGTTTCGCGCTGCATGCCGCCTATTGGCACGACGTCTTCGGCAAGCAGCGCAGTCACGGCTGCGTCAACCTGTCGCCCATCGACGCGCACCGCGTGTTCATGTGGACGGAGCCAGCGGTGCCGCAGGGGTGGCACGCCATCAACGTCGGCGAAGAGTTCGGCGAAGGCACCGTCGTCATCGTGCACGAGTGACGGCATGAGGCCCGGACTCGCTCCGAAGCTCCTGAAGCGCCGCGCCTTGCTCGTCGGATCGCTCGGGGCGGCGGCGATGGGCGACGCCCGCGCGACCGAGGCGTTGCTTCTGTCCAAGGACGCGCCACGACTGCCGCTGCCCGCGGGCCGCAGCAACCTGCAGATCTCGCTGCCCGAACGCTCGTTCGCCACCATCGCCGTGCTCGGACCGCAGGACGCGCTGCTCGGCCTCTCCTTCCTCGGTCACCCCAGCGCCCGACGCATCCAGAGCCGCACGCCGCTCGAGGAAGATGGGCTGCTGCCCCGCACCGTGTCGCTGCTCACGCAAGACGCCGTCGTCCTCTTCGCCATCCTCGACGTTCGCGACAACGTCGAGCTACGGCTGGTCACTGCTCCCGCGGACGAGGTGACCGAGCCCACGGCGGCCGGACTCAAGTCCGGCAAGGAGGAGGCTCGCCCTTTGGTCGGCTTCCCCGTCCCCAGCTCCGACCGCGCCGGGTACATGCTCGCCGCCGCCGGACGCTACGTGTTCGCACGCAGCGACGTGATCCACTCGCTGATGTCCGCTTTCGAGAAGACCCGAAAGAAATTCGCGTCCGACCCGATCGCGATCTCCGACGCGAGCCAGTGGAACGGCAAGCGCCCCAAAACCGACCTCGGCGAGGTGCGACACATCAGCCATGAGGGCGGCTGCGACATCGACCTGGCCTTGCCCGCCAATGACACCATTCCCTCTACGCTGCGCGATCACTGTCGCGGCGTGCGCCTCGCCGAGGATCGCTTCGGCTGCGCACCGGGCACGGCCAAGGGTGTGGACTTCGAGAGGTTGGCGTTTCTGCTCGGCACGTTGGCGGACGAGGCACCAGGCCGCATCACCAAGGTGTTCCTCGACGACGTGTATCGGCGCGAGGTTGTGCGCGTCGCGCCCTCGCTGTTCGAGAAGAAATGGATCGAGCAGGCTGGCTCGGTCGCGCTGAGCGAGGACGGCGTGCTGGTCGCGTCGCCATGGCACACCGATCACATCCACGTGCGGTTCTCGGGCGAGAAGGCCCGCGTGCTGTTCTGACATTTCGTCGAGTGCGGCGGTGGGCGTCCTCCGACGGTGGCCTAGGGATTGCCGGTGAGACCGACACCCGCGCTGCCGTCCTCGTACAGCCACAAACGCTGGTCCGCGTCGAACGGCCCGCTGTACGTCACCTCGGCGCCGCCAGGAAACACGACACTCACGCTGTCCACCTGACTCGAGTCGCCGAGCCCGAAGTGCAGGTACATCGAGTCTTGATTGCCCTGGCCCGTACCACCCTGCACATACCTCACGAAGGTCTGCCCGGCTGCGAGGACGCGCACGGTGGCGCCGATCGCGGCGCGGTTCGCGGCGACGTTGCCCACCACTCGGACTTGCAGGTAGTGCCCCGCTGCATCGAGCTGATTGGCAAACAACTGGGTCGCGAACGTGTCCACGTCGCCGTCCAAATCCACGTCTGCGAGCGCCACTCCCCAACCATTCTTGGTGGTGATTCCGGAGCGGTAGGCGTCGAGCGTGAACGTGCCGTCGCCGTTCCCCCAATAGAAGTCCGTGGGTCGACCGTCGTACACGGCCGTAATCACCAGATCCAAATCCCCGTCGTGGTCGAAGTCCGCCAGCGCCGGCACCGAGTGGGTCTCTTGGTAACGCAGCCCGGTCAGCGATGCCGGCGTGAGGAATTCTCCCTGTGCATCGCTGAAAGACCCGTCGCTGCCCTGCAGTAGCACCTCGGTCTTGTCGGAGAAGTCGAAGAAGCGCGGGTGCGCCAGGTTGGCCGAGATCAGGTCGAAATCACCGTCGCCATCCAGATCGCCAAACGCTGTCCCAATGGTGTGGCCGTAGTAGAGCCCCGACGCCTCGCCTGCTACGCCGAGGTCGAGCGCGGACTCGTCGAACGTGCCGTTGCCCTCGTTCTGGAAGAACAGGTTGGCGTGCAAGCGGTAGTTGTTGACCATCAGGTCCACGTCGCCATCTGCGTCGACGTCCACCGGGTTCACGCCCCGACCTGCTCGCTTCACGTTGAGAAAGCCGTGGCTCGCGGTCCAGTCCTCGAACGTGCCGTCACCCAAACTGTGCCAGACGCTGTCGACGTAGTAGGTGCCCTTGTCCCAGCAGATGAAGTTGGCCAGATAGAGGTCCAAGAACCCGTCGGCATCCAGATCGACCCAAGCTGCCGCGGCAGTGGGGGAACGTATGTTGGCAGGGTCGTTGCACGTCTCGTAACTCTGCTGATCGACGATGCCCGAGGCCGCGGTGACGTCGGTGAACGTCCCGTTGCACTCGTTGTGGAGCAGCGAATCGGGCGCGGAGTACGACTCGGCGAAGGCGAACACGTCCAGGCAGCCGTCGTTGTCGTAGTCGCCGAACACGCCGCCGGACGCGTAGATGCCCAGGCTCGCGAGCCCAGCCTCTGCCGTGACGTTGGTGAACGTGCCGCTGTCGTTCCTGTAGAGCGTCGGCCCCTCCGTCAACAGGTCGTCGTCGCCGTCATTGTCATAGTCGCCGAACGACGCGTGCGCGCCCGTCGGCGAGCCAGGCTGCAGCTCGAACGCGAGGTCGCTCGCCGCGACCTGCTCGGTGTACTCGTAGTGGAGCCGCACCAGGTAGTCGTATTGAAACGGAAAGGAGAGCCCGTTGAAGTAGCTCGCTGGCAGCGCCTCGGGCAGGTTCAGCGCCGAGTGGCAATCGGCGAACAAGGCACACGTCCCATCCCCCGCCGCGCTCCCATCGAAGGAGAACACCGGCGCCCCCGGCTCGGCTCGGTGGGCCACGTACACCAATCCCGGGTGGTTGATCTCGAGCGGCGTGTCGAGCACGTAGTCGACCCACCCCTCGGCATCGATGTCGCCGGCGCAACGGGTGCCGCTGAACAGCGGCTCCGGCGCCCAGAAGTCGAAGCCGTTGTGCCCGAAGTCGCCGTACAACCCTGCCTCGAGCAGCTCCGTCGGATCGTCGGCCAAAGCCCCCCAGTGGATCGAGAAGCCGTACACGCGCGCCGGGTGCTCGAGGTCGAAGCGAACCGCTTCGTGCAGCGGCTCGTCGTTGAGCACGAAGGTCTTGTTGTCGGCAGTGATCTCGAACGTCTGCTCGCGCAGGTTGGTGTCAGCCACGCCGTCATCCCAGGTCATCGTCAGCAGGTTGGCCGGGAGCTCGCCGCCAGCGTCTCCGCAACGCGCACCTCCTTCACCGCCCCCTCCGCTGACCGTGGCGGTCCCTCCGGATCCGCCGGCTCCCTGCCCACCGGCGGCGGCCCCCCCCGAGGGTTGGCTGCTGTCGCCGCACGCAGCGACTGACGCGACGAGACCCAGGCCGAGCCACCAGCGCAAGCGCAACATGCCCGCATCGTACACGGCGGCGCCGCACCTGCGCCTTACAACACCTGACTCGCCAGGGCTCACGAACGCTAGACTGCGCCCGTGCGTCACGAGCCAGACCTGTCGATCGAGCCGGCACGCGCGCGTGTGCTGATCGAGAAGGCGTGCCCTGAGCTCCGGCCGGTCTCGCCCGGTCACCTCGGCCGCGGCTGGGATCACGACGTGTACAGCTCCGATGGGCGCGTGTTTCGGTTTCCTCGCAACCGAGCTGCGGCGCGCATGCTGGAGCTCGAGCTCCACCTCTTGCCTTGGCTGGCCGCCTCGTTGCCGACGTCGATCCCGGTGCCCTGTTGGCGGGGCACCATGGACGAGCGCGGGGGTTGGTTGTTCCTGGGGCACAAGTTCATCCCTGGGGTCACGCTCTGTGACGCGGATCCTGACCATGACGAGCGCGCCGCGCTGGCGCCGCGGCTCGCCAATTTCGTGCGGGCGCTCCATCACATCGATCCCCAAAGCGCACCGCAGCCACTTCCAGGAGACGATCTCGGCCGACTCGACTTCGACGCGCGCATCCGCAGCACGCGGTCCGAGCTTGCCAACTGGCAGCGTGATGGACTGTTGCCCTACGCGCTGGTGGTGGGGCTCTTTCGTCGTCTCGACGAGTGGCCGGGGCCCCCACGGGACGAGCCCTCCGTCGTGCTCCACGCCGACCTGCACTCGCGCAACCTGCTCATCACCCAAGACGGCCGCCTCTCGGGGGTGATCGACTGGGTGGACCTGCACGTGGGCCCTGCGGCGACGGACTTGAGCTGCGGCTACAAGCTCTTCCCGCCCGACGCGCGCGAGGTCTTCTTCGACACCTACGGTGGAGTCGCGCGCGCCACGCGAGCACGCGCTCGCTTTCGGGCGATCGATCACTCCACCCGCGCCTTGGCCGGGGCGATCGAGCGCCGCGACGAGGCGCTGGTCAAGGCCGCCACCCTCGCGCTCACGTTCTCGTCGATCGGCGACTGAGGGGCGTCAGACGAGCTCGACTGGCCTCGACGCTCAGTCCTCGAGCGCGCGCCAGAGCGCCAACACCAGGGCGATCAACCCGATCGGCCCTGCGACGTACATCGGCTTGAGCGGCCCCAGCATCAGCCTCTCGCCGGTCATACGCGTCATCACCAAGTCTGCTGCGCCGATCGCGACCGCCAGGAACGCGAGCCAGGCCGGCCCTTTGAAGCGCTCACTCATGCTCTTGGACGGAGCAGGAGGCACCCACACTGCCGAGGTCTGCGCGCGGCTCGCCGCGCTAGGGCGCGGGCGTGGTGCGCGTTGAGGAGCAATGTCCAGATCCAAGGCTCCTCCGCCCGCGAGGTCGTAGCCAACGGATGTGCCGGACTGATCCGAGAACGCCTCCTGCATGCCTGGGCTGGCCATGGGCGTCAGCGCGATCGAGCCGGAGACCGGCGCGGGCGTCGCCTCTCTGGGCGCCGGCGCGGAGACCGGAAGCTCCAGCTCCAAGTTGGGCGGAGGGGGGACCGACCCACTCACGGCAGCCTTGCGGGTGAGCGATGGTGCGCGGTTCGCGGCGAGCTCGAGCTGGGTCCAGAACGCTTCCACGCTCTGCGTGCGCGCGCGCGGATCCACGGCCAGCGCGCGCTCGAACGCCTTTTCGATCGCGTCGGGGACCTGGGCCCCCTTGTTGCGCGGAGTGGGCCGCCAATCAGGGGCGAGCGCGGCGCCCATCATCGAGGTCATGTCGCCAAAGATGGGCGGTTTACCGATCAACAGCTCGCACAACGTCAGCGCCAAGCTGTACACGTCAGTCCAAGGCCCGATGCCGCCGAAGCTCGCGGGGTGCCACTGCTCCGGCGCCGCGTACGCCGGGGAGAACGCGTTGCTGCCGCTCGCGTTCGTGGCTCGCCCCGCGATCGCGCTGGTCTCTGCCTTCACGCGCGCGATGCCGAAGTCGAGCACCTTCACCACGCGCTCGCCGTGCACGTTGGCTAGGAACACGTTCTCCGGCTTCATGTCGGCGTGGATGATGGCGATGGTCTCGCCCTGATCGTGGAAGTGGTGTGCACGAGAGAGCACGCGCGCGACTGGGGTCAACAGATCGAGCGCTTGGCTCACGCCGACCGGCGGTTTGCCTGCCTCGACGCGCTTGGCCACGAAGCCGTCGAGCGTCTCGCCCTCGAGCCACTCCAGAGCGAGGAACGGCACGAAGGACTGCGTCTCGAGCAAGCCGAATTGCAGCGGCCGAACCACCTCTGGCAGCGCCGCGCTCAGTCGGAACAGGAGCTCCGCCTCGGAGCGGAAGCGCTCCAGGAAGGCGGGACGCTGCTCTTTGGTCAACGTGTCCGGCACCTTCAAGCACTTGAGCGCGACGTTCGAGCGGAAGACCTCGTGGAAGGCCCGATACACCACACCGAAGCCGCCTTCCGCGACCGCGCCCTCGACGCGGAACACGCGCGCCTGGATGGTGCCATTGATGCCGAAGGGATCGTTCACGTGCGTCTGTGCCAGAGGAGGACCCCCGGCGCGCTCGAGCCCCGGCCACCCTCGCGCGCCAGTCTAGGCGATTACTCGCTGGCCGGAAGCACTTCGATCACGTCGGGGCTGTCTTGGCTCAGCTCGATCACGCGCCCGCCTTGAACCTCGTCGAACACGGTGGTGGTGCGCGCCTGGTCGGGCCACACCACCTCGACCGAGGCGGCTCGGCTGCACGACCCCAGCGAGAAAAAGAGCACCGTGTCGTTCTGCAGCCCGAAATGGCCATAACCGCTGGTGAGCTCCTGCACCTGTCGCACGCCGCCCGCCTCCACCGTGACACGCGCGCCGATCCCGGCCGCGTTGGTGGTCGAGCCGTTGCCCTTGAGCCGCACCGCGAGCCAGCCGTTCGCGGCTTCGCCGTTGTTTTCGTACAAGTGCACCTCGTTGGTGCTCCAGATCTCGGCGCAGTCGCGCGCCGTGCCGGACGCGATCACCACGTCCAGATCTCCGTCACGATCGAAATCTGCAGTCGAAACGCCTACGGCGCACGGGTGGTGCATGCCGATCGCCTCGCCCACCTCCTCGAACGCCCCGTCGGTGGTCTGGCGGTAGACCCACCCGAACTGATCCGGATAGTCACTGGTGCCGAGCAAGAGGTCGGCACGCGCGTCACCGTTGAGGTCGCCAGCCAGCGCCGTGATCCCGCCTTCGTTCCAGCTCGGGCCCACGCGCGGAACGTCCAGGCCGAGCGCGCTGCGGTCGACCCGCTCGAACGAAAAGGAGCCCGGGCCCTCGCTGGTGTTGCGCAGCAGGTTGGACTTGTCCGAGCTCTCGCCTGCCCACCAGTGTGCAATCTCGGCGGTGTAGAGGTCGAGCTTGCCGTCGCCATCCACGTCGTGGCACACGGTGGAGAACGTGTTGCCACCGAGACGCTCCGGCTCGGTGTCGGACGAGCCAGACCAGTTGGCGCCGGCGGGCATCGGGCAGACCACGGCGGGGTCGTCCACACCGGCGCAGTCCGGGCTGGTGGTGTTGACCGTGCACCAGCACAAGAAGAACTGGTTGTCGGAGAAGTCTTGCAGATCGTCGAAGGCGTAGGTCGACGACTCGCCCAGGTCCTCCATGCCGTCCGAGCCCCAGTGGTAGAGCACGTTGGGGCCACGAGCGTAGGCGCTCATCAAGAGCTCCGGCAGGCCATCGTTGTCCAGATCGCAGCTCGTCGCACCGAACGTCGCGCGCCGCTCACGCGTCACCTTCCAATCGGTCGAGACGTCCTCGAAGGTACCGTCTCCGTTGCCCAAGAACAGCGCGGGCGCCTGTTGCGCTCCCGTCGCGCTGTAGTGCACGCCCACGAACAGATCCAAGGTGCCGTTGCGGTCCACGTCCGTGAACGTCCCGCTCGAGGTGCGCCGGGCGGTCTCGAACGCCACCCCCGAGTCGGGCAGGAGCGAGAAGTTGCCGCTGCCGTCGTTGAGGTAGATCTCACTGCGATCCAGGTCCGCCGGCGTCGCTGGGGAAGCCGCCGGAACATCGGAGTAAGTGCCGCTGAAGATGTCGAGGTCACCGTCGTTGTCGACGTCGCCGAGCACCGCGAAGTGCGAGGACTTGAGCTCCGTGGCGGAGCCATCCGCGGGCACGCCGAAACCGCTGTCGTAGGTGCGATCGACGAAGGTGCGCCCGCCACCGCCGGCTTCGTTGATCAACAGGTAGATCCGCTTGTCACCGGATCCGACGACCTCGCGCACGTTGGGCGCAAAGCCATGCACCAGCAGGTCGGGGTAACCGTCGCCGTTCACGTCGCCGCTCATGACGCGTCCGCCGGCCACGGCCGAAAGGCCCCAGTCACTGGTGCGATCCGCGAACGTCGACTCCCCTTGGACGGCGTGCCCGTCACACACCTCGGGCACGACGCCTCCGCCCTCGCCCCCGCCGCCCCCCGCACCTCCCGCCGCGGTCTCGTCACCGCAGCCGACCGTCACCAACCCGATCGCGGACAGGGCGCCGAGCGACCGACACCAGCGAGAAGTGTTGCGAAGAACCATACGATCGTCATGCATCCGTCAGCGGCCCGGCCGCGGCAAGGCACAAACTGCTAGCATGCCGCGCCATGATCAAGCTGACCTGGTTCGCTCCGTTCATGGCTGCGGTCGCGCTGAGCCTCGCTGCGTGCGGCGACCAAACGAATGCCAAGGCCGAATCCAGCGGGAAAGCGTCTGCGGCGCCGGCTGCGAGCGCAAAGACCAGCGCCGGCGCTGCGGCCACCAGCAAGGCCAGTGCCGAGCCCAAGAAAGACGAGTCGGGTTGGTGATCGCCCGCCCGCGCGGCTGGGCGCTCTTGTGGACGGCGCTCTGGGGCTGCAGCCCCAGCCCCGCGAGAGAGCCCAGCTTCGCGCGCGCAGGGTTGAGCCAGCTGCTCAGCTTCGCCGCGCTGCGCGCCGAAGAGGCCGCGCTGCGAGCGCGTGCGGATCCGCTCGCTCGACCCGACGCGCGCGCGCAGCTCGGGACGGACCCGCGCGCCGCCGTCCCACTCGCTGGCGGCCTGCTGGTGCTGACCGGCCAGCCGGCCGGGGTGGTTTGGATCGACCCTCGCGGCGCGCCGCGCAGCAGCTGGCAGCGCTCGGGTCTGAGCGCGCTCACTGCCAAGGGGGACGTGGCCTGGGCGTCGTCGAGCACGGACCGCCAGCTGCGTGCGCTGGCGATGAAGGAAGGCGAGATCGTGCGTGTCGCCGACCAGGACGTGCAGCTGCCCGGCGAGGGCAGTGTCCACAGCGTCGCGCTCGCCGGTGCATGCGCGGTGGGAGTCGATCGCGCTCGGGCTGAGCTCGCCTGGGCGTGCGCGGAGCACCGCGGCACTCTGCGCGTCCCCGTGCAGCCGCACCAGGTCGTCGCCACGAGCAGTCACGTGGTGGTGGTGAGCGCGGTGTCTCACACCCTCACGATCGTGCCCTGGTCGGTGAGCGGCCCATCCGGCAACGTGGTCGAGCTGAGGCACGACGGACCGTTCTTCGGGGCAGCGGCGCACTTGCTCGCTGACGGTTCGACGCTGCTCGCGGCGGGTGGCGTCGAAGATCACCCGCTCGACCGCACCGGCGGTTCATTCGGCTACATCGACTCGTTCCTGTGGGCCTACCGTTTGCGCGGCGCGGAGGTCGATGTGCTGTCGACGCACAACCTCTCGGAGCTCGGCGTGATCACGCCCAAGGCGATCCTGATCGAGCCGTCTGCGGACGGAGCGCGCATCACCACCAGCGGCTTCGGCTCCGGAGCCGGTGCCATGCTCTCCATCACCGATCCCGCGAGCGAGGGCAGCGTCGGGATCACGCCGTTCACCAGCGCGCCAGGCGTGACCGCGCTGGTCCGCACGTCGAGCGGCCAGCTGCTGGCTTGTTCGTCGTTGCTCGACGCGGTGGTCGACCTCGAGCGCGGCGGCGAGCGAGTGACGGATCTTGCCCCTGCCTCGAACGGCGATCCCGGGGAGACCCCGACACTGCGGCTGGGCGAGCTGTTGTTCTACACCGACCTGATGGGCCCCTTTCAGAAGAGCGACGCGGCGCTCAGTCGCTTCACTTGCGAGACTTGTCACTTCGAGGGCGGCATCGATGGCCGTGTGCACCGCACCGGCCGCGGTGACACGACCGCCAGCACCAAGCCACTCTTCGGCCTCGGCAACAACGGCCCCCACTTCACGCGTGCGCTCGACGGGGATCTGACCGAGATGGTGTTCGCCGAGTTCCGCGTGGCCGCGGCGAACAGCGGAGGACCGGCCTGGTTCTCGCTCTCCGCGGCGCCCATCCCGTGGCTGGCGCGGGCAGAGGTCGATCCCACAGCCCAGGCCGCGGACCTGCGGCGCGCGCTCTTGCTCTACCTCGCCTCGTTGCCGCCGCCGCCACGGCCGTTGGAGCGGGCAGCGCTCACGGATCCGGAGCGACGCGGTCTCGAGCTGTTCGCGGAGCGTTGCGAGGGGTGTCACGCAGCGCGTCTGGAGACCAACCGCGCCGACTCGCGCGTCCCGAAGCAGCGCTGGGAGGCGCTCGTGTTGCACCCGCAGGCCCCGCTGACGTGGGCACGCAGCGGCTACGAGAAGACGGGCGTCGAGCCCTATGTGCACCCCGAAGGGGCGCGACCCAGCTCCCTCCGGCGCATCGCAGACAAGGTGCCGCTGTTCACCAACGGCAGCGCCGTCACGCTCGAGCAAGTGGTTGTGCGCGCACGCTTCGGCGACGGGCGCTTCTTGCACAGCGGGGACGGCCCGGGCCTCGCGGGCTTCGACACCGACGAAGCTTCCGACCTCGTGAGCTTTCTGCGGCTCCTGTGACGCTACAAGACCCCGCGACGGGCCTGGTCTCGCTCGATCGAGCGAAAGAGAGCGCCGAAGTTGCCCTCGCCGAAGGACAGGTGGTTCTTGCGCTGAATGATCTCGATGAAGATGGGCCCGATCAGGTTCTTGGTGAAGATCTGCAGCAAGTAGCCCTGGTCGTCTCCGTCGACGAGCACGTTCAGGCGACGGATCTCGGCCTGATCCTCGGTGACGTTGGGGACGCGCTCGAACACGTGATCGTAGTAGTCCCCGTCGATGTCCAGGAACGAGATCGGCGTGCCCGAAAGCGCGCGCAAGCTCCCGAGGATGTCGCGGGTCTCGAACGCGAGGTGCTGCACCCCCGGGCCCTTGTACTCGAGCAGGTACTCGTTGATCTGACTCTTGTCCTCGGTGGCCTCGTTGATTGGGATGCAGAAGTGACCACAAGGCGAACGCAGCGCGAACGAGGTGAGCCCGGTCTTGACCCCACGAATGTCGAAGTAGCGCACCTCGGTGAACCCGAAGACCTGCTTGTAAAAGCTGGCCCAGCGCTCCATGGTGCCCCGCTCGACGTTGTTGGTGAGGTGGTCGATGCGCTCGAACCCGTTGCTCCGGACCAGATCCGGCCGGTCGAGCGCCACGAAGCCGAGGTCCGCATAGGGCCTGCGCTCGGGGTCGGACTCGAGCAGGTAGATCAGACTGCCCCCGACACCCACGATCGCCGGCACGGCGCCTCGTGTGTTGCGGTAGTCCCCGGCGCGCGTGACCTCGGCGCCGCGTTCGCTGGCGAGACGCGCGGCGGCCTCCGCGTCACGCACCCGCCAGCCCATCGCGCTCAGCGACGGCCCATGCCGCTCGCCGAAGCGCGCAGCGAAACCCTTCGGCTCGCGGTTCAGCAGCAGGTGGATGTCGCCCTGCTCGTACAAGTCCACCGCCTTCTCGGTATGGCGCATCGTGCGGCTGAAGCCGAACGCCAGGAACAGCTGATGAAGCCGTTCAGGCTCGGGCGAGGCGAACTCGGCGAGCTCGATCCCACACATTCCCAGAGGGTTGTCGCCGCGCTCGCTCATCGTTGCCTCCAGCTGGCCCAGTAGTGCTCTTGCTCGAACCGCTGCGCGCCGTTCGCCACACGCAGCGTGTTCTTGGTGTCGATCATCACCGCCACCTCTTCGGTCCGCGTGGCGTTCGCCGCGCGCGCGCCCGCGCCGCCCTGCGGCCCGTGATGGATGCCGAGAGGATGAAGCGTGAGCATGCCCGGGGCGATGCCCTCGCGGCTGAAGAACTCGCCCGAGTGGTAGAAGAGCACCTCGTCGAAGTCGATGTTCGAGTGGAAGAAGGGCACCTTCAGCGCGGCCGGGTCGCCGTTCTCCAGCGGCCGGGGCGCGAACGTGCACACCACCGCGTTCTTCATCACGAACGTGGTGTGGGCAGACGGTGGCAGGTGGTAGCGATCGCTGGAGACGGGACGGATGTCGCGCACCCGTAGCTTGAGCGCGCTGAGCGTGCCCTTCCAGCCGACTGTGTCGATCGGGCAGAATGGGTAGAACACGCGCGTGATCTCTGCGTCGCGCTGGATGCGGAGCTCGAACTCGCCCCGTTCATTGGGCTCCGCCGACGAGTCCTCCGGCGTGGGCACCACCAACACGGCGGGGTCGAAGAGCGCGTGCTGGCCGAGCATGCCTCGGTCCGGAAAGCCGATCTCTCCCGCGCTCTCGAGCAGCAACATCGCGGTGGGCGAGGTCGGAGAGAGCCGCTGGACCGTCCCCCGCGGCACGAGCAGATAGTCCCCCGGCTCGTAGGCCAAGGGCCCGAAGTCGGTCTCCAAACGGCCGCTGCCTTGGTGCACGAACATGAGCTCGTCCGCGTCGGCGTTGCGGAAGAACCACGCGCTGGGCGCAGTCGCGAGCCGGAGCGAGATCGACACGTCCGCGTTCTCCAGCAAGGGCACGCGGCCCGACGGTCCGTCGAGCCCGGGTCTGAGATCGAACGCCCGCGGTCTGAGCGGCCCCTCGATGCGCGTCCAACCGACCGGCGCGTGTCGCCGATAGAGGTGGGCGTAGCGACCAAAGAACCCGTTGCGCGCGTACTCCTCTTCGACCGTGCCCTCTGGCAGGCCCACGTGAGCTTGGCTCGCCACCCGTCCCCGCACGTAGGGAATGTCCATGTCCCGACGCTAGGCGCGGCCGTGCCACGTGAATAGCACAATGATTTGCCATACAATGTTCACATTGTGAACAATCTCAACGTCTCGATCGAGCAGGCTCGCGCGCTCGATGCACTGGCGCGTGAGGGCACGTTCGCGCGCGCCGCCAAGGCTCTCTCGAAGGGGCACACGGCCGTGCTGTATGCCCTGCGCACGCTCGAGGAGGCGACGGACTTGGTGCTGCTCGACCGCAGCGCTTATCGCACGAGGCTGACCCCGGCTGGTGAGCGAGTGCTCTCTGGGTGCCGCAAGCTGCTCGAAGCGGAGCGCTCGCTGTCCGCGATCGTGTCCGAGGTGAAGACCGGTTGGGAGCCACGGCTGCGCATCGTGCTCGATGGCGTCTACCCCGCCGAGCCGCTGCTCCGTGCGGTCGGCGCGTTGGGCCGCGCGGGCGCGCCCACCCGCATCGAGGTGCTGAGCGAGTTCTTGTCTGGAGTCGAGGGCGCCTTCTCCCGGGTCGACGCGGATCTGATGGTCAGCGTGCTGCCCGTCGGGCTGCGCGATCTCACGGCCACTCCGCTCGCGTCGATCGCAGCGGATCTGGTGGCGCACCGCCGTCACCCGCTTGCGCGGCTCGAACGCGCGACCGTCAGCGACCTCCACGATCACGTGCTCATCACGGTGCGAGGCTCGGATCCCCGGCTGGAGCTGCCCACCGCCGGCCTCGAGCCTCGGGGCACGGTGTTGTTGAACGACTTCTGGGCCAAGAAGGCGGCGATCCTCGCCGGCTTGGGCTACGGCTGGCTGCCGCGTCACCTGGTCGCCGACGAGCTCGAGAAGCGGACGCTGGTGCGGGTGCCGTTCATCTCGGGCAGCAGCCACAAGTTTCGACCGCGGCTGTACCGGCGCGCGAGCTACGAGCCAGGCAAGGCGGGTGAGCGTGTGATCGCCGCGCTCACCGGCAAGTAGGCGCTCAGCCAGCCACCTTCTGCCACGACGGACGCGCCTTCAGCTCCGTGAGCCAACGCGAGAGCGCCGGGCGCTCGGACAGGTCGAAGCCCAGCATCGGCGCCACGGCGAGCGTGGGCAAGAAGGCCAGGTCGGCGATGGTCAAGCGCTCGAGCGCGATGAATGGGCGCGACGACAGCTCGCGGTCCAGGAGCGTCATCACTCGGTTGGCCTCGGCGCGCCCGTTCTCGGCGATCTTCGGGACGCGCTGGTCCTCCGGCAGGCGGATGGTGTGGGCGAACACACCCGCGACCGCCGGGCCGAAATGCGCAGCGTTCAGGTAGGTCCATTGGGCGATCTCACCGCGCTCGCGCGCCCCTTGGGCGCCGAGACGTTGGTCGGGGAAGCGCTCCGCCAGGTGCTCCATGATCGCGTGGGACTCCCAGAGCGAGACGTCTCCATCGACCAACGTGGGCACACGCCCGTTGGGGTTCAGGGCCAGGTAGGCGGGCGCCTTGTGAGCGCCCTCCATGAGACTGACCTCCACGTATTGGTAGGGCACCCCCAGCTCCTCGAGCATCACGTGGACTCGACGAGAGTTGGGAGACATCGGAAATCCGTGCAGGGTCAGTGTCATCTCGAGCTCCAAAGATCTTCGGACAGCGCAGGCTTCGAAATCGGGTCACCCGCCTCGACGGGTCGACAAGAGCTGCTCGACCTCTTGCGGAACCAAGCCGTAGGCCTCTGCGGCGTGGAGCAGACCTGCGTTGTGCTCGAGCCCGCTCAGGAACGCGTGTGCATACGGCGTGTCGGTCAGGCCAGAAAGTCTGCGCACCAGGTGGCCCATGCCGCGCTCGATCGCGGAGCGAGCGCCCTTGGTGTCGCCCAGGTCGACACATGCGTCGTGCAACGCCAGGTAGACGGGAGCTTCGTTGAGCAAGCTCGGTGCGCCCTGGTCGAGCAGCGAGGCGGCCTCTTCAGCCAGCTCCTTGGCCTGGTCGGCGTTGCCCAGGCGGCGCTGCGCCTCGGACACGAAGCCCAGGCTGACCGGCAAGATGTCCAGGTTGCCCGTGGCGCGATAGGCCTGCGCCACACGCTCGAGCAAGCCCTTGGCGCGTGGCACGAGCGAGCTGTCTCCGCGCAGGAGCTCGAGGCCGCGGTAGAACAAGACCCCCAGGGTCGAGCGGTCCTGGATGACGTACGCGCCCGCGGCGGCCTCGTCGGCTTGCGCCCGCGGCTCGACCAACGCATGCGACACGCGCGCGTCGGCGCCGAACGTAGCGGCCCAGCAGAGCAAGATCATCTGACCGTGGCGCACCGCACCGAGGCTGCCGATCGCCTGCGCGCGCTCGAGACCGGTCTCGATCTCCACCAGCGCCTCGTTGCGCGCACCGATGGTGGTCAGGGCGAAGCCGAGGTTCATGGTCAACATCGCCTCGCGCTCCTTCAGCCCGGCGCTGCGCGCGGCGCGGGCGGCGTTGCGGCGCGCCTCCAGCGCCGAGGCGAGCTCCCCGAGTGTCTGGCTCACCACCGCGATCGTCTGCCAAGCATCGACCGCCGCCCACACGATGCCCTGCCGCTCGGACAGATCGAGCATCGCGCGAGCCTCGGCCTCGGCCGAGACCAGCTCCCCTGCAAAGGCCAGCCGCTGCGCCAGCGTCGCCGAGCAGCGCGCAGCCTCCTCTAGGAGGCCGAGCTCCCTGGCGCGATCGCGCACCCGCCGCAGGCGGCCCTCGATGTCGCTGCCCTGTGCTCGCGCGTCGTCGTAGCGAGCCGCGGCTCCCTCCGTTCGCAGCTCGCTCGCTTCGTCGAAGGTGTTCTCGCGCATGGCCTGAATCGCGGTGTCGCGCTCCGAACCGCGAGCATCCAAACGCGACTGAGCCTCCTCGAAGAGCACCGCGCGGCCGAACGCCGTGGGCTTGTCGTCCGCGAACGCGAGGGCGCGTTCGCTCATCGTGGCCGCGTCCGCGAGCGAGTTGGTGGCGAGCGCGCGCCGGGCGGCTGCCTCCCAGTGGCCCGCGGCCTCGTCGTGACGCCCGCCGTGATCGTAGTGGTGCGCCACCGTGGCGGCGTCCTCGCCCACGCTCTCCAGCCATTCGGCCGCGCGAGCGTGCAGTGCCTTCTTCATGTCGTCGCCGACCATGGCGTAGGCCACGTCGCGGATCAGCGCGTGCTTGAACAGGTACTCGCGCGTGCCGGAGAAGCGCGTCTTGCCGCTCTCCACCAGCAGATCGGCGCTCACCAGCTTGCTCAGCAGCGTCTCGGGCGGCAGAAGACCCGGCATGCTCAGCGCCGGGTCGTACAGCGCCGAGAGCCCGGCGTCCCAGCAAGCCAGACCGAAGATCGACAACCGGCCGACCGCGTCGCGGACGCCGTCGTCGAGCGCGTCCAAGCTCACCTGGATGGCCGCCTCGATCGTCGCCGCACCGCTCAGCGCCTTACCCTGCGCGATCAAGCGCGCAAGCTCCTCCGCGAACAGGGGTGAGCCAGCCGCCTGCGCCGCGACTTGCTCCAGCTGCGCCTCGGTGGCTTTGGGGCCGAGCAAGCTGCGAGCGATCTCGCGCACGGCACGCTTGGCCATGGGCTTGAGCTCGATGCGCACGTGATCCCGCGAAGAGAAGCGCTGCGGGTGCGCCTTCCAGAACGCCGGGCGCACGAACAGCAAGGTGAACAGGCTCTTGCCCTGCGCGCGGCCGATCAAGTGATCGACCCACGCGACCGACTCCGCGTCCGCCCACTGCGCGTCCTCGACCACCAGCGCGCACGGACCTCGGTTCACCGTCTCCAGCACGATCTCGGTCATCGAAACGTACAGCGCATCGCGCGCGGCGCGTGGCTCCACACCGTCCGGGAACGGCTGGTTGGAGAGCAGGTCGGAAAGCAAGCGGACCTCGAACGCCTCGGCGCGAGCAGGCGCGAGCACCCGTCCGATCGCGGCCTGCGCCTCCTCTTGGGTCGCGCCCTTGGGCAGGAGCAACAGGGAGCGCAGCGCATCACTGGCGGTGCCGAGCGCTTGCGCGCGGCCGTAAGACTCGCAGCGCACCAGCATCACCCGCGGCGGATCGTCGCGGCGCTCGAGCCTCGAGATGATCTCCTGACCCAGCCGTGTCTTGCCGATGCCGGGTGGCCCTGAGGTGCTCACCACGATGGGCGTGCCGTCGTCGATGCAGCGATCGTAGGCGCCGAGCGCCGTGAGCAGCTCCGGCTCACGGCCCACGAAGCTCGAGCTCTCGGAGTCCGGACGCCTGCGCGTGGTGAGCGGCATCACGCCGCTTTGCCCGAGCGACGACACGTCGAACTCCGCACGCCCGCGCGACAGCTCCTGCGTGGTGAGGTCCGCGTTCACGCGCCCGTCCTTGGCGTCGCGCGCCAGCTTGGCCGCGCGATCCACGATCTCGCCGCTGGAGCGGGTGAGATCGACCCGCGTGCGGCCGGTGGCGATGCCGACCTTGGCGCCCACCTCGGCCAGCTCCTGCCCGAGCTCCAGCGCGCGTGTCGCCTCGTCGCCGTGCGCTCTGCGCGCGCCGAGGTGCGCCACGATCGAGTCGGCGCCCAGCGGCAGGGCGTCGGCGCCGACGTTGCGCATCTTGGTGAGCAGTCGCTGGCGATCGGCGCCCGTCGTCACGCCCAGCGCGACCAGGGTGGTCACCAGCCGGGTGCCGACCCGTGCGCGCGTGTCGGCCTCGCGCAAGGTCAGCCGCTCGATCCGCATCAGGGCTGGATCGCGCGTGAGCTCGGCGATGTCTTGCGCCACAGCAGAGGCCGACGTCGGTCTCAGACGAGGTTCGATCGCCAGCAAGCGGTCGACCAGCTCGTCGAGGCGCTCGGGGCAATCGACCATCACCTCGGACAGCCGGGGGGCCGGATCGGTCACCCGCCGAGCCAGCGTGGCGATCGCGCTGGGCCCAGCGTGGGGCGGCCGCCCAGCGACCAGCTCGAACAAAGTCGCGCCTAGCGAGTAGATGTCGCTGCGTGCGTCGGGCAGCGCGTTGCCCTGCGCTTGCTCGGGCGCCATGTAGGCCGGCGTGCCCACGATCGCGCCAGCCCCCGTGGCGGTCGCGTCGCCCGCTGCCGCGACGCCGAAGTCCAAGATCTTCACCCGCAGCCCCTCGGCCGTCTTGGTGGCTTCGTCGCCGTCCGCGATCTTGCCGCCGCGCAAGGTGCTGGTGCCCGCACCCCTGCCCTCGCCGGAGGAGCTCAACAGAAATACGTTCGAGGGCTTGATGTCGCGATGAATGACGCCTGCCGCGTGCGCGCACGCGAGCGCCTCCGCGACCTGGCGCGCCACCTCGAGCGCGTCCGGCAAGTGGAGCGGGGCGCGCTTTTGGCGCACCCCCAGATCTTCTCCCTCGAGCCACTCCATGGCCACGAAGGTGGACCCCGGCTGGAAGCGACGACCTCCGCGGTCCGCATAGGCGTGCTCCAAGGTGCCGTAAGACAGCACCCGGACGATGCCGGGGTGGGACAGCGAGCTCAACAGCTCTCCCTCTCGCAGGAAGCGAGCCTGCTCGCTGGCGTCGTCGCTGGGCTCGATCATCTTGAGGGCGCTGGTCTCGCCGCTCTCTCTGTCGTGCGCGAGGTACACCACTCCCGCGGCGCCGCGCCCCACCTCGCGAACGATCTCGAAGCGGCCCTCCAGGAGCTCTTTTTCGACGGCGCTCATGCCCACCAGGGAACAACGAAGGGTAGAAGATCGCGAGGAGGCGCGATAGGGTCTCTCACGACGCATGCTCGTTCGAGTCGCGCTGCACCAGACGCGCCTGCGCACCCCCGGGCTCGGGCTCGATCCCAAAGGTGTGGCTCTCGGCGCCAAGGGTCTGGTGCTGTTGCCGGGCCTCGACCGGCTGGTGGCGTTCTTGGGCCTGTACACGCGCCACAGCTCGCTCGAGGACTTGCTGCGCAGCCTCAAGATTGATCTCGTCAAGAGCAAGCTCGGCGCACGCGAGGTGGTGCTGAGCTTTGCGGCCGACAACAGCGACCGCATGGACCGCGTGGCGGACGTGGCCCGGCTCGCCGGCGGCTACACGTTCACTGGAACCAGCCGTCACTTCGTGCAGTACCGGGACAAGGCGGCCCCGTTTGGCTACGACGTCTCGGAGCTCTTGGCCAACGACGCGCCGTTCGCGCTGTACCACTCGAGCTTCTCGCAGCTCTACGCGATCGAGCGGAGCGTCGAGCTGCGCTCCTTGCTGCTCCGTCTCGCGCCACAACCGGATCCCAGCACGCACGCGGAGCCGGGCTCCAAGTGGATCGTCGCCGAGAGCGGCCTCGGGCCCGCGCTGATCAGCTACTTCATCCGCTCTGGCGTCGACGCGGAGGTGGGGCTGGCCGAGTGGCCGCCAGCGTCCAGCTTCGACGACGAGCCGGTGACGCGCTACGTGTTCCGCGTCCCGGATCCGCCCGCGCGCATGATGCCCCTGCTCACGAGCACGCCCGGACTGTCGGTGTTTCATCCCGTCGCGGACGGCGCAGCGGTGGAGCTCGGCGCGCGGCACCCGGTCAATCTGCGAGCCTGTCCCGTGTTCGAGCGCGATGGCCTGGTGTTGTTTCGACGCCAGGGCGACCCGCTGGATCTGCCCAAGCTGCCGGCGCTGGGAGCCGTGCAGAGCTTCGCGCGGGTGGCTCTGGCCGACGAAGGTGCCGCGACCCGCGCTCGCGCGACGACGACAGGAAGACCGGGGTCCATCGAGCTCAAGCTGCGCATGGTGCCCACCACGGATCCTTGGCGTGGTGTCACCGCGAGCTGGATCCCACAAGCGGAGCTGCCGATGTTGCGCCGCATGGCCTATCTGCTCGCGCCGGAGACCTTGCGGCGTACGTCGATCGCCTTCGCAAAGGAGGGCGCATTCCTGCGTATGCCCACCGGAATCGAAGCGATCCCGGTGGGTCAGTTCTACCGCGAGGTGCACCCCAGCCTGTTCATCGCGGCTGGGTACGACGCGCTCCCAGCCGTCTCGCCCGAGGTGCTGATGGCGAGCCTGGCCGCCCCTGCGGGGGTGACCTTGTTCATCGCCCGAGACGCGGGCGTCATCGGCGTCGATGCCAGCCACTTCGTCCCGCTCGAGACCGCGCTGCTCGAAGCGCAGAGCTGGGCGCTGCTGCCCACGGGCACGCTCGAGCCCGCGCTGGCGACGGAGATCCCCGAGCTGGTGCTGACCTCGCCCGGTCTGTTGCCCATGGGCGACGTGGGTCGAGAAGCGCCCGAGGAACCTGGTTGAAGGCATGGCCCGCTCGCTGACGGAACGGCTGGAGGAGCTCGCTCATCAGCTGCTTGGCCCACTCGTGCTCGGCGGGAAGATCACCCTGGTCGCGCCGTTTGGCCCCCAGATTGGCCTCGCGCTCGGGGTCGGCCGTCGCATCGTCGACGACCCGCTGCGCAGCGCGATCGACGTGGCGCGTGTGCGCAGAGCGCGCCTGTTCGCGGCGGTGGACACGCTGCCAGACATCTCCCCCGCTGAATGGGCGCTGGCCGCGGCGCTCAACGACCTGCTGCAGACGACCAATCACGAGCTGTCTGGTCCACTCACGCGCGGCCGCCACGCGACGCTGCTCGCAGCCACCAGCCGGCTGCTCGCCGCCATCCCGCCCCCGCGCACCACCCTCGAGCTCTTGGTCCGCCACGCGACCTTCGCCCGCCTGAACGAGCTGATCCGCACCGACACGTCGGTGCGAGGATGGATCGGCCAGGCCTTCTTTCGCGGCACCGAGCCCAGTGATCGCTACGGCAAGTGGCCGGGCCTGCGGGGGCTCGCCATCGAGCCACGCCGAGTCGCGCTGGGCAACATGCCGGAGGGGCTCGACGACGTCCCCCACGACACCTACCTGACCCTGTTGGCTCAGCTGTACGAGAAGTCTCCCCTCACCGACCTCTCCAACGTGGCACGCGATCTGCCACCCTTCTGCTGGACGCTGCCTTCGCTCGCGACGGTGGGCTACCCCGTCGGCCGGCGACTCGCGCTCCGCGCTTTGGCGCGCGCCCCCTCGCAGTCCGCCGTGGCAGCGCTGCGCATCGCCTGTGAGCGCCTGCCCGCGGGGACACCGGCGCGCACGCTCGCCGACGCCTTCGCGCAGGAACACCTCGAGCGCGTCAGCGGCAACGTCGAGACTCGCCCATCCGCGATCGCTCGGCGCCCCGCGGCGCGGCGTTCGTGAGCCGCGAGCTCAGAGATCTGCGAGCAGCGAGAGCACCTCGGTCTCGCAGCCTTCGAGCGGACCGGCGTCGGCAGGCGGCGCAAGCGCGTTGGAGGCGTCGAGCTTCTTCTGCGAAGTGAACACGGAGACGACGCTCAGCTTGCCCGAGCTTGCGTCGTGGACGGCGTACGCAACCTTGGCCAAGCCGGCGACCTTGAGCCAGCCGACGCGGGCCTTGGCGCGCTTCAACAGCGGAGCGCCCTGGGCTACGGTCTCCGTGCGCGCGACCATGAAACATGGTTTGTCCTCTTCGGGCGCGGAGCCTCCGTTCTGAGCCAACCACACCTTGCCGATACGCGCGACCGGGTGTGGGGCAACGCCGTAGTCGTCCGGCACCACCGTCTTGCCGCGCAGCATGAAGTAACCCAACGCCGCGCCGAACTCGTCGAACAGCGCGTAACGCAACGTCCCCGCAGGCTTCACCTCGTACACGCACTCATCGATCACGACGCGGTTCAGATCGGGCGGCACTTCCTCCATCGCATGAGAGTGTCCCGCGTCGGGCCTCGTTTGTCACATAAGCTGTGGGCGCAACGCATGCACACCGAGGACGCACGTATCGCCTTCGTCTTGAGCCAAACGGCGCGAGAGCCGGTGCCGCTCGTGCCCGAAGTGTCCATCTACGCTGCGAGCCAGGTCACGCCGCTGTGGAGCGCCACCCAACACTCGCTGGACTTGTCGCAGCTCGAGCCCCCGTTCTGGGCGTTTGCCTGGCCCGGGGGCCAAGCCCTCGCGCGCCACTTGCTCGATCATCCGACGCTGGTGCAGGGCAGGCGCGTGCTCGACTTCGCCAGTGGCAGCGGTCTCGTCGGCATCGCGGCCAGCCTCGCCGGCGCCGCGCGCGTGCTGCTGGCAGACATCGATGCGCTGGCGCTGACGGCCGCCCGACTCAACGCCCGCGAGCACGGCGGGATCGAATGCACCGCAGACGACCTGGTCGGAACCGACATCGCCGAGATCGAGGTCGTGCTGGCAGGAGACGTGTTCTACGACAGGCGAGACGCGGAGCGCTTCGACCGCTGGTTTCGCCAGCTTGCCCGGCGCGGCGTGTGCGTCCTCGTCGGCGATCCGAAGCGGGCCTATTTGCCTGCGGATCTGGTCGAGCTGGCGCGGTACGAGGTCCCCGTCGCCTTCGATCTGGAGTCCAGCCACAGCAAGACCACCGCCGTGTATTCCTACCCTCCGCATCAGGGTAACGTCAGCTCGTGAGCCCGCCCGCAGACGAGCCCAACGATCGCGACGCCATCCTCGCGCGCCGCGCGATCTTCTTGTCGACCGCGCTCGCGGCGCTGCACTGCGGTCCGCGCGACCAGCCAGTAGATCCCCCGGCCACGAGCAGCACCGCGGCCACCGCGAGCGCCCACCCGAGCGCGACCGCCAGGTCGCCAGTGCCGGCGCTGCGTCCTTTTCAAGAAGTGAAGGAGAAGGCGCCGCCGCGCGAGCTACCCGCCGAGCTGGACGAGCAGGAGAAGGCACAGCTGGGCGCGCTCGACGGCAAGCTCAGCGCGCAGCTCGCGGCGATCGAGAAGCTGTGGACGAACATCCCCGGGTGCGACGCCGCCGATCCCGGGTGCCGCCAGAGCTGGCGGGACGCGGGGGACCGGCTGCGCGAGATTTACGACAACACGCGCAGCCGCGGCTTCGGCGGGTGTGGCGGCGCGGTGGGTCGGACCGCCAGCGTGGCCTCGCGGCAAGCGGCGCACCAGGCGTATGTCGAAGCGCTCGTGCAGGAGCTCGAGGCACACATGATCGCGGTGGCGCAGAGCTTCACTCCACAGGGCGAGCAGGCGTGGCGCAAGCTCGAGGCCAACGCCAAGAAGCCGCCGCCGATGCCTTGTCTCTCCCCGTGCGCCATGCCCGAGGTGAACGAGCTCTCGCAGTCAGTGTCGTTCGCCAAGAACGAGAGCAAGCTGGACGCACAGCTGTCCAAGTCAGCGCTCGACGCGGTCGTGGCTTCTTACAAATCCAACACCAAGCCCTCTCGGATCGTCGTGCGCGGCCATGCCAGCCCGAACGAGACCAACCCCGAGGAGCTCGCCAAAGCGCGCGCCAAGGTCGTGGCCGAGCATCTGGTGCAGGCCGGAGTCCCCAAGGACAAGGTCACCACCAAGAGCTTTGGCTCCAGCTATCGAATCGGGGACCCGCAGCGCTTCACGCACGAGCGTGTGGACTTCCAGGCCGCGCGTTGATCATTCGCCCGGGTCGCTGAAGTCTCCCTCGACGCAAGCGTGGTACGGGCTGTCGCAAGTGTCGCAGCGCACACCCTCCGGGCAGCCCTCGGATTGGGGCACGCAGATTTCGGTGGGTCCACAGCTCGGGGCCACGTCGCACCCTTCGACGGGGTAACAGCCTTCGGTCAGCGCGTTCGGAGCGCAGCCGGGCACCTTCCAGTCGCACACGGCGTACACGCCACACTCGGCGTCGCTGCTCACGGAGCCACATGCGTCACAGTGGATCGCGTCGGAGTCGAGCTGCCACGTGGGCGGATCCGTAGAGAAGTTGCAGCTCACTTGAGCTTGCACACCCGCCGCGCACACGAGGTCGTAGCTGCAGAAGTAGGCGTCGTACCACTCGCTGCAATCCCCCCCGATCATGGGCAGCTCTTCGGGACAGATCGGCTCCGGCTGGCAACGCGTCCAGAACGAGACCCACCCGTCTTCGGTGCACTCCGCCGTCACCTGGCTGATCGGGCCGCAAGGTTGATCCTCTTCGTAGCTGCACGACTGCCCGAGCTCGGCGCAGCTCTCGCCGTCGGCAGGCAGCGAGACTGGACAAGGCACGAAGCAGAGCGCGTCGCCGTCGGAACGCCACTCCCCGTCGACGCAGCTGAAGTCGCCCCCACAAGCTCCTGGAGGCGGTGGCGGCCCACAATCGTCGTCGAGCCGAATGTTCGCGGAGCACGCGGCGAGCGCCAGGGTGAGCGCGAGGCCGAGCGAGGCGGAGGAGGAGCGCAGCGTCATGCTCCGCGTTCAGCAACGGTCATGCCGGCCCAAACCTGCGCGATTGGCGCCAGCTGAAGCGGGCGCTGAGACGAACTGTGCCAGTGCGCGGGCTCAATCGTCGTCGTTGCCCACCTCTTCACGCAGCAAACGAGCGATGTCCTCGACGAAGCCCTGGACCGAGTCCTTCGCCAGCTTGTGTCCGATCACCGCATCGAACGCTTCACCGAATCGCCCCATGGGTGGGGTGTAGCGCCCCGAAAGCTCGACCTGAGTCTCGCCGGAGGCGGTGGGGTACACGACCAACTCCCCCTCCATGGACGGGAACAGGCGCGGGCTTTTGGCGCCATACCAGACGATCTTCACGCGGGTCTTCGCCGGGATGCCCGCGCTTGCCTCTTCTTCTTCGATGCCCAGGATCTCCATCGCCACGTCCGCGCCGATCTCGAACGGGCCCAAGTCCACCTTGAGGTTCGTGGCCAACGTGCGCGCGCGCCCTTCGACGCCCCCAGAAGCGCGCGCGAGGATCTCTTTGGCTCGGGCGAAGAGCGTGTCGCTCACTCGCTCGTAGGGGTGATTGACGTAGTCGTAGCAGTGGAGCTCGTGTGCGTGGCTCATGCCGCTTGGGTCAGCAAGCCTTGCGCCACCCGGTCACCCGACTGCATGAAGGCTTTTCGGGCGCGCCACCAGGTCCGACCGCGCAATCTGTGCGCCTCGCGCGCCGCTTGCGTCAGAGCGCCCCGCTCACACCGACCACGCCCCCACCCTCCCACGTCGTCAGCCAAGGCTTCACGGCGGATCGGCGCCTCACCCCGTAGTTGCGCGCGCCCTGGTTGTCCAACCGGCCCAGAATGTTGGCCACGCCGAAGGCCAGGACTCCGCCTGACCACCCCGCCATGAGCCCCCATTCGAGCTCGCGTGGGGAATCGTCGACGGCTCGACCCACGCCCACGGCCGTCCCGACCAGCCCCGCGCTGGCACCGGCGATGCCCACTTCGAGCGGGGGCCAGGCTTCATCGGCGAGCCTGCCCAGGGCGGTGATCGTGAAGGCCCAGTTGACGCCCATCCACATGCTCACGCCGAGCCGCGGGACCGGCGCGATGGCGTGCGAGGATTGTGACCAAATCGCGTGAGTCGTGAGCCCCATGCTCCACGCCTGAGCGGGGAGCACGAGCAGCAGGTTCTCGGTGGGTCGCCAATCGTTGAGGTCGAAGAAGAACGGCGCCAGCGAGAAGCCGATGGCCTGCGGCGCAGCGACCGACGTCTGCACCACGTTGACGCCGGTCGAAGGGTTGCGACCGCGCGCCGCGTCGATCGCGGCGTTGGTGGTGAGCCCGACGTCGGCCAACACCAGCACGCTCGACATGACGATGGTGAGCGTCGGGCTCGAACGGTACATCTTCTCGAGCGCCTCGACGGGCCCGACGTCTGCGCGCGCTTCACGCGAGAAGCAGAGCAGCGCGATCGCCAGGCTCAGCGCGGCCCGGCGTCTCACCTCGCCTCGGTCAAGCCGTCGCGCTTGAGCCTCTCGGCGAGCTTCTCCTTGATGCGGTCATGCATGCGCGTGACCGTGCGCTTGACCACGCCGAGCTCCCCCGCGATCACCTCGAAGGGCTGCTCGTCGTGGTAGTACCGCTTCACGAAGTATTGCTCGTCGTCGTCGAGCCCGGAGAGCGCGCGACTCAAGACTGCGCCGGTCTGAGTCTTCTCTCTGGCGGTCGACGGCGCCTCCGGCGTGGCTTCCTCGGTCCGCGCGTGGAGCGCCGCGACGAGCATGCCAGCCGCCTGCTTCTTCGCCCAAGCCACCGCGCGAGCCCTGGCCTTCTCGGGAGAGTCCTCGAGCGCTTCGTCGAGCGTGAGCTCGGACGGGGGTGGCTCTACGTCCGCGGAGAGAGCGCGCTTGATGACGATGTGCAGCTTGCCGAACGCCTCTGCAGGCGTCTTGCGCAACATGTTGCCGCGCACCCGCTTGAAGGCGAACACATCGAACGGTACACCGAGCGACGGATCGTACAGCGGCGCGACGCGCGCCGCCTCTTCCGCGCCCGTCGAGACGAAGTCCTCCAACGGGATCTCGGGGAAGCGCCGCCGAACCAACCGCGCCAGCGCACGCACCATGGGTTGCGCTTGTTCGACCAGACGCTGCTCCTCCGCCGACAGCCTCACGGCCGCTTGCCTCCACGCGAAGCCCCGCTCCCCGACGTCCCGGTCGCCCGCGCTTCGCCGCCTGCCTGCTCGCCAACGGGCGATTCGATGTCGGCGCTCTTCTCGAGCTTGGGGTCGGGCGTGGCTTGGCGCACGAGGCCAAGTCCGCTCTCCGTCGAGAGCAGCTGGTCCGCGAGCTGATCGCGAATCGCGGACAGCACCTCGTCGGGGACGAGGCCATCGAACTCGGCCAACGCCTCGGCCAAGATATCGTCCACCACGCGTTGCGACCGATCGGTGTCACTCATTGCGGCTCGGGGGATGTTACCAGTCTTGGCCGCACCAGGGCGGTTCGACGCGTGTAGGATGCGCCCATGCTGCCCATCACGCGAGTGGTCCTTTACAAACACGGCGTCGGCTTCTTCGAGCGCCGCGGGGCTGTCACCGGCACCACCTCGGTCGACCTGCACTTCAAGGCCGGCGAGATGAACGACGTCCTGAAGTCGCTCACGACCATGGACCTGGGCAACGGCATCGTCTCCAGCGTCAGCTACGAGTCGGTCAAGCCGATCGAGCGACAGCTGGAAGAGGTGGCCGTCTCCCTCGGCGACACCGACGCCGTGAGCGGCCTCTTGAACCAAGTGAAGGGCGCGCGCGTCGCCATCGAAATCGGCGGCAAGGCGGTAGAAGGCACGGTGCTCGGCGTCGAGACCGTCGCACGCGCGATCGGCGAGTCGATCATCAACACCCCCCGGGTCGCGATCCTTGCCCAAGGCTCCAGCGTGCAGTCGTTCGACCTGCTCGAGGTCAAGAGCGTGACGCTGCTCGACGAGAGCTTGCGCAAAGACGTACAGCACCTGCTCGACATCCTGATCTCCTCCAAGAAGAAGGATCTGAAGAAGCTCACCATCTTCGCGCACGGTGAAGGGACGCGCGACCTCGCTGTCAGCTACATCGTGGAGACGCCGGTGTGGAAGACCTCCTATCGCCTGCTGCTCGGCGACGGCGAGGGCGAAGATCCGCGGCCGATACTGCAGGGCTGGGCGATCGTGGACAACACGCAAGACGAGGACTGGGAGAACGTACGGCTCTCGCTGGTCGCGGGCTTGCCCATCTCGTTCGTGCACGATCTGTACGCACCCCGCTACAAGCGCAGACCCGTCGTCGAGGTGCGTGAGGAGGCGGCCTACGGCCCGCCGATGCTCGAGAGCGCGGTCGAGAGCTTCGCCGACGCGAGTCCGCCGGCCTTTGCCCCCCCGCCAGGCTTCGGCGGCCCGCCCGGCGCAGCCCCTCCTCCTCCTCCTCCGACGCCCAGCCCCGCGAAGGCGCGCGCCCGAATGGTGGGCACCACCCACGTGCAGACGCGCACCGTCGAGGTGGGCGACTTGTTCCACTACGACATCGAGAACCCGGTCACCGTGCGCCGCGGCCAGTCTGCGCTCGTCCCGATCCTGCAGGGCCCGATCGAAGGCAGCCGCGTGGCGGTGTACAACGCCGAAGTTCGGGGCAAGAACCCCATGAGCGCGGTGCTGTTCAAAAACACCACCGGCGCGACGCTGGAGGGCGGGCCCGTCACCGTGCTGGAAGGCCTGAGCTACGTGGGCGAGGCCATGCTCGACACGCTCAAGCCGAACGACGAAAAGCTCGTCCCCTTCAGCGTGGAGCTCGGCACGACGGTCAGCATCGATCCGCAGAGCGATCTCACCGGCGTCACCCACTCGCGCATCTCGAACGGCTACCTCTACCTGACCCGCTACCGTCTCGAGCGGCGCATTTACGTCATCAACCACAAGGGAGACAAGCCGCTCACGCTGTTTCTCGAGCACCGTTTCAACAGCGGCTGGGAGGTGCTCGAGAGTGAGTCGAGCGACAAGCCCGTGGAGCGCACCGAGAACTTTTACCGCTTCAAGCTCACCTGCCCTCCAGAAGAGACCACGCGCTTCACCGTGGTCGAGCGCGGAGACCAGACCGAGACGCGCGCCATCACGCAGGTCGGTCGGGACGAGGTCTCGGTGTGGCTCACGAGTCGCTGGATCGACGATCACACACGCCAGGTGCTGTTCAGCTTGATCGACCTCAGAGATCAGATCCACGAGCTCGCCCGCAAGGTTCAGCAGCGTGAACAAACCATCGCGGAGATCTTCCACAACCAAGAGCGGGTGCGTGCGAACTTGGGCGCGCTCGGGGCGAGCCAAGACGAGCGCGGCCTCCGCGAGCGCTACGTGGCCGAGATGAGCTTCGACGAGGACCGCCTGAAGGAGCTGCGCGAGGAGGTGCGCAGGGACAAGACGCTCCGAGAGTCGCTCGAGCACGATCTGCGCGAGCGGCTCACGTCGCTCAGCTTCGCCGCGTCGGTGTGAGCGCGGCCTCGCTGCACGTGGCGGCTTCTCGTATGCTGGCGGCATGCGGAGACTGTGCGGTTGGGTGGTGTGGGCTTGCCTGGTCGGCGCGTGCGGAGACGACGCCGGCAGCGGCGCGGGCAGCAGCGGTGGTGAGGCGGCTGGAGCGAACGGCAGCGGCGCCAACGGCAGCGGCGCCAACGGCAGCGGCGCCAACGGCAGCGGCGCCAACGGCA
>CAZXMG010000033.1:0-91286 GCA_964641275.1 uncultured Polyangiaceae bacterium
CGCCGGCGCACCGAGCTCTCCGCGCTGGTCGTCGTGCTGAGCCGCGCGGATCGCGAGACCACCGAGCGGGCGGTCGAAGGTGCGCGCGCGCTCACGCCCGTCGCGCGCTGCGACGTCGGAGCCGGGCTCGAGCGCGAGACCCGCACGCCCCCGCCCGAGGTGGCAGCGCGTGTGCTCGAGTCTCGTGCGGTGCTGGCGGAGGCGTGGGCGAGCCGCGCGGCCGGGAAGTACGCCGGCGCACAGGAGCGCGCTCGCCGCGCGGTCGAGCTCGCCGAGTCCGCGGCGTTTCCTCCCGCCGTCGCGGAGGCGCTGCTCGAGCTCGCGCGCACGCTGTTGCTCTCGGGCCAGCCTCAAGCCGCGCGCGAGGCGGCGCTGCGCGCCGCGGACCTCGCCGAGTCTGCTGCCGAAGACGAGCTTCTGGCGCACAGCTGGCTCGTGGTGCTCGGGTCCATGAGCAAGAGCGCGACGAAGCCGGAGGACACCGACCCCTTCGCGCGGCGCGCGCGTGCGGTGATCGCCCGCATGGGAGAGCCCAGCGATTTGATGGGCGACCTCCACGAGGTGCTCGGCGCTCAGCGCTACGTGCTCGGGCATTGGCCCGAGGCGCTCGAACACGCGGAGCAGGAGCTGTCGCTGCGCGTCGCCTCCGCTGGGGAGGGCACGCTGCCCACGGCCGAGGCGCGCGCGCATTTGGCAGCGGTGCTCACCAACCTCGATCGCGCAGAGGAGGCCGAGAGCTACCTGGAGCAGGCGCTTGCGGACGCCGAGGTATGGCTCGGCCCCGACCACCCGCACCTGGCCGCCATGCTGAACGCCCACGGCCTCAACCAGAAGAGCCGGGGCCAGTACGCGGAGGCGCGCGCGACCCACCAACGAGCGCTCGGCATCCTCGAGCGCGCGCTCGGCCCCGACAACCCGGCGCTCGAGCCGGCGCTGACGAACCTGGGCAACGCCAGCATGCACCTAGGCCTGTTGTCCGAGGCCGAGCAGCATCACCGTCGCGCCATTCTGATCAAAGAGAAGCTCTACGGCGAAGAGCACCCGCAGGTAGCGCTGGGCTTGAACAACCTGGCCAACGTGATGATCCAGAGCAAACGTTGGGACGAAGCCATCGTCCTGCACCAGCGGGCCCTGTCGATCCGCGAGCGCTCCCTCGCCAAAGGCGACCGCATGATCGGCATGTCGCTCACCAACCTGGGCGACGCGCTCAGCGGTGCGGGCCGCCATGCCGAGGCCATCGGGCAGTACCGACTCAGCCTCGACAACCTCGAGCAAGCGTTGGGGCCAGACCACTCGTGGCTGGCTTACCCGCTCACTGGGCTGGCCCATGCGCACTTGCTCGACAAGCGGCCCGACTTGGCCATCGCGCCTGCCGAGCGGGCGCTCAGCATTCGTGACAAGCCCGGCCTGGCCGAGGATCTCGCCGCCGAGACGCGCTTCGTCTTGGCGCGCGCGCTGATCGAGGCTGGCAAGGACAAGACGCGCGGGCTAACGCTGGCCAAGGAAGCCCGCACCGTGTTCGTCGGCGCAGGTGAGCCCAAGAAGCAGTACCTCGCTGAGCTCGACGCGTGGCTGTCCGACGTCGAGCGAACGAGAGCCGGCGTCGCGGGCACCGGCCTCAGCGGTCTCCACACTTCGCTCGGAGGGGGTGGCCTGGGCCGGGGGCGCGGGAACTGATCAGGGGACTGCCGGGTAGGCGGGGCCGTTGGTGGTGCCTGCGACCGTCTCCGACATCACGTACGGGGTCTTCGTGCCTGCGTCCTGGTAGAGCGGCACCACCACACACTCCTTGATGCAGCCGTTGTCCTGGAAGAGCACGTCGGCGACCGGCCAGAAGTCGTTGCTGGTGGAGGGAGCGAAGCTCATCGGCGCCTCGGGCGTGTTGTAGCCCACGGTGCCCAAGTTCGCTGCCAGCGCACCATCGCAGAAGATCTTCACGTTCGGGAACGCAGTCGTACCGGCGCTGTTGCTGTATTGGTGGACGCCGACGCGGAACCACTCGCCCGTCGGGGGGAAGTCGACGTTGATGTTCTCCGGCGCGCAGAAGGAGAAGTCATCGGGGTCGGTGACGGAGGGCGTGCAGTAGATGTTGTCGATGTCCAGGCGCGGGCTGTGGCAGCCCATGCCCGCGGATTGCCAGGTGTCGCCCTCGCCACGCGGCGCGAAGTAGCACGTGTTGTTCTCGAGGATGGGGTCGATGTACCAGTTGACCGGGTCGGGAGGCATGTCCGTGTTCGAGAACCACGACGGTCCGCTGCCGAACAGGAAATTGTAGGCGCGGCAGTTGGCGAAGCCGCAGTCGGCGTTCGAGCCGCCGATCGCCCACGGCGCCGTGCTCATGGGCTGCTTGAGGTGCAAGTCCAGATCGATCGAGCCCATGTTCCACGACAGCTCTACACGCAAGCCGCGCGCGCCCACGAACAAGGGAAACGTGCAGCTCTCGTCGTTGCCGTTCACGGTCTTGGTGTACGTGACGGTGTACTCACCGGACTGCAGCGCGGTGTAGTCCGATCCAGTCGGCGCGGGGCAGGGCATGACCCCCACCGGGCAGGTCACGGTGAACGTCTCACCCGTGATGTTGGGATCGTCGTCGAAGTTGCCGAGGCCCTCGGTGAGATCTTTGGGGGCGAACGGCGCGCTGTTGATCGCGTGGCAGCCGACCTGATTCTCGAAGCAGTTCTCGTCTGCGTGGGTGCCGCCATTGCAGGGGCCCCAGAAGCCTTGCTCGGTGCAGCTCATCGAGCCGGCGTTGCAGCCCGGAGAGCCGAGGTAGCTCGGGTCGCCCTTGAAGCAGCTCGAGATCTGCCCCGCGGTGCAGGAGCAGCCCTCGTCGACCTCTCCGTCGCAGTCGTTGTCGAGACCCTTGTCGGCGCCGTCGCAAAGCTCGGTCGGCCCGCACTCGGAGCCGCAAGGGTTGACGATCATGCCGCCTTCGCCGCCGCTTCCTCCCACCGGGTTGAAGCCGCCGCCCTGACCATTGCCACCGCCGCCCTGGCTGGGCCCAGCGCCTTGGTTGCCGGCGCCGCTGTTCTCGCCACCGCTGTTGGCATTGTTGCCCGTGCCGCTGGCGCCGCTGTCTTCGACGCCTGCAGAGCAAGCGACGAGCGCGAGTGTGCCGAGGAATGCCCACGTGCCGCGGGGGGAGTGCTGGCTGATCATGTCGAAGCTCCTAGGGATCCGTCGCGGGTCAGGGCAGGGGCGGGTAGGTCGGGCCGTTGTTCGACTCGGCCGAGGCTTCGGTCACGACGTAGGGCGTCTTCTGCGCGGCGTCCTGGTACAGCGGTGCCACCACGCACTCCTTGATGCAGCCGTTGTCCTGGAAGAGCACGTCCGCCACGAGCCAGAAGTCGTTGCTCGCAGAAGGGGCGAAGGACATGGGTGCCTCGGGCGTGTTGAAGCCCGTGGTGCCCAGGTTCGCGGCGAGCGCGCCGTCGCAGAAGATCTTGATGTTGGGCAGCGCGGTGATGCCAGCGCTGTTGCTGTATTGGTGCACGCCGATGCGGGTCCACTCGCCGGTCGGCGGGAAGTCGATGTTGATGTTCTCGGGCGCGCAGAACGTGTCGTCTTCCGGATCGGTGACGCTGGTGTCGCAGCTCACGTTGTCGATGTCGAGCCGCGGGCTGTGGCAGCCTTGGCCAGCGGCGGACCAGATGGCGCCTTCACCGCGCGGCGCGTAGTAGCAGGTGTTGTTCTCGAGGATCGGATCGAGGTACCAATTGACCGGGTCGGGCGGCATGTCGGTGTCGGAGAACCAGGTCGGTCCCGCCGCGAACGGGCCGATGAAGTCGCTGGCGCGGCAGTTGAGCCAGCCGCAGTCCGCGTTCGAGCCTGAGACCGCCCAAGGCGCCGTGCTCATCGGCTGCTTCATGTGCAGATCGAGATCGATCGAGTCGAAGAAGCCTCCGCTGCCCACGAAGTTCCAGGACAGCTCCACGCGCAGACCGCGTGCACCCACGAACAGAGGGAACGTGCAGCTCTCGTCGTTGCCGTTGACGGTCTTGGTGTAGGTGACCGAGTACTCACCGGACTGCAGCGCGGTGTAGGTCGAGCCCATCGCCGTGGGGCACGGCGTGACACCGACCGGGCAGGTCACCACGAAGGTCTCGTTGGTGATGGTGGGATCGTCGTCGAAGTTGCCGAGGCCCTCCGTGAGATCTTTGGGGGCGAACGGCGCGGTGTTGATCGCGTGGCAGCCGACCTGGTTCTCGAAGCAATTCTCGTCCGCGTGCGTGCCCCCGTTGCAAGGGCCCCAGAAGCCCTGCTCGGTGCAGCTCATCGACCCCGCGTTGCATCCGGGGGAGGCGAGGTAGCTCGGGTCGCCCTTGAAGCAGCTCGAGATCTGTCCGGCGGTGCACGAGCAGCCCTCGTCGACCTCGCCGTCGCAGTCGTTGTCGAGACCCTTGTCGGCCCCGTCGCAGAGCTCGTCCGGTCCGCACTCCGAGCCGCAGGGGTTGATGATCATGCCCCCTTCGCCGCCGCTGCCACCCACCGGGTTGAAGCCGCCGCCGCTGCCTCCCGCGCCGCCGGGGTTGTCTCCGCCTTGATTGCCCGCGCCGGTGTTGTTGGCGCCGGTGTCGCCACCGCCCGTGACCACACCCGCTCCGCTCGCGCCCGTGCCGTCGGTGCCCGCGGGGCAGCCGAGCAGAAAGGCGAGTGACAACAGCGAGCCCGCGCGGTGAACAGAGAGTGAAGACTGGCGCATCGAGGACCTCGGGGTGGAAGGAAGAAGGCCTCGGAAGGATACGCCAAAATGGGCGCCGAAGCAGCGCCGATGTGGCACTCCTCCGCACCTCCTGGCGTTCTCTTGAAGTATTTGTGCGACAACTGCCCACCTCCGGCGTCGTTCAGCAACCTCGACCGAAGGAGTCCCTCATGAACCCGCTCAAGATCCACGCTGCCATGGTTGCTCTGGGCTTTTGCCTGCTCTCCGCGTGCGCGCCTGCTGTGCCGGCCAGCTCTGCAAGCAGCAAAGCCGAGCCGGCCGCAGCCGCCAGTCACAGCGAAGAGATCGCCATGCTCGAGGCGTTCCTCGCCGAGCCGAACAAGGAGACAGGCCGCAAGGCAATGCGCTTCGTGATGAACAGCCCGGACGTCACGGTGGTGGTGCGGCAAGGGCTGGTTCCTGCGGGAGACCACGAGCTGTTGATCGTGGGGTTCATGGCCGGCAACGCTCGCGCCCAGCTGATCGCGGGCAAGAACCAGGATGCGCCGCTCGAAGGGGTGCGCGGCATGCTCGAGACCTACAAGCGCCTGCAGCGACAGGATCCCAAGGTTCGCTCTGGCCTGCTCGACGAGCTGGGAGCGCTGGATCAGCCCGCGCTGGAAAGTCGTGTCAACGAGATCGCCAGCGAGCCGATCTGAACGGAGCGCGCGTCAGGGGTGCGCGAGGCTCGCCACCAGCTGATCGAACGCGGGGCGCGCAGCGTCGACCGTCTTGCTGGGACCAGTCAGCTTGAAGAACGTGGGGTCCCCGTGGCCAGGCCACACCACGATCGCGGCGAGCATCGTGTAGCCAGGCTTGGGCCCGGCCGCAGGCGCGCCTGGCATGGCCATGCCCTGATAGGTGCCGCTCATGCTCACCACGGTGACCTTGAGATCTCCCACCGTGCGCTCGGACTGATCTGCCTCGGCGGGTGGATCGAACTGGTTCTTCCAGCGATTGATGTTGGCCTGCACGTCACCGCCCACGCGCGTGACGGTCATTTCCGCGTCGTCCGCGTCGCCTTCGACCTTGGCGAACTTGTACGTCGCGAGACGCATGGGGCTCGGGTGCTGCACGCTGGCGAACGCGCTCGGCGCCGTCCACGTCACGCCGGCTTGCGTGGGCTTGGGGCCGCCCATGGGCGGGTGGCCCGGCGGCAGCGCCTGTGTGCTGACGGCGCCGGTGGCCTGCTGGCTGTTGCTGGGTTGGGCGGCCGTGGGTGGGGCCGGCTCACACGCAGAGGCAGCGATCAGGAAGGACCCCGCGAGCAACGTTCGGATCGGCATCTGCACGTTCAATATCCCTCTGCTTTGGAGATGATCTCGTTCATCACCTCGCGCGTGCCGCCCCCGATGGGGTAGAGCCGCGCGTCGCGGTAGAGCCGCTCGACCACGGTCTCGCGCATGTAGCCGGCGCCGCCGAAGATTTGCACGGCTTGGTCCGAGACGAACGCGAGCATGTCCGTCGCCGCGTTCTTGGCCATGGCCGCGAGCGCGGTGATCTGCTCGCCGGCCATCATGCGCGTCACGCCTTCGCTCAAGAGCGCGCGGGCGGCGGCCAGCCTGGTGGCCATGTCCGCCAGCTTGTGGCGCGTGACCTGGAAGCCGCTCAGCGACTTGCCAAAGGCCTGTCGCTCCCGCGCGTAGCGCACCGACTCGCGGTAGCAGAGCTCGGCGATGGCCACACATTGCCCCGCCAGGAACAGCCGCTCACTGGCGAAGTTCATCATGATCGGCACGAAACCCTGGTTCTCTTCCCCGATCAGGTTGTGCGCAGGCACGCGGCAGCCCTCGAACGTGAGCTCGGCCGTGTCGGAGGCCCACCAGCCCGTCTTCTTGATCTTCTTCGAGACGTGGAAGCCGGGGGTGCCCTTCTCGATCACCAGCAAGCTGACGCCGCCGTGCCCGGGGCCGCCGGTGCGCACCGCGGTGGTGACGAAGTCCGCTCGGCAGCCGGAGGTGATGAACATCTTGCTGCCGGTCACCACGTAGTGGTCCCCGTCGCGCTCGGCGCGCGTCTTGAGCGAGGCCACGTCGCTGCCGCCCGAGGGCTCGGTGATGGCGAGGGCCGCGATCTGCTCGCCGCGCACCACTGGCTCGACGAAGCGGCGCTTCTGCTCGTCGGTGCCGAAGCGCACGATCGGAGGCAGGGCGATGCCATGGCTGCCCAGCCCCACCACCACACCGACGTTGTGGCCCTCGAGCACGAGCTCCTCGCTCACCGCGAGCACGTGCGAGATGTCGCCGCCGCCGCCACCCAGCTCCACCGCGTAGCCCACGCCGAGGATGCCAGCCTCCGCCGCAGTCTTGTACAGCTCGCGGGGGAACTCCTCGGCCTCGTCCCAGGCGTGCGCGTGGGGTCGGATGTGCGTGCGCGCGAAGCGCCGAGCCTGCTCGCGCAGGGTCTTGTGCGTGTCCGTCTCGTAGGTGGGCGCGCTCATCCGCCGCCGGGTGGCGGCTGACCAGCGACGCCCTTGGGGGCTGCGCTGCCACCTGCCTTGGGAGCCACTGCGGGCGATGCAGCGGGGGACGCCGAGGCCTTGGGCGCGGCGGTCGCCTTGGCGGAGGCGGGCGCGGAGGCCTGCGCGCTGACCGCGACGGGCAGCGGGGTCGGCGCCGGTCGCGCCGCGGTCGCCGCCTGTGGGTTCGCAGCGGGCGGCGCGGCGCTCGCGGCCGGCTTGGGCTTGGGCTTGGGCGCCTCTTTGACGACCTTGGTCTCGTTGGGCTCGGTCAGCGTGTTGCAACCCGATCCCAGAAGGAGAGCGCCGAACAGCGCCACTCTACGCAGCATGGCGCGCAGCCTACCATCGGTCCGTGATAGGACAAGCATCAGCGCGCGATGGAACCGTCCTTTCGACAGCCGTTTAACCGTGCCTACTCCGACGCCTTCTACGCGGACTTCCTGTCCACGTTCGAGCAGCGAGTGGGCTGTCACATTCCCTACCGCGTCGCGGAGACGCCCTTCTTCGTGCCGAACGCGTTGCGCGACCGCCTCGCCGGGCATGCGCGCGAGATTCTGGACGAGGTGCTGCGCCCCGATCTCGTGGCGCGCATGAAGGCCGCCATCCCCAAGGAGCTCGACGTGCCGCGCATGGACGCGGCCCCGGACTGTGTGCAGATCGACTTTGCCGTCACCCAGAACGAAGACGGCACGCTCGATGGCCGGGTGGTGGAGCTGCAGGCGTTCCCGTCGCTGTACGCGCTGATGGTGATCAAGCTCGAGGTGCTGCGCGGACTGCTGTCCAAGATCGAAGGCCTCGACCGGCCGTGGTCGATCTTCTTCGGCGGGCTCTCCACGGCCTCGTTCACCGAGCGCTTCAAGCAAGCCGTGCTCGCCGGGGAAGACCCGGAGGAGGTCGTGCTGCTCGATCTGCACCCCGAGCAGCAGAAGACGTACCCCGACTTCATCGCCACCAAGGAGCTCGTGGGCATCGATCCGGTGTGCCCGACCAAGCTCGTGCTCGAAGGCAACAAGCTGTTCCGTCACAAGGACGGGCGCCGCGTGCAGGTCAAGCGCATCTACAACCGCGTCGTGTTCGACGAGCTCACCAAGGCCTCGGTCGCGCTGCCCTTCCGCTACACCGACGACCTCGACGTGAGCTGGTGCTCGCACCCCAACTGGTACTGGACGCTGTCCAAGTACTCGTTGCCCTTCGTGCGCCACCCAGCCGTGCCGCGCGCGCGCACGCTCGCAGAGATCGGCCGCGACCTGCCCGAGGACCTCTCGCGCTACGTGCTCAAGCCGCTGTTCTCCTTCGCCGGCGGAGGCGTGGTGGTCGACGTCACGCGCGCCGACGTCGACGCGGTCCCCGCCGAGCAGCGAGAGGGTTGGCTGCTGCAAGAGAAGATCACCTACCACCCCGGCATCCCCATGCCCGAAGGCCCCGGCGTGAAGGCCGAGGTGCGGATGATGTTCTTGCGCGTCCCCGGCGAGGACAAACCTCAGCTCGCCCTCAACCTGGTGCGGCTCAGCCGCGGAAAGATGTTGGGCGTCGATCAGAACAAGAACCTGACTTGGGTGGGCGGCTCGATCGGCCTGTTCGACGGCCCCGGTCAGTAGCGCCGGGCGTCGGCCTGCTCGTCGGAGGTGCCGAGCACGCCGTCGATGCCGGGCACGGTGAAGGCGAAGGAGCGCCGTTCGTCCTTGAAGTGGTGCCGCATGTGGTGCTGCTGGATGCGCGCGTAGTAGCGCGAACGCGGACGATAGGGCGTGTGGGTGAGGTAGTGCGTCCACTCGTACAAGAGCGCCGCGGCGGTCAGGCTCGCCATCCCCGTGATGGCGAGCGCAGCGCTGGGCATCAACCACGCGAACAGCGCGACGTTCACCGGCACCAACACCAGCAGCACGCGCGTGGGCAAGAAGGTGCGCTCCAAGATCCACGGGTGCTCGTGGTGATAGCGATGGTAGCGGGCGAAGATCGGGTCCCAGCTGCGCTTGCCGACGCGAAGTGGCCGCATGTGCAGGATCTTGGCGTGCAGCAGCCACTCCAGCAGCGGCCAACCACAAGCCACGACCGCGACGGTCGCCGCCTCGGCCATGGTCGCCGGGCCGGCGAGGAGACGAGCTGCGCCTAGCAGCAAGAGCTTCCCGCCCAGGATGCGGGGGGTGGGAAAGCGAAAGAACAACCGCACCGCGCCCGCGAGTGAGCTCGCGCCGACGACCTCACGCGCGTGGGTTCGGACACGCGGCTCGACCGAGCTCGTGGACAAGATCGCGGACAACAGGCTCATCGCGCCCCCTTCTTGCGACCTTTGGTCGCCTGTCTGTCGGCCTGATCGAGCGCGGCCAACACCCGCTCGATGGCCTCTTCGCCGCGCGCGACGATGGCGCTGGCCGAGCGCGCCGCAGCCGCCTCGTCTCGCCGCTCGACCGCGGCGGAGAGCGCGGCGTAGTCGCGCGTGGCCGTGAGCTCGTCGGCCAGCACGTGGACCAACTTCTCTTTGACCAGGCCGTAGCTCGCCTCCAGCGAGTTGAAGGCCAACTGCCAAGCGAGCCCGTCTGCCCCGCGCACCACCGCCGCCCAGAAGTCCATGGCCAGCTGAGACAGCCGCTCCAGGTTCCCCTCTGCGTCGCGCATGCCCTGCACGACCGCGGCGAGCTCCGCTGCTTCGCCATTCCTCGCCGCGGCGCGCGCCAGCTGGGGGGCGAGCGCGGAGCGCAGCTCCAGCACGCTGCGGGCGACGCGCGTGTCGATCGATCCTCCGCGCACCACCAGGGCCCCCAAGAGCTCGAGCCCGGCGGTCCTGTGGAAGTCACGCACCTGCGTGGCGCCGCCCTGGTGGACCGCGACCAGGCCGGCCTGCTCCAGGCGGCGCAGGCCCTCGCGCACCGCGCCGCGATTGACCTTCAGCTGCTCGGCGAGCACCCGCTCCGAGGGCAGCGAGTCGCCTGGCTTTACAGCTCCGCCCACGATGTGCTCGCGCAGCTGCTCGAACACAGCGGTGGCCAGCGACTTCTTGCTCAGCGGCAGCAACATGTGGCCACCTTAGCAGATGGTAAGCTGGTCATACCAGTTGATCTGCGTCCGGGTCCGGCGACCGCGTGCGCTGGAGGTCGAGACCGGGATCGCGGGGCCCCTGGCGTGGTGGCCGCGCCTCCAAGCACGTGTGGCACAGTTCGGCCCGTTCTGCTGCGAGCTTCGAGGGAGCGCTGCTGGCACGCTCGGTGCAACGCCCATTTCATGCGGCCTTCGCCCACCATTCTTTTCGCCTTGTCTCTCCTCTTGGCCTGCGAAGCAGACCCGGAGGACGAATGTCCCGGGATGTACAGTGAGGAGTGCGGGTGCGCGCAGGAGTTCTTCGAGTCCGGCTGCGAGTGCAGCTGCGGCGGCGAGACCGTCACCGTGATCAGCGACGACGAAGAGTTCCCTGCCTCGGGCGTGTGTGCGGACCTCGACGGTACCGTCTGCGGCGCCACCGACGAGCTCACGCGTACGGGTTGTGTCGACTACGACTCGGAGTTCTGCGGGCCTTAGCCAAGCCAGCATCCAGCCTTTGCTGGGGACCCAGTCGGATCGACAGGGTTCTCCATCACGCACCGAACACGTCGCGCCGCGCGCCGGCGGAGATGGCCATCACCGCGGGGTGGCGCAGCTTGCGCTCGGCCGTGATGGCGTAGAAGCGCTCCTTGAGGCCCTTCGCAACGCCCAGACGCGTGAGGCCGTACTGCGCCGCGAGCTCTTTGGCGATCACGTCGGCAGACGCGAAGAAGCCGAGGCCGTCTTGAGCGAACGCCTTGAGCAGCGCGCTGTCGTCGAACTCGGCCACCAGCTGCGGGCGCACGCCTTGGCGGTCGAACCACTGATCCAGCTGCCTCCTGAGCGCGGAGGACTCCGACGGCAAGAGCACCGGCGCGCCGTCCAGCGATTTGGGAAAGGCAGGCTTGAGGCGCTTGCACAGGGCGCGCTGCGCGAAGAACGAGACGCCACACTCGCCCAACGGGTGGCTGAACACCCGCACGCTCGCACCGGGCTTGGCGCTGGCAGGCTCGTCGGCCAGCACGACGTCCAGCGAGTGCAGCGCCAGGTCGGCGAGCAGTCGCTCGGGGTGATCTTCGCGGCAGACGAGCTGGATGCTTTGCTCGAGCTCCTGCGCCGGCAGCAGCAAGCGCCGTGCGATCAGCTTGGGGATCGAGTCGGAGATGCCGACCACGAAGCGCAGCGGGCGCCCTGTGGGCTGGCCTTGCACCGTGTCGACGAGCTCACGACCGAGCGTGAAGATTTCGTCGGCGTAGCCCAGCACCACGCGGCCGACTTCGGTCAGCGCCAGTTTGCGGCCGCGCTTCTCGAACAACTTCTCGCCCATCGAGCGCTCGAGCGCGTGGATCTGGGCGCTGATCGTCGGCGGAGAGAGTCGCAGCTTGGCGGCTGCCGGCGCGAGCCCCCCCTCTTTGGCGACGGTCCTGAAGTACAGCAGGTGGTGGTAGTTCAGCCATTGCATGAGGCGGAGAAGCTAGCTCGCTGGGGCGGTTCGCGGCAAGCTGACACTTCGAGATAACAACATGGATCGTGCAAAACTTTCTCATGGCCGAAGTGTAACCGCGGGCCCACCTTGGCCCCCATGGAGCTCTCGACCGTAGCAAGCCCGGCGATGTGGGCAGGGTTCGTGGCCTTCGTGCTGGCCATGCTGGCGCTGGACCTCGGTGTCTTTCACAAGAAGTCGCACGTCGTGGGCTTTCGCGAGGCGGCTGCGTGGAGCGCGGTGTGGGTCGCGCTGGCGCTCGTGTTCGGAGGCCTGGTGTGGTCGCAGTTCGGCGCGCGCGTCGGCACCGAATACCTCACCGGCTACCTGATCGAGAAGTCGCTCAGCGTCGACAACATCTTCGTCTTCGTCGTGATCTTCGCGACCTTCCAGGTGCCTGCGCTGTACCAGCACCGCGTGCTGTTCTGGGGCATCCTGGGCGCCCTGGTCATGCGCGCCATCATGATCTTCGCGGGCGGCGCCATGCTGGAGCGCTTCCACTGGCTGATCTACGTGTTCGGCGCGTTCCTGGTGCTGACGGGCATCAAGCTGCTCAGGCAACAAGGCGCGCCAGAGGACCTCGAGAAGAGCTGGTTTCTGCGCTTGGCTCGACGCGTCGTGCCGTCGACCCCCAACTACGACGGGGAGAAGTTCTTCACCCGTGAGAACGGCAAGTGGCTCGCCACCCCGCTGTTCATGGCGCTGGTCTTGGTCGAGTTCACGGACCTCATCTTTGCGCTCGACTCGATCCCCGCCATCTTCGCCATCACCCGCGACCCGTTCATCGTCTTCACCTCGAACATCTTCGCCATCCTGGGCCTGCGCTCGCTGTTTTTCCTGCTCGCCGGCGTGATGGACCGCTTCGTCTACCTGAAGACTGGCCTCGCGTTCGTGCTGGTGTTCGTAGGCTTCAAGATGGCGCTGATCGATATGGTGAAGGTCCCGGCGGTGCTGAGTCTGGGCATCATCGCGACCATCCTCGGTCTGTCGATCGGCATCTCGTTCTGGGTCTCTCGTGCCAAGCAGGCGCAGGTGGTGTCGTGAGCTGGTCGCTGGAGATGGGTCGCCTGCTCGGTGTGCCGGTGCGTGTGCACGTCACGTTCCTGCTGGTGCCGGTGTTGGGCGCGATTCACTGGGCCCCCACCCACGGGGCGAGGGGCGCGCTGTTCGGCGCCGTCGCGGCGCTGGCGGTGTTCGCCTGCGTCGTGCTGCACGAGCTCGGCCACAGCTGGGCGGCTCGCAGGGTCGGCATCGGCACCAAACAAATCCTGCTCTTGCCCATCGGCGGGCTGGCCGAGCTGGATGGCCAGCCGAAGAAGCCCGGACACGAGCTGTTGATCGCGCTCGCCGGACCCATGGTCAACTTGGTCATCGCGGCGGTGTTGGCGCTGGCGCTGGGCGGCGCGCTGGCCCTGGGCTGGCTCGACCAGCCCGCGCTCACCTCGCTCGAGCCGAGCGCCGTCACGCTGGCGGTCGTGCTGATGGGCAGCAACGTGGTCCTGGCGCTGTTCAATCTGCTGCCTTTCTTCCCGCTCGACGGCGGGCGTGTGCTGCGGGCGGTGCTGGCGTTCCGGCTCGACAAGCACCACGCCTCGCGCATCGCCGCCGGGGTGGGTCAGGTTGGGGCGCTGCTGATCGGAGTCATCGCCCTGCTGCAGGGCCAAGCCGTGCTGGGCCTGGTGGCGCTGTTCTTGTTTTTGTCCGCCAGCGCGGCCAAGGCGCAGGCGACGGTGCCCGGGTTGCTCGCTGGGCTCGAGGCCAAGGACGCGTGCGAGCAAGGTCCGGTCGTGCTCGAGCCAGGAACCCACGCGAGCGAGCTCTCGCGTCTCATGATGACCAGCGGTCAGAGCGTGTTCCCGGTGGCGCTGGGCACCACCGTGGTCGGCGTGATTGCGCGCGAAGGGTTCGCGCTGAAGCTGGCGCGGGAGCGCTCCTCACACGCGAGCGGACTGATGTCGCGCAGTTGGCTGCGTGTGGACGCGCACGCGCCGCTCCACGAGGTGCTCGAGCAGCTCGCCTCGGAGCGCAGCAAGGTCGCCGCCGTGTACGAAGCAGATGCCTTGCTGGGCTTCCTCACCGCCGAGCACGTGCTCACGAACGTGCTGCCTCTGGCCGCGCAGCGCCGCGTCGGCGGTGCGCCTGGCCGGACGCACGAGGCCGCGTGAGCGGCTGCGTAGCGCCGACAGATAGTGCGGCATAAGCGAAGTGTTGGATAAAAACTTTCTCAGGGACGAAGCGTTGTTTACGCCACATGCTGGAGGCAGAAAGTGAGGCCGAGATGAGGATCGAGTTCCGGAGCAGGGGAATCGCCGACAAGCGCGCCATGAGTGAGCATGTTCGGCGGCGACTGGGCTTTGCCATAGGCCGTTTCGCCGGCGCGCTCCGCTGGGTCAAGGTGCGGGTCGAGGACGTCAACGGCCCGCGCGGCGGCGTCGACAAGCGCTGCGTAGTGTCGGCCTCCGGGGAAGGCTTCGAGGAGCGAGTGGTCGAGGTGCGAGACGTCAACGCCTACGCTGCCGTCGACCAAGCCATCGAGGCGTTGGGCCGCAGCGTCGCCCGCGCTCTGGATCGCGCCAAGGGCGCGATCGTGCGTGGCTTGCGCGTGCAAGGAGCGGCCACATGAGCAACCTGATGTGTCCGCGTTGCGGAGCCGACCTGGTCGAACGGCAGCGAGCAGAGGTGAGCATCGACGTGTGCACCGGCTGTCGCGGTGTGTGGCTCGACCGCGGCGAGCTCGAGAAGCTGATGGCGCGCGCGTCCAGCGACTTCGATGCGGAGCCAGTACACCGCGCGCCCGACAGCGACCGCGGTCATCTGCGCCCGTACGGTGAGAAGCGCTACGATCGCGAGCCCGACAGCGATCGCCATCCGCGTGGCAAGAAGAAGTTCTCCATCTTCGACATCTTCGACTGAGCGCCGGAAAGGACGTTGATATGGGTCTGTCGACCATTGGCAGCCCGGGCTTGTGGCTCGGGTTCATCTTGTTCGTGTTCGTGATGTTGGCGCTGGATCTCGGCGTGTTCCACAAGAAGGCGCACGTGGTCAGCGTGAAGGAGGCGGCGGGTTGGAGCGCCGTCTGGATCTCGCTCGCGCTCCTGTTCAACGCCGGGGTGTGGCACTTCTTCGGGGCGCAGGTCGGGATGGAGTTCTTGACCGGCTACCTGATCGAGAAGTCGCTCTCGGTCGACAACATCTTCGTGTTCATCGTCATCTTTTCGGCCTTGGCCATCCCCGCCGTGCACCAGCACAGGGTGCTGTTCTGGGGCATCCTCAGCGCGTTGGTGCTGCGCGCCATCATGATCTTCGCGGGCACCGCCATGCTCGCCAAGTTCCATTGGCTGATGTACGTGTTCGGCGGCTTCCTGATCCTGACCGGCATCAAGCTGTTCATGGATCGCGGCGAGCAGCCCGATCCGCAGAAGAGTCGAGCGCTGGTGTGGGCCCGCAGGTTCATCCCCTCGACGACGAGGTTCGATGGCAGCAAGTTCTTCACCAAGGAGAACGGCAAGCGCGTCGGTACGCCGCTCTTGATGGCGCTGATCCTGGTGGAGGTCACCGACGTGATCTTCGCGGTGGACTCGATCCCGGCGATCTTCGCCGTGACGATGGACCCATTCATCGTGTTCACCTCGAACATCTTTGCGATCTTGGGACTGCGCTCGCTGTTCTTCTTGCTCGCGGGCGTGGTGGACAAGTTCGCCTATCTGAAGATTGGCCTCTCGGGCGTCCTGGTGTTCGTCGGCGCCAAGATGGCGCTCGTGGACGTGTACAAGATCCCGGCGCTGGTCTCGCTCGCGGTGATCGCCACCATGCTGGCGATGAGCATCGTAGCCTCGCTGGTGCGGGCGTCGGAGCGGGCGAGGGAGGCTGCCCCTGGGCCGGACGCAGCTTGAGGCGTCAGGGGGCGGCGAGCGCTGCTTCGATCGCGGAGCGCAGCTCGCCGCTCTCTGGCGTGATCGAGCTGGGGAAGCCCTTGATGACCTCGCCGTTTTTCCCGACCAGATACTTGTGGAAGTTCCACTTCGGCTCGCCCGCGCGCGCGCTGAGCAGCTTGTACAGCGGGGCAGCGCCTTCGCCCTTCGTCGCCACCTTCTCGAACATGGGGAAGGTGACGCCGTAGTTCTTCTGGCAGAACGCGCGGATGTCCTCGGCGGTGCCCGGCTCTTGTTTGCCGAAGTCGTTCGAGGGAAAGCCGAGCACCACCACGCCCTTGGGGGACAGCTCCTGCCACAGCTTCTCGAGGCCCTGGTACTGCGGCGTGTACCCGCACTCGCTGGCGGTGTTCACCACCAGCACCACCTTGCCCTTGTAGCTCGCGAGCGCCTCGGGCGTGCCGTCCAGGCGGTTCATGGTGAGCTCGTGGACGCTTTCGGGCATGGTGTTCTCCGGTCGAGAGTTGGCGGAAGGTGTGGCGCTCGCGACGGGGCCATCCGCGCCCGTGCAGCCGAGCATCGTCAGCGCCAGCGAGCAGGAGGCCAGGGTGCAGCGCACGCGGGTCAGTTGAGGGAGAAGGGGAGCATCAAATCGAACGGCGCGACCACAGCGTCGAACTGCGAGCCGTCGCTGCGGCGCATCTGGTACGCGCCACGCATGTTGCCGCGCGGCGTCTCGAGCACGCAGCCGCTCGTGTACTCGAAGTGTTCGCCAGGCTTCAGCGTCGGCTGTTGCCCGACGACCCCCGGGCCCTTGACCTCCTCCACCTTGCCGTTGCCGTCGGTGATGATCCAGTGTCGGCTCTTCAGCTGGGCGGTCTTCTCGCCCTCGTTGGCGATCTTCACCGTGTAGGCAAAGACGTAGCGTTTGGCCTGCGGCATGGATTGCTGAGGGATGTACTGCGTCGAGACGGCGATGCGGATCCCCTCGGTGACAGCGGTGGACACGATGGAGAGGGGTAGACCGAACCGGGGGCTCGTGCAAGCGCCCGGTTGACAGGGGTCACGCCCGTCCGCAACTTGGGGCGCACCATGACGGCCGACTCCTCCGAGAGCGCCGCGCTGACGCTGGCTGCGGACTCGCCGGCGCAACGCGCTTCCACCCACCCGGAGGGGCAAGACGCAGGCGATTTTGCTGCGCTGGGCTACACGGCGTTGGGGCCTTTCGGCTCGGATCGAGCGCTGCGTGATGGCGCCTTGGTGCTGTCGGCCATGTCGATCCCGCATGGCGTGGCGCGCGGCAGCGGCGGCGGTTACCTGTTGGTCCGCGACCACGACTACGGCCGCGCACGCGGTCAGCTGGACCGCTACGAGGAGGAGAACCGCGATTTTCCACCGCAGCGGCGGCGAGAGCGTCCGCGCTACAGCGGGCTGCCGTTCGTGGCGCTGGCGTTCGCGTTGCTGGTGGCCTTTGCCTGGGTCACCGGGCCGGTCGCCAAACCGCAAGGGGCGTGGTTCCAGCAAGGCTCCAGTGTGTCGCAGTTGGTGCTCAGCAGCGAGCCCTACCGCGCGGTCACGGCGCTCACCCTCCACGCGGACGCCGCGCACGTGCTTTCGAACTTGGTCTCCGGCGCGATCTTCGGTCGCGCGCTGGAGAAGCGGCTCGGGCCGGGGGCGGCAGGGCTGGCCATCGTCGGTGCGGGCGCCGTCGGCAACGTGGCCAACGCCATGTTCTACGCCAGCTTGGGTGAGCCTCATCGCTCCATCGGCGCCTCCACCGCCGTGTTCGCCGCCGTGGGGTTGCTCGCCACTTCGCAGCTGTTCCTCGGCACGAAGCAGACGCGCACTCCCCAGCTCGGTCAGCACCACGTCACCGAGTACATCGCCCCGTTGATCGGCGGTCTCGCGCTCCTGGGCGCGCTCGGCTCCAGCCCCAACACGGACATTGGCGCGCATGCGTTCGGGCTCCTGGCCGGGTTCGTGATCGGAGTGCCGTTCGCGTGGCTGGCGCGTCGCTCGCGCTCGACCTCACCCGCACTTCAGGCGGCGCTGGGCGTCCTCGCGCTGGGCGTGGTGGGCGGCAGCTGGGCCTTGGCCCTCGCGTAGCCCGCCCGAAGCGCGGCCACGCGAGTTGGAGGGACGAGACCAGACGGAGCGACGAAACCAGCGACGCGACCAGCTCACTACTGACGTCGGATCACCACGTCGGGTTTGGGCGCAGGAGGATCTTCGTCTGGCGCGGGGCCGGCGGAGGCCGAGGCCGACGCGCTCGCCGCGGGCTTGGCGATCTCGATCAGCGCGCCGCTCCGCTCGTCGCAGAAACGCTTGCGCGCGTCTGGGTTGGCGGGCCCGGCGAGGACGATGGTGCGTTTGCCCTGGAGGTCACACTCCGCGAGCGCCGCCTCACGCGCGCACTTGCCGCCCACGTGGTAGTGCCCCCCGAAGGAGCGACACTCGTCCTCGCTGGCGCGCAGGCGAGCCATGGTGTGCACCTGCTCCTCCTCGCACGCCGACTCGTACTTGCCGTCACAACGCGTCGTGGTGACCGGGTCCTTGGGCGGAGGCGCGCTGCCCGCAGCGAACGCGCCTTGCACCTCTTTGCAGGCCTTCTCGTGCATGACCAGGGTCTTGGGCGGGTAGCCATAACGCAACGAGCCGTCCGGCAGCCTGCACACCCCGAGCACGTCGGAGCGCGGACACGTCGAGTCCCTGGCAAAGGTGCCTTGGCAGGAGGGCTCCCGTTCACGCACGAGCTCGTCGTCCTCGTACTCGAAGCAGCTGCGGTCATCGCCCGACAGGAGGGAGCACACCGCCTTGGCGCGAGGCCCGCTGACCGTGGCCACGGCGGACTGGCTGGCTCCGGATGGCGCGGCAGACGGCCCGGCCGGCGACGACTCTCCGCAGGCCAGCGCCGTGAGCGCGCCGAGCAGCAGCAGCCAGCGCACGCAGCCCGCGACCTGGCTCAAGCCTCGCCCTGCTGGCTCGCGGCGCTCGTCTCCGCGCTGGGGGCGGACCTGCCCTCGAAGCGGAACGTCAGCTCCTTCTTGTCGGCATCGAAGCCCACGTGCGCCACCCCGCCGTGCTCGAGCGCGCCGAACAGGATGGCGTCGGTGAGCTTGGCCTTCACCTCGTCTTCGACCACGCGCGCCAGCGGACGCGCGCCCATGGTCGGCTCGTAACCCTTGTCTCCCAAGTAGGCCCTGGCCTCGCTGCTGAGCTCCAGGGTCACCTCGCGATCGGCGATCAGCGCGCTCAGCTCCTTGATGAACTTGTCGACGATGTTGCCCATCACCGCCCGGTCGAGTGGCGCGAACTGCACGCGCGCATCGAGCCGGTTGCGAAACTCGGGGCTGAACGTGTTCTTGTAGGCGCGGTCGTCCTCGCCCACCACGCCGCGCTCGCCGAAGCCGACCTTGGAGGTCTGCAGATCGCGGGCGCCCACGTTGCTGGTCATGATCAGCACCATGTGGCGGAAGTCCGCCTTCTTGCCGTCGTTGTCGGTCAGCGTGCCGTGATCCATGACCTGCAGCAGCACTTGGTAGATGTCGGGGTGGGCCTTCTCGATCTCGTCGAGCAGCAGCACCGCGTGGGGTGTCTTCGCCACGGCTTCGGTGAGCAGTCCGCCGCGATCGTAGCCCACGTACCCAGGGGGAGCCCCGATCAGCCGTGAGACGGTGTGCCTCTCCTGGTACTCGCTCATGTCGAACCGCAGGAAGCCAATGCCCAACGTCTTGGCCAGCTGCTTGGCGAGCTCGGTCTTGCCCACGCCGGTCGGGCCCGTGAACAAGAACGAGCCGATCGGCTTCTCGGGGGTGCGCAACCCGGCGCGAGAAAGCTTGATGGCGGACGCCACCGTCTTCACCGCGAGGGCCTGCCCGAACACGGCGCTGTTGAGCTCTTCTTCCAGCTTCAGCAGGCGCGACTTGTCGTTGCCGGACACCTGCTTCGGGGGGATCTGCGCGATCTTGGCGACCACCGTCTCCACGTCGACCGGCTGCACCACGTAGCCAGGCGCGTGCTTGAGCTTGGCCGCGGCGCCCGCCTCATCCAACAGATCGATGGCCTTGTCTGGAAGCTTCTTGTCGCGCAGGTAGCGCGCGGCCAGCGTGGCGGCGGCCTCGAGCGTCTCGTCGGCGTACTTGATGCCGTGGTGCTCCTCGTACTTGGATCTCAGCCCGAGCAGGATTTTGCGCGTGTCCTCCACCGAGGGCTCGCCGATCTCGATCTTCTGGAAGCGACGGGCGAGGGCGCCGTCCTTCTCCATGTGGCCGCGCAGCTCCTCGAACGTCGTGGCGCCGATGCAGCGCAGCTTGCCGGACGCGAGCGCAGGCTTCAGCAGGTTGGAGGCGTCCATCGTGCCGCTGCCGGCACCTGCGCCGATGATGGTGTGGATCTCGTCGATGAAGAGGATGCTGCCCGGCTTCTCTGCCAGCGCTTTGAGCACGGCCTTGAGGCGATTCTCGAAATCGCCGCGGTAGCGAGTGCCTGCGATCAATGCACCCATGTCCAAGCTGAACACGATCGCGCTCTTGATCGCGTCGGGGACGTCGCCCTCGACGATGCGCTTGGCCAACCCCTCGACGATGGCGGTTTTGCCCACGCCGGCGTCGCCGATCAAGAGGGGGTTGTTCTTTCGTCGGCGCGCGAGCACGTGGATGGTGCGCATCACCTCGTCGTCGCGACCGATCAGCGGATCGATGCGGCCTGCCAGCGCCTCTTCGTTCAGGTTGGTGGCGAAGGCCTTGAGCGGGTCTTTGACCTTGGGCGCGTCGTCCGAGGCCGGTCCCTCGGACTCGATCGACGGCTCGTTCGTGGCGCCGCCCTCTTCGATCTTGCTGAGCCCGTGGGAGATGTAGTTCACCACGTCGAGCCGAGAGACGCCTTGCTCGGAGAGGAACACCACCGCCGCCGAGTCGCGCTCGGCGAAGATGGCGACGAGCACGTTCTTGCCCTTGAGCTCCTCCTTGCCGCTCGACTGCACGTGCATGGCGGCTCGGCCCACGACCCGCTGAAAGCCCAAGCTGAGCGCGGGCGAGTCGAAGCTGTCTTCTGGGACTTGCTCGATCTCTTGCTCGAGGAACGCGGTCAGCTTTCGCTTGAGGGCATCCACGTCACCCCCGGAGTGTTTGATCACTTCCGAGGTCTCGCTGTCGAACAACAGCGCGAACAGGAGGTGCTCCACCGTCACGAACTCGTGACGCCTCCGCTCGGCCTCGCGCGTGGCCAAACCGAACGCGACCTCTACCTCAGGGCTGATGCGCATGCCGTGTGCCCTCCAACCTGGTCATTCTGGCTCCGCCGTCAACATCAGCGGCATGCCATTCTCCTTGGCATAGTCCATGACCTGGACCACCTTCGTCTCGGCCACGTCGCGCGGGTAGATGCCGGCCACGCCGTGGCCCTTGTGGTGCACGCTGAGCATGATCTGCGTGGCTTCGGTCTCGCTCTTGAAGAAGAACTTCGTGAGCACACGCACCACGAACTCCATCGTGGTGTAGTCGTCGTTGTGCAAGATCACCTTGAAGCGGCGCGCTTTCTCGAGCTTCTCGCGCTTCTTGGTGTCGATGGATCCTTCGCGCTCTTCATCCGAGTCGAAGTCGTCGTCGTCCGGCGGGCTGACCATGGATCTCAGCGCCCACTATAGCCGCGTTCGTGAAAGAGGCGACCCCGCCAGCGCCCGCCGGCGGGCTTGGCTCAAACCGCGAGCTCGGGGCGCTCGAACAGCTTGCGGCACTGCGGCGCGAACATCCCCTCGGCCACCTCTTTGCGCAGGCGTCGGAGGTTGTCCAAGCTGTCGACCCGGTAGGACGCTGGCAGCTCCATCAGCTCGAACGACGCCGCGCTTGCCGAGTCTTTGACCGCGTTCATGGCCTGTGACGAGCCGAGCTCGCCAGCTGGGGACGACATGCCCAGCGGCTCATTCACCTCCGCCAAGAAAGGCAGCTTCTCGGCCGCCCCTAGCGCGAACAGGCCGCCGCTCGGGAGCCCACCCAGGAGCACGCGCTTCTTGGGCAGCAGCCACATCATGCCGTCGAACATCGCGCCGAGCGGCATCATCGGTCCGTCGGCGGTGGTGAGCAGCATGGCCTCGGCGCCGAGCCCGAGCAGGTCCTCGAAGGCGGCCTGCACGCGTTCGGCGCCCGTGACGCCCCGCTGGGAAAGCTCGCGCCAGGTCGCCGGCAAGCGGGTCTGGCGCGTGACCGCGTCTTCGCCGTCGGTGAACACGACGCGGTGCCGCACCGGAAAGGTCGACAGGGCGCCCAGGCTGTCCAGCAGCAGGGCCGACGCCAGATCTTGGGCCACCGCTGGCCCGAGGAACGAGAGCTGATCGACGACTCCGCGGCGCGGAAGGACGCCGAGCGCCAGCGCGTAGGGTCGGACCGTGGGATGCGCGCGTTGATTCAATTGCCCCTCACCTGGAGACTCTCGATTCACCCGGCGTCGCCGGGGAACCCACTACACATGAAGCTATTGCGAGGCTCGCCCGAGAGCAATAGCTTGAGCGGGCTTTGATCCCCCCGCAAGTCGAGTGCGCGCGATGACCGCGCCGGTGCACGAGCGCCTGCGGCTCGCCGCGTCGACGCTCGAGCAGCAGTTCCTCGGCAAGGACGAGATCATCCGGCTGCTGCTCGTCGCGGTCGTGGCGGGCGAACATGCCGTGTTGCTCGGGCCACCCGGCACGGCGAAGAGCGCGCTGATCCGCTCGCTCGCCGAGCTGATGCAGGCTCGCTACTTCGAGTACTTGCTCACCCGGTTCACGGAGCCCAACGAGATCTTCGGTCCGGTGGACATCGCCGCATTCCGCGAAGGGCAGTACCGGCGCAACACCGCCGGCATGCTGCCAGAAGCAGAGATCGTCTTTTTGGACGAGGTGTTCAAGTCCAACAGCGCGATCTTGAACGCGCTGCTCACGCTGCTGAACGAGCGCAAGTTCACCAGCGGCGGGCAGGTGCTGCGCTGCCCGCTGATCAGCGTGTTCGCTGCCAGCAACGAGGTGCCCGGCGACGAGACGCTGAACGCCATCTTCGATCGCTTCTTGCTGCGCGTGCGCAGCGACAACCTCGACGCCTATCACTTCTCCGAGTTGCTCCAGCGGGGCATCGCGCTCGAGGTGCGGCAGATGCGTGGCGACAAGCCACAGCCCGTGCTGAGCGCGCAGGAGCTGGTGGAGATGGGCCGCTCGTTCGGCAAACGCATGGCGTACAGCGACGCGTTCCTCTCCGCCTACAAGGGCCTGATCTTCCAGATTCGGGCCGAAGGCATCACGGTGTCGGATCGGCGCGTGGTGAAGATGCTCAAGCTGTTCGCGGCGAGCTCGTTCTTGGACGGCCGCGCCCAGCCCGACGCCTCGGACTTCTTCGTGCTCAAACACGTGTGGAACAACGAAGATCAGGCTGAAATCCTGGAGGGCATCGTGCAGCCCGTGCTCGAGGCGTTCTACCGTGAGCACCCGGATAGGCGTCGCGTGGGCGCGGTGGGCTTGGGAGTCGAGGCGCTCGCCGGCGAGGTCGATCGCATCCGTCAGATCCTGACGGGGGCGTCAGCGTTGGGCGACGTGCAGCTGTTCAGCCAGCTGAAGGCGCTCGGCGAGATCAAGGCAGCGCTCGCCACCATCACCGACGCCAAGGCTCGCGAGCTCGAGGCGCGGGTCAATCAGCTGCTCGAGGCGTCGTTCAAGAGCGGGCGCTTCGCGCAGATTTGACGCGCTTTGGCGTGCCGCCCGCGCCCCGCGGCGCGGCGACCTTGCGGCCCTTGTTGGGAGCGCTGCCGTCGTCCGTCGGGCGCGGCTTGTCTCTGTGGGCTGGCCCGACGCGCCTGGGCTTCGCCGTGGTCTCCACGACGTCCTGATATTTGGGCACGCGTTTGGGCACCCCGTACGTCTCCTTGAGCGCGGTGAGCTCCTTCGGGGTGAGCGCGCGGGCCTGCCCGGGGCGAAGCCCCTCGTGATCGATGCCCGCGAAGCTGACGCGCGCGAGGCGCATGACGTAGAAGCCGGTGGCCTCCCCCATACGCCGCAGTTGCTGGTTCCGACCTTCGCGGATGGTGATCTCGAACCACGTCTTGTCGGCTTCGTGGCGCAGGAGTCGCACCTGCGCGGGCAAGGTGCGCCCGTCCTCTAGCTCCACGCCCTGGCGCCAGCGATCGAGATCCTCGTCGCTCATGGTGCCCTGGGCTTTCACCACGTAGGTCTTGGGCACCTCTCGGCGAGGGTGGAGCAGACCGTTGGAGAACTCGCCGTCGTTGGTCGCGAGGAGCACGCCGCTGGTGGCGAAGTCCAGGCGGCCGACCGGGAACAGGCGAGGGCCCATCGGTTTGAGCAGCTCGGCGACGGTGGGCCGCCCCTCCGGGTCGCTCATCGTGGACACCACGTTCTTGGGCTTGTGCAGCACCACGTACACGGGCTTCTCCGCGACGAGCCGCTTGCCGTCGACCTCCACAGCGTCCTTGCGCGGGTCGGCCTGCGAGCCGAGCTCGGTCACCACGCGCCCGTTCACGCGCACGCGCCCAGCGGTGATCAGCTCTTCGGCAGCGCGGCGCGAGGCGACACCCGCCCGCGCGACGATCTTCTGCAGTCGCTCTCTCATGTCGTCGGAGCTCTCACACTTGGTGGCCGGGGCGGCGGTGCGCCGCGCAGCGGCTACTCTTTGGGCTTTTCCTGCGCCTTCTTGGCGGCGGGGGCCTGGTCCTTCTTCTTCTTCTTCTTGTCGGCCGCAGCATCCTCCGAGCCGTCCTCCGAGGCTGTGGCGTACTCACCGGCCTTGCGCTCGGCCTCTGCCTTCTCGGCGGCCTTGGCGGCGGCGTCCTGCTCCTCTTTGTTCGCCTTGGCCTCCTTTTCGCGGCGCACGTCGCTGTCGTAGTCCCAGCGATCCACGCGCTCGTCGCCGTCGACGTCGACGCCCATGCGCTCGAGCGTGCCTTCGGCCGAGTACATCTCCCAGACGTCTGGCTTGGAATCGTGGTTGGTGTCGCGCCGCACGCGCGTCAGCTTGCCACCCGAGTAGAACTTCCACTCGTCCGCGTTCCCGTCGTAGTTGCTGTCGAACTTCGCCTCGGTCAGGCCGGACTTGCCGAACACGAGCCAGGTGTCGAGCTTGCCGTCGTAGTTCGTGTCGGAGTCCTCGAACAATCGCTCGCCCTTGTCGTTGTACTTGCGCACGACGTCTTTGGCGCCGTCCAGATTGGTGTCGATCTCGCGACACACCAGCACGCGCTGTCGATCGTTGCCTTGCCCCACGACGGCCCACACGCGGCGCACGTTGGGCATCACCGAGCCGGGGCCGGCAGTCTCGATCGATTCACGATCTTGGCGTCCCTTGTACTCGCACTTGGACTGGTCATCGATCGAGCCGTCGGCCAAGCGCTTGACAGGCGCCGACTGCGCCGGGCTGTTGAACGCCTTCTCCGGGGTGGAGGCGCAGCCTGTGAGCGCGGTGACGGTGCCAGTGGCGAGGAGGACGAGGAGCTCTTGCTTCATGGGCTACGGCTTTGCTGCAGAGGGGGCATGGGGGGCGGAGGCACTGGGCGGCGCCGCGACCGAGCTGGTGGGTGGCGCGCTCGAGGTCGCGAATGGCGGGGGCCCGGAGGCCGACGGAGCAGCCGAGCTCGTGGCCACCGGGTCGGCTTTGGGATCAGGAGGCGGTTTGTAGCCTTCCCCACACATGTCCACCGCCGAGTCCGGATCCGGCAACCCGTCCGCGTTGCGATCGCTCACCACGACCGCGCACTTGGGCTGATCCGGTCGGTTGAAGTCCCACCACTCGTCGATGACACCGTCGCCGTCGCTGTCGCGCTCCGACTTGGCCAGGCGGCCGCCGGCGTACTCCTCCCAAGTGTCGAGCTTGGCGTCGAAATTGGTCTCGAGCTCCTTGCGCAACACCACCCCTCCCTGGAGCGTGGTGATCTCGTCGGGGCGGCCATCGCGGTCGAAGTCCGACTCGCGGCGTCGCTCCTGGCCGGCGTCGTCGAAATAGATGAACACGTCCTTGATGCCGTCGAAGTTCAGGTCGACGGCGCGGCACTTCTCTTTGCCTCCGGACATGACCTTCATGATGTCGGGGCGTCCGTCGTTGTTGACGTCGGTCTTGAGCGCCGAGCCGCTGTCGACGTCACAAGCTTCGTGGGTGATCTCCACGCTGCGCGTGCCAGCGGCGGACTTCGCGTCCTCCGTGCCGCCACCGCAGGCACCCGCAAACAGCAGCCCAAACGCCACAACGGGCACTCGGCCCCGGCCAGATCGCATGTCGGCTGGGAGCTTACCCCCTGCGATCCGCGCCCGCAACGCGCAGGTGCCGATTGACAACACACGTACCAGCATCTAGGGTAACGCCTTGTCAGTCCCCGTTTTTGGGGCCATGCGTCTCTGGCGGCGCGATCATGTCGCGAAAGAAAGTCTCGACGACCATCTACATCACGCCAGAGCAGGCCGATCGGCTGAAGCTCCTGCATGACCGCACCAAAGTGCCGATCGCGGTCTACATCCGCGAGGGCATCGACATGGTGCTCAAGCACTACGATCACATGCTCCCCGGGCAGATGTCGCTCGACCAGCCGGGCCAGTCCAGCCTGCTGAGCGACTCGATCCCGCCGCCGCCTCCAAAGCGCTGAGACGCCGCGCGGCCCAGGCTGCAGCGTCCGGCTCCGGCCGGAACGACGACGTCCGTGCTCGCGGGCCGAGACAGCGGGGCGCACCTGTCGTACCGAAGGCCGTCCCCGATGCCCACCGATCCGAAAACCATCAGGAACTTCTCGATCATCGCCCACATCGACCACGGCAAGTCGACGCTGGCAGATCGCATCCTGGATGCCACGGGCGCGGTCTCGTCGCGCGAGAAGCAAGAGCAGTTCCTGGACAAGATGGACATCGAGCGCGAGCGCGGCATCACCATCAAGGCGCAGACGGTTCGGCTTCGGTACAAGGCGCAAGATGGCAACACGTACCTGCTGCACCTGATCGACACGCCGGGTCACGTCGACTTCGGCTACGAGGTGTCGCGCAGCTTGCAGGCTTGTGAAGGGGCGCTCTTGGTGGTGGACGCGACGCAGGGGGTCGAGGCCCAGACGCTCGCGAACGTGTTCTTGGCGATCGAGAACAACCTCGAGATCATTCCGGTGCTCAACAAGATCGACCTGCCCAGCTCGGACGTGGACGGAACCAAGCAGCAGATCGAGGACGTGATCGGGCTCGACTGCTCTGGCGCGGTTGCGGCCAGCGCCAAGACGGGCGTCGGCGTGGTCGACATCCTCGAAGCGGTGGTCAAGCGCGTGCCCCCGCCCACTGGGGACCAGAACGCCACCCCGCGGGCGCTGATCTTCGACAGTTGGTACGACAGCTACCGGGGCGCGGTGTGCATGGTCCGCGTGGTGGACGGCACCCTCAAGAAGGGCCAGAAGGTGCGCTTCATGGCCACCGGCCGTGACTACGAGATCACGGAGATGGGTGTGTTCACCCCGTTCCCGACCCCGCTCACCGAGATCTGCGCGGGCGAGGTCGGCTTCATCGCCGGCAACATCAAGACCGTTCACGACACCAAGATCGGCGACACGGTCACCGACGCCGTGCACCCAGCCACGGAGCCGCTGCCCGGCTTCAAAGACGTGAAGCCGATGGTGTTCGCTGGGGTGTTCCCGACCGATTCGGCCCAGTACGACGATCTGCGCGACGCTCTCTCCAAGCTGCGCATGAACGACGCTTCGTTCGTGTACGAGCCAGACACGTCCGAGGCGCTCGGCTTCGGTTTCCGCTGTGGCTTCTTGGGCCTGCTCCACATGGAGATCATCCAGGAGCGTTTGGAGCGCGAGTACAACCTGGACCTGATCACCACCGCGCCGAGCGTGGTCTACCACGTGTATTTGCGCGACGGCTCGATGAAGCTCGTGGAGAACCCGGCCAAGCTTCCGCCTGTGGGCAGCATCGAGCGCATCGAAGAGCCGATCTTCCGGCTCACCATTCACGTGCCGGCGAGCCACGTGGGCGCGGTGCTCGCGCTGTGTCAGGAGCGGCGCGGCGAGCAGAAGAGCATCCAGTACGCCTCGAGCGACCGCGTCATCATCACCTACGACATTCCGCTGGCCGAGGTGTTGTTCGACTTCCACGACAAGCTCAAGAGCGCCTCCCGCGGCTACGCGTCGATGGACTACGAGCTGGTCGGCTACCGCAAGGACGACCTGGTGCGCGTCGACATGTTGGTCAACGGCGAGCCGCTCGATGCGCTGAGCCTGGTCGTCCACCGCGAGAAGGCGTTCACCCGGGGCCGCGACCTGGCTGAGAAGCTCAAGGAGTTGGTGCCGCGCCAGCAGTACGAGGTGGCCATCCAAGCCGCGATCGGCGCCAAGGTGATCGCGCGCACGACGGTCAAGGCGATGCGCAAGGACGTGACGGCCAAGTGCTACGGCGGCGACATCAGCCGCAAGCGCAAGCTCCTCGAGAAGCAGAAAGAGGGCAAGAAGCGCATGAAGATGGTGGGCAGCGTGGAGATCCCACAAGAGGCCTTCCTCGCCATCCTGAAGATCGACTGAGGCTCGAGCCGCGGCTGCGCTATCTTTCGGAGCGGATGGGGCTCCGGTGGAACGCCGCGTGTTGGGCTCTCGTGCTCGCGGCTGGTGGCTGCACGCAGGAGAGCGCGCCTGCCTCTTCGCAGCCCGAGCGATCGGCTCGAGTCCCGTCCGTGCGTGACGAGCACGGGCTGCGCGTCGTCCTGCCTGCGAGCTTGGCAGACGGCGTTCAATGGGAGAACACGCACCTGGGCGTAGCGGCGACGGTGCGACACGAGCACGCGCAGCCGACGCCGGCGGCTCGAGACGGCGTCGACCACCGCTACGAAGACGGCCTGGGGCCAGGATTCGACGTCTCGTGGATGTTCGGGCCACACGGCGCGCGCGATCACGTGGTGTTGCCGCACGCCCCCCCCGACGGGCGCGTGCGCTACCAGCTGTCGCTCGACAGGGGCGTGGCCGGAATGCGCGTCGCGAGCGGGGTGGTCGAGCTGCTGGACGAGGTAGGAACGCCTGCTTTGCGCGTGTCCGGGGCCGGGGTCGTGGGCGCCGACGGACGCGCGCGGGAGCTGAGCTTGGACGTCAGCGGCTGCGCGGTCGACCGCGGCGCGGCTCCGCCGTGGGGACGCACACCGCTCGCGCCGGGCGACGGGCCCTGCTGGATCGAGGCTGCGCTGCCGGAGGATCTCGCGTACCCCGCGGTCTTCGATCCGCTGTGGACCAGCGCCATGCCCATGGTGTTCCCGCGCTACGAGTTCGAGGCGGCGCTGATGCCGGACGGGCGCGTGCTCGCGGTCGGCGGGATGTACGACAACGGCGTCCGCTTCACCTCGGAGCTGTTCGATCCCGCGACGGACACCTGGTCCCCCGCTCCGAGCGCGGACCTCTCCTACGCAGGCGCCTCGCGCGGCGCGACCGAGTTCACCCTCACCTCGCTCGAAGACGGCCGCGTGCTGCTCACGGGGGGGTACTGGGACGTGATCACGGGCGTGAAGACCAAGGACATCGCGATGACCCTGTCGCCGACGACGTTGACGTGGACGGTCGAGGCGAGCTTGTCTCAGCCGCGACGCGTGCACACGGCGACCAAGCTGGGGGACGGTCGCGTGCTGGTGGCCGGGGGCCGCTCCTCGACCTCGGTCGAGCTCGCGAGCTCGGAGCTGTTCGACCCCGTCACCAACAGCTGGAGCCCGACCGGCCCGCTGACGGAGGCGCGGAGCCATCACCGGGCGGTCGCGGTCGGCGGGCGCGCCCTGGTCACAGGCGGAATCCCCGTCGGCTTCAGCTCGACCAACACCAGCGAGGAGTTCGACCCTTCGGCGGATGGAGGGGTTGGCGCCTGGGGCCGGTACGCGATCTTCGGCGGCTCGCGCTACGGTCACGCAATGTCTCCGCTCGGCACCGATCGTGTGCTGATGGTGGGTGGGCACAATGGGTCCACGACGTCGGGAGGCTTTCAGACCGAGATTCAGGTCTACGACCTGGTGCAGGGCACCTGGTCCGCGGGCGGCACGTTCCCGTTCACGGCGACGGATGGACGGGCCACTCAGACACCCGAGGGTGGCGTGCTGTACACGGGCGGCTGTGGCCCAGGCTTCACCGACGAATGCGCGACGCCGGTGGGGCCTGCGCTCTACTTCGCGCTCGACGGCACCTTCTCCACCGCGGAGACCGTGGGCACCGCGCGCGGGAAACACCAGGCGCTTCGCCTGGAGGACGGGCGCGTGCTGGTGATGGGTGGGCAGAATGGGTTCGTGGGCAACTCGGCGCTGAGCGACACCCGCTTGTTCGCGTTCAGCCCGGCGGGCGAGCCCTGCGCGCTGGACACGAACTGTCTGTCGGAACACTGCGTCGACGGCGTGTGTTGCGACACGGCATGCGACGAGCTGTGCGAGGCCTGCTTGTTTGCGCTCACGGGGGCGCCGGACGGCACTTGCGCGCCGATCGAGGTGGGCCAGGATCCCGAGAGCGAGTGCCTGGACGAAGGCTCGCCCAACTGTGGGGACAACGGCTTGTGCGCGGGGGTCAGCGGCCAATGCCAGACCTACCCGGGCCCCGGGTGCGTGCCCTCGCCCTGCGCCTCGGGCGACGAGTGCGACAGCGGCCACTGCGTCGACGGCGTGTGCTGCGACACGCCATGCAACGAAGCGTGCCGCGCCTGCTCGGCAGCCAAGAAGGGCGAAGGCGTAGACGGGACGTGCGGCGCGATCACGCGCGGGCGCGACCCCGACGACGAGTGTCTGGATGACGCGGGCGGCACCTGCGAGAGCGAGTGGCGCTGCGACGGGTTGGGCAGCTGCCAGCGCGCCCTGGATCTGTGCGCGCCGATCAGCTGCAGCGCCACGGGTTGCCTCTCGTCGTGCAGCGAGGACCGCGAGTGCAACGATGGCTTTGTGTGCGTCGCCGGTGGTTGCGTGGGCGAAGACCAGCTCTGCACCAACGACTCGCTGGCGCTCGCGCGAGACGGCAGCGTGAGCGATTGCGCGCCCTACAAGTGCACGAACGAGGGCTGTTTGACCGCGTGCACGTCCAAGGCCGAGTGCAAGAGCCCGTATGTGTGCGACCCCGACGCGCAGGCGTGCGTGCTGCCCCCGGCGTCGACCGGCGGCGACGCGGGCTGTTCCGTTGCCCGTCAGCGCTCGAGCGGAATGGTGGGCGCTCTCTGGCTCGGGCTCGGGCTCGCGGTCGCATCGCGTAGGAGGCGACGACGATGATCGGCACCACCCTGGGCGATCGCTACCGACTCGAACGACTGCTGGGCACCGGCGGGATGGGCGCAGTGTACGAGGCTGTCCACACAGGCACCGGCCGGCGCGTCGCGCTGAAGGTGATTCGCGACATCGCGCTCACCGACACCGACGTGTTCCGCCGCTTCGAGCGCGAGGCCAAGGCGTCGGGCCAGATCGACACGCGCCACATCGTCGAGGTGCTCGACAGCGGCTTGGACGGCGCGACGAAGCTGCCCTTCATGGCCATGGACCTGCTGCGCGGCCAAGACCTGGGCGCCTTGCTCGAGCGCCGCGGCCGGCTTGCCGTCGATCTCGCGCTGCGCATCACCTTGCAAGCCTGCCAAGGCTTGGTCAAGGCGCACGCGGCGAGCGTGGTCCACCGCGACATCAAGCCGGCCAACCTGTTCTTGTCCGAAGAAGAGGACGAGGAGATCTTGGTCAAGCTGCTCGATTTCGGCATCGCCAAGGTGCGCCCGTCGAGCCCGCTCGAGGCCGCCCAGATGAACCTGACCCAGACCGGGCGCTTGCTGGGGACGCCGCTGTACATGTCACCCGAGCAGGCCGAGGGCGCGCGAGACGTGGACCACCGCACCGATATCTGGTCGCTCGGGTGCGTGCTGTACGAGGCGCTCACCGGGCGCTCTCCCCACGCGCACGCGGAGACGCTCGGCAAGCTCATCGTGGCCATCACCACCAAGCCCGTGCTGCCGCCGAGCGCGCATGATCCCGCGATTCCCCCCGCCGTGGACGCGATCGTCCAGCGTGCGCTCGCGATCGATCGCGCACAGCGCTACCCGCGGAGCGAGGACCTGCTCGCCGATCTGGTCGCGCTTCTGCCAGGCGGCGCGTTCGTGTCCAAGCCCGAGCTCGAGGGCGGCGAGGCGCCGCTACGGGTCTCGCAGCCGCGCCTGCTTCTGGGCAAGAACCGTTCGGATCGCAATGTGGTCGTTCCGAGCGGCGAGAGCGGGCGCGTGTCCAGCCCGCACGACGAGACAGTGGCGGTGGAGGACGTGGGGGTGGCGTCCACGCTGTTCGCCTCGAACGTGACGTTGCCCAGCCCCAAGCGCGGTCGCCGCGGCGCTCTGCTGGTCGGCCTCTCGCTCGCGGGCGCGTCGCTCCTTGGGTTGGGTGTCTACGCGGCGACTCGCCCCCCCAGCGCCGTCTCCCCCGGTCCTGTGGCGGAGGGCGGGGCGCCGGAGTTGGCCTCGAGCCCGTCGGCGCTCGCGTCCGCCGCACCGTGTCCGACCTTCCACGTTCCCGTCGAGCCACCGGACGCGAGCGTGAGCGTCGACGGCAAGTTGGTGCCCGTGGTCGACGGCCTCGCGCGGATTGAAGCCTATCCGGGCGATCTGGTGGTCGTGCTGAGCCACGGCGGGCGTCAGCACAAGCAGATCCTTACGATCGGCCCCCAAGGGCCATCCCCCTCCAAGCTGAGCCTGCCGGAGCCTGTTGCAGAAGCGCGCCCTGAGTCTTCGGCTGCACCGCTCGCGACGCCATCCAACCCCACGCTGCGTCCACGCGCCTCCGGCGCCCCAGCTGCCGCGGCCTCGGCCAAGGCCACCACCAGCGTCCCCGCCCGGACCTTCGAATGACCCGAAGCTGGTTGGGGTGGTGGATGTGCGTCGTGCTGTGGTCGGCGCCGGCGGCGGCGGCCGAGCCCTCGGAGGACACGCGCGCGCAGGCCAAGGCTGCGTTCGAGCGCGGCGTGGCCCGCATGGACAGCGGCGACTTCGAGGCCGGTCTCTCCGAGTTCCAGGCCTCGCTCGGACTGGCGCCCACGCGCTCCGCCACCGAGAACGCCGCCGAGTGCCTCCGCCGTCTGGGGCGCATCGACGAAGCCTTGGAGAAGCTCGAGCGCTTCGACAGCGCGTTCCCGGACGCGCCGCCAGAGGTGAAGGCGCGCGTGAGGTCAGCCCGTGACGCGATGTTGGCTGGCTCCGGTACGCTGGAGGTCAAGGCCGAAGAGGGAGCGACCGTGACGGTGAACGGGCGCCCGCGTGGCACGTTGCCGCTGGCCCGCCCGATCCGTCTTCCTCCTGGGCCGCACACGGTGCGTATCAGCCTGGAAGGGTATGTGCCCTTCGTGCAGACCATCGACATCCGTCAGGGCAAGCCTGCGCTCGTGCGGGCTCAGCTGGAGGTGCTCGCTCGCGCGGGGCGCTTGCGTGTTCGAGAGCGTCAGGGGCGCAGCGCGACGGTGTACGTGGACGGCGTCGGCGTCGGTGCGACGCCGTGGGAGGGGGCGCTGGAGCCTGGCGATCACGCGGTGTGGCTCGCGACGCTCGGCGCCGAGGGCTCCCCGCCGGCGCGAACGCGAGTGATCCTCGGGCAACGCAGCGAGGTGGTGCTGGAGCTGATCGAGCTGCCCAGCGTGCTCGCGGTCGAGGTGTCACCCTCGGACGCGGAGGTGTACATCGACGGGGCGCCGGTGGGGCGCGGGCGCTGGGAAGGCCGCCTGCCGCGCGCGCAGATCGAGCTCAACGTGGTGCGACAAGGCTTCCAAGCCTCGAGCCAGACCGTCGACCTGCGCGGCCGCGCGCGCACGATCAAGCGCGTGGAGCTGTCCGCCAGCCCCGTCGCGCCGCCGCCACCCGCGCCGCCACCGCCGCCGCATTGGGAGATCGAGGTCGAGGGGGCGCTGGCGATCGCGCCGGCGCTCCTCGCGCCCGCCTGCAACGATCCGTGTGAGACGTCGCTGCCTCTCGGTGCGCACGCGCTCGTGCGCGCGGGGCATCGCTTCTCCAACGGCCTCGGCGTGGGCTTTGGTGTGGGGTACCTGCATTTGGTGCAGGGCGAGATCGGCCGCCCGGTGGCGATCGCCCCCGCGGGTCTCCCGGAACAGGCAGGCGCGTATGAAGAGGACTTCGCGCTGCGCGGGGCGACGTTGCAGGCGGTGGCCTCGTTCCGCTATGGCAACCCCTGGTTCGTGCACGTGGGCGCAGCGGTGGGCGTGTTCGCGGGCCACGCCCGCGATGAGCGTTCGTTCGCGGCCAATGACTCGTCGGGCAGCGCGTACCGGGCGGGCCCCTACTTCGCGGGCGGCACCGTGGTCGGCTTCACGGCCTGGCCCAACCTCTCGGGTGGCGTCCGCTTGGGCGAGCTGGTCGACCTGTGGGTGGGCGTGAGCGGCGGCGTGATCGCGCCTGTCTCGAAGCCCCGTTGGGCGTACGGCGAGCTCGTGCCTGCTGGTGCGGATGGAGCGGCGCGGCTCTCCGAAGAGGAGCTCTTGCCGACCGCCATCGGCATGGTGGCGCCTTCGCTGGGCGTCGGCATCGAGCTGTGAGCACGGCCGGGCTTCAGCCCCAGATCTCCACGACCCGAATCGGCGCGCGCTCATGGAGCCACGAGAGGCCGGCGAGCAGCGGCTCCCACGCCGCGCGCGAGCCACGGTAGTCCTCGATCGCGATCGACCACTCGTTGGGCAAGATGTCCTCGGCGCGCTCGAGCCTGCCGTTCGAGGCCTCGGTGACGTCGCTCGCGAGCGCGCCGTGCGCGAGCAACGCTGCGTAGCCGTGGCTGAGCCGCTCGAGCGAGGCGCGGGTCTCGTCGGAGATGTCCTCCTCGAGCTCGATGCGGGCGCTGAAGGTCTCGATCGCAGCGGTGAAATGGTCGTCGAGCTCGAACGGCACCTTCGCGAGGCGCGTCTTGGGGGTGAGCTCCTCGCGCTGCCTGGCGGTCTTGTCGCCCTCTCGCGCGAGCACGTGCGTGACGCCCTGAAGGATTCGGCGGGCCCCGAGCGCGTGGACCAGGGCCAGCGCGCCGTCCTCGTGCATCGCGGGCAGCGAGACCTCGAGCGCGACCTCGCGCCGCCCGCTGGTTTCGCTGGTGCGCAGCAGCCGCACCTCGCCGCGCTCTTCGCCCGACCAGCCAAAGAAGCCCGGAAACCAGGCCGAGAGCAGCGCGCTGAGCTGCTCGTGGGGCTCCCCAGGGTTGAACATCCCCTCGTGTCGAGGGAGCTCGGCGGGGCGGCTCGACAGATCGACCGTCACCTCCAGCGAGAGGGTGCGCGCGCGCACCCCGCGCGTAAGCCAGACCTCGTGCGTGAACGGCGGGCCGAAGTCGGGCTCGGTGGGGACCTCGCGCCCGAGGAACGGGTTCCAGTAGGTCTTCTTCTTCATGGAGAGATCCTTTGCAGCAGCAGGGCGGCGCGGCCGCCTTGTTTTCCGCTCGAGAGCGCGACCAGCGTCGTTCCTTGGGCGTCGCGCTCGACGCACCACGCGACGAGCATCGGCCCGGCCGCAGCGCCGAGCTCACCGAGGAACAGACATGGCTCCTCGACCACAGGGTTCCAGCCGCGCCGACCCCAGGTGCGCATGCCCGCGACCACGCGCTCTTCGGCTTGTGCAGCGAGGCCCGCGGAGTCCGTGACCACGCGTGCGGGGGCGGCGTCGACCCCGGTCAAGACGGTCTCGATCGCGTCAGTGAGCGCGCGCGCGGGATCGGCGTCCGTGGCGAGCGCGTGGGCGGCGCGTTCGATCGTCACGGTCCCCCTCGGCGCTTCGCGCCCGAGCAGCAGCGCGGCGCAGGCCTCGCCCGGGCTCGCGCCATCGTCACGCGCGCGACCGGGCAACCACTCCATGCCATCCGAGAGCGCCAGCGAAGCCCGATCCGTCAGCGCGCTCACCCCGCCGAGCAGCACCTGGTCCACAGCGCCCTCATCGAGCCATTGCGCTGCCAGCTCCAGCGCGCTCACGCAGTCTGCGGCGTCGCCGGTCAAGACCAGCTGGTGCGTGGGCGTGAGCGTGGCGCGGAGCGCCGCCGCCGCGATCCCGATGCCATGCTCCGCGGAGGTCAGCCGCTCGGCGTCGGCCAGCGCGAGCTCGGAGAGCAGGCCGGCGTGTCCCGGTGCGGGATCCCAGCCGCTGGGCCCGAGCTCGTCGATCAAGAGCAGCACGCCCAGCCTCCCCACCGGTTTCTCGAGCTGGTCGCGCAGATCGGCCAGCGCAGCCCGCCACAGGAGCTCCAGCCGTGCACCCGTGGGGATGGTGGGCTCCGTGGCCAACACCGCCGCCACGGGCGCTACGTCACCCTCATCGCTGACGTAGCTCGCGGGTCTCGCCCGTCGCACGGACGTAGCCAGGCTGGCGCAGGTCTCCTCCAGCGACGCGCCGAGGGCGGTGCGCGCGCCCGCTGCGATCACCGCGAGCTTCATGGCGCATGTCTCCACGAGACCTGCTCGAGCAGGCGCACCAGGTAGCTGGGCGCCGAGATCCTGGGACCCTGGTGGGGGAGGGTGACGCGCAGGACGAGACACGCGCGGTCTCGCGCGGGATCGAGGTGGAGGTGGTCGATCACGGGGCGGTGCACCTCGCCGGCCAGATCGATCCGCACGGTCGGCGAGGGCACGCGCGCGCGCAGGTGTGCAGCCACCCCGATGTTGGACAGCTCGATCGCCTCACCGCCACGCAGCGCCGGGCGGATCACCAGGCTGCCTTCGTCTGCGAAGCGCGGATCGAGGTCGTCGGGCGGGTACGGTGCGCGCGTGCGCTGCCACGCTTCGTCGTACGTGCCCGCCCAGCTTCGGCGCGGCTCCCAGCCGGGCGCGACGGCCGCGATCGCCGCGGGAGGGGGCCGGTCTTGCGGCGTCTGCATCCGCGCGTCGGCTAGCTCCAGCCGCGGCAATGGCACACCTTCCGCGGTCTCACCCGAGCGCTCGCTGAAGAACCCCAGCCCAACAGGGTTCGCGCTCGACTGCTCCTCGCCGAACGAGCCGCCGAACGCGTGGCGCCAATCGAGATCGAGGGGCTCGAAGGTCCCTGCCGAGCGGATCTGGTACCCAGCTCCGCTGCGCACCCAATGGCGCGGGCCGAACGCGCACAGCCGCCGCTCCACCGCGCCGACACGCACCGTGGCGAGCACCGGCTCGTCGGTGGCCTCGCTGACGATCTGCCCGTGCACGAACACGCTGGTGCCCGCGCGCTCGACCGCGACGTCGCTGGGGCTCACCAGCGCACCCAGCTCGGAGTAGCGATCGATCAGCGTGAGCGGGGAGTGCTCGTCCAGCGCGCGCCCCGTGCTCAGCACGAACGCTTGTCGCAAGCAGATCACGCGGCGCGGCGCGCCGTCGGATCCGCGCAGGAACGACTCCTGGCACGGCAGCGAGCTGAAGTTCAGCCCTGCCATGGTGGCACCATCGGAGCGAGCTCGTGGAACGTGGGGGCGACCGTCTCGGGCGCGTGCCGGATCCAGAAAGGGATCTCTGCCGGCTGCCCAGTCAGCATGGCGTGCAGCCAGACCGCGCTCGCCTCCGAGGCGTCTCGGTCCAGCGGTCGGCCCAAGTGGTGGCGCAGCTGGTGCGGCAGCGTCGCCGAGTGCGCCAGCGCGCGCGCGATCGCCTCCGCCGGCCAGGGCGAGAGGGGCGGGACGTCGGGGCGCGGATCCGAGGCGTCTTCTGCGACGCCGGTGAGGGCGTGCACGGCGGCGAGCGCTGCGCGTGGCTTGCTGCTGCCGCACGCGGCGATCACCGGCAGAAAACGCGGAAGGCCCAGCAGTGCCCAAGCGAACAACAAGTCCTCGGTCGCGCCCGAAGCGTCCGCGCGGCGGGCGATGCGATGGCCCAGCGCGACATGGCCGAACAGGCTGGCCACCAACAGGGTCGAGCGCGTGACGAACACCTCGTCGCCCCAGACCACGTCGATCAGCCCTGAGACGCTCGCGTCGTGAGGCGACTGACCCAGCAAGCGGCCGAGCGCGAACACCGCCGCCGGTCCTTCGGCCGACGCGGGATCCACGCCGCGCGGTCCGCACACCAGGCGCAACACCAGGGGCAACGCCGCGGGCTCGGCCATCCATCCGGCCGCCCAACAGGCCGCCGCGCGCACCTCCGATTCGTTCGACGCGAGCTTGGCGCAGAGCTCTTCCACCGAGACCAACCCCGCCATCGCTCGCGGCAAGAGCAGGTCGGCCGCGTCGGGCCTGAGACGCACCACCAACGCATGCGGCGCGGACTCGAGCGCGCGTGCGACGTGGGCGCGTGGCCGAGGCGGGAGCGCGACGTTGCCTTGCGCGTCCACCACGCTCTCGGGCGCCACGCGGACCAGCACCCACGCCGCCGCCGCTGCTTCGTGAGGCACGACCGACGCCAGCCGCTCCAGCGCCAGCTCACGGGTCTCGTTCCGGCGGGCGAGCAGCGCTCGTTCATGGGCTGCGAGGCGCGCCCGCACGCGCGCGAGAGGGGCTGCGACCACGCGACGCTCGAACGACAAGGCTCGCCGTCGAGCCAAGAGCCCCTCGATCGCGTCCAGGTGGGAGCCTGGCAACCCGAGCGGCAAGAACGGATCCAGAGGCTCCGTCACTTGCCCACCAGCTCGGGGTGCTTCTTGCGCGCGGCCTGCCAGCGCTCCTCGAATGCGGGGTCCTTGGCGGCGGCGGCGCGCCAGAGGCGGAGCTGCTTCATGAACAGCACCACGCTGAGGCGGTGGGCGGCGATGCCGAGGTTGTCGTGCACGCGCCAGTCGCGCTCGAGCTTGGCCATGAGCTCGAAGTCGCTGCGGCGCTCCTTCACCATGGAGAGGAAGTCGTCGACCAGCGCTGGGCCGATCTCGGCCTGCACCTTGGCCAAGCGCGCCAGGAACTTCTTCTCGCTCTCGGGCTTGGGCGGCGCGTAGCCGGGCGGCAGCTTGGATTCTCCCGTGCCTGTCGGCACGTGGTGGGGCCTTCGGCGCTGCCTCTTCAGAGGGCACGGGAGAATCTTGCTTTCTGATTCAACTGGCAAGCCAGTTGAATTGGGCGGGTCCTTGTCGAAGCGCGCGAGCCAGAGCTTCTCCTCATGCAGCGAGAACTTGCCCTCCATCCCCGCGGAGCTCTCGTCGGGGCGATCTCGGATCGGCTTGAGCGCCCGTGCGACCTCGCGATAGGGGCCGAGCTCGTCTGGCCTCCCCACCTCTGCGAGCGTGGGCTCGGGTCCGGCCTGGAACAGCCAGCCATTGCGGACCTCGTGCACGATGATCGCGTCAGCGAGCTGCGGGCGGAGCTTGTCGATGCCGCCCAGCTTGGTGAGCGACTTGTTGCAGACCAGCGTCAGCCAATTGGTGGTGCGGACGCGGCGGATGTCTTTGGGGCGCGATAGGTCCCAATACTCCACACCGGGGTACTTCAAGCTGGTGCGATAGGCGCGCTCGCGGTCGGCGAGGAAGCCGCCGATCCAATAGCCGCCGACCGCGTAGTGCAGCTCGACGGCGCGCGCGAGCTCGAGCAGCTCGGCGAGCAACAGGTTGTGGTCGTCATCCTCGGGTTGGACGAGGGTGAGAGCATTCCACGGGCGCTCGGGTGACGGGCCGGTGCCCTCCGTGAAGCACAGAAGATCGTGCTCTGGAGCCCCGTTGGTCCCGTCGCCGGCGCTCTTCGCGCTGTGCAGATTGAAGTAATAGGGACTCGCCGGTCGCTTCGTCAGTACATGGCGGACCGCCGCGCGATGCTTGTCCTCGATCGCTTGATATCGCTTCGGCGACGTAAACAGCGCCCAGCGCAGCTCGTGGCGATGGCGATCGAAGTAGCTCTCGTAAAAGCCGCCGAGCGTGCTCGCGAGGTCGGGTTGCTTGGGATGAAAAATGGCGCCGAAGCCTAGCCTGATGTTGTGGATGGGCTTGGTCATGCTTCCTCCGGGGGTGGCTTGGGGGGAAGGAACACAGGTGGCAGCACAGGCACGCCAGGCGCGGTGCGAGGCAAGCGCTTCAGCACGTCCTTGAGCTTGGGCAAGATCCGCGGGTCCGGGACCGGGTCCACTTTGGGCCTGTCTTGCGGATCGAGCTTGGGCAGCTCCCGCCCCGGCGTCACCGGGGTCGCGGGAGGGATGGGCGGAGCGAGGTCCGGCGGAAGCTCGACGGGCGGAGCGGGCTTCGGCTGCGGCGCTCGCTCCGGGTGGGGCACGATCTCCTCCACCGGGCCGCGCTCAAGCACCCGGCGTCGCGTGCGGCGATCCTTGCAGTTGCACTTCTCGGCAGTGAGCGTGTGCACCGGCACCGCCCTGTTCATCTTTTGGTAGCGGGCGAGTTGGTCTTCGTCCTCCGGGTCGCCGGGGAACTTGATCTCGTAGATCTCAGTGAGGTTGTCTCGTCCGAGGGGCTTCTTGGGATCGCGCGCGATGCCGGCGTCTGGACGGTTGGTGCCAGGGAGCCACTCGCCTGCGGGCAGCGGCAGCGGGTTGCCGTCGGCGTCGGTGTGCCACGCGCTGTCTTGCCCGCTGAACACCACGTCCCATTGCGCGGGCTTGCCCATGCGGTGAAACGACGGCTCCACGTACAGGCCGGGGAAGAAGGGGTCGTACGAGCTGACCCGCCGGCCCGGCCAGGGCGAGGTCGCCGGCATCGCGGCCCAACGAGACATGCCCAGCGCGCCGCGGAAGCAGCGCATCCTGCCGTGGTCTGCGCAGCCGTCGGACAAGACCGAGGTGGCGCTGTCGGCCGCGTCCTTCGACAGGCTCACGTTGGTGTACGGCACCGGGTCGCCGCTCTTGGGCGTCTTGCACACGTCGGAGCAGTCGCGGGTGTGGCCCTCGGAGCCGCGGTGGATCACGGTGCGGTCGTTGACCGAGACGGTGACGGTCAAGGCGTCCCCTTCGGCGACTTGGGCGGCCCGCCTAGCTCCGGGTACTTCTTGCGCGCGGCCTGCCAGCGCTCCTCGAATGCGGGGTCCTTGGCGGCGGTGACACGCCAGAGGGCGTACTGCTTCATGAACAGCACCACGCTGAGGCGGTGGGCGGCGATGCCGAGGTTGTCGTGCACGCGCCAGTCGCGCTCGAGCTTGGCCATGAGCTCGAAGTCGCTGCGGCGCTCCTTCACCATGGAGAGGAAGTCGTCGACCAGCGCTGGGCCGATCTCGGCCTGCACCTTGGCCAAGCGCGCCAGGAACTTCTTCTCGCTCTCGGGCTTGGGCGGCGCGTAGCCGGGCGGCAGCTCGTATTGCGGAGGATCTTTGTCGAAGCGCGCGAGCCAGATCTTCTCCTCATGCAGCGAGAACTTGCCCTCCATCCCTGCGGAGCTCTCGTCCGGGCGATCTCGGATCGGCTTGAGGGCCTGGGCGACCTCGCGATAGGGGCCGAGCTCGTCTGGCCGGCCGACCTCTGCGAGCGTGGGCTCGGGCCCGGCCTGGAACAGCCAGCCATTGCGGACCTCGTGCACGATGATCGCGTCAGAGAGCTGCGGGCGGAGCTTGTCGATGCCGCCCAGCTTGGTGAGCGACTTGTTGGAGACCAGCGTCAGCCAGTTGGTGGTGCGCACGCGGCGGGTCGCGGTGGGGTCGGAGAGATTCCAATACTCGACGCCCGGGTACTTCAGGGCGGTGCGGTAGGCGCGCTCGCGGTCGGCGAGGAAGCCGCCGATCCAATAGCCGCCGACCGCGTAGTGCAGCTCGACGGCGCGCGCGAGCTCCAGCAGCTCGGAGAGTAATAGGTTGTGGTCGTCATCCTCGGGTTGGACGAGGGTGAGATCGTTCCAGGGATTCTCGGGGGACGGACCGTTGCCCTCCGTGAAGCACATCAGGTAGTGCTCCGGGGCGCCACCGGTTCCCTCGCTCGCGTTCTTCGCGCCGTGCAGGTGAAACGAATACTCGGTCGCGGGTCGTTTGGTGAGCGCGTGTCGGACCGCCGCGCGATGCTTGTTCTCGAGCGCCAAGTACCGCTTGGGCGTCGTAAACAGGGCCCAGCGCAGCTGGTGGCGGTGGCGATCGAAGTAGCTCTCGTAAAAGCCGCCGAGCGTGCTCGCGAGGTCGGGCTGCTTGGGATGAAAAATGGCGCCGAAGCCCTGGCGGATGTTGTGGATGGGCTTGGTCATGCTTCGGGCCGCGCTGCCCCGATCGGGAAGGGCAGACTGACGGCGCGCTTGAGCGGACGCGCGAGTCATGTTCCCGCCAGCTCCGGGTGCTTGATGCGCGCGGCTTGCCAGCGCTGTTGGAAGCCCGGGTCTTTGGCGGCGGCTGCGCGCCAGAGGCGGAGCTGCTTCTTGAAGAGCACGACGGAGATGCCGTGGGCGGCGATGCCGATGTCTTTGTGCACGCACAGGTCGCGCTCGAGCTTGGCGAACAGCTCCACGTCGCGCTCGCCAGCCTCGACCATGGCGAGAAAGGGATCGACCAGCGGCGGGCCGATCTCGGCTTGCACCTTGGCCAAGCGCGCCAGGAACTTCTTCTCGCTCTCGGGCTTGGGCGGCTCGTAGCCGGGCGGCAGCTTGTACTGGGGTGGGTCTTTGTCGAAGCGCGCCAGCCAGAGCTTCTCCTCATCGAGCGAGAAGCGGCCTGGGGTGCCGGGATAATACTCATCGGGCAGATCGCGGATGGGCTTGAGCGCCTGAGCAACCTCGCGGTAGGGACCGAGCTCGTCGGGGCGGCCGACCTCTCCGAGCGTGGGCTCGGGCCCGGCCTGGAACACGACGCCGTCGAGCACGTCGTGGATCACGATCGCAGAGGAGAAGCGAGCGCGCAGCTTGTCGATGCCGCCGAGCGGTGCGAGCGAGGCGTGCGTCACCAGCGTGAGCCAGTTGGTCGTGCGCACCCGCTTCATGCCATGGGGGAGCGACACCTCCCAGAACTCAAGGCCGGGGTACTTGAGACAGGTGCGGTACGCGCGCTCCCGGTCGGGGAGGAAGCCGCCGATGTAGTAGCCGCCGACGGCGTAGTGCAGCGCGACGGTGCGCGCGAGCTCGAGCAGCTCTTGCAGGAGCAGCTGGTGATCGTCGTCCTCTGGCTGCACCAGCGTGAGCCACTCCCAGGGATCGTCGCGGTCGGGCTCATCGCCGAACAGGAAGCAGTCGAGCTGACGCTGGGGGGTGCCGCTGGTGCCGGCGTCGGCGCTCTTGCTGTCGTGGAGTCGAAACAGAAACGGCTTCTTGGGGCGTTTGGTGAGGGTGTGGCGGACGCGGGCGCGCTGCTTGTCCGCGATCGGTTGGTAGTGGCTCGGCGACCCAAACAAACACCAGCGGAGCTCGTGGTGGTGGCGGTCGAAGTAGCTCTCGTAGAAGGCGGCGACGCGCGGGCCCAGGTCGGGCTGCTTGGGGTCGAAGATGGCGCCGAAGCCCTGGCGGATGTTGTGGATGGACTTGGTCATGCTTCCTGCGGGGGTGGCCTGGGGGGAAAGAACACAGGCGGCAGCACAGGCGCGCGGGGCACCATGCGAGGCAAGCGCTTCAGCACGTCCTTGAGCTTGGGCACGATCACTGGCCCGGGCACCGGTCCGTCCGGCCTGTGGTCGGGGTCGAGCTTGGGAAAGGGCCTCCCCGGCGTCACCGGCGTTGCGGGAGGGATGGGTGGAGCGAGGTCCGGCGGAAGCTCGACGGGTGGGGCGCGCTTCGGCTGCGGCGCTTGTTCCGGATTGGGCACGATCTCCTCCACCGGGCCGCGCTTGAGCAACCGGCGCCGGGTGCGCCGGTCTTTGCAGCCGCAGGTCTCGACGGTGAGCAGGTGCACGGGCACATCCCTGTTGATCTTCTTGTAGCGCTGCTCCTGCCCGGTGGTGTCCGCGTCGCCTGGGAACTTGATCTCGTACAGCTCCTTCAGGTTGTGGGCGTCGAGCGGCTTCTTGGGGTCTTTGGCGACGGCGGCGTCGGGGCGGTCGGTGCCTGGCAGCCACTCGCCTGCGGGCAATGGCAGCGGGTTGCCCGCCGCGTCGCGGTAGTGGTCGCTGTGGAGCGGGCTGAAGACGACGTTCGGGCGGGGCGGCGTGCCCATCGGCGCGAACGAGGGCTCGATGTACACGCCCGGAAAGTGGGGGTCGTAGGAGATCACGGGCTGCAGTGCCCAGGGCGTGAAGACCGGCATGCTCGACAGGCGCGGCGTGCTCAGCGTCCCGCGGAAGCACATCATTCGCAGCACCGGCCCCATGTCGGAGCAGCCGCACAGGACGGTGCACAAGACCTGCCGGTGTTGGCCGAGATCGATCTTCTTCTGGAACTGCTGCATCCAGGGCTGGTTGAGCACGTTGGGCGGCGAGCCGTGGTTGCCGACCGAGAGATCGCCGGTGCGCGGCACCGGCTCGCCTTCGATCAGCACGTTCATGCTGAAGGTGATGAAGCTGGTTTTGCCGCAGTTCACGCCGGAGACGACGCCGCCCAGCGTGCCCGGCTCGTCGCCGTAGCTCTGCGCGATGACAGAGCTCTTGATCACCACGCCGAAGCCGTCGCACAAGACCGAGGTGGCGGTGTCGGCCGCGTCCTTCGACAGGCTCACGTTGGTGTACGGCACCGGGTCGCCGCTCTTGGGCGTCTTGCACACGTCGGGGAAGCCGCGCGTGTGGCCGTCGGAGCCGCGGTGGATCACGGTGCGGTCGTTGACCGAGACGGTGACGGCCATCAGTTGATCCTCACCTCTGCGCCCTGCACCGCCGCCGTGCCGCTCGAGCTCAAGAGCACGTCGGCGCCGCGTACGGTGACGCGGCCATCGGCGCGGAGCTCGATCGCGCTCTCGCCGCAGCGGAGCGTCAGGCTGCGATCCGCTTCGACCGTCGCCGCGCCGGGGCCTCGCGCGACGACCTCGGGATCGAGGCCGGGCCGCACCAGCGCGAGCAGCAGGAGCTCGCCCGTGGGCATCCGGAGCGAGAGAGCGCGCGCGTGCTGCTGGGCCGCGCGGAGCAGCTCCGCGTCCGCCGTGCTGGTCGCGAGCCAGGCGCGCTCGCGCTGGCCGCCAGCACGTTCGACGAACACGGAGCCGTCGCTCGCGACCTCGAGCAGGGTGACGAGCTCGTGGCCCGAGGTGGGCTCCGGATGAGACAAACGATGAACCGTGGCTTGCTTCTTGGACATCTCTCAGTTCTCCGTGATCACTCCGCCCACGACCGTGACGACGCCGCCCTTCAACACCAAACCTCCACCCGCCGCGACGACCGCGCTCGTGTCGGCCGAGGCGGTCAGCACGGACGCGTGGATCACCACCAAAGGCGCCTTCAAGTGGATCGCCGTCTCGGACGTGCAGGAGATGCTGCCTCCTGCGGTGAGGTCGATCTTGCCGTTGGCGCTGAGCGTGGCGTCCGCGCCGTCGAGCGTGAGCGTTGCGGCGCCGGTGGTGAGCGAGATCTTGCCGTCGGACATGTGTGTGCCGGTCTGCGTCCCGCCGACGCCGGCGGTCTGCGACTGGCCCACGGTGGTGGCGTCGTGCCGGGCGACCTCCGTCACGCGGTCGCGGCCGACGCGCTCGCGCTGGTCGCGACCGATGGCTTCGTCGTCGTCTTGCCGAACGATGCGACGCGCGTCGCGCTGGGCGTGGATGAACAAGAGCTCGCGCCCGGCGGCGTCGTCCATCGAGATCTCATGAAAGCCCTGCGCCTGTGGGGTCGAAGCGGTGCGGAGGCCGCTCTTGGTGACCTGCTGGGGCAGCGGGAAGGGCCAAGGATGGGTGCCGTTGTAGACGGCATGGGTGATCAGCGGGCGGTCCAGGTCCCCACCCAAGAAAGTCACCACCACCTCCATCCCCACGCGAGGGATGAGCTGGCTGCCCCAGCCGGAGCCCGCGAGCGCTTGCGCGACGCGCACCCAGCACGAGCACTCCTCCTCTGTCTTTCCCTGCAGGTCCCAGTGAAAGCGCACCTTGATCCGCCCTTGCGCGTCGACGTGCTGCTCCGCGCCAGGCGGACCGATCACGGTTGCGGTCTCGGTGGCGTGGCGCGGGCGCAGGCGCGGAGCAGGAGGCCGCGCGGCCGTGGTGGCTGGCACGGCGCGCCAGACGTTCTCGTAGCTGTGGGTGTCTGGGGGGCAGACCGAGGGGGCCCACGCGCGGTGCTGCACGCTGATCGCCACGTAGCTGCCATCGCAGCTCGGTACGTGATGTTGCCGCACGGCGAACGTGCGGCCTGGCACCACGCGGGCACAGACCGAGCGCCCGCGGGCCACGGTCACCTGCGCGCGATCTTGCTCGAGCCGCGTCTTGGCGTGGGCGACCTCGGGGGGGCTCTCGTCCCCTTCGCCGCCGAACGTGTACACGAGCGCGGGCTCCTCGCCCGACTCCACGTGCTGGGAGTCCTTGAGCTCGGTGGTGGGGCGGGCGAAGTCGAAGGCGCGCGTGAGCCGCACGGTGGTGCCGGCCTCGTGCTGCAGGCTGAGCTCGAGCACGCTGCTGTCGTCGAGCGCCAGGGCGCCGCTCCGGCTCCGCACCAACAGCTCCGGGTTGCCGGCGATCGGCGGGTAGTACTGGGCGGTGTCGCACAGCACCAGCACCTCGGAGTGGCCCATGCCGGTCTCGATCGCGTCGCCCTGCGCGGCGGGGTGATCGAAGAAATAGAAGATGCCGGCCTCGGCCAGCAGGCGGGTACAGAAGTCCCAGTCGCTCTCGTCGTACTGCACGCTGTGGGCACGCTTGTCGTACACGGACACGAGCCGCTTGCGGAACACGACGCGGTGCTCGTGGAGCAGGGCGCTGACGATGTCGACGATCGACTGATCGTGGAAGATGCGGGAGTGGGTGCGTCGGGTCAGCAGCGCGGCGCGCGGCTCGATGGCGATGCGGTAGATCGGTCGCTGCCCGACCAGGCCGGCTTCGGCGCTGAGCTCGGTGACGATCCCGTGCACGTGGCGCTCGCCAGAGGCGCCGAGGGTGAGCTCGACGGGCATGTGCAAGAGGGCCCTGTCGCCGGTCAGGTCGTCGCGCGGGTCCGCGGTGAACTGCACGCGAAAGCGATAGAGCGCGTTGATGCCCTCCTCGCCCTCGACCGAGAGCACCTCGAGCGGGGCGCTGAACAGCCGGCCGCGCAGGTGCATCGCGAGGCCCTTCTGGGCGGTGGGGACGGGGGCGCGCATCATCGAGCGGCGGCTGGTCATCGGGGTCTCCCTCGGGCGTGGGCGAGCGCGGCGTCGAGCGCGTGCGCAAAGGTCGGGTCGCTCAGCGATCGCGCGTAGTGCTCGCGTGAGGCCGCCGCCCAGGCCTGCGCGTCGATGCCGTAGTGCGCGAACCAAGCGCTGGGGTTCGCGCCGCGCTCGAGGGCGACCACCAGCGCGGCGAACTGCTCCAGCGTGAGCGCGCGCGCCCGCGCCTCCGCGAACGGCAGCGCGGAGGGGAGCGGCGCTCGGCTGGGCGCGAGCGTGAACGGTGTCGCCACCGCCTTGGAGCCTAGATCGATCGCGACGGTCGCATGCGGCGTTGCTGGTCGTGGGGTAGGGGTCGCGGGGGGGGGAGGGCTCCCGAACGTGGGACTGGCGGGAGGCGGTTGTTGGCTCGTCGCGGATCCGAACGGCAGCCCGCGGCTTTGGAGAGCCTGGCGCACCGCGCTGCCGTCCACCATGCCGGTCTCGTCCACGTCGACCGCTGGTTTCACTTGCAGGGCGGGCGCGGGGGCGAGCAGCGTCTGGTCGGCGTCGAAGCTCGGCTCGGGTGCGGCAGGCGGAGCCATGACGAGGGCAGGGGCGGGCACAGGCGCGGCGGGAGGCGGCAGCGGTTGGGGCTGCGGCGCGGGTGGCAGCTGCGGCGGCTGCGGGATCGGTGGCGGCGTCGGACTCGAGCTCGGACTCGGACTCGGGGGCGGCCTCGGCTGCGGGGCCGAGCCGGTCAGGGCTGACACGATCGCAGCGTCGTAGGCGCGCGCGAGGCGCAAGAGCTCGTCGGTGTCGCCAGCGCTCGAGAGCGAGGCCAGGTGGCTGCGCAAGCTCGCGCTGTCGGCCACCCCGCCGTCCGCGTGGACGCGGGCGACCTCGTCGACACTCCCCGCCGTGACCGCCATCGCGCCCCGCAGGAGAGCACGAGGCGGGGAGCGGTACGAGCCCTCAGCGTCATCGCGTCGTGCGCGCTGCGGTCAGCGCAGCGAGCCTGTCATCGACGCCGCCGCTTGAGTCCGGCCACTCGATCGCGAACGTCAGGGCCATCCAAGCCGTGCACCCGCTCGCGAAGCTTGCGAGCGACCTCGCGCCGCTCGTCCGGTGTCATGGCCGCGTACTGGGCGATCTCCCAGGCCCTGGCGGCGTCGTAGCCCCGCGCCTTGTCGGCGATGCGCTCCATGCTTGGAAAACCTCACGTCACGCGCGTCGTCGCAAGGTGCGAGCGCGACGGGGCTGTGACAGGGTGCTGGCTCCCTGTTAGAACCAACCCTCATGGTCGTTCGCGCTACCTCGATCTGTGCCGCGTTGCTGCTCGCTGTCGCGCCGGCGAGCGAGGCGCGCGCGGACTCCACGATCACGCTCTCGGGCGAGCTCCCGGCCGGCGGTGCGGACCACGTGCTGGTCGAGTTCGAGGTGCCGGCGGGCACCGCCGAGATCCAAATCGATCACGACGATCTGCTCGAGGAGAACATCCTGGATTGGGGCCTCTACGACCCCGAGGGGTTCCGCGGTTGGGGCGGAGGCAACAGCGAGCCGATTGTGGTGAGCGAGCTCGCGGCCTCGCGCAGCTACTTGGCGGGGCCGATCTCGCCGGGCACCTGGGCGATCAACATTGGCAAAGCGAAGATCAACGTGGACCCGGCGCCGTACGAGATCGTGGTCTCGCTGCGCGACGTGGCCACCTTGCCGCCGCAGCCCGAGCGTGAGCCGTACCAAGACCCGGGCGTGATCGCGACCGGCGCGCGCTGGTACGCGGGCGACTTTCACGTCCACTCCCGCGAGAGCGGCGACGCCGAGCCGAGCCTGGACGAGGTGATCGACTTCGCCCGCAGCGAGGGCCTCGACTTCGTCGAGCTGTCGGATCACAACACCACCTCGCAGCTCGACTTTATGAACGACGCGCAAGGCCGCGCGGACGGCTTGCTGCTCTTGCCTGGCGTCGAGTTCACCACCTACGACGGGCACGCCAACGGCATCGGCGCGACCTCGTTCGTCGACCACAAGATCGGCCTGCCTGGCGTGACGATCGAGCAAGCGGCGCAGGCCTTCCACGATCAAGGCGCGCTGTTCGCGATCAACCACCCCACGCTGGATCTGGGCGACGCATGCATTGGCTGCGCGTGGGCCCACGATCTCGACCCGAACGAGATCGACGCGATCGAGATCGCGACGGCCGGGTCGAGCGCGCTCTTTCTGCAGCCGAGCTTGGATCTGTGGGAGAGCTTCGCGGCGCAGGGAGCGCGCATCGCCGCCATCGGCGGCAGCGACGATCACCGGGCGGGGCAGGATCTGGGCGCGTTCGGTACGCCGATCGGTACGCCGCGCACGATGGTGTTCGCGAGCGAGCTGTCGACCGCTGCGATCTTGGAGGGAGTGCGCGCCGGCCTCACGGTGGTGAAGGTGCGCGGGCCGGACGACCCCATGATCGAGCTCTCGCGGGCGGACGGCGGCGAGCTCGGCGTGCTGCTGAGCGCGCGCATCACCGGGGGCGACGGCCTGGTGGCGCGCTGGGTCTCGAACGGCGAGAGCGGGCCGGACATCGCGCTCGCGGGTGACGACGTGCTGCTCGAGCTCGACGTCGCCGCGCCCAGCGCGGGCGCAGATCGCTACCGGGTCGAGGTGTGGGAGGGCACGCAAGGCGCGAGCTTCACCAGCCACGTCTGGGTGGAGGCAGGGTCGGGCCAGCCCGCCGAGGTGGAGCCCGTGATCTTGGCCGGAGGGCCGAGTTGCTCGGCGAGCGAGCAGGCGCGCGGCGGTGGGATCGCGTTCGGGTTGCTTTCGCTGGTGCTGTGGTTGCGTTCCTGGAGGAGTCGATGAGCGAGCAGATCGCAGAGCTGGTGGCCGAGGTGAACCGCACGCGTGAGCCGGGCGTGCACGTGCGCTACGTCGGCAAGGCCGCGCTGGGGCAGGGCATCGACGTGTTTCGCTTCGTGTGGCCCAACGGCCTGGTGCTGCTCACCGAGATCGACCCCAGCGCGCCGGTCGTCTCGCTGCAGACCTGGGTGCGCGTGGGCTCCCGCTTCGAGAAGCAGGGCAAGACTGGCATCAGCCATCTGTTCGAGCACCTGATGTTCGGCGAGACCGAGGAGCACCAGCACGGCGCGTTCGACCGTTTGCTCGAGGAGGCGGGCGGCGAGACCAACGCGGCGACGTTCCTGGACTGGACCTACTACCACCAGAACCTGCCCAAGGACGCGCTGGCGCTCGGCATCTCGCTCGAGGCCACCCGGCTCTCCAAGCTGGTGCTGCGCGAGCCGCAGGTCGCGAGCGAGAAGGAGGTGGTGGCCAACGAGCGGCGCCAGCGCGTCGACGACGACGTGGACGGTGCCGTGAGCGAGGTGCTCTACCGGGAGGCCTACCGCGAGCACGCCTACGGCATCCCCACGATCGGCTGGATGGAAGACATCCAGAGCTTCACCCCCGAGGACTGCGTCGCCTTCTACCGCACCTATTACGCGCCCAACAACGCCACCCTGGTGCTGGTGGGCGACGTGGAGCTCGCGAGCGTGCTGGGGCTGATTTCGGATCACTTCGGCGTGCTCGTGCGCAGCCAGATCCCGCCCGAAGACGTCCACCCCGAGCCGCCGCAGACCGAGGAGCGCCGCGTGCTGCTCGAGAAGCCGACCACCAGCGAGCGGCTCGCGATCGGCTACAAGGGCCCCGCGCTGGGGGACTTCGATCACGCGCCGCTGGTGGTGCTCAACGAGGTGCTGTTCGGTGGGCGCGGCAGCCGCATGCACAAGAAGCTGGTCAAGGAGCTCGAGCTTGCCACCGAGGTGCGCGCCTGGGTGGGTACGTTCCGCGACCCGGCGCTGTACGACGTTGGGCTCACCGCGCGCGAGGGCAAGTCGGCCGCGGAGCTCTTGCGCGTGTTCGACGAAGAGGTGCACAAGGTGGTGAGCACGCCCATCTCCGAAGAGGAGCTCGAACGCGCCAAGAGCCGGCTCGAGCTGTCCACGTTGCAGAGCCTGGAGTCGGTGAGCGGGCGCGCCGAGACGATCGGCTTCTACGAGACCGTGCTGGGAGAGCCGGGCGCGCTGTTCACCAAGCTCGACGCTTATCGGCGCACGACCGTGAGCGACGTGTTGCGGGTGGCACGGCGCTTCCTGGTCGCGTCCGCGCGCACCGTGATCGAGGTGCATCCCTCGGGCGAAGACGCCGAAGACGAGGGCGAAGACGAGTCCGAGGAGGCCGCGTGAAGCTGTTCGTCGAGTCGTCTGCCAAGTTGCCGTTGATCTCGATCGCGATCGGCTTTCGGTCGGGCTCCACCTTCGATCCACCCGGCAAAGAGGGGCTCTCGCGCATCACCGCGCGGATGTTGCGCCGCGGCTGCGCGGGGTACGATGCCGACGCGATCGAAGAGAGCATCGATCGGCTCGGGGGCGAGTTCGGCGCAGACACCGCGCCGTCGTCGACCAGCGTGCACGCGGAGGTGATCTCGCGCCAAGCAGGGCCGTTCTTGGCGCTTGCGACCAAGCTGATCGGCTCGCCCACGTTCCCGGAGGAGGAGCTCGGGCGGCTCTTGCGGGAGGCCAAGGCAGAGCTGATCGAGGCGCGCGACAGCGACCGCACGCTCGCGGCGCGCGCGTTCCGGCGCACCCTGTTCGCCGGGCATCCGTACGGCAGGCGCGTGGCCGGCACGCTGGAGAGCCTCGATCGCATCGGCGTGGACGACGTGCGAGCGCACTACCAACGTCACTACACCCAGAAGAACGCGGTGGTGGCCATCAGCGGCGATGTGACCGACAAGGTCGCCCGAGAGATCGCAGAGCAGCTCTTGTCTGCGCTGCCGACGGGTGACGAGATCGACGACGGCGTGAAGGAGCCAACGCCCGCGCGTGGTCGCAGGCTGGTGATCGTGGACAAGCCGGAGCGCACCCAGACCCAGATGGTGATCGGCTGGCTCGGTACGCACGTGCGGGACTCGGATCACATCGCTTGGCTGGTGGGCAACACCACGTTCGGCGGCACCTTCACCTCACGCCTGATGCAGGAGGTGCGCGCCAAGCGCGGCTGGTCGTACGGGGCGAGCTCGCGCGTCGGCTTCGATCGCCACCGCGACGCCTTCACGATGTGGACGGCGCCCAGCGCGGGGGACGCGCCGGCGTGCTTGCAGCTCGAGATCGAGCTGCTCTCCGAACTGAGGCAGAAGGGGCTCAGCGCCGAGGAGCTGGCCTTCACCAAGAGCTACCTCACGCGCTCGCACGCCTTCGAGATCGACACGCCACGCAAGCGCGTGCACCAGCCCTTCGAGGAGGCGCTGTTCGGGCTGCCAGAGGGCTACTACGCCGGCTACCTGGACCAGGTGGCCAAGGTGAGCCTGGAGCAGGTGAACGCTGCGCTCAAAGCGCGCATGCCCGAAGACGACTTCGTCTGCGCGGTGGTCGCGACCGAAGGGGAGACGGGAGCAGCGTTGCGCGTGGCGATCCAGAACCTGGCCGAGGACTCGGTGCTCCCGTTCGACTTCGAGTGATTCGCTCGCGATGAGTCACTCGGGGCGCGCGACGACGATCAGCGCGCGCTCGGGCTTCACGTTGCTCTGCATCCAGGCGCTGAGCTCGGCGCGCGAGGGCCGCCTGTGCTCGGTGGCGGGGAGCCCCGCGAATACGCGCGCAAGCCTCACGCGGGGATCGAAACCTGCGTCGGCGTGATCGCGCGCTGCCTGTGAGATGGCGCTCTCGACGGCGGCCTCGGACTGCTCGGTCGCGCCTGACTTGAGCCAGCTGTGCGTGGCTTGCTCGGCGGCCTCGAGCTCTTCGTCCGGAGCGAAACGCGAGAGGTGCACGTACAGCAAGGTCTCCGACTCGATCAGCCGCGCGTTTGCACCTGCCAGTGTCGCCAGGGCGACGAACGTGCGCGCCAAGGGCCGCGCCTGCACGCTCGCATCCACCGGCAGCAGAAAGTGCACGACGCTGGGGCCTTTGCGTGGCTCGCGCACCTCGAACCTGCCCGCTGGGGCGGGCGCCACCGCAGGGCAGGGCTTGGTGTCGGCCGGCCCCGTCCAGCGGCTGAGCGCCTCAGCCGCCGCGCGCGCCTCGAGCTTGTCGTCTTGACGCGCGATCAGCGCCACGCGCAGGGGGCCAGCGGCTGTGGCGCGCAACCGGCGCGACAGCTCGATCGGTTCGAAGCGCGACATCCGCAGCGGCACGCCGAGCGGCTCGAGAAGCGAAGGGTGCTCGCCCGAGCGCTCTCCGAGCGCGGCGAGGCCTGGGGCGCCTTGGCCGAAGCGTGCGCGGATCAAGCCCAGCGCGCGCGCCTCGGAGGCGAGCAGCTGCTCCCCGCTGGGCGCTTGCGCATAGAACGCGCTCATGGCCGCGTCGGCCAGCGCGCGCGTGGTGGTCTCCGGCGTCTCGTCGGGGAGAGCGTGCGCGTGCGCCACGAAGCCGAGACCGGCGGCGGAGACGAACGGGTCGATGGCGATCGTGCGATCCGCGGCGACGCGCTCCTGGGCGCCGGAGATGGTGGCGAGGCCTGCGGCTCCCCAGCGGTGTGGGGCCTCGCTGCCGGGGGCGCACGGGTTCGCGACCAGCAGCCACCCCTCTCCCTGACCGCGCTCGAGCCGGACCCGCGGCTGGTGGAGCTCCGGCGGGGCCACCCCGGCGCGAGCGGCCTTGTCGATCTCCGCCCCGAGCGGACCCCGCTTGGTCTCGCCGACCGCGGTGGAGAGCTCGAGCAGCGCCGCGTGGAGGCTGCCTCGCGTCGGCACGTCCTCGCGCGGCTTGCTGAGCGCCCACCACGCCGCGAGTCGCGCAGCGGCCCGCCCGTCCTCGGTGCGCGCGATCGCGCGCGCAGCGGAGACTTGGTCGGCGCCGTCGTCGAGCTCCTCGTGCAGCAGCTGCGCGCCGCGTTGCGTGAGCGTCGCGAGGTGCTCGCGGAACGAGCTCAGCTCCGCCTCGCTGCTGAAGCTCGGCGAGGGACCCTCGAGGGTCACGCGCAAGCAGCCGCCGTGGGCGTTGGCTGCACCGACCGCCGCAGCCAGGCGAAAGCCCGCGCGCTCCGCCAGCGCCGAGATCGGGTGGGGGACCCGACCCAGGCGGCGGGCTGCCGCGACCGCCCTCTTCGCGTCTTGCGCGCGCAGCGCGAGCGTGAGCCGCGCGGAGTGGGGGCCCAGATCGGGCGCCAGCTCGGCACCGAACGCAGGGGTGGTCGCGTCGGGCTCCGAGCGCGCCGCGGGGTAGGGGCCGGCCTTCTCCAGAGAAGCCGTCACCGTCTCCACGGCGGAGGCGGGGCCGACCAAGCCGAACGCGATCGTGTCGCGACCGAAGCCACGCGCCCGCAGACGCTCGGCGCGCTCGGCGCCCGCCGCGGTGCCGATGTCGAATCCCGCTCCTTTGGGCACGCTCAACGCACCCACGCAGGCGTTCGCTGCGGCGCCTGCCGGCCCACCATCGACTGGCGCAGCGGCCAGCCTCGCCTCGACCGCGGCGCGTTGTGCGGGTGCTGGCTCGATCCGCTGGCTGAGCGCGGTGTGGACGATCGTCATCACGTCGCTGGTGACGCCGCCGAGGGTGATGTCGAGGAACAGCGCGTCACGGTCGACACGCAGCTCCGCTGCGAGCTTCGAGGCGGAGAGTCGAGCGCGCAAAACTTCTCCGAGCGCGATGAGCGCCGCGCTGTCGCCTGGCGCCCACATGGCGAGCGAGAGCGTGGGCGTGGGATCGCCCTCGCGCTCGAGCACTGCGAGCAGCGGGCGCGCATCGGACGACAGCACGCGCACGGGGCTATCGGGCTCGTTCGCGCCCAGCGGATCGCCGCCGAGCGGAGTCAGCGGAGGGCTGGAGCTGCACGCCGCGAGCAGCGCGATCGCGGCGCCGAGCGGCCAGCCGCGCGGCCGCTCACATCTCGAAGTCGTCGATCGAGCGCGGCGCAATCTTGAATCCGTAGAAGTAGGTCAGGACGCCGGTCACCGACTGGAACGTGGTGCCGTCCGCGAGCTCGGGGCCGTTGTTGGAGAGGTCCATCAGCTCGTTGGAGATCTTGATCGAGTCCTCGGCGCTGATGCCGCCGCCCATGTCGATGGTAGCGGTGACGCGACCGCTCGCGTCCGTGTTGGGCTCGCCTGCGATGATCACTCCTTCGAATCGCACCAGCATGCCCATCCACTGGCGGGCGGCCTCGTAGCCGCGCACGTCGTCCCAGCGGGCGTTGCCGCCGTTGAGCGGGACCACGGTGATCGGGTCGATGGGCCCGTGATCGAACCGGAACGACATGGTGCCGCCGATCTCGGGCAGCGTCTTGCAGTCGCCGAAGTAGCCCGAGCTCGGCCCCAAGAACTCCATCAGGTTGCCGAACGTGTCGACCACGTCTCCGTCGAACAGCCGCAGATCTGGCGGCGTGAACGACGGCGCGAACACCGTGATGCCGGAGTGGGGCTTGGGCTCCTCGCCTCCCACGGGCAGGTCTTGCACGTAGATGTTGCCCTGCGCGCCGTCGCCGGTCTCGTCGAAGCGATCGATCGCCACGATCACCTGGCCGGTGACCTTGACCTGACGATCGGAGGGGGACTTGCAGTTGGCGCTCTCGATGTTGCCAGGCTCGTACCAGGTGGCGGGGGTCACCACCTCCGACAAGCGATTGCCGTCCCCCAGCAGGTCGGCGCGCGGCTCGCTGACGGGGTCGCCGGTGCTGCCGTCGCTGGTCATGTCGCATCCGACCAACCAGCATGCCACCAGCGCGAGGCTGGGCAGCAGTGGCCGTGGGGCGGGGAGATTCGAGGGGCGCAGCACCATGCTCTCGGTCTACCACGACCGAGGCGAGGCTGTCAGGCGGCGGCGAGCAGCGTCTCGAGGCGCGACTGGATCTTGTGCTTCTTCGAGTACACCGTCTTCACGCTGATGTTCATGCGCTCGGCGACCTGCTCCGGCTCCAGCCCCTCTTTGAAGTAGAGCTCCACGAACTGCTGGTCCTTCTCGGAGAACTGGCGCAGGGCGGCGCTCACGCGCTCGGCGCGTTCGGCGCGCTCGCACAGCTCGTGCGGCGTCGGCAGGTCGCTGCGCACCTCCTCGGCCTCGGTGAGGCAGGCGCGGTTGGGCTCACGTCGGAGCGTGCGCAGGTGATCGTACGCGGCGTTGATCGCCAGCAAGCCGAGCCAGGAGGAGAAGCGGTTGCCCCGGGTTTCGTCGAACGACCGCAGCTTGTGCATGTCGTTGGACAGCAGCTGGACGATCAGCGTGGCGTAGATCTCGCGAATGTCGTCGTGGCTCACGACCGCGGCGAAGCGGCCCGTCACCTTGGTGATGCAGCGGTAGATCAGGCGGTCGAAGCGCTGGTGGAACTCGCGCCACGCCCTGTCGCTGCCAGCCAAGAGTCCACGAAGCAGCACCGCGTCCGCATGCTCGTCGGAGGGGGCAACAGCGGGGCTTGTGACGGTCACGTTCAGCATGGCGGCCCTTAATGCAGGCGGCGTGCCATGCGCCGAGATTCAAATTCGCGAGAGATTTGCGTAACACTCGGAGCTGTCTGACCGTAACAGCGTAACAGTCGGGGAGTGTGACGGCGGGCGTTGGGTGCTGTTACGGCGGGGATCGTCGCAACCTCCCCAAGAACCGCTGGAGCGTGCTACTCCGTGACGCACCGTGGCAGCCGTGAAGCGCATCGTTGCGTCAGGCCGCGCGCTCGCGGCGATCGTGTTGGCGATCGCGCTGGTGCGGGTGCTGCTGTTGCGCGCGTTCGGGCGCATCACCGGGTTGGCGCTGTTTCGCCAGAATTACGGTCCGGATCGGTTGCCCCCGGTCGCTGCAGCGGAGCGCGCAGCCATGCCCGGGTTCTCGGGCTGCTTCGCCTGCGGGCGGTGCAACTTGGGCGAAGCCGAACGCGTGCGTGGCTCCGGAGGCGAGTACCCGGGGGTGATGGCGTTCGTGCTGGCGTCGTCGCGCAGCATGCCCGACTTCGACGCGGCTCGCCGCGCCCTGACCCACATGCCCGATGAGCTCTTGGCGCAGAAGGAGAACATCTGCCCTGCGCGCGTGCCGCTGCGGGCGCTCGCGCGCTTCGTGAGGGCCAAGTCCGACGCGATGTCGGCCTGACGGTCGCGGCGACGGCGGCTACTTGGCCAGCGGGCGGCCAATGCCCTCGTAGTGAAAGCCCATCTTCCGCAGCTCTTGCGGCGGCCACATGTTGCGGCCGTCGAACAGCGCTTTGGTGCGCATCGTGGCGTGCAGGCGCCCGAAGTCCGGCGCGCGGAACGAGTGCCACTCGGTCACCAGCACCAGCGCGTCGGCGCCTTCCGCCGCAGCGTACATGTTGTCCACGTAGGTGAGCTTGTCCCCGTAGATCGCGCGAACGTTGGCGATCGCTTCGGGGTCGCTCACCTTCACCGTGGCGCCCGCGGCCAGCAGCTCGTCGATCAGCACCAGAGCGGGCGACTCGCGGATGTCGTCGGTCTCGGGCTTGAACGCGAGGCCCCACACGCCCACCACCTTGCTCTTCAGGTCGCCGAAGTGCGCCTTGATCTTGTGCGCCAGCACCTTCTTCTGACGCTTGTTCACGTTCTCTGCGGCGCGCACCACGTCGAGCCCGTGACCTACCTTGTCGGCCAAGAACACCAACGCAGACAGGTCCTTGGGGAAGCAGGAGCCGCCGTAGCCGGGGCCAGGGAACAAGAACTTGGGCCCGATGCGCGTGTCCGCGCCGATGCCCTTGCGCACCGCTTCGATGTCGGCGCCCACCTTTTCCGCGAGCACAGCCAGGTCGTTCATGAACGAGATGCGCGTCGCGAGCATGGCGTTGGCGGCGTACTTGGTGAGCTCCGCCGAGCGCGGATCCATCACCTGGATGCGGTCCGCGGTGCGCACGAATGGTTCGTACAGCTGGTGCAAGAGCTCGCGCGCGCGCTCGTCGTCGCTGCCGATGACCACGCGGTCCGGCTTCATGAAGTCGTTGATGGCGGCGCCTTCCTTCAAGAACTCGGGGTTCGACGCCACTGCGAACGGCACCTTCGTGATGCCTGCGATGATCTCGCGCACCCGATCGGCCGTGCCGACGGGCACGGTGCTCTTGTCCACGATGACCTTGTAGCGATCGATCGTGCGCGCGAAGGTCTCGGCCACAGCGAACACGGCGCTCAGATCCGCCGAGCCGTCCGCGGCGGGGGGGGTGCCCACCGCCACGAACACGATGTCCGCGTGACGGATGGCTTCTTCGACGTCGTTCGTGAAGCGGATGCGAGAAGCCTTCACGTTCTTCTCGATCAACACGTCCAGCCCGGGCTCGTAGATGGGGACCTCGCCGCGGTTCAAGCGGTCGATCTTGCTCTTGTCGACGTCCGCGCACAGCACGTCGTTGCCCAGCGCCGCGAAGCCAGCGCCAGCCACCAAACCCACGTAACCGGTCCCGATGATCCCGAGCTTCATGCTCGGCTCGTTATCACGGCGGCGCGAGGTTGTCTCGCCGGTCTAGGCGGGCGTCCGACGACACGACTCGTGTGGTCTCGCCCCCTCGATATTCTTGGCCGCCCTTCGGGCGGAGTGGGGGGCGTCCCAAGTTCTGTCGCGGAGTTCCTCACGACCCTCGCTGACGCTCGCAAGTGGAGGTCGTGACGAACTCAACGACATGGGGTCCCCGTGTGGTCTCGCCCCCTCGATATTCTTGGCCGCCCTTCGGGCGGACTAGGCCGGCGGGCGGATCGAGAGCGAGCGACGTGCGAGCAGAAAGGCCCGGTCGTCCTCGGGCAGCTCGTCGCCCCGGAAAGTATCCAGCATTTCGTTCAGCGCCTCGCCCGTGGAGGTCAGCCCGCTCGAGCGCGTCGACTTGTAGACCCTCCCGAAGCTCTCGAACAAACGAGCATCGCCGAGCATCTCGCGCTGCCCGTCGCGCAGCTCGGTGAGGCCGTCGGTGTAGAGAAACAAGACCTCGCCCGGGCTCAGCCGATCCGTGCGCGACTGAAAGCCCACCGCGGAGAGCCCGAGCGCGGGGTTCTCCGCCGAGCCCAGCGCTCTGCCCGTGCCGAGCTCGTCGAACACGAGCGGCGGCGGGTGTCCGGCGTTCACGTACTCGATCGCGCCCGTACGCGCGTCGATCGCGACGCTCACCATGGTCACGAACGAGTCCTCCGGCAGGTACTCACAGAGGTGCTGATTCAGTCGCTCCAGGATCTGCGGCACGGTGCGGTCGTAGTCGGCCATCGCCCGGATCATGGTGTGGATGGAGAACGTGACCAGCGCGGCCTGAAGCCCCTTGCCACACACGTCGGCGACCGTGCAGAGCACGCGGCCATCGGAGAGCTGTACCGTGTCGACGTAGTCTCCCCCGACCCAGCGACAAGGCTCGAAGCCGATGGCGATCTCGAGCGCCGGGTGTGTCGGCGCCTTGTTGACGAGCGCGTGCTGGATCAGCCGGGCGGTCTCGAGCTCTCGCTCGATGGCGGCGTGTTGCTGCGCGTGTTTGCGTGCGGCCCAGGCCCCCTCTGCCTGCTGGAACACCTCTGCGGCGAGCGCGAACAGCGCGAGCCAATCCGAGCGGCCGAAGTGTGGCGGCAGGTTGCAGTAGAGGACGTCGGTGATGCCCTCCTCCTTGTGGATCGGCACGGCGATGGTGGCGAGCGGGCTCACCTCGGCGCTGAGCGTCAGCTCGAGCCCCGCGTTTACCTGCGGCAGATTGGAGCCGAGCACCGCCTCTTGCGTCTCCACCACGCGGCGAAGCACCGTGCGCGACACATACGGGGGCTCTTCGGGCTGGTGGGCAGGGCGGCGTGGCCCGGCCAAGATGCGGCTCGGCTCCCCTGGGCTGATGCGCACCACCAGCGCGACCAGCGCGTGGAACTCGCTGGAGATCATCAGGTCGCACAGCGACTCCAGGCGCTCCTGCCCGTTCTCCAAGGAGAGCAGGCGCCGACTCTCGCCCAGCAGCGTGGACAGGTGCGCGGCCGACAGCTGCGGCGGCTCGATGTCGCGCAACGTGCGCATCCAGCTCGGCGCTGCGGTCCCGTCCAGCGTCTCCTCCAGCGAGGTGCCTGTCGCGCGCGTCTCGGGCAGGGTCCCTACGTGGAAGCGCAGCCGATAGTCGCCGATGCCGATGCGGTCACCAGGCCGCAGCACCCGCTCGGCTACGCGTTCGCCGTTGACGGTGGTGCCGTTGGTGCTGCCGAGGTCTCGGATCCACCAGCGCCCGAAGGGATCGCTGAACACCTCGGCGTGGCGCCGGCTGACCGTGTCGTGGTCGAGCGTCAGCTCCAGCCCGGGCGTGCGCCCGATGGTGTTGTGCTGGTCGAGGAGCGCCCGCGGCAGCCGCTCCACGCGCCCCGCGTCGAACTCGAGCTCCACGTCCGCGTACGCGCGCACGCTCTTGGGCGCGGAGATCCGGAGCTCATCGGTCGTACGACGCATCGAGCGCTGGGACCCTAGTCAGGAACCGGGGGCACGGCAACGGGCGCGTGTGGGGTGTCGCGACGCTCGACCAACACCACGTAGCGCAGCTTTCCAGGGGTGACGAACGCGACCTCGAAACGCTCTGCCAGCCCTGGCTCGAGCGCGACGTAGCGCTCGACTCCGCGGGAAAAGACGGTGGCTTGCCAGGGGGTCGCAGGCTCGTGCCCGTCTGCGAGCAAGAACACCAGCGTGTCGACCCCGCGTGACGCCAACAGCCCGTCGGGGATGCGCTTCTGGTGGTGAGGGCCCGGCAGCCGGGCGATCTCGGGGTCGGTGACCCCCGCCAAGTCGACGAGCGTCGCGTCGGGCGCAGCCGCGCCAACCACGCCCAGATCGAGCGCGGCGACCGTGCGCCGGCCCGAGAGCCAGGGACGAAGCTCGTCGATCACGCGATCGCGTGCGGGCATCACCGCCAGCGCTTGGGGTCCCACCTTGACCAGCACGAACAGCTCGCCCGCGAGCGCCAAGCACAGGCGCACCGCCACCCAGCGCGGCTTGGCGGGCCGTGACAGCTCCGCCACTGCCAGGGCGACCACCGGGAGCGCCGGCACCATCAGCCGGGCGAGGGGCATCCAATCCCCGCCCGCGAACGTGATCGCGCCGAGGTGCGCCACCACAGCCACCACCAGCCAGCGCCCGAAACGTGACGCGCCCAGGAACGCGCGAGGAGCGGCCAGGCCCACCACGCCGGTGAGGAGGGCGGCGGCGATCGCGTACTCGGCGCCGAGCGCCAAGTCGGGGCGCTTGGCGAGCACGGCTAGCGGCGCGGGCTGCCCGAACACGACCGCCCGAATCAGCGCTGCGCTGGCGAAGGGCAGCGCGACGAGCGCGAGCCGGCCGAACGCGGCCATGCCGAACGGCGCCGGCGGGCTGTGCGCAGCGCGCGGCAACGCCAGCACCGCCGCCATGGGCAACAGCTCTGGCCGCAAGCCTGCCGCGAGCCCGAGCAGCGTCAGCGCGATCAGATCGCGCCTGCCCAAGAGGCGCAGCGAAGCGCCTGTCGCGATCAGCCCCGCAGCGACCGGTGTCTCCAGGCCCGAGGCGGCCCACGCGCTCGCCGGCAGCGCCAACTGCCAGGCCGCCAGTCCGGCGAAGCGAGCCACGCCGGTCCCGTTTCGGATCGTCGCAAGCGCGACCGAGTACACACCGAGGGCGTGGGCGACGACGCCGAACAGCTTCGCGAACGTCAGCGCCGCGCGCGGCGAGTCTGCCGCAAAGGGAGCCAGCAGGTACGCGAAGCCCAGGGGCGTGACGCCGTCGCTCGCGGGGCCGCCGGGGTTCAGCACGTAGCCGTGACCGCGGGCCAAGTTGTGCGCGTACCGGCACGTGATCAGCGCGTCGTCGACGGTGAATCCCCACGCGCCGAGCGCGAGCGCCAGCGCGAGCGCAGCTAGCGCTGCGGCGCGCACGTGGTCCCGCTCGGAGTCTGGGCGAGCGCGGCTAGCTTGGGAGTCCACCATTGTCCACTCTGCGGCGAATGGATCCGAAAACTTAGGACCGCATGGGCTCCTTCCTAACATGACCCGTCCGGATGATTGGGATCTCAAGAGCGGCCGCCCTCAGTTCGCATGGTCCGAGCCTGTCCGAGCGCGTCGAGCAGCTGCTCGCCTTGCTCGAGGGGCGCCCCGCACCTCCGCGAGGTGTGCCGCTCCCGCAGTTCGGCGCACACGTGCTGTGTGATCTGGCCGAGGCGCTCTCCGAGCTCGACCGCGGGGAGCGACGGCGCGCCGTGCGCGTCCGTCTGGGCGACGAGCCGTGTGAGATCGGGCTCGAGCGAGTCGCAGGCCAAGTGCTCCTCAGCATCTACGGCGGCGGAGCTGCGCCGGCGGTCCACGTGTTCGAGCGCCGCTACGGCGGCCAGGTCCTGGCGCGGCGGCTACGCACCGAGCTCGCCGACCGCAGCACGACGGCCGCGGCGCGCGAACGCTCGCGTGTGGAGACGGCCGAGCGCTCGCTCGGCGCGGTGAGCTTTGCGCAGACAGGCCAGAGCGAAGACAGCGTACCCATGCTGGTGGAGCCGCTCGAGGATCTGCCGTTCGGGCTTTCGGCGGAGCTCTCGGTGCGGGCGCCGCAAGCGGGTCAGCAGGGCGCCGGGCCCTCGGTGTTGCGCGCAGATCTGTTGCCGCTGCTCTCGCGCGGCCGGCTGCGCGTCAGCGCCTCGGAGAGCGCTCGCGAGCTCAACGACGTTCATGTGTTCCTGGTCGCGGAGCAGTTGGCTCGCTTCGCACGCGAGGCGCTCGACGCCGTTGGCAGCGGTCACCCGGTGTGGCGCAAGGCGCGGGTTGGTGGCGCGGTGTGTGGCATCCGCTTGCTCGCCCGTCCAGGCGAGCAGGCGCAGCTCGCGCTGACGTTGGGCTACGCCAGCTCCACCCCGCGCGGGGAGAGCTGGACGTTCCCGTCGCTCGACGTGGGCCTGTTCGCCCGGGCGGTGGTGGACTTCGGCAGGGGCCTGGCCAAGAGCTTCGTGCGCGTCGATCGCGCGCAGTCGCACAACCTCCGGTTGGTGGAGTTCCGAGCGCTGCTGCGTGAGGTGAGCGAGGCTTGTCGCGAGGTCGATCGCAGCGACTCGGTGATCAACGGCTCGCCCGAGAGCTATCGCGCCTACGCCCAGCGCGAGGGCAAGGAGACCAGCGCGCCCATGTCCGGCGGCCGGCTGCGCTTCTCGCCCAAGTGGACGGCCGCGGTGCCTTCGATCGATCTGCGCTCCACTTTTCAGTGCGGAGACGCCTTCATCGTCGGTTCTTTGCGGGAGCTCTGCTCGATCGACAAGAGCTCCGGGCGCATCCTGTGGAACCGCGCTGTGAGCAAGGGCGTGAGCGTGCTCACGCCGTCCGGCGTGGCGCGCTTCGACGCAGAAGGGCAGCTCAACGTGTACGACGTCAGCACGGGGGAGACGCGCTCGTCGCTGCGGCTCGTTGCGCGCGTCGGCGCGCCCGTCACCGGTGCCGTGGTGAGCGGCGCAGGGCTGCCGCGCATGCTGGTGATCAGCGAAGGCCGCCGCCATCTGGCCGGGGTCGACCTGGAGGCCGGAGAGGTGCTGTGGCGCTACGCAGCCCGGCGCGCAGGGACGTTGCGGCTCAAGCGGGCGGGCCGCTTGGTGGTCGTGGCAAGCGGGGAGCAAGCGCTGACGGCCATCGACGTGGTGCGCGGAGACGTGGTGTGGCGCTACTGCGACCGTTTGCGGTTTGGCCAGGTGGTGACCATCGCCGATGACTCGTTGTTCGCGCTGGCAGGCGCGCTCACCGGTGCCGGTGAGGCGCGGCTTTGCCACTTGGATCCCTGGTCCGGTGCGCCTCGCTTCACGGTCTCGGTCGGCGAGCCGGTGCGACCGATCGCGCCGCCGCTGGTGGCGCGCGACACCGTGCTGATCGCCACGCTCGGTAGCCACGGCACACGCATCTTGGGCTTCGACAAACGTACTGGTGAGCGCGTGTTCGCGCGGGATGTGTGCGCGGGCGTGGCCTCGCCGCTGGTCGTGGATGACCTCCTGATCCTCAACTCCGAGGCTGGGGAGCTGACCGCCATCGAGGCGGGCGGTGGAGAGCCGCGCTATCGCCACGTGTTCGCCGAAGGCCCGGACGGCGATCGGCCGCGACGGCTGTCGCCGGTGTTGCGCAGCGGCGCCCTCTTCGTTCCCCAGACCAACGTGCAGGTGGTGCGACCTGCGGACGGCGTGCTGCTCGGCACCGTCGTGACCGACATCATTCCGGATCTGTTGCGGGTGGACGAACGTGGCGACGTGTACGCCGCCGAAGAGAGTGGACACGTCGCAGCCTTCAGCGCGGCGGCGCGACTGATGCTGGTGAAGTAGGCGGCCGGCTGCAGCCGGTGTAGAACCGGCGCGACGTGGCCACGCTCTACGAAAGTCTGTCTCGACTCGCCCAGCGCGCGGAGATCTTCGCCCGCGGGGCCGAGGCCGAGCGGCGCCTGGCAGAGGAGATGTTGTCGCGCAAGCGACCGCTCGATGCGCGCGAGCAAGCCCGCGCGATGTTGGCCAAGGTACCTGGTTCGCCCACGGGTTTGGCGTTGTGGGCCGAGGCCGCGGAGGCGGCTTGGCTGTTCGAGGAGGCGCGACAGGCGCTCGCTGAGCTCTCGGCCATCGTGCCATGGCGCGCCGACGTGTGGTTGAGGCTGGGCCGTGCTGCGCTGGCTCTTGCCGCCGACGAGGCAGAGGAGGCCCGACGGGGCGAGCTCCTGGCCCAGGCGCGCGACGCCTTCGAGCGGGCGAGCGCCGGCGTCGACGATCGCGACTCCGCCCGGTCCGCGCTGCTGTCGTTGTGCGACCTCGACCTCGCGCAGGGAGACGCCACGCGTGCGCGCTTGTGGCTCGAGCGGGTACCGCCCGCCATCAGCGGGCGCGATGAGGCGGTGCAGTTGCGTCGCGCAGAGTGCGCCCTCGCTGCGGGCCTCTCGCGCGAGGCGGGCGAGCTCGCCGCGACGCTCGCGGACACGTTGGGGGAGGACGTCCTCGACGCCGACGGTGCCCGCTCCCCGGGTCGCCGAGCGCTCTTGCACGGCCGCTTGGCCTGGGCCACCGCCCCTCGCGGACCAGGCGACGAGATCGACCCGGCGGCGGCGATGTCGGCTGTTACCCACGCGTTGCGCGCGTTCATCCTGGACGTGGCAGGGGCCAAAGAGCTGCTCGCGACCATCGTGTCGCACAGCCGCGACGTGAAGTTGGTGGCAGAGGTCCGGGCCGTGGTCGCCGGCGCTGGGGCGTTCGACGATCCCACGTTCGTAGCCGCGTTCGCCTTGGCCGAAGGCCGCCGCGACGACGCGCGCACCGCGCTGCTGCGTGCCACGAACGCGGGCGACGCGCTCGCCGCGCAAGCTCTGCTCCGCATCGCGCTCGAGGATCGCGACGCGGGCCCGCTGGCTGTGGTGCTCGAGCGCTTCGAGGCGCTGTCGACGCCCGCCCTGCGCGCCCTGCTCCAGGGCGCCCGCGCGTTCGAGGCGGGCGACGCCCGCGCCGCCCTCTCTTGGCTCGCCGCCGCGGCCGGCGAGGAGCTGCTCGCGGGCTGGGCCCACTCGCTGCGCGTGCGCTGCTATCAGCGCGAGCTCCAAGATCCGGTTTGGCCGGCGCTGCTCGCAGAGATCGGGCAAATTGCGCGGGCGCTGTCGGAGATCGAGCCGCTGCGTCGCATCGAGGGGTTGCTCGCGGAGCTCGAGCGCCCCGTCGTGGCGGCCATCGTCGGCGAGTTCAACGCCGGAAAGAGCACGTTCATCAACGCCATGTTGGGGGTGGACGCAGCACCCACTGGGATCCTGCCCACCACGGCCACGCTCCATCGTGTGGCGTGGGCCGCAGATCGCTTCGCCAGGGTGCTCTTGCGCGGGGCACCGGACCGAGTGGTCGCTCACGCGGACCTCAAGGCCACGTTGTCCGAGCTCGGGGCGCAGGGAGCGGCCATCGAGCGCGTGCAGATCTACGCGCCCATCGAGCGCCTGCGCTGGATGGAGATCTTGGACACGCCGGGTTTCAACGCTCCAGACCCCGAGCACGCGCGGCAAGCGCTGCGGGCATTCGAGGAGGCGCACGCGGTGGTGTGGCTGCTGGACCTCACGGGGCCGCTCAAGGCCTCCGAGGCAGCCGTGCTGCAACAGCTGGCCCGCCAGGGGTTGCCGATCGTGGTGCTCGGCAACAAGCTCGACCGCCTGGCGGACGGTGATCTCGAGCGCGTGCTCGCACACGTCGAGGCCGGTCTTTCGGATCTGTCGCTGCCTGTCGCTGCGGGGCCCATCGCGTTCTCCGCCAAGCTGGCGCTCGCGGGCAGGCTGGGGGACGAGCAAGCGCTGGCCAAGAGCCGCTGGGCCGAGGTGGAGGCGGTGTTGGCCGAGACCCTGGTCGATCGCGCGGACGAGCTGAGGGATCTCGCCCTGCGTCGCCGGGCAAGCGCGCTGTGCGCCGAGCTCTGCGAGGTGGCGGCCAGAAGAGACGCCAGCGCGGCGCAAGCGCAGGAGGCGCTGGTCGGCCGCAAGCAAGCGCTGCTCTCGGCCGGCTCGGTCGTGGCTGCCCGCGGCGAGGAGATCGCCGCCACGCTGGGGGGAGCGCTCAGCAAGGAGCTCCTGCAGCTGGGCAGCGACCTCAAGCCCGTCGCGCACCCAGGCCTGTCTGCCGGAGATGCTGGCGTCCAGCGGTACACCCAGAGCCGGGTGGTGTTTCGCCTGGCGCGTCCCGCCGTGCTGGCGCTCGCCAAGATCCTGGGGCTCGACCCCCCCGACGCCGCGGAGCCGATGGTGGCTGCCGCGCTCGAAGGAGCGGTGCTTGCCGGAGCCGTGCGGCCGAGGTCGTTGGCCCTCGAAGGCTCCGAGCCGGCAGACACGGCCTGGTTGGCGGCGGCCCTCTCCGGCTTCGGGCGCGCGCTGTCCGTCGAGGCGCAGGCCATTTCCGAGCAGCGCTCGGGCGACGACGTGCGGAGCCGCGTCGCGGCCATGCGCGAGGCGCTCGATGCGTCGCTGCCCCAGGCCGGGTCCACAAACTGGGATGCTCGAGCCGCCGCTCGATAGAGTGCCGACATGCTCACTTGCCGCCGCAGCCGTCGATCCTCCGTCACCTCGTTGGCCCTGGAGTTCTTGCTGGACGCCGAGGTCGAGCGCAGCGGCGCTCGAGCGGTGTCGGTCAGCACGCTCGACGGCATGCTGCTCGCAGGCGTGGGCGAGCTCTCTCCGGACATGGTCGCGCTCGCCGGGGCTGCCAAGCTTGCGGGGCTCGCAGATCACCCGGTGCTCTCCGGCTTCGAGGGCACCCCGTTCGGGCTCAGCGTGGTCGAGCTGCCGCAGGGCGAGCGCTTGCTGCTCACGTCCGTGGGCGCGCCTCAGGTCTCGCGCACCGTCGAAGCGGGCGCCCTGCGCATCCTGTCGTAACGCGTCATTCGGTCAGCGACGCCAGGAACGTCGCCATGTCCACGGGGAGGGGGGCCTCGATGTGGACGCGCCTGCCCGGCTCGAGCGGGTGCTCGAGCGCCAGGCGCTGGGCGTGGAGCGCTTGGCGGGGCAAAAGCAGGCGCTCCAGATCCTCGTCGGTGAGCGTGCCATCGGAGCCGCGCCGGTGCAGCCTGTCGTCGCCGCCGTAGAGCTTGTCGCCCACCACCGGGTGCCCTGCTGCTGCCAGATGCACCCGGATCTGGTGCTGTCTCCCCGAGAACAGCTCGCACTCCACCAGCGCAAACGGCCCGCGTCGCCGGTCGCGGCGGCGCTCGATCACGCGCACACGCGTGAGCGCCGAAAGTCCTCGTCCGGGCTCGCACACGCGCATCTTCACGCGCAGGGTCGAGCCTGCGTCCTCGCACAGATCCTGGTCCAGGTCGCGCTGCTCGAACGCGGGGTGTCCGTGCACGATCGCGACGTAGGTCTTCTCGACCCAGCGCACCTCGCTCGCACGCCCGGTGTGCGGGTCGATGCCGGCGAACTGCCGCTTGACGTGGCGGTCGGCCTCGCTCGTCTTGGACAGCAACAGCACGCCGCTCGTCTCTCGATCCAGACGGTGCGCCAGGCGCTGGATCTGCCCCGGCCGCACCACCTCGAGCAGCTTCACCACCGTGGAGCGGAAGTAGCGCGCCGTGGGGTGGACCGGGACCAGCGCAGGTTTGTCGATCGCGAGCAGCGCCTCGTCCTCGAACAAGATTGGCAGGTCGCGATCGACGCCGTCTTCGTCCCAAGGCGGCCGCCAGAGGCAGATGTGTTGCTCGCCACGGACGCGCTCGCTCGGTCGCTTGGGCTGCCCCTCGCTGGAAAAGGCGCTGTTCTTGATGATCACCTGGGCGCGCGTGCGGCTGGTGCGTTTGAGTTGAGATTGCACGAAGCGGTCCAACCGCATCCCCTCGCACTCGGGCGGCACACGCAGCACCGTCACGACCGCCTGCGGATCGACCGCGGCCGGGCGTTGCGGTGGCCTTTCGAGCTCGTAGGTGCGCAGGCGGGTCACGGGTGGTCCAGCGGGAAGCCACTTATGCTAGAGCCGCCCAGGCATGGATATTCTTTTCGTCGCCACCGAGCTCAGCCCGATGGTCAAGGTCGGCGGTCTGGGGGACGTGGTCGCCTCCCTGTCGAAGGCCCTCAAGCAGCTCGGGCACCGCGTCACGGTCGCGCTGCCTCGCTACCCCGCGTTCGAGCAGGCGGGCTTGCTGTTCGCACGACGGCTGACGCCCCTTGCGCTGCCTGGCGGCGATCACAAGCGCGAGGTGATCGTGCTCGACGGCCGACTCTCGTCGGGGGTTGAGCTTCTGTTGCTCGATGTGGTCGAAGGCGGAACGAGCCTGTTCGCCGGTGTCACCGACGCGAGCGGCCGCGGCGTGTACGGCGACGGCGACGAGGCCGACGCCGCCGGCTACCGCTTCGCGCTGTTCTCGAGGGCTCTCGTCGAGCTCGTCCGCCAGCGCGCCGCGGGAGGCCAAGCCTTCGACCTGGTGCACGTCCACGACTGGCCGGGATCGCTGGTGCCCTACTTGCTCAAGCTGGGCGAGGGTGCGGAACGGACGGCGCCGCGGTCGCTGCTCACCATCCACAACCTGGCCCACCAAGGCTTGTTCACTGGGGCGAGCGCGCGCCGCATGCTTGGCGCGCTGGGCCTGGGAGAAGAGCACTTCACGCCGCAGCGGCTGGAGTTCTATGGCGGCATCTCGTTCCTCAAAGGCGGCATCCTCGCGGCGGACAACGTCACGACCGTGTCGCCCACCTACGCCCGGGAGATCCTCACCTCCGAGCGCGGCGAACGGCTCGACGGCGTGCTCCGGGCCCGGCCGGAGGGCGTGACCGGGGTGCTCAACGGCATCGACTACGCGACCTGGAATCCCGCCACGGATGCGGTCTTGCCCGCACGCTACGACGCGGATGATCCGAGCAACAAGGGCCGGTGCAAGTCCACGGTGCTGGCCGAGCTCGGCATGTCGATCGATCCCGAGCGACCGCTGTTCGTGTCGTTGGGGCGGGTGACCCACCAGAAGGGCTCCGACGTGCTCGCAGCTGCGCTCCCGCGCTTGCTCAAGCAAGATCTGTCCCTCGTCGTCGCGGGTGAAGGTGACGCTGCGCTGGAAGCTGCGCTCAAGGCGGCGGCGCAGCGCGACCCGGAACGTGTGAAGGTGCTCGGCCGCGTCAGCGAGGCCACTGCGCACAAGCTGTTGAGCGCGGCCGATTTCGTGCTGCTGCCGTCTCGCTTCGAGCCCTGCGGTCTGGTGCAGGTGCACGCGCAGCGTTATGGCGCACTGCCCGTCGCCACGCGCACCGGTGGCTTCGTGGACACGATCGTGGATCTCGACGCCAAGTTGGCGACCGGCACTGGCTTCTTGATCGACGAGGCCAGCGAGGACGCCCTGGCTGGGGGCGTCGGACGCGCGATGACCGCGTTCACCCACCCACGCTTCGCGAGCGTTCGTCGGCGAATCATGCGGCTGGACTTGAGCTGGGAGCGGCCAGCGCGTCGTTACGTGCAGATTTACCGCGGCTTGGTTCGCGAGCCCGAGCCCGCTGCGGCGCCGCCCCCTGCTCCGCAGGCCTGAGTCGATGGCGCGGGGGGCCGAGCCCATCGAGCGAAGACACGCGGCGGCGGTCGCGTTCCCGCTGCTGCTGTCCGCGTGTCTGGTCGACGCGCTGGGCACCGGCAAACCCGTCGAGCGCTGCAACACCGCGAGTGACTGCAGCTTGCCTGGGCCATGCCTGTCGCCGGCGTGTGAGGATGGCTTCTGCGTCGCGCTGCCGGTCCCTGATGGTCTGACGCCCAACCAGCAAGCCGGCGACTGCGAGACCGCCCGTTGCGTGGCGGGGGTGCTCGAGGTCGTGGCCGATCCGGACGACGAAGACGACGGCATCCCCTGCACGCAGGACGCGTGCACGGACGCGGGACCAGAGCACCTGCGCTTGCCGGTGGGGACGCCGTGTGTGCTCGGCACGGTGGACGGCGAGTGCTCGGAGGGAGGAGAGTGCGTGGTGGAGTGCTCGGACCTCGCCCCTTGCCCCGTGATCGACCCGTGCGAGCAAGCCGCGTGCGTGAACGACGTGTGCGTGTACTCGCCGGTCACGGGCGAGCCGGTGCTCTCCGTGCGAGACGAGCCCGGTGACTGTCAGGCACCCAGCTGCGACGACGGCACGCTGATCTCCGTCGAGGACGCCGCCGACTTGCCGCCCGACGACGGGCTGCCCTGCACCGGGGCCGCGTGCCAGGCAGGCGCGCCGGCGCACCCGGCCCTGCCGCAAGGCACGATGTGTGGCGTCGACTTGGTGTGTGACGGCGCCGGCGTGTGTGACGGCTGCACCAACAACAGCCAGTGTGGAGCTGTCCAAGACTGCGTCACACCGACCTGCACTGCGGCCAACGAGTGCGTCGACATGTTCGACCCGCCGCACACGCCCTGTCCTCTGGGGGTGTGCAACGCCGGGGGCGCGTGCGTGGAGTGCGCAGACGCCACCGACTGCGGGCCGGCCTCCGAGTGCAGCTACTTCAGCTGCCCCTCGGACGCGTGTGTGCCCGAGGTCGTGCCGGCGGGCTCTGCCTGCTTGCTCACGGTGGGCTTTCGCTGCGACTTGGCCGGTCAGTGCGTGGAGTGCCTGGGGCTCTCGGACTGCCCAGCGCCCAGCCCGTGCCTGGGCCAGGCGTGCGTCACCGGATCGTGCACGCCACAGCCCGTCGCGCCAGGCGACCCTTGCCTGATCGGCGCGGGCGTATGCAACGCCGGTGGCGCGTGCGTCGGCTGCGTGGACCCGAGCGACTGCCCAGTGCCTCCCGTGTGCCGTGTGGCCACGTGCACGAGCGAGACGTGTGGCCTCGCGCTCGCTGCCGAGGGCAGCGTGTGCCCGACGGGGTTCTGCTCGAGCACGGGAAACTGCGTGGAGTGCACGCTGCCCACCCACTGTTCTCCGCCGCAGATCTGTTGCAATGGAGCGTGTCAGAGCCCACCGTGCCCCTGACGCCCCCCGGCCGCGTCCTTGCTGCTTGTTTCGCCCTCGCGCTCGCGCCCGCCTGTGGTCGGCGTGAGCCACCGGGGCCGAGCGCCGACGCGCCGCCTGCGCGCAGCCTGCCGCGACCGCCGCTCGTGGCGAGCGCGCCGACGTCGAGCGCCGCGCCCGCGACCAGCGTCGCGCCCGAGCCCGGCAGCGACGCGAACGAGCCCAGCTCCTCCCACAAGCTCGCGAGCATCGCGATGCGCACCTGGATCTACGATCGGCCCTCCGACTCGGCGCAGAAGCTCGGGTACCTGCGCGCGGGCGCGACCATCGCACGTTCCCCGGCGGCGCAGGGCGCGGATGGTTGCGCGGGCGGGTGGTACCGGGTGCCGCCGCGTGGCTACGTGTGCGTGGGCAAGGGTGCCACGCTGGATCTCGAGCACCCGATCGTGATGGCCGCGGCGCGTGGCCCTCGCCGCGGCGAGCCCACCCCTTACACGTACGTCATCAGCGATTCGCCCCCGCCCCACCTCTACTTCCGTCTGCCGAGTGAGGCCGACCAACGCCGCGTGGAGGGGCCCACCGTGCGCACCCACGCGCTGAACCACAAGCAGCGCCTGTCGGGCCTCTCGACCGACGAAGTGCCCGCGTACCTGGCGACTGGCGCCAACTTGCCGCAGCCTTACGGCAGCGAGAAAAATCTGTCGTACTCGGTGCACCGAGGTCGCGCAGCCAACAACTCCGCCTTCGGGCTCATGAGCGTGTTCGAGTGGACGGATCGCCGCTTCGGCCTCACCACCGAGCTCGACATCCTGCCGCTCGATCGCACCAAGCCGGCGCGTGTCTCCAAGCTGACCGGGGTCAAGCTCGAGCGCGGCGGGCGGCCGGCGTTCGTCGTGCTGTCCGGCACCACCTCCTACAAGCCGGACGGCAAGCACTTCAAGGAAGCGGGCGCTGTCGCGGGCCGCAGCGGCTGGGAGCTCACCGGCGAGAACCACGGAGGCGACAACGTTCTCTGGGAAACGACCAGCGGTGTCTGGCTGCCTGCTCCGGGCTTGATCATGGGAGAAATCGGCAAGGACCGCGCGAAGTTCGCGGAGCGAGGAAAAAAATGGATCAGCGTGTCGATTCAGAAGCAGCTGCTGATCGCCTTCGAAGGTGAGAAGCCCGTCTTCGCCGCGCTCGTCTCGTCCGGCCGAGGGGGCATGGCCGATCCCACGGAGACCTTCGCCACCGTGCGCGGCACCTTCTTGCTCCGCGCCAAACACGTGTCCGGCACCATGGATGGCAACGAGGCATCGGACGAGTCGTTCGATCTGCGCGATGTGCCCTACATCCAGTACTTTCACGAGGGATACGCCTTGCACGCGGCGTATTGGCACGACGACTTCGGCAAGACGCGCAGCCATGGGTGCGTGAACCTCGCGCCCGCCGACGCAGCTTGGCTGTTCGACTGGACGGACCCGCAAGTGCCACCGGAGTGGCACGGCGCCGTCGCGCCGCAAGGCGGCACCATGGTCTACATCCACAAGTAGGCGTGCGCGTCGCTCCTAGCGCAGCGCGCTGAGCACGTAGCTGACGGCGGGGTCCACCCCGTTCGTCTTGTCGAACACGCGGCCGATGGAGCGCGCGGCCGCGAGCATGGCCTCGTCACGGCTCGAGCTCAGGAACACGATCGGCAGGCTGGGATCCCGGGCCCTCAGGTCGCGCGCCAGGTCGAGGCCGCTGTGCGTGCCGATCTCGAGGTCGAGCACCGCCGCAGCGAAGCTCTGCGTGTCGGTGATGGCGGCGTCGGAAGGTCGGGCCACCGGGACTGGCGACAGGCCGCCCGCGGTCAGCTGGCGGGCGACCAGCGCGCGCGCCAGCTCCGAGTCGTCCACGATGAGCACCTTCTTCACGGCAGGAGCATAGAAAGCATGCCGCGTGCCATCCGTGCCAGCGGCGCCGTCCGCATTGGCAAATCGTTGGAACGCGTGGGACTCGATGCTAGACGGAGCCATGCACCCGACCGTCGAGGCCGCGCCGCTGATGCGAAACGAGACTTCCGCGCGCGAGGGCGTTGCAGGGCTGCAAGGAACGGGGACCGGACAGCGGCACGACTGGACGCTGCCCGAGGCGCGCGCGCTCCACGATCTGCCGCTGTTCGAGCTGCTCGACCGCGCACGCCGTGCGCACCTCGAGCACCACGCCGCAGCCGAGGTGCAGCTGTGCACCCTGTTGAGCGTGAAGACCGGCGGCTGCCCAGAGGACTGCGCTTACTGCCCGCAGTCGAGCCATCACGAGACCGAGGTCGGGCCCGAGAAGATGCTCGACGAGAAAGAGGTGCTCGCGGCGGCCGAGCGCGCCAAGGCCGCCGGGGCCACACGCTTTTGCATGGGGGCGGCGTGGCGCGAGATCAAGGATGGGCCGGCGTTCGACCGCGTCCTCGGCATGGTCCGTGGCGTGAAACAGCTCGGGCTCGAGGCGTGCTGCACCCTCGGGATGCTCACACCCGACCAGGCCCGCCGCCTCAAAGAGGCTGGCCTCGACGCCTACAACCACAACATCGACACCTCGCGCGAGGCCTACCGTTCGATCATCTCCACCCGCACCTTCGACGAGCGGTTGGTCACGCTCCGCACCGTGCGCGACGCCGGCATCACCGTGTGCTCGGGCGGCATCATCGGCATGGGCGAGAGCATCGACGATCGCTGCCAGATGTTGGTCGAGCTCGCGCGTCTGGACCCACACCCGGAGAGCGTGCCGATCAACGCGCTCGTGCGCGTCGCCGGCACCCCGCTCGCCACGCTGCCCCCGATCGAGCCCGTCGAGTTCGTGCGCATGATCGCGACTGCCCGCTTGATGATGCCGCGCGCCATGGTGCGCTTGTCGGCCGGTCGCACCGAGCTGAGCCGCGAGGCGCAGCTGCTCGCGATGTACGCCGGCGCGAACTCGATTTTCTACGGAGACCGCTTGCTCACGACGCCCAACCCGGGCCCGGATTGCGACGATGACTTGCTCGCCGCCGCTGGCGCGCGCGCCATGCCCCCGCGCTGAGCAGCGCGAGCCAGATCGCCCCCACACGCGGCGCCGCCGACCCGACGCTGCAGCCGTCGTCCTCTGCGGGGGCGGGCTCGCCACACTCGTCGCCGAGGCCGTTGACCGGCTCCGGGTCGCACGGTTTGCTCGTGCCCGGAGGAAAAACTGCGCAGATCCCCGCCACGTCGTCTGGGTCGAGCGTGCGCAGCGAGATCGACTGTGGTGGGTAGTCCGGGAACATGGTCGCGTCGGCGACCGGGGAGTGAGACAAGCCCAAGAAGTGGCCTACCTCGTGGGTCAAGATGCTGGCCAGGTCGACCACCACTGCAGTGTCGTCGAGGGTCAGCGTCGCGTTGGCGCTGTTGATCTCCATGTCGGCGTCACGGATCGCCCCCGTCTCCAGCACATACGTGACCGTCGTGAGCGCCAGCGCCGCCCCCGCGCCGTACGGCCACGCGTCGTCGCGGAACATGATCACGTTCGCGTTCTTCTCCTCGGCGTCGTACGCGACCTCGTGGCAGCTCACCGGACCGAGGTTCTCGGCGCTGAAGCTCGGCGTGCCGCCGCCGCACGCTGCGCTCTGCCACACCTCGAAAGCCTGCGCGACGAGGGCCTCGGTGGTCTCGAGATCCACCTGGCTCGAGGCGTCGCGCTGCACCGAGTACCCCAGACAGCTGCTCTCCCAGAAGATGGGCGTGCCACAGTCCTTGGTTTGAGCCGGCTCGCACACTGCGCCCACGAAGCCGTCGCAGCCCGACGTGCGGCAGTAGGCGAGGGCTTCTCGCGCCGGCGCGAGCAGGCCCAAGGCGGCGAGCCCCAGGCACAGGAGCCTGCCTGGGCTCACTTCTGCGTCGCCTTGGCCGCGCGGATCTTGGCTTTGGCCTTGGCCAACGTCTCGCCCAGCAGCTCGTCCCGCGCGCTGCGCCTGTCTCCGCCCTTGGGCTTCAGCAGCGTGCCCGTGTCTGGGCTCGACTTGAGCAGTCGGTCCTTGCTGTCTTCGGCCAGGGGGTAGTGGCCCTGCGCCATGCCCGTGACGGCGAACGTGCCGCCGGTCTTCGCCAAGAAGACCAGCGAGGTCTCGCCCAATGTGAGCTGCGCTTCGCCCGCCACGTGCTGGCCGATCTTGTCCACCTTGCCGCCCAGGGTGCGCACCCAGATCTCCTTGCCTGGTTTCCCCACCACCGGCTCTTCGATCAGGAGCTTGGTGTACGTGACGATGCGCTTGCCGCCGCCCAGCTCCTCCCACTGCGAGTAGCGATCGACCGGCTGGGCCACCACCACGTGCTCGGAGACCTTGACCATCTCCTCCAGCGGCAGCAGCACGGCCACCGTGGCCTCTGCCTCGGTGCCGAGCGAGATGGCTCCCCTCGGGCTCGAGCCCAACGAAAGCGCGAGGACGGCGGCGACGATGAAGCTAGGTGCGCGCATCGAGCCCAGAGTCTACCACGGAGCCAACGCCATGGGGCTTGCTGCCCGAGCGGGGGCTGGGTACGCCCCGAGCATGAGCAGCGACCTGGAACCGGTCAGCAAAGACGTGCTGAGGATCGGCGACCGAGCCTTCCGCTCTCGGCTGTTCGTGGGCACGGGCAAGTACAAGAGCCTGGAGGAGACCGAGCGGGCCACGCTCGCGAGCGAGTCCGAGGTGGTCACGGTCGCGCTCCGTCGCGTCGACTTGACGGCGCGCGGCGAAGGCTCGCTGCACGGCCTGCTTTCGCGCCTGGGCGTCACGATCCTGCCCAACACGGCAGGTTGCTACACCAAAGACGAAGCCGTGCGCACGTCGCTTTTGGCCCGAGAGCTGCTCGATACGCCGCTGGTCAAGCTCGAGGTCATCGGCGATCAGCGGACGCTCTTTCCCGACAACGAAGCCACGGTCGAGGCGGCCAAGGCCCTGGTCAAGGAGGGCTTCCTGGTCTTGCCGTATTGCATCGACGACCCGATCGTGTGCCAGAAGCTCGCCGACGTGGGCTGCGTCGCGGTGATGCCGCTGGCCGCGCCCATCGGCTCGGGGTTGGGCATCAGGAACCCGTACAACCTGATGATCATCCGCGAACAGATCAAGCTGCCCATCATCGTGGACGCGGGCGTCGGCACCGCGAGCGACGCGGCGCGCGCCATGGAGCTCGGCTGTGACGGCGTGCTGATGAACACGGCCATCGCGGGCGCGAGCGACCCGGTGCTGATGGCCTCTGCCATGAAGAGCGCGGTGATCGCGGGCCGCCAGGCGTTCCTGGCTGGCCGGATCGAGCGCAAGCTGTACGCCACCGCCTCCTCGCCGCTCAGCGGGCTGATCGGTTGATGAACGCGCGCACGCCGTTCGGGCGCCGGCTTTGGGGGCTCGGCTCCTCGATCGCGGGGGGGGCGTGGCTGTTCGCCAGCGCCACCGCGCCGTTCCAGTGTGCCAGTGACCCGCCCGTGAGCGGCGTGCGCGAAGACACCCCCGCCGAGGCGGTCAAACAGCTCGCCGACGAGTTCAAGAAGTCCGGCGACCGCGCTGCCCGCGTGCGCACGTTGCGCTTTCTGATCGAGCGCTACCCCCGCAGCAACCTGGCCGAAGAGGCCAAGGCCGAGCTCGCCGAGCTGGGCGAGGTCTCGCCCGCGCCGTCGGGCAGCGCCGCGCCGAGCGCCGCGCCTGCCCCGAGCGCCGCAGCCTCGGCGTCCGCGTCTGCGACCAAGCCCGCGCCGTGACGCGCGCGGCGTATCCGCGCATCGTCGCCATCAGCGACCGCGCTCAGCTGTCTGTCGAGCAGCTCGTGCAGCGTGCCCGGCGCGCGACCGAGCCGACGCTCAGCATGGTGCGCGACAAGGATCTTCCGTTCGCGCAGCGCGCCGCTCAGGTCCGCGAGCTCGGAGCCGCGCTCCGAGACAGCGGCCAGCACGTCGGCGCAGTGCTCTCGCGGCTCGACGAGCTCGAGCCCACGCTCGCCTTGCTCGCGGACGCGCACGGCGCCAGCCTGCACCTGCCGCAAGCGCTAGCGACGCCAAGCCTGCTCGCTGCGCTTCGTCACCGCCCCGCAGCCGCGAGCTTGTGGATCTCGTCTGCCTGGCACGATCCCAGCGCGCTTCCCCAGGTCGCCGCCGACCTCGACGCGCTCTGGCTCTCCCCCATCTTCGAGTCCCCCGGGAAAGGCCGGCCGCTCGGGCTCGAAGCGCTCCGCCGCGCGCGCGCCCAGCTCGAGCCGATGACGCCGCGCCCTGCGCTGGTGGCGCTCGGTGGGGTCACGCACCAGAGGATCGCTGCGTGTCTCGACGCCGGCGCCGACAGCGTCGCGTCCATCCGGGCCCAGCTAGGCAACACGAGCTGATCGAACGGCGCGAACCAGAAAGAAGAATTGCGCAGAATTTCGCGCATGCGCCCTCCGATCGAGCGCCAGGCTAGCTCGCCGCGCGAGCGATCTCGACGGGCAGCCGGCGCGTCGTCGCCGAGCGTAGCGCCCGGAGGGCGCAAGCGAGGCCCAACTCTCGCTCGTCAGCTGCGCACGTGCCGCGCGTCCTCTCAGGCTCGTCCTCGACGCTTGCAGGCCAACTTGCTAACAAGGCGCTCCCCATGACCGACCCCAAGCGCGGTGTGTTCTCCCAGGTGCGGACCGAGCTCGACTTCCCTTCGGACGAGGCGAAGACGCTGGCCTTCTGGAAGGCGAACGGCATCTTCGAGAAGAGCTTGCGCGCGGAGACGCGCGCCACCGGCGCGAGCAAAGGCAACTTCGTGTTCTACGAAGGGCCGCCGACCGCCAACGGCATGCCGCACAACGGGCACGTGCTCACGCGCGCCGTGAAGGACGTGTTTCCCCGCTACAAGACGATGCAGGGCTACGACGTCCCCCGCAAGGCCGGCTGGGACACGCACGGCTTGCCGGTCGAGGTCGAGGTAGAGAAAGAGCTCCGCATCCACGGCAAGGCCGAGATCGAGAAGTACGGCGTGGAGCCGTTCACCCACCGCTGCATCGAGAGCGTGTTTCGCTACACCGAGGCGTGGGAAAAGCTCACCGACAAGATCGGCTTCTGGGTCGACCTGCCCTCGGCTTACGTCACCTACCACAGGAGCTACGTCGAGAGCGTGTGGTGGTCCTTGTCGGAGCTGTTCAAGAAGGGCCTGCTCTACCGCGGAGACAAGATTGTTTGGTGGTGGGCGCAGGGCGGCACTGCGCTCTCGAGCGGCGAGGTGGGGCTGGGCTACAAGACGGTGGACGACCCCAGCGTGTTCGTCGCGTTCCCGCTCGTGGACGACGCGGAGACCGCGCTCTTGGTGTGGACCACCACACCCTGGACGTTGCCGTCCAACATGTACGCCGCCGTCCACCCCGACTTCGTGTACGCGTTCGTCAAGCCGAGCGAGAACAAAGGCTGGTCGAACGAGATCCGCACGCTGGTCGTGGCCAAGGGCGTGATCGGCGCGCTGGAGAAGAAGCTCGGCGTCACGCTCGAGGTGGTGCGCGAGCTCACGGGCCGCGAGCTCGTCGGGACGAAGTACCTGCCACCGTTCGACACCTACGCGCGCGAGGCCGCCGAACACGCCGTGGTCCACAGCGTGATCGCGGCCGACTTCGTGCTGCTCGACGCCAGCGGCATCGTGCACACGGCGCCCGCCTTTGGCGAGGACGACTACAAGGCCCACCGCGCGCTCGCAGGTCGAGGCGAGCTTCCGCTGTTCTGCGCGGTGAAGCCAGACGGCACCTTCAGCGACGTGTTGCCCAAGTACCAGGGCCGCTTCGTGAAGGACTGCGACAGGGAGCTGTCGAACGAGCTCAAGTCGCGCGGCCTCTTGGTGCTGGCCGAGGTCTACCGCCACGAGTACCCGTATTGCTGGCGCAGCGACAACGACCCGCTCATCCAATACGCGCGTCCCGCATGGTACATCCGGACGACCCAGGAGAACGCGCGCGCGCTGGCCAACAACGACGGCGTGAGCTGGCTGCCGGATCACATCAAGAGCGGTCGCTTCGGCGACTTCTTGCGCAACAACGTGGACTGGGCGCTGTCGCGCGAGCGCTACTGGGGCACGCCGCTCAACATCTGGATCAACGACGTCACTGGCAAGATGGAGGCGCCGGCCAGCGTGGCCGAGATCCGGGAGAAGAACCCCGCGGCGTTCGCCGCCTTCGAGCGTGCGCGCGCGGCCGATCCCAAGCTGAGCGAGCACTTGATGGTGCACAAACCTTGGGTCGATCAGGTCACCTGGCAGAACCCGGGTGAGGAGGGCACCTACCGCCGCGTGCCGGAGGTGATCGACTGTTGGTACGACTCGGGTTGCATGCCCTTCGCGCAGTGGGGTTACCCGCATGCGCCGGGGTCCACCGAGCTGTTCGAGCGGGCGTTCCCGGCCGATTTCATCAGCGAGGCGATCGACCAGACGCGCGGCTGGTTCTACTCGTTGCTGATGATCTCGACCTTGGTGTTCGACAAGGCGCCGCTGCCCGTGCCGTACAAGACGTGCGTGGTGCTCGGACACGTGTGCGACAAGGAGGGCAAGAAGGAGTCGAAGTCCAAGGGCAACTACACGCCGCCCGAGGTGATCTTGGAGCGCGTCGCCATGGAGTTCGCCGTGGTGGCCAGCGATCGCGTGAGCCCAGGCGAGGCGAGCATCGCGCGCGAGGACTTCGAGGGGCTCGATCTGACAGGCGAGGGCGCCAAGGTGCGCCTGTACCGATCCGGCCGTCGCGAGGAGGCGCTCACGGTGACGCTGCGCCCTGCGGGCGCGGAGGTCTTGGTCGGGGAGAGGCGCGGGCTGCCGAGGCGGATCGTGGCCATGGCCGCCTCCGACCTCGCCAAGCTGGGCCTCACACCCAAGGACAACGCCCTCTCGGTGATGCCCGTCGAGGTGCCGCGCCTGCCGGACGCGGAGCGAGTGACGATCGAAGACCCTGCCTCCCCGGCGCCGGGCGCCGACGCGTTCCGCTGGTTCTTCTACGCCGCGAGCCCGTCGTGGACCAACACGCGCCACTCGCTCACCAACGTGCGCCTCGAGCAGAAGGAGTTCTTGGTCAAGCTGCGCAACGTGTACAGCTTCTTCACCATCTACGCGAACATCGACGGCTTCGATCCCGCGGCGGGCAACGAGAGCGCGCGCCTCGAGCCGGGCTTCTTGCAGAAGAGCCGCGGCTACCGCGCTCCGGCCGAGCGCACCGAGCTCGATCGCTGGATGTTGGGCGAGCTCGCCAGCGCGAGCGTGGGGGTCGAGAAGGCGCTGGACGGCTACCTCTTGTACGACGCCGCGCGCGCACTGGTCGACCTGGTCGAGGCCGTCTCCAACTGGTACGTGCGACGCAGCCGCGCGCGCTTTTGGGCACCCGGGCACTTCGATGATGGCAGCGCCTCGCAAGACAAGACCGACGCCTACTTCACGCTGTTCGAGGTGTTGGTCGAGCTGTCGCGGCTGTCCGCGCCGTTCGTGCCGTTCTTCTCGGAGGAGCTGTTCCAGAACCTGCTGCGCAAGCCCTGGCCCAAGACCATGCCCGAGAGCGTGCACCTGTCGAGCTGGCCGGCGGTCGAGCTCGCGCGTGTGGACGACAAGCTCGCCGCCGAGATGCGCGCCGTGCGAGAGGTCGTGAGCTTGGGTCTGCAGGTGCGCACGGCCAGCAAGATGCGCGTGCGGCAGCCGCTCTCTCGCGCCGACGTGGTGCTCAGCGACAAGGCGTTGTCCGACGGGCTGCAGGCGCACGCGGCGCTGGTGTGCGAGGAGCTCAACGTGCACGAGCTCGGCGTGCTCGCGCCGGGAGAGGAGGCGGGCTTCGTCAAGTACACGCTCAAGCCCAACTTCCGCGCGCTCGGGCCCAAGCTCGGCAAGAAGGTGCAGGCCTGCAAGCAGGTGCTGGGCAAGGCCGACGCCGCGGCGCTGCGCACGTCGTTGGCCACGCATGGCGAGGTCTCGATCGAGGTCGAAGGTGAGCCGCTGACGCTCACGCCGGAGGAGATCGAAGTCGCGGTGGAGGCGCAGGCTGGGTTCGCGGCCGCAGGCGGCAAGGTCGGCGTGATCGTGCTCAACGTGCAGCTGACCGACGCCCTGCGCGATGAAGGCCTGGTGCGCGAGGTGATCGCGCGCGTGCAGAGCGTGCGCAAGGAGAGCGGGCTCGACTTCGCCGATCGCATCGAGCTCGAGCTCGCCGGCAGCCAGCGCCTGCTCGATGTGGCTCGCGCAGCCAGTGAGCTGATTGGTCGCGAGACGCTCGCGCTGAAGGTGAGTGTCGGCGCTGGTGGAATCGGCGGCGAGAAGGTCTTCTCGTTCGAGGGCGAGGAGCTGCGCGTCAGCCTGCGAAAGGCCTGAGCCGACCGCGCGTGGGCGAGCTCGGCTCGGCCACCGACGGCGGATGCATGTAGCGAGGGAGGCTTCGCCCGAGCGAAGGATTTCCAGGAACCAGTCGTCGACGTTTCCTGTTGTGCTGCTCCTGATCTAGCCGCTCATTGCGTGCGCCAACTCCAGCTCCAGTTGGCGAGGTTCTCTTGCTGTGCGACGGCTACTTCAGCAGTCGAGCGACGAAGAAGAAGCAGGCGATGGTGCTGCCTTGGCTCGAGAAGCGCTGCCTGTCGGCCACGCCGAAGTGAGACCCGGCTCGCGCGGCGCGCGCGACGCGAGCGCAAGCTCCACGCAGCCTACGTCGGAGTGGGCTGTGGTCCGCGGGCTTTGAAACCTTCCATGTTAGGGCCGAGCGCCGGGCCGATTCATCAAGCAAAGCAGGTGCTTCGGTCGTTGTTTCGATTTCTGCGGGGCCTTGAACTTTCTTTCTGCTTCAACTGGCAAGCCCGTTGAATTGACCGTGCTGCTTCGGGGCACGTTTGGTACCTTCATCGAGGGACATGTCGAAGGGGTCGGGGTCGAGCGCCCTCGCTGCTGTCGAGAAGCGGATCGGTCTCGAGATCGAAGGCTCCCTCAAGAAGCGTTCGGAGCTCGAGTCGAGGATCGCGGGGGCGGCGCGTTCGCTGGCACCGCTCTCGGCCAACGTGCGCTCACAGCTGTGCGCAGCACTCAAAGACTTGGTCAAGGCCGAAGGCTTCGACCGAGAGCTGTACGGTGCCGCCATGCGTGGCCTGGCCGAGGCCCAGGACAAGCGTTTGGCGCCGCTCTTGGCCTCCGCGCTGAAGAATGACGATTTCGGGGGGTTGCCGGCGCTCAGCGCGGCGTGCTTCCTGTCCGACGCGGCGCTCTCGCCGCTGCTGGCACGGGCGGCAGCGTCGACCAAGACCCAGCTGGCCTTCGCCGCCGAGGTGGCTCGGCTCTGCCGCGGCGAGCCCACCGGACCGCGTCTGTTCGCGCTCGCGCCCCGCATCAAAGAAGCGCACCGCATCGCGCTTTGCGTGGAGCTCTTGCTGCCGCTGTGCCTCGCGGGCGCGAAGGTCTCCGCGAAGGCATGTGCCGGCATGGCGGACGCGCTCGCGGTGTTGCGCGGCTCGGAGCGTCACTTGGGGCGCTGGCTGGTGATGGCCGAGCTGTCGCATCGCGGTGGCGACCCCCGCGCGATGAGCGAGGCGGTCGAGCGCACCAACACGGGCCCGGACAGCTCTCGCGCTGCGTGGGCGCTGGTGCTCTGGGCGCTCGACGAGAAACGAGGCACAGGCGGCACTCGCCCGACTTCGGAGCTGGTGGCGAGGTTGTCGCATCGGCCCAGCGCGGATCGAGACAGCGCCTTCCTGTTCCGCATGGCAGCAGCCAAGGTCGAGGTGGCGCGCCCGATGCTCGAGGCGCTCGCGCGCACCAAACCGCTCGGCGACGACGTCGCGTTGCGCGCGTCGTTCATGCTGGTTCACCACTTCGATCGGCCGGCCTACAAGGACGATTTGGTCGAGGCGATCGAGAGCTCGGGCCGTGACGATCTGAGGGGGTTGGCCGCGGCCGCGTTGTTCGAGCTGGGGGACCAGCAGCGGGCGTTGGCTGCTGCTGCGCCGCTCGCGAGCTCTCCCGACATCGCCGCCCAAGCGTGGAGCGGTCTGCTCGCAGCCGCCACCAACGGTGCGGCGGCCAAGAGCAGTCTCTGCCTGATGTCCGAGCCGACCTTCCGACGCGTGCAGCTCGGCTGGCCCGAATGAGTCGCACCAGGCGCTGGTGGTTGGGGTGTGCGCTGGCCTTGTTCGGCTCACCGGTGTGGGCAGCGCAGCCGGGCGCGGGCAAGGGCCCGGCGCGGTCCGAGGCGCTGCGTGTGCTGGTCGTCTCGGGCCAGGCCGAGCTGCCGAGCCTGTCGCTTGCGCGTACTCCGCCGCCGTCGGGCCCTGACCCAGAGGCCGTTCGCGTGGTGCTCGTCGCCAGCTCGCCGACCGCTCTGCCCACCATCGCGAGCCTGGCGTCGTTCTCGCACGACAGCGAGCGACCCAAGCTCATCGACAGCCTGGCCAAGCTGGCTCTCGCGGCCGAGCCTTGCCCGGCTGGCGTGGTGGGTGCCTGCGTGTGGTCGCAGCCCTTCCGCTTGGTGATCGACGAGGTCGATCGCAAACACCCGCTGCTCGACGGCCGGGCGATCATGGCGGTGCTGGGCGGCTCCCTGGAGATCAGCGCGGGGTCGGTCAAGGTCGCGTGGCCGGTCTCGAGCCCGTTCGGACGGCATCAGGCCAAGCTGCGCGTCAGGCTGGTGCGCTTGGAGGCCGGCGGGCCACCTCCGATCGGGCGCGACGCCGCCGAGGCCAAGGCGTTGGCGGTGCAGGAGGTGCAGCGCGCCGCGTCGGTGTTCTCGGTGTGTGGGGTTGGGTTCGGTCCAGTGGGCGAGCTCGACGTCGCCGTCGTCGACCCCCCCCCGCCGTACCTGCTCTCGCTTGGCTGTGACGCCCCTGCGCCGGCGCGTGGCGGAGACATCGGCTTCAGCGTGGAGAGCACCGAAGTGAAGGTCGGCATTCCGGCCGGCAGCTCCCCACGTGGCGCTGCGCGGCTGGTCGCCAAGGAGCTCGAGCGGCTGGGCTTCAAGGCGATCGTCAGCGACAACCGCGCTCCCCACGCGGGCTCGATCGGCTCGAGCGACGTGCTCGTGAAGAAGAAGGGCGGTGGCTGGGCAACGCTGTCTCCACGCAAAGTGGGGCCACTCTCGACCGACGCGGCGCTCGATGCGTGCATCGGACGAGTCGCTCCCGGAGACGGCCTCCAGCACTTCACCGACTCGGACGCGATCACCGGCACGCTCGAGGAGCGCACCTTGATCAAGGCCTTCGACGACGGCGATCCACGAACGCTCGACGTGTTCGTGTTGCCGAGCTTCGGCGGCGACGCGCGCATCGGAGAGTCGTTCATCTTCACCGAGCATGGCGCGATCAGGAACGTGGTGATCGAAGACCGTGCCGGGTTCCGCGCGCAGAAAGCGTCCTTCACCTTGGCGCACGAGATCGGTCACGTGCTGCTCGATCAGCCAGGTCACCCCGACGACTTCGACGGTGACGCGCCCACGTCCCTGATGGACGCCGACGCCGTCAACGCGACCGCGTTCGGGCCCAGGCGACTGAGCTTCGCCGAGTGTGAGCGCGTGCACCGCCAGACCGGCCCCGCGAGCCTCTCGCGTCTGGTCGTTCCGGTGCTGGAGGCGCCCCAGAAGAAGTCACGCTGACAGGTGAGCCAGCGCCCGCTCGATCACGAGCGGCGCACGCAAGAGCTTCACATGGCCCAGCCCTTCGGTGACGAACAGCTCTGCGTTGGGCCAGCGCTGGGTGACACCCTCACCCGACCGCAGCGGCACCTCACGGTCTTGGCGATCGTGGATCACCAGCAGCGGCTGGGTCATGTTGGGCGCGTGGCGCAGGAGATCGTAGTCATCGACCGGCCGCAGAAAGCGCGCCTCGATGCGTCGTTCGAGCAGGCCGATCACCTGCTCGGGGATGGCGAGCATGCGCCCGAAACGAGAAGTGGCATGGCTGAGCGCGGACGGCGGCGCGATGAACACCAGCTTGATCGGGAGTGGGTGGTCGCGCAGCGCGAGGACGGTGGCCGGTGCACCCATCGAGTGGGCGACGACCCCGCGCACTTGTCCCGCCCAGCGAAGCACGGCGCTGAGCGCTGCGGCGAACTGCGGCAACGAGGACAGCGACCCCGAGGCATCGCCGTGACCGGGGGCATCGAACAGCACCGCGCGGAAGCCGGCGCCCACGATCGGCTCGACGAAGCTCCGGAGCTGCGTCGCCCGGCCGCCCCAGCCATGCACCAGCACCACCGCGGGCCCATGTCCGAAGCTGTAGATGGGCACCGTCCCAGTCCCGAGCTGGAGGGTGTGGTGGTCGGCGAGGAAGAACGCGTCGAGCTCCGAGGGCTCTGCTCGATACGCAGGTGGCGATCGAAACACGAGCTCCGCGAGCGCGGCCGCGGTGGCGGGCGCCTCTCGCCCGAGCACTGGGAACAGGCGTCGAAGCGCCCGCGTCGAGAGGGGAAGCGCGGCTTCGGCCCGCTTGTTGATGGTACGAACGGTCGTGCTGTTTATGGGGGCGACGAGTTCCATGGCAGTTCTCTCCGGGTGGCAAGGTCAGGATCGGGGGGCGCGCGCGTCGCCAAGCAGGCGCTCGAAGCCGGCGTGGGCGCGCTGGTTGGCGGCAGCGTCTCGAAACAGGCGGGCGGCTTGGTGGGTGGCCAACATCAGGCCGTGCAGCTCGAAGGCGAACTGCTCGACGTCGAGATCGGAGCGGAAATGACGCTCCTGTTGCGCGATACGGGCGGCGTGGGCGAGCGTGCCGAGCCAGTCCTTCTGGCTCTCCACCAACGCATCGCGGACGACTCCAGGCTGGTCATCGAGCTCGAAGCTGGCCGCGGTGAAAATACAGCCCCCGCTTTGCTCCTCTGCCCAGCGCAGCCAGCGCTCGAACAGCTTCACCACGCGGGGCTCACCTCGCGGTGCCTTGAGCGCGGGCCGCACCACTTGTTCGACGAACTGCTCGGAGGCCGTCTCCAGCGTTTGGACCTGCAGCGCCTCTTTCGAGCCAAAGTGTGCGAACAGGCCGCTCTTGGACAGGCGCATGCTCTCGGCCAACGCGCCGATCGACAACCCCCCCAAGCCCACGCGCGCGGCGAGGTCGACCGCGCTGTGGAGGATGAGCTGCCGTGTCGCGGAGGGTGGCCGGGCCATGACCGAGGTTTAGGAACGAACGGTCGTGCTGTCAAGTCGTGTGAGCGATCTTCCTGATCCCTGGTAAGAACCCGGGCTCATGCGCGGGCCCGGCCAACGAGCTTCCCTCCATGCCGGCGTGGGGCTGGTCTCCGCGGCCGCTGTCGCGTTGTCGGTGGTGCTGACCCGCGTGTACTCGGCGGTCCTCGGCTATCACTTCGCGTTCTTGGCCGTGTCGCTGGCGTTGTTCGGCGTGGGCGTGGGGGGCGTCTTGGTCACGCTTTTCCCTCGGCCGTTCCGCCGTCCCCACCTGTTCTCGCGCCTCGCCGTGCTCGCAGGTTTGTGCGTGATCGTCACGACGCTGGCGCTCATCCGCTCGCTCGAGCTCAAGCTGCCGGAAGAGCTCACGGTGCGCGCCTTCGCCTCGCTCGGCGGCGTCTACCTCACGTGCGCGTTGCCGTTCGTGCTCACCGGCATGGTGCTGTCGATCGCGCTCAGCGCGGGCAAGTCGTACTGCTCGCGGCTGTACTTGGCCGATCTGGTGGGCGCCGCGTTCGGCGCCGTGTTGGCGCTGTGGCTCTTGAGGCTCGGCGCGCCGCGCGCTGGGCTCGCCGTCGGCGTGCTGTTCGGCCTCTCCAGCGTTTGTTTCGCGCTCGGTAGCCTGGAGCGCGAGGGTGTGTTCTCGCGGGAGGAAGAGGCCGGCGGAGGCTGGGTCAGCGCCGCGATGCTTGCGTCGAGCTTGTCGCTCCTGGCCGGGGACTACGGCGAGCAATGGCTCACCGTGAAGCAGATCCGGTTCGTGAACCTGGAGCGCGCCCACTTCTCGAAGTGGAACGAGCTCGGTCTGGTCACCGTCGACAAGCCCTCCAAGGGCATGGCTTGGCTCAGGGTGGACGCAAGCGCGGCGACCGCGATCCTGGACGGCAAGACCGAGCCGGCCAAACACCCTGACGCGATGGGCTACGTGCTGAGCGGCAAGGAAGGCCCCACGTTGGTGATCGGCGCGGGCGGCGGCCGCGAGGTGCGCGCGGCGCTCGCGGCCGGCCAAACCGAGGTGCACGCGGTCGAGATCAACCGCGCGATCGTGCACGACGTGATGCTCGGCAAGCTCAAGGAGTTCAGCGCAGGGCTGTATGCGCGCCCGGAGGTGAAGGTGGTGGTGGCCGACGGTCGCTCGTTCGTGCGCGCGACCGAGCAGCGCTACCGCAGCATCGTGTTGTCGCTGGTCGACACCTGGGCAGCGTCCGGGGCAGGGGCCCTGTCCTTGACCGAGAACGCGCTCTACACCGAGGAGGCGGTCGCCGACTACCTGCGCGCGCTCGACGAGCGTGGCGTGTTGATCATGAATCGGTGGGACCCGGAGCTGCCGCGTTTGATCGCGCTCGCGGCGGCGGGCTTGCTGCGCTCGGGGGCTCAGGACCCGTCGCGCCACATGTTCGCCTGCGGCGCCAACGAGACCACCGCGTTGCTCGTGTCGCGCGCCGAGCTGGGCCCGGACGAGCTCGATCGCCTGCGCAGACATTGCCTGAAGTACCGCTTCCGCGAGCGCTTCGCGCCGGACCGCCAAGAGGACGAGACCTTGCTGGCCCTGGCGCAGCGCCCTCACGCCACCAGCCGCGCGCTGCACGGGCCTGACGTATCTCCGCCGACCGACGATCGGCCGTTCTTCTTCTACACCGTCGCGCCGCGCGATCTGTGGGCCACGCTCAAGAGCCGCGCGCTCTTGGAGAAGGAGCAGCCGGGCCTGCTGGCCGTGGTGATGTTGCTGCTCGTGAGCGGCGGCTGCGCGCTGCTCTCGTTCCTCATGGTGCTTGCCTTCGGCGAACGCTCCGTAGCGGGGCCACGCGTGCTGCGCGCGCGGGTGCTCGCCTATTTCGCCGCGCTCGGAGTCGGCTTCGTGGGCGTGGAGATCGCCCTGGTGCAGCTGCTCGCCAGCTTCTTGGGGCACCCGCTCTACGCCCTGACCGTCGCGTTGGGGTGCCTCTTGTTGTCGGCGGGCGTGGGCAGCTATCTCGTCCGCGGGGCGGCGCTCGACGCGGTGCGGGGGCTGTCGGTGCGACGCGCCGTGTCGGTATCGGTGCTGCTCGTCGCGCTCGCGTTCGCGCTCCCGCCGGTGCTCGCCGGCGCGGTTGGGCTCCCCTTCGCGCTCAAGCTCGTCGTGAGCGCGCTGGTGCTCGCGCCGGTGGGGCTGCTCGCCGGGGGCCTGCTGCCCTTGGGCATCGACGTGGCTGCTCGCCTGTCGCCGCGCGTGGTGACCGGTGGGCTGGGGCTCAACGGCTTCATGGGCGTGCTCTCCACCGGGGTCGCGCTGCTGTGCGCCATGAACCTGGGCTACTCGGCGCTGCTCCTGATCGCAGGCGTGGCGTACTTTCTCAGTGCGCTGGCGATTCCGGCGGCACCTGCGGGCAGCGCCGAGCCCGCCGACGCCGACGGCGCCGCGGAGCCGAACCCCGAGCCAGTGATAGCCTCGGGGTGAACGGTCATGGATGACAATCCGTATCGCCCGCCGGCGCCTCCTCCTGTCTACCCACCCGCAGCTCCCTTCGGCGCCCCCCCGCCGTTCGGGGGGCCCGCGCCGTTCGGAGGCCCTGCTCCGTTCGGGGCACCTCCGCCGTTCGGCGCTCCCGTTCCCTTCGGCGCCGCGGGCGCGGGCTACTCGCCGCAGGGGCAGGCGCACATGCAACGGCAATGGGCTGAGCGCGACATCGCGGCCTACGCCAAGTTCTCCGTCGTCGGCGCGATCGTGAGCTTCTTCTTCTTCGGTCTCTTGTTCGGCTGGCTGTCGGTGTACCGCTCGAGCAAGGCGCTGCGACTGATCGAGCAGTTCGACGTCGGTCATGAGCACGCCGGGCTGGCCAAGATCGGCCTGGTGCTCGGCTTCGCCGCGATCGGTACGTGGGCTCTCGGGATTGCCTGGCTGGTGGTCAGTGCGTGAGCTCGGCCGGCGACGTCTCGTCGTCTCGCCAGAGCTGGCGCGCCAGCAACTGCAGCGCCTTGCGCAGCTGGTAGCGATAGGTGCCGAACGGCAAACCGAGATCCGTGGCTGCAGCCAGCTGCTTGGGGCTGGTGGAGAAGTAGGTGGCGAGCAGCACGGCCCCCAGGTGCTTGCTCCTCGGAGCGGCGCTCAATGCGTCGATGCCAGCCAACACCCAGCGGACCAGCCCCTCGCGATCTCGCGCGCCGCCCCTGGACGCGAGCCAACGAGCGATGGGATGTGCGTCGCTCCCCGAAGGCGCCTGAAGCGACGAGAGCAGGCCAGGCAGACCTCGTGCGAACGCCTCTTCCGTCAGGGGTGCGGGGGCGCGATCCGAAGGCTGAGTCGGCCCTGGTGGGGGCAGTCCGAACCTGCTCCGCAGTTGAATGCGCATGCCCGCGACACCCCGGTTCGGTTGTGACCACGCCTCGCCCAACATCGCGCGCAGCGACCCGAACACGTGATTGTGGCGACGACCGGCGAAGCTGGTTTGCTCGCCGCGTGCACACTCCAGCTGAAAGCTGGGCGCGAGCGGATCCCATAGCTCCGGCGGGGCGTTGCTGAAGGCGATGTGCAAGATGTTCGGCAGGTTGGGGTAGGTCACCATCGGCCCGAGCGTGAACAGCTGGGCCATGCTGCTATTGATCTCCTGGTAGCTGTCGCGCTGCATGAACCAGCGGAACAGGTACAGGTCGCCTTCGTCCGGATGGGGGCTGCGCGCGTGCCAGAGCTCCCAGCTTCGCCGTATCAACGGGTCGCTGAGGGCGCGTTCGTCGCGCGCGAATGGCACCCGCAAGATCACCTGGAACGCGGCGATCTTCCCCTCTGGATCCACGATCGCGGCGGACAGGTGGTCGCGCTTGAGCCACACCTCGAGCGACGCCAAGCCCTCCTCCCCCTCGAAGCGCTGCACCAGCGCGCGCGCCTCGGCGAGCGCCCCGCCATGCAGGTCGACCACGGAGCAGCGGCCAGCCAGCTCGACCTCTGCATAGTGACTAGCCTGCCCGCGATTGCGGTTGGCGTATGCGACCTGCAGGAACAGGTCGTGCCCGGTCGACAGATCGTGGGACAACATGCGCGCGCCCAACGCGTCCACGAGCCGAGCCTGCAGCTGCACGAGCAGGTCCGGGTCGCTGCGCTCGAGGTCGGCGAACAGCGCGTGGCGCGCGAGCGCGTGAGGCGAGAGGCCGAGCTCCGTGCGATCCATCAGCGCCGACCGCTTGAGCCACAAGAACAGCTCCGCCGCCGAATCCTCGCTGCCAATCATGGCCGAGAGCAGCGACTCGTCGATGACGCGCGCGACGGCGGCGGCGTAGAGCGCGCGCCGGTGCAGCGGCGATGGCGCACTGGCCGCGAAGGCACGCACGAGCTCGTCCAGGATCGCGCTCGCTCCGTCGTCGGCGGACCTCAGCGCAAAGCTCCGGCCCGCCCCCAGCCGCAGCGCGAGCGGGTGCCCCTGGGCCAGGTCGAGCAAGCGACCGACCCTCTCTGGCTCGACGAGCAGTGACCGCAGCAGCGTCTCGGCCTCGTGCCGATCGAGCGGCGGGAGCTCTATCTCCTCGCAGTGATCGACGATGCCAAGCTGCGTCCGTTCGGCCGCTGGCAGCCGCTCGCGGCTGGCGAGCAGCACCATCAGGTTCTCGCCCAGCTCCCCCAAGAAGTCCCCGAACAACCACGGCGCGAGTGGGCTCAACTTCTCGAAGGAGTCGATGACCAGGAGATCGCGGACGTCGCCGCGGCCCAAGTCCGCCGCTCCGGCGCGGTCGCCGCGCGTGATCCGAAGACCGGCCAGAAGCGCTTCGGCGTTGGGCGCAATCTGCTCCCCCGAGATCCAGGCCACGCGTGCGCCAGCCGGCAGGTTGGCCGAGAGCCAATGCGCGATCGACGTCTTGCCGATGCCGGCTGGTCCCACGAGCGTGACGATGCTGCCGCGCTCGGCGCGATAGGCGGCGAGCAGGTGCGCCTTGAGCGGTTCGCGCCCGACACATCGCTTCGCCGCGTCGTCCCTCAAAGCCTCGAGAAAGCTGGCCTTCTCCCCCATCCTCGCTCGCTGACTAGACCACGAAACCGCAACGTTCGACATCGATTCGACACCGGTCCAGCGCGGACCGCAACAACCGGCTGGTTATCTTGCGGTGGTTCATCGGCTCTTGGCCTTGGAGGAGTGAATGTCGCTACCAGTCCCGCTCGGGTCGGTCGTGGCGGGCAAGTACCGGCTGGAGGACGTGCTGGGGGAGCGGGGGATGGGCACCGTCGCGGTCGCCACCCACCTGCTCCTGCAGGAGCGGGTCGCGATCAAGTTCCTCTCGCGCGAGCTCAGCCATCGCAGCGACCTGGTGGAGCGCTTCTTTCGCGAAGCTCGCGCCGCGATTCGCATCAAGAGCGAGCACGTCGCGCGCGTGATGGACGTCGGGCTGCTCGACTCGGGGGAGCCCTACCTGGTGCTGGAGCTGCTCGACGGCCGCGATCTCGACAAGGAGCTGGAAGCGCGCGGCGTGCTGCCGGTCGAGGAGGTCGTGGCGCACGGCCTTCAGGCCTGCGAGGCGTTGGCAGAGGCACACCTTCTCGGCATCGTGCACC
>CAZXMG010000034.1:0-90694 GCA_964641275.1 uncultured Polyangiaceae bacterium
CAGCTTCATCGATGCGATCCCGAATAGGCGGCTCGAACGGCGAGGGCCAAGTCTCGCGCACACGTTGGGCTCGCAGGCACCTGCTCTTCCGTGAGGTAGTCGCGTCGGTGGGGCCTCGCGGTGCTGCATTCCCCGAGGGGAGCCGTCGTTCCTCGATTCGCCGTTCAAGCGCGTCGAAAATGTTTGGCTCACGCGGTGACGCAAGTACGATGGCCGCTCTCCGGACCACCGAACGAATGCGAAGCCAAGGTCTTTTGGGTCGCCTGCGCGCGACCACCCTGACGTTTCTCCTGCTTGGCGGCAGCGTCACCGCCCTCGGCGCCGCTGGCTGCAGGGTGAACGACGACGACCTCCACCGCTGGGAGAACACGCAACGCGGCCCTGAGAAGCTCAAGGCGGTGCTGCTCCACGACAAGTACGAGCTGCCGCTGCGGGTCGAGTCCGCGGTGTCGCTGGTTCGCATGAAGGCGCGCAGCGGGCGGTTCGTCGGCATCGACATCATGGTCGAAACCTTGGCGGAGGTGCCTGCTGATCAGCGAGCCAAGATCTTGGAAGGGCTGGTGCCCATCATCATCTCCGAGCTCAAGAAGGACCCGCCGGTGGCGCAAGCTGGGCAGCCCGCGCCGCCTGATCCGTCCTTTGCCTACAAAGACGCCGGCTACGCGATCCTCACCTACGAGAAGGAAGTGTTGCTCGTCGACAACGGGCTGCGCGACACGCTCAAGACCGCGCTGACGGATTGGGCGATGAAGGACTTCGATCGCAGGCTCGAGAACCGGCAGCAGAAGTACGGCATGGAGCAGCTGCTGCGCTTCCTGGGCCCCGACGGCGTGACCGCGCTGCCGGAGCGCATCACCAAGGAGTCTCGCGCGCTCGAGAAGATCGCCAACCTGATCGACGAGATCGCGAGCCCTGCCACGAAGGAGATCGCCAGCGCCAAGTACGTCGAGGTGGCGACCTGGGTGCTCTCCAAGGAGTGGGTGCAGTCCGCCGAGGAGAAGGTCCGCGCGGCCAACCTGGCGTCCAAGCTGAACCCCACGGCGGAGCAGTTCAAGGCACAGGTCGACTCCTATCAGGACGAGGAGTTCCAGCGCTTGCTTGGCTCGCTGAAGAAGGTCGGCGGCCGGGCCGCGGTCGACTTCTGTCTCGGTGTGGCCGCCGACGCGAAGGCCAAGGAGGATCGCCGCGCGTGGGCGCTGGCCGCGCTCGAGCTGCGGCTCGACCCGAACAAGGCCGATGACGTGAAGCGCGTCTTCGCCGTCGCCGTGAGCGATGCGCCCCCCAAGGTGCTCGACATGGCCTTTGCGCGCGTGAGCGAGATGCCGCGCAAGGTGGTGATCGACAAGCTCTACGAGGCGATGAAGACGGACAAGTGGAAGGTCCGCCGCCAGGCCGGCACCATCGCGCTGCGCATGAGCGAGATGAAGGACGTCGACGAGTTCATGTCCAAGCTGCCCGAGAAGGACGCCAAGGGCTTCGCGCGCGAGGAGGCGCGCGCCTACGGCGGTTGGATTGGCGGCCTGAAGGACGGCGGCAAGCCTGGCGATCCGCGCAAGGCTCTCGAGAAATACCTGGCACCAGAGACGCCCGCGGCCCAGCGCGCCACGGCCTTCTCGTTCTATCGCGTGCTCGGCGAGACCAAGGACATCGAGAAGCTCACCGCGTTCGAGAACGACAAGGGCCTGTTGCCCGTGTGCGACACGGACGAGGAGTGCAAGTGGTCGTGCAACGTCCCGAAGGACCCGACCAAGCCCGCGGAGACCGAGCTGAAGGAAGTCCGCTCCTTCGGCGAGTTCACGAAATTCTGCGTCATTCCCACCATCAAAGACTTGGCCGAAGCGGCGAAGAAGGCCCAAAAGTGACAGGTCACCATGAGCGCTGATCCGAACAAGAAGAGCGCGCGCACCTTCCAGTGTCGCGATGTCTTGTGGGAGACCTTCGAGCAGATGGCGCGGGAGCTCGAGTGCTCCATCGACTACCTCATCAACGAGTCGATGAAGCAGTACGCGCGGCAACGCAGCTACAGCCCCAGCCCGGGCCCGCGCACCCCTTTCCCCGGTCCTGCCTTCACACCGCCCCCCCCGCCGCCGGGCATGCCACCCGTGCCGCAAGGTCCTGGGGGGCCGCCCCCGCCGTTCCCTCCTCAACAAGGGTATGGTCAGCCCCCGCAGGGTTACGGTCAGCCGCCGCAAGCGCCAGGCTCTCGGATGCCGCCACCGGCCATGCCGATGGGCCCCGGACAGATGGGCGGCCCCGGCATGCCTCCTCCGATGCCTCCGAACATGGGCCCGCCTCCGATTCCGGGCGCACCCAACAGCCCCAAGCGCGGCAGCATGCCGCCTCCGCCGCCGCCCCCGCCGGGCGCTCGGCCGCCGGGAGCGCCGCCGAGCGTGCGCGCTCCCGCGCCGCCCCCCCCTCCTGGGCCCGCGTCGCGCAAACCCCCGAGCGTGCCGCCCCCGCCTCCGCCTCCTCCCGGCGGGCAGTTTGGTGGGCCTCCCCAACAGAACTACTACCAGCAGCAGCCGCAGGGGCCGGGTGGTTTCCCCCCGCCTCCGCCGCCGCCCCCGCAGCCACAGTACGGTCAGCCTCAGGGCTACGGCCAGATGCAGCCGCAAATGGGCCAGCAGCCCATGGGCCAACAGCCGCCCATGGGTCAGCAGCAACCGATGGGTCAGCAGCCCATGGGGCAGATGCAACAGCAGCCGAACGGACCGCTGTTCGCCATCTACAACGGGCAGCGGGTGCCCGTGACCAAGGACCGCTTCATCATCGGGCGCGGCAAGCAGTCGAGCGATCTCACCATCAAGGATCCGAACGTCTCGCGGCAGCACGCGATGGTCGAGTACCTCAACGGCCAGTACTACATGGTCGACATGGGCTCGACGAACGGCGTGGAGTACAACGGCCAGCGCATCGCTCGAAAGGCCATCACCGAGGGCGACCTGTTCCGCATCTGTGATCACGAGATCCGCTTCTCGTATCGCTAGCCAGGTCTGCCTCACGCTGGCCGCTGGGCTGCTCGCAGGCGCGAGCACCGCCGCTGCTGACACCCCACCTCCTTCGGTGGTGGGGCCCTGGGCCGAAGCGCCGGTCATCTTGCCGGAGTGGGCCACGACGGTGCGCGTGCTGCGCACCGACGAGTTCGTGTTCGACCAGCCCGTCAAGGCAGCGACCCGCCGAGGATCGGCGGCGCGCGAGGCCAGATTGCCGCTCTTTGGCGCACGCGGTGGCGCAGGTTGCCGTGCGCCGTGGTACAGCGTGGGCCCCCATGCGTGGATCTGTGGCGACCACGTCGAGCTCTCGCGTGGGACCCCGATCGCGGCCAGTGCCAAGACCTTCGAGCCTTCCTCGGATGGGCTTCCTTTTCGCTACTACTTCGTGGGCCCAGACGGGTCGCAGGGCTATCGCAAGCTGCGCGATGTCGACGTGGCACAGGCCGACGCGCAGCTCGAGCCAGGCTTTGCCGTGGCGGTGGTCGAAGAGCGCGCCTTCGCTGGGCAGCGCTACGGCCTCAGCGGCAACGACCTGTGGCTGCCCATGCGCGACCTCTCCCCGACCCGACCGTTCAGCTTTCAGGGCGTGGAGCTGACGCCGGGCCCCGCCGCCGTGGGTCTCGGGGTTGGCTGGGTCATCGCCGAGGGCGCGCGCGTGTTCACCGGTCCGAGCGCTGGGCGAGCCACCAGCGAGGCGCTCGCCAAGTTCGTGCAGGTGGAAGTGCTCGAAGAGGGGGGCACGTTCGAGAAGTTCGTGCGGATTGGCGCCGATCGCTGGCTTCGGGAGAAGGATCTGCGCCGGCCGAGCAAGAGCAGCCCGCCCGAAGAGGTCGACGTCGAGGCGAAGGAGCGCTGGATCGACGTCGAGCTCGCGACGCAGACGCTGGTGGCCTACGAGGGCGACAAGCCCGTGTTCGCGACGCTGGTGTCCAGCGGCAAGGGCAAGGGCAACTCCGCGAACGCCACACCCAAGGGCAGCTTCCGCATTTGGGTCAAGCTCGCCTCGAGCAACATGGACAACCTCGAGGACGAGAACGCCAACCGCTTCTATCGCATGGAGAGCGTTCCCTACGTGCAGTACTTCTCGGAGGGCGTGGGCCTGCACGGCGCGTACTGGCATCGCAGCTTCGGCCATGTGCGCAGCCACGGCTGCGTCAATCTGGCTCCGCTCGACGCGCAGCGCTTGTTCTGGTTCACCTCGCCGCGCTTGCCCGCCGGCTGGACCGCCGTGCTTCCAACGGACAAGGAGCGCGGCAGTCTGGTGCGAGTGCGCTGATGGTGCCGCTGCTCTCCACCATTCGGGAGCTCGATCGTCTGCGCCAAATCTATGTCGTGCTCGTCAGGCACGGCTTCGCTGACGCCGCGCGCCGGTTGGGCTTGGGCGCTGCGGCCAAGAAGGCAGCCGCCAAAAAGGACCCCGAAAGGAAGGACGGCGAGCCCGCGAACGGCGACGACCCCGAGATTGCGGCCGCAGAGAGCGCAGGCTTGGCCGAAGCCAAGAGCCCCATGGCCGAGCGTGTGCGCTTGGTGGCGATGGACCTGGGGCCTTCGTTCGTCAAGCTCGGTCAGATCGCCTCGACGCGCAGCGACGTGCTCCCGCCAGAGTGGATCCGCGAGCTCAAGAAGCTCCAAGACGAGGTGTCACCCCTGCCCTTCGACACCATCCGTGCAGCCGTCGAGGCCTCGCTCGGGACGCCTCTCGCCGAGGTGTATGAGAGCTTCGAGCAGAAGCCGCTGGCAGCCGCCTCGATCGGTCAGGTGCACCGCGCCCGCTTGAAGACCGAGGATGGCGTGCGCGAGGTCGTGGTCAAGGTGCAGCGCCCCGGCATCCGCACGACGGTGGCCAGCGACCTCGAGCTCTTGCACGACTTGGCTCGCCTGATCGAGAAGACGTTCCCCGAGGCCAGCACCTACAGCCCGGCGGGTCTCGTCGAGCAGTTCGATCGCGCCATCACCGCAGAGCTCGATTTCGTGCTCGAAGCGGAGAACGCCGTGCGCTTCCGCGAGAACTTCGCAGGTCACGCATCGATTCGCTTCCCGTTGCCGGAGAGGGCCGCCTCCTCCAAGCAGGTGCTGACCCTCGAGCTGCTTCCGGGAAAGAAGGTGCACGAGGCGATCAAGGACGACGGCTTCTCGGGCGAGCGCATCGCCAAGACGGCCGTCGGCATCGTGATCAAGATGATCTTCGAGGATGGCTTCTTCCACGCCGATCCGCACCCCGGCAACATCTTGATCTCGGGCACACCCGAAGAACCGGTGATCGGCCTGATCGATCTCGGCATGGTGGGCCGCCTCTCGCCAGAGATGCGCGACCGCTGCATCGACCTGATGGTGGCTGCGGGCCGCAACGATCACCTGGCGCTGGCCGACGCCTTGTACGCGATCGCGACGCCCAACAAGCGCGTCGACATGCGCGCCTACCGCGCGCACGTGGCGCTGATCGCGGAGAAGTACCTCGGCAAGCAGCTCAAAGACATCAACCTGTCCGCGCTGATCGCGGACCTGGTGAACGGCGCCAAGAAGTTCGGCCTGGAGATCCCGCCTGACTTCTTGCTGGTGGGCAAGGCGCTGATGACGATCGAGGGCGTGGCCAAGGAGATCTACCCCGACCTGGACGTCTTGAATGAATCGAAGCCGTTCTTCCTGGACCTCTTGAAGAAGCGCTATTCGCCCCAGCGCCTGGGCAACGAGCTGTGGCGTGGCATCGAGCGCATCGGCTCGAGCACGTACGATCTGCCGCAGCTATCCCGCGAGGTGCTCGAGGACTTGCGGTTGGGCCGGCTGACCCTGGCGACCAACGACACGCTGTTGCCCGCCGCGCTCGACCGCCTGGGCCGGCGCGCGTTCAGCGCCATCATCGGCGGCAGCCTGGTGCTGGCGGGTGCGTGGCTGCGCGCGCAAGGCGACCGCACCGTGGGCAGCACCCTGCTGGTGCTCGCGGCCGTATGGGTCAGCGCCCACCTGGCGCTGGGCTGGATCAGGAAGTAGCCGCCACCAAAGACGACAAAACGAAGCACTCGGGGGCTACCCCGAGGCCTCGTTCAGGTCGTTCGCTGGGAGAAAGAACGCCTCAGACGAGGGCGATCTTGTTCATCAGCAAGAAGGCGATGGCGAACGCGAGCAGCACGAGCGACTCGATCAGCGCCAAGCCGAGAATCATCGGCGTCTGAATGCGGGCGGCTGCGCCCGGGTTGCGCGAGATGCCCTCCAGGGCAGCCGCGGTGGCGCGACCCTGGCCGAGCGCTCCACCCAACGCACCAAGACCGATCGCGAGACCGGCTGCGATGGCCAACCCCGAGGCCGCATCGTTCTTGTTCGCGGGGGCGGACGCTTGCGCGAACGCGATCGCCGGAACCAGCACGGTCGCCACGAACGCCGTGACGGACAACGACAGCTTGCTCTTCAGGGACATCCCAATCTGCTCCTTTTAAGGGCCTACTTCGCGATCAACCGGCATGCCGGCCGAATCAGAAAACAATTCTTGCTTCGAGCTGGGCGAGAGCCCGCGCTCGACGCGAGGGCTCTCTAGTTCGGATTTCTCGGCCTGACCAGATCCGATCTGGATCCGTGAGAATTTTTCGCGTTTTGGGGCCCTGCCAGCACCCATTTCCGGCGCCACGCGCGGCGTGCGAGCGGACATCCAGCCCTCGAAAACGACAGCGGCGGGCGACTCTCTCGAGCTGCCCGCCGTGCGGTCACTCCGAAGCGCCAGGCGCATCAGTGCGCGTGGGCGTGGTCGTCGTGGCCGTGCTCGTGGTCGTGGTGCTCCCCGCCGTGGTCGTGCTCGTGCTCGTCCGTGGCGAGGCCGATGTACACGGCCGTGAGCAGGCAGAACACCAAGGTCTGCACGACACTCACGATGAGACCCAGGAACATGATCGGGATGGGGATGAACAGCGTCACCAGCCCGATGAAGATCGAGGCCAGCAAGTGGTCGACCGCGATGTTCATCATCAACCGCACCGCGAGCGTGACCGGGCGGATGCAGGTGGAGATGATCTCGATCACGAAGATGAGAGGTGCCAGGTACCAGACCGGGCCCATGAAGTGCTTGATGTAGTTGACCGCGCCTTGCTTCTTGATGCCCTGGTAGTTGAAGACCGCGAACACCACGAGCGCCATGCCCAGCGTGACGTTGAGGCTGGAGGTCGGCGAGCCGACGCCGGGGATCATTCCGACGAGGTTCGAGAAGATGATGAAGAGCGCCGCGGCTCCGATCAGCGGGAAGTGCTGCTTGGCGCGCTCAGGCCCCATCACGTCCTTGATCAGGTCGTAGAAGTAGCCGAGGAACACCTCGAAGAAGGTCACGAGGGTGAGCTTGTCCGACGGGACCGCCGCCACCTTCACGTTGACCAGCGTGCGCCGCGCAATCAGCGCGAGCACCAGCAGGAACGCCATGTACACCATGGCCGTGAGCACAGGCTCACTCGAGCGCCAGGTGGGGTGCTGGTGAAGGATGAAGCTGTCCCCCAGGTTCTGCGCGTTGGTCTTCAGCGCGGGGAACAGATCGAACAGATAGGTGAGCCAATACGTGTGCTTGGGCATGGGCTAGACCGTGCGGCCGGCTCTCTACCACGAGCCCCGCGGGGCAGGGAGGAAAGACGTCAAGGAGCCGGCTCCGGTGGGCTCGGCTCGGCTCGGGTGTGCAGCGACGAGGCGGCGATGCCGATGGGCAACGCCCCGTAACCAATGACGAAGGCGAGCGCTTCCACGCTGCCCTGGCGCAAGATCACGTACACGCACAGGAACAGGCCGAGCAGCTTGAGCGCCCACAGCAGGGCCCAGGGTGCGGCCTTGGCCTTGAGCACCAGGTAGCTCTCCACGATGCGGATGAAGAGCACGAGGTTGGCCGTGGCCAGGAGGCCACCGATCAGCGTGCCCACGGCCCACCACGGATCGACCGCGACGCCGGCAGCGACGGCCAACACGACCGCGGCCACGGCGGTGGCCTTCACGGCCCAGAGCAACGCCGGATCGCGCCGTTTCGGGCTCGTCGTGGGAGCGCCAGCTTCTCGAGCTTCGGTCGAGGTGTCGTCGCTGGGAGAGGTCATTTGGCGTCCCCCCCAGGACTTCCGCCTCGGTCTGACTCGTTCTCTCCGTCACGGGCGGAGCGCGAGATTTCGAGCGCCCTCTCGGTCTCGAGCGTGCGCGCGTCACGGTCCCTGTCCGTCTCGAACAGCGGGACGGGGTTGCCTTGCTCGCGCTCCTCGCGCAGCGCCTCGCGTTTCATGAGCTTGAGCGCCCGCTGCACCGCGCGCACGCCGGCCGCCATGCCGAAGGCCATTCCCACCAACGTGAGCCATGGATCCGTCCCCCAGCGGCCATCGGCCCAGTTGCCCACGAACAGGCCAAAGAGCACGCTCAGGACGATCTCCAGCCCCAGCGTGCCGAAGCCGCCCAGACCCCTGTAGATCTCGAGGCGCGTCTTGCGAACGCTCATGAGCGCGCCCCGAGCACGCGCTGCTCTTCGGCCAGGCGCGTGGCGATCAGGTCGTGGATGCGGGGCAGCATGGCGCGCACGGCCTTGCCGCGGTGGCTGAGGCGGTTCTTCTCCGCGTCGCCGAGCTCGGCGAACGTCCTGTCGGTGCCGGCCACGACGAACAACGGATCGTAGCCGAAGCCCGATTCGCCGCGGGGGCTGCGGTTGATCAGCCCCTCGCAGCGGCCCTCTGCGGTCAGCGGCTTGTCGGGGTCTCCGAACGGGTCGACCAGCGCGATGGCGCAGCGAAAGCGCGCGGTGCGACCCGCGTCCTCGACCTCGCTCAGCGCGGTCAGCAGGGCGGCGTTGTTCTCCGCGTCAGTGGCGCCATCTCGCGCGAAGCGGGCCGAGCGCACGCCCGGGCGTCCGCCGAGCGCGTCGACCTCCAGGCCGGAGTCGTCGGCGATGGTGACGAGCGTGGTCGCGTCGGCCACGGCGCGCGCTTTCAAGTACGCGTTCTCCTCGAACGTGGCGCCCGTCTCCGCGGGAGCGGCCCAGGCGGGCAACACTTCCGTCACGGCCAACACCTCGACCGGCTCGGCCTCGAGCAGCGCGCGCAGCTCGGCCACCTTGCCGGCGTTCTTGGTCGCGAGGACGAGGGTGATGAGCTTTGCGGCCATGCTGCTGCTCGAAGCGTGCTCAGGTTTGGATCATCAGCGCGCCGAGGTCCACGCCGGCGCTGGCGAGCAAGGCTCGCTGGGTCTTCGTTAGGGCGGAAATGCTGCTGAGACCAGCGTCGATCATGCGATCCAGATCGGCGCGGGGAATGGGCTCGCCCTCTGCCGTGCCTTGCACCTCGACGATGCGGGCTCGCTCGGTCGCGACCAAGTTGAGATCCACGCGAGCCTTGCTGTCCTCGCTGTAGTCCAGATCCACGGCGAGCTCGGAGCTGCCCTCCAAGTAGCCCACGCTGATGGCGGCGACCTGCTCGCGCAGCACAGGCTTGGCCAGGCTGCCCTTGATCTTGGCCAGCGCCGCCGCGAGCGCGATGAAGCCGCCCGTGATCGACGCGGTGCGGGTGCCGCCGTCGGCCTCGAGCACGTCGCAGTCCACCGTCACGCTGCGCTCTCCCAGCGCGTCGAGGTCGACCGCGGCCCTCAAGGCACGCCCGATCAGGCGCTGGATCTCCTGCGTACGCCCACTGGGAGCCTTGCCTCGCCCGTCGCGTGCCTCGCGGCGCTCCGGTCCCGAGCGCGGATGCATCTGGTACTCGGCCGTGATCCAGCCGCGCCCTTTGCCCAACATCCAGCCCGGGACGGAGGCGTCGATCGAGGCCGTGCACAGCACCACGGTGCGACCCACGCGGTACAGCACCGAGCCCTCGGCGTTGCGCTGGAAGCCGAGCGTGGCTTCGACCGCGCGATGATCGCTGAGAGCCCTGCCATCTGAGCGTGCCATGGCGGTTGGCTAGCACGAGCGCTGGCAGGCACCTACTGTGCTGGCTCCACGGGCGGATCGAGCACCACGAGCGGCCTGAGCTTGGTCAGGAGCTTGCGCTTGATGCCCCGAATGCGCGTGAGATCTTCGAGTCGCTTGAGCTTGCCGCCCAGCTTGCTGCGCAGCTCGACGATGGCCTTGGCCTTCGCGGCGCCGATGCCTGGCAGCTTGTCCAGATCCGCCTCGGTCGCCAGGTTGAGGATCAAGCGGCCGTCGCTCGTGTACGCGCCCGGCGTGGCGGAGCTCGCCGCTGCGGGGGCGGCCGCGGAGCTCACCGCTGCGGGGGGAGCTGCGGAGCTCGCGGCCGAGCTCGCACCGGCACCCTCTGAGCGTGCGGCCGACGCGCGCGCACGCGCGCCCCGCTCGACCGCGCCAAACGCGGGCTTGGCCGCCATCCAACGATCGAAGGCGCCGCTGCCGACCAGGGCCAGGCCGAGGAGCAGAGCGCTCCCCGCCACACCCTTCGCGACGAGCGGCGTCCACGCGCTCGCTCGCAGCCTCTCCCACGCGACGACCCAGACCCGACGCAGCGCTTGTTTCATGCGCGCGCAATAGCGAGCGCCGTGCCACGCCGTGGCGCCCAGAAAAATGGCGCTCGACCGCAAGAACTGGCTGACGGTCGCCGATCTGGGGGTGACGACCGCCAGCCTCGATCTTCAGCTGGGCTTCGGCGTGTTCGCCAGCTTGGCGATCTGCTGCTGCTGCTGCTGCAGGAACTGCGCGACGGCCTTGGAGCGCTGGAGCGCGAACTCTTTGACCTGCTGGTTCTGTGACCCGGCAAGCGCGTTGAGCAGCTTGGTGACCTTGTCGATCTGGCGCGACTGCATCAGCGCCTCGAAGTAGTTGTTGGCGAGCCGCACGTCGCGCGTCATCTTGGCCTCGTGGGGCTGGAGCAGCTTGACCACGCCCTCCAAGTCTCCCTTCTGACCGAACAGAGCCGATTGGGCGAGCAGGGCGAGCACGTCGTCGGGATCGATCGCGAGCGCCTTGTTGCCCGCCTCCATCGCCTTGTCGCGCGTCTCCTCTTTGCCACCGTAGAAGGCCTGCACCGCCACCAGCGGGCGCGCGTTCTTCTTCTCCTTGGCGATCTTCTCGAGCTCGGCCACCGCGCTCTCTTCGTCCCCCTTCTCTTTCAGGTGGGTGAACAACACGGCCCAGCTGTCGACCATCTCACCGTCGATCTCGATCGCTTTGTCGATGTGCGCACGCTCCGCGGCGCTGTCCTCCTTCTTCTTGGAGAGCTTGGCCAGGTGCAGCGACGGGTAGGGGTTGGTCTTGAGTAGGTTCTGCGCGCCCTTGAGCGTGCCCTCGGCCTTCTCGAGCTTGTCTTGTTGCAGCTGCGAGATGCCGAGCGCGAGCCAGTCCTCGCCGGTGCCGCCCTTGGCGACGACCTTGGACAACACCTGCTCGGCTCGCTGGAAGCGCTCGTGCTTCATCAGCTCTTGGGCGTAGATGCGGCCGCGGTTCAGGTCCTCGGGCTTCTCGTTGAAGTGTTTGTCCAAGCCGCCGAGCAGGTCCTCGAGCCCGATCATCAGCGGGCGCCCTTGGTCGTCCTGCACCTGCACCGCCGGTCCGTTGAAGCCAAGCAGCTCCCACAGCTGCTCGCGCGTGACCGCTAGCGGTCCTTTTTCGAGGCTCTCCTTGAGCTCATCCGTCATCTTCTGGATGGGCAGCACGACCAGCGCGTTCGGCGGGATGCCGTTCTGGAACGAGGTCACCGGGGCCACGATCGCGGCGCCACCTTGAATCGAAAGCCCGGAGAGGGCCTGCGCGTTTCCCGAACCAGCTGCTGCCATGTCACGCTCCAATCTGAGAGGGCGCGCAAGCTAGCAGTGCCCCGTGTGCCCAGCAACGTGTGGCCTCGGGCCGCGCCCAGCGTGTGGCGCCACTGATCAGCCGCGCACCGTCCGCCGCAGCCGGTCCGCGAGGCCCGTCGCGCGCGCCTCTTTGCGCGTCTCGGCCAGGCTCAGCTTCACCGCCCTGGGATCGCCCACCAGCACGACCAGACGTTTGCCGCGCGTGACGGCGGTGTACAGCAGGTTGCGCGACAGCATCACGAAGTGGGTCATCGTCAGCGGGATGACCACGGCGGGGTACTCGCTGCCTTGGCTCTTGTGGATGCTCGTGGCGTAGGCCAGCGTGAGCTCATCCAGATCGCCCTCTTGGTAGACGACCTCTCGATCGTCGAAGCGTACGACGAGCGTGCGATCCTCCTGGCTGATCTTGCCGATCAGGCCGACGTCGCCGTTGTACACCTCGCGCTGGTAGTCGTTCTTCAGCTGCATCACCTTGTCGCCGAGGCGAAAGCTGCGGTTGCCCGATTTGACCAGCGCGCCGCTCGGGTTGAGCGCGGCCTGCAGGCGCTCGTTGAGCGCGATGGTGCCCGAGGCGCCGCGGTGCATCGGCGTGAGCACCTGAACGTCACGCATCGGGTCGAGCCCGAAGCGCTTGGGGATACGTTGCGTCACGAGATCGATCACGGTGTCGGCGGCCTCTTCGTCCGATCGGCGCTCGATCACGAAAAACTCCCCCGTGGGGGTGCTCTCCGAGCTGGGCGCGAGGCCCTGGTGGATGCGGTGGGCGTTCTCGACGATCTTGCTGCCCGCAGCTTGTCTGAAGATTTCGGTCAGGCGCTGGGTCGGCACGGCACCGGACTCGATCGTGTCGCGCAGCACCGCGCCGGGGCCCACGCTGGGCAGCTGGTCCACGTCGCCGACCAGCACCAGCCGGGACTCACGCGGCACCGCCTGAGCCAGCGCGGCCATCAGCTCGATGTCGATCATCGAGGACTCGTCCACGATCAACGCGCCCAGGTCGAGCGGGTTGTCGCGGTTCTTGGCGAAGGCGCGTGTCTGTGGGTCGAACTCGAGCAAGCGGTGCAACGTGACCGCCTCGCGGCCCGTGGCCTCGGTCATGCGCTTGGCCGCGCGGCCCGTCGGTGCGGCCAGCCGCGCCTTCACCTGGGCTGCGTCGAACAGCATCAAGAGCGCCTTCACGATGGTGGTCTTGCCCACGCCGGGGCCACCGGTGATCACCACTACCTTGTGCTCCGCAGCGCGTTCGAGCGCCGCGCGTTGTTCGCGCGCCAGCGTCACCCGGCTGCGCTGCTCGAACGCCGCGAGCACGGCGCTGCACAGCTCGGGCAAGCGGTTCTTCAGCAGCGGCGTGAGCAAGAGCTCCGCGAACGTGCGCGCCACGCCGGTCTCGGCTTCGAACAGCGCGGGCGTGTAGACCGCCACGCCATCCACTCCCGCCAGCTCTTGCTCCAGGTGGACGCGACCCTCCAGCGCCAGCATGTCGACGGCGCTGTCGGCCAAGCGCTCGTCGATCTCGAGCATGTGGCTCGACAGCTCCGCCAGAGCCCGTCGCTCGGTGAGCGTGTGCCCGTGACCCGAGCGTTCGTGCAGCACGTGGAGCACGCCGGCCTGGGCGCGCTCGGGTGCGTCCTTGGCCACCCCCAGCGAGCCGGCGATCTTGTCGGCGGTCTTGAAGCCCACGCCCCACACGTCGAGCGCCAGGCGGTACGGCGAGCTCGACACGATCGACAGCGCCTTCGCGCCGAAACGTTTGTAGATGCGGCCCGCGAGCGCCGGGGAGGCGCCGTGCGACTGCAAGAAGATCATGATGGCTCCGAGCACGCGGTGGCCCTCCCACGCGTTCTGGATCTGAGCGGCGCGCTTCTCGCCGAGGCCGCTCACCTCGCGCAGACGCGCGGGCTCGCGGTCGAGCACGTCCAGCGTCCGCTCGCCGAAGGCCTCGACGATCCGCCTCGCGATGGTCTCGCCCACGCCGGGCACCACCCCAGAGCCCAAGAAGCGCTCGAGTCCGACCAAGGTGGAAGGCGCGACGGTGAGCAGGGTGTCGACCTTGATTTGCTCGCCACGTTGCGGGTCGACCACGGCGCGGCCCGTGGCCCGCACGCGTGTGCCCGGAGGCGCAGTGGGAAACACTCCCACCAGCGTGCGCTCGCGCTTGTCGGCGTCCACGAGCACGCGGATCACGCGAAACCCGGTCTGGTCGTTGGAGTAGGTCACCTTGGTGACCTCTCCCTCGAGAGCGACCTCGGCGCCGCGGCTTTGGACTGGCCTGTTCACGGAGGTCGACACAACCTTGTACAACGAAGGCGGCGCTGCGGCGCGCGCTCAGCTGACGAATTGCCAGCGCGCAGTGGACCTCAACGAGTCCAGGTTCTTCTTCGACCCAGTTGGGCGAACTGGCAAGGGTGGGCTAGCTTCGATCATCGTGGCCGAGGACTCTACCCCGGAGCCCAGCTCGATACCGTTCCTGGTCGGCCGGACCTTCCACGAGCGATACGAGGTCGTGCGTTGTATCTCGACCGGCGGCATGGGCGCAGTCTACGAGGCGATCCACCTCGAGACGCGGCGGCGCTGCGCCCTCAAGGTGATGTTGCCCACGCTGGTGCGCGACGCCGAGATGCGCACGCGCTTCAAGCTCGAGTGCACGGTGGCCTCGGACGTGGAGAGCGAGCACATCGTGCAGGTGCTCGATGCCGGCGTGGACACGCCGAGCGGGCTGCCCTTCCTGGTGCTCGAGCTGCTCAAGGGAGAAGAGCTGTTCGACATGCTGGAGCGGCGAGGGTCGCTGCCTGCCGAAGAGGTGGTGCTGTACTTGTACCAAGCCGCGCTCGCGCTCGAGCGCACCCACGCGGCCGGCATCGTGCATCGTGACCTCAAGCCCGAGAACCTGTTCGTGACCTACCGAGACGATGGCTCGGCCAGGCTCAAGATCTTGGACTTCGGCATCGCCAAGGTGGTGGCCCGACAGGACAAGATCACGACCGGCTTCATGGGCACGCCGCTGTACATGGCGCCCGAGCAGCTGGCAGAGGACGGCGAGATCTCGGGCCGCTCCGACACGTATGCGCTCGCGCAGCTGGCGTTCACCATGTTGGTAGGCACTCCTTACTGGGATCTCGAGTCGCGCGAAGGCTCGGGCCTGTACAAGCTCGCGGCGCGCATCGCGCGCGGCCTGCCCGAGCCGGCGAGCGCGCGTGCGCGCCGCTTTGGGCAGAGCCTGCCCGCGTCGTTCGACGCCTGGTTCGCCAAAGCGACTGCGCGCGATCCCAAGGACCGCTTCCGCCGCGCGCTCAACCTCGTCGCGGCGTTGGCCGAGGCGTTGGGCGTGGCGGCGCCTTCGGGGTTGGTGTCGGACGAGGATCGCGGGCGCGGCACGACGTTGGTGAACGCCCAGCCAAGCGCGGGAGCTATGCCACTTCTGGCAGAGCCACGCTCCGACAGCGCCGCGCCCACCGTGGTGCCTGCCCGGCACTTCACGAGGACGCAACAGCTGGGGTTGCTCGCGTTGCTTGCGGCGCTCGGCATAGGCTTGGGCGTGTTCTTGTCGTTCAGCCGCGAGGGCGCGCGGGCCACCGAGAGCGCTCGCCCGCGTGCCGAGGCGCCCGCGGCCGAAGCACGTGTCGCCGTGCAGCCGAGCAACACCACGATCGCGAGGGAGCCCACGTTGCCGCTCGCGAGCAACTCAGCCACCGCAGAGCCGGCCGCCGCTCCCGAGTCGACCGGCACGACCAGCGCCGGCGAGCCGAGCGCGTCCGCGCCCCTCGCTCGGCCGCCGGCCGCCGCGGGGCGCCCAAGCAAGAAGAAACCCGCTTCCACGGATCCCCTCGATGTTCGTTGATCGCGCTCGCCGCGTCGCGCTCTGGTCTGGTTGTGCGCTCAGCCTCGCGGCCGTGCCAGACGTGCGAGCCGACCAGGCTCAAAAGCCAGCCCGCGACCCGGCGGCTGCCGAGGCGCTGTACAAAACCGCGCGCGACCTGTTGGCCAAGGGTGACTGGGACGGCGCGTGCCCGAAGTTCGACGCGAGCATGCAGCTCGACCCCGCTGCAAGCACCCTGATCAACGTGGCCAAATGCCGCGATCACGAGGGCAAGCTCGCGGCGTCCTGGGCCGAGCTCAAGCGGGCGATCGTGCTGAATCAGGAGACGCAGGGCGAGGAGCGAAAGAAGACGCTCGGAGAGCTGATCGACAAAGCTCTGGCGGAGCTCGAGCCGCGGCTGCCAAAGCTGAACCTGACCATCTCTCCCAGGCCCGAGGGGCTGACCGTGCTTCGCGACGGCGTTCCCATCCCGTTGGCCATGCTGGACGAGTCGATCCCGCTCGATCCTGGCGCGCACATGGTGAAGGTCGAGGCGCCAGGTTACGTGTCCGTCGAGCGGAGCGTGACCGCCGAGGCTGGGCGCACCGCGGCGCTCGACATCACCCTCGCCAAGGCCTCTTTGCCGCCTGCCGACAAGCCCGCTGTGGCGCCGGTCGCGCAGAGCTCGCGCAGTGTTCCGGTGTGGCCCTTCATCACCGGTGGTATCGGCCTGGGGCTCCTGGGCGCAGGCGTCGGCTTCCGCGTGCACGGCATGGGTGTCGAGGCGACGCTGGACGAGAACTGCGGCGAAGAGCGAGTGTGCGATCCGGCGTCGGGCTACGATCCGAGCGAGGACAACCGGCAGAAGAACGTCGACTACGGGGCCTTCTTGGGGCTCACCATAGGCGGTGGAGCGGCGCTGCTCGGCACGGCTTTGGGCGTGATCATCGAGGTCGCGACGGAAGACAGCGGCTCTGCGTCGGCGCTGCGGGTCGCGCCGATGAACGTCGCAAGCGGGGGAGGGTTCGCCTTGGAGGGCACCTTTCCATGAACGCTCGCTGGCTCGCTTGTTCGATGCTGCTCGCGTGCAACTCGCCTGATGCGGTGATCGGCGCGGGAGCTGGCTCCCAAGGCGGTGCAGGTGGTGCAGGCGGCGGGGGCGGGAGCGGGGGCGGCGCTGCGTTGACCGCGTTGTCTCCCTTGTGGGCCCACCGCTACGCCTCCGCTGGCGATCAGCGGGGCGCCGCGCTCGACGTGAGCTCGGGCGAGCTGCACGCCGCTGCGGCGCTGGCGGGGACGATCACGGTGGACGGCAGCGACATCACGTCGATGGGCAACCAGGACGTGCTGGTTCTCTCGCTGTCGACGGGCGACGGCAGCTTGGCGTCGTTCATTCGAGAGGGCGACGGTGCCCTGCAAGAGGTGTTCGCGCTGGCTAGCTCGCGCCAGACCGAAGAGCTCGCGCTCGGCGGGAAGTACAGCGGCTACCTGTTCAACCAACAAGCCAACGGAGCGTCCAACTTGTGGGTCGCGCGAATCAACGCGGACGACACGCTCCGTTGGATCGTGCGTCGCATCAACAACAGCGTGCGCGGTACTGCGTTCGACAGCAGCAACCAGATCGTGTCCGTGGGCGACTTCACGATGTCGCTCGACACTCCCGACCCCGACTTCGTCGGTGCGGGCGGCGACGACGCCTTCGTGTTCTTGCTCAACCAGAACGGACAGATGGTCGCCGCGCGGCAGCTGGGCTCACCGGGCGATGACAGCCTGACTGCGGTGGCGGTGGATACTGGTGGCACGCTCCACGCAGCGGGCTTCGCAGGCGGGCTGTTGGTGGAAGCGCCATCCGAGGAGCACGGCGGCGGCAAGGACGTGCTGATCGCGAGCTTCGAGGCCGACCTCACTCCTCGCTTCGTGCGCTTGTTCGGCGACGCCGAAGATCAGAGGGCTGAAGATGTGGAGATCGATCAGGTCACCGGCGATCTGCTGGTGGTGGGCTGGTTCGAGGGCACGATGACCGTTGGCCCGCAAGAGCTCACGTCGCGCGGCGGTCGAGACGCGTTCGTCCTCCGCCTCGACGACAGCGGCGCCCCCTTGTTTGCCGCGTCTTGGGGCGACGAGACCGACCAAGTGGCCACCGATGTGGCGATCGACGGCACCGGTCGCATCGTGGTCGCGGGCCAGTTCGAAGGCGCGCTCGAGCTCGCTGGTGGCAAGCTCGTGAGCGCTGGCAAGACGGATGTGTTCGTGCTCCGCCTGGATGATGACGGCACGCCCCAAGCGGGGCAGGCGTTCGGCGACGCCGAGTCGCAGTATGCCGAGGGCCTGGCCATCGACGACGGCGACAACGTCTACCTCCTGTGCAGCGTGCAGGGCAAAGTGGACTTCGGTCAGGGCCCGCTCGACGCGATCGACACGTCGTTCGACCTCGCCATCGCGAAGTTCGCGCCGTGATCGCTCACGCAACCGCAACGCTGCCTGACTTCCTGGGCTAGGGGGCGTCCCTACAACGCGACTCGTCTGGTCTCGCCCCCCGATATCGTTGGCCGCCCTTCGGGCGGACTAGCGCCCTGGTCGGGGCGCCGCTGCGATCGTCGCATCGCTGCTGGGACTGGTCGCGGCGGGTGACTCGACGGCCCGGATGGACTCGCAAATGCGTTTGGCTATGCGCGCGCCGTTCGCGCTGCCCGCGTAGCTGCACACGAGCTTCTCCGCGCCGATCTGCTGCACGCTGTAGTAGGCCGCCATTTGGTCGAACTTCTTGTTTCGGTAGGTGTAGGTCGCGTTGAAACCACCACCTTCGGTGTCTTTGCTCTCGAGCACTCGAAACGACGACCCACGGAGCTGCGCGTCCACTTTCCACTCGTCCTGCGTCATCGGGGTCAGCTCGTCCGGTGCCTTGACCAAGACGTCGTCGGGCCAGCCGTTCGTGCGCCACGACAAACTCAGCTCGGTAGGGCTGGCCCCATCCACCTGAAGGTCCCGCGGACCGTCCACTGCGATCTTGAGGTGACGGTGGGTGACGCTGACCGAGCCATCCGCGTTTTTCGCGGTGGTGGTCTCGGGGATCTTGGGCACGCGCGGCCTGCAGCCGATCGCCAGGGTGGAAAGCACCAACCAGCCAAAGCAGAGCTTTCTCGAGGTCATTTGTGCATCCTCCGGCCCGCGGGTTGCGAGCTCTGTAGGGCAAGGACGCAGGGGGGCACGAAGTGTCGCACCGATTTCTTGGCGGAGTCGACTTTGGCCTCGCTACCTGACCGTGAACTTCACCTCTTCGGTCATGCCGCCAGCCCAGCCGTAGCTGCCGGACACGAAGCCGCTGTTTGCGTCGAGACACACGCTGTGCCAGCCCTCGTCGCCGCCCCAGCTCATGTGCTCGAGGCACCACGCAGACTTCTCTTGGAAGACGCGCCGTTTGGAACCAAAGCCCTCCATCTCGGGGTCCTTTTCCTCTTTGGTCTCCGGCTTGGGGCTCGGCGGTAGGACGAACGTCGCCTCTTCGAGCAGGAGTGTGCTCGTGAGAGGCTGGCTCGAGTGGTAGAGGCCGCCGCTGGTGGCAAACCAGTTGCCCTCGACCAAGTTGGTGGAGCCCGCGGCCGGCATGTCTTTGCAGTTCACCCGCGCGCGCACTCCCCAGCTGTAGCGCGCGACCTCCGCCACCTTGCAGTCGATCGTGTGCTTGGTGCGGGCCTTGGTGGGCTGGTCGCCCCCCTGGCGCTCGCGCGTCGCGCTGAGCTTCCAAGATTTTTTGGTGTCGAACAGCACCGCATAGGCAGGCGCCGGCACCGTGCCCGGCGGGGCGCCGTTGGCCGTGAGGTCCAGCGACTTCGGCGGCAGTGGCGCCGCAGGATCTGCGTCCACCGGCGGGGCGGCGGCGGTCGCGCTCGCGCCGGGCACGGGTGCGGTGTCTGCAGACATGACCGAGGGCGCTGCGGCGAGGGTCGGGGTCGGGCTTGGCTGCTCGGCGACGGGGTGTTCGCCGCAACCCGCCATCACCGCCACGCAGCAGCTGAGCTTCGCGATCTTCATCGGCCGGCGAGCGTACACGACAAGCCGTGGTGGGTTCCTACGCATGTCCTCAGAACGACCACGTGAGCGAGCCGCTTCCGGCTCCCACGCTCACGTGCGGCAGCCCTGGGAGGCTGAGCGCGCCGGACTCGAGCGGCACGCGTTTGGCGCCAGTCGCCCACAGCCCTGCCCCGATCGAGCCCAGGATGGCTCCTGATCCCATCAGCGGGCCGCCGATGATCGGGTTCACCAGGATGAGCACTGGGAGACCCGCGAGGAAGCGATGGATGCCCATGCTCACGAGGGTGATGCCCACGATGCGGCGAGACTCGGATCGCTCGACCAGCTGCGGCGGCGGGGGTGGCGCGGCGCTGGGAGGCGGGAGCGTCCACACAGGGAGGGTCCACGTCGGCACGGGCGGCTGCGGGATCAACACCGGCGCGGCGGGCGGAGGCTCGTCGCTGATGGGAGCGCCTTGGGCGTGGGCAGAGCCTACGGCCAGCAGCCCCACCGTGACCATCGCCACTTCACGCCAGCGTTTGCCCATGAAGACAAGCGGACCTCGCCAGCGTCGAGCGAGCAAGAGCCTTCGCGGCGCCGGAGGCCTAGCAGCATCTGATGAAGCTAGTCCCCCATGGGGGGCTGTCGCCAGCCCCCTCCCCAACGCGGGCAAACCGCGATCGGGGCCCCCACCCCCAAGACGCTACGCGCGGGCCCCACCCCCGCTTGTTTTCTCACTAGGGTTGCGCGCCGGCCCGAAACTTGTTGGCCTGGAGCGATGACTTCCACGGACTCGCTCGCGTTTCGTTCGCGTCTGTGGCTCGCGCTGGGCCTCGCGCCCGCACTGGCTTGTGGTGGCAAGGTCGTGTTCGTCGAAGACGGCGATGGGGCGGGCGGCGAGGGCGCAAGCAGCCAAGGCGGTGGAGGGTTCGGCACCGTCGTGTCGTCCTCCTCGTCCTCCACCGGCATGGCTGGCGCGGGGCCGTTCTGCGCGAGCCCGGAGGGGCTCACCTACGTCTGCTTCCAAGCCTTCGAATTCTGCCCCGAAGCAGGATCCGAGGAGGCTTCCGGCGCGATCGAAGCGACGATCGAGGTCGACCAATCTTGCACCGCGGAGCCTGGGCTCTGTTGGTGCGAGGCCGACGTGCACAGCGTGCCTTGTGGCCCCGATCCCGACGCGTTCGAGTGTTGCTACTACGCCGACGTGTCCGTCACCGAGTTCTGCGAAGGGCGTCCGTTCATCGTGCGAGGCCGGGCAGTGCTAGCGCCGCTCGAGGAGCGCACGGACTGGCAGGGAACCGAGGTGCAGGTCGCGTGCGCGAACCTGACGGGCGCTCAGCGCGCCGAGCTCGGCCAGGCGTGGGCAGAGAGTGGCGGCCACGAGCACGCCTCGGTCGCGTCGTTCGCCCGCTTCACGCTCGAGCTCTTGTCGCTGGGCGCCCCGCCAGACTTGGTGCGCGCGTCCCAGTCCGCGATGGGCGACGAGATCGCGCATGCCGAGCTCTGCTTCGCGCTGGCTTCCGCGCTGCTCGCGCGGCCCATCGGGCCCGGGCCGCTCGCCATGCGAGGAGCGCTCAACGAGCGCGGCGACGCGGCAGCGATCGTCGCGGCCACGGTGCGCGAAGGCTGCATCGGCGAGACGATCAGCGCGCTCGGCGCAGTGAGGGCGCGCGATCTGGCCACCGATCCCGCAGCACGTGAGGCGCTCGATCGCATCGCCAAGGACGAGCTCGCGCACGCCGAGCTGGCGTGGCGCTTCGTGGCGTGGGCCATCCGGCAAGATCTCCCGGGTGTCCGCGCCGCCGTTGCCCAGGCCTTCGCACAGGAACCAGCCCCGCCCAAGGCCGCTCCGTCGGGCGGACTAGATCACGAGCTGGCGCACGCGTTCGGGTTGCTCACCTCGGCAGACGAGGTTGCGCTGGCGCGCGATGCGTGGCGGTCGGTGATCGCGCCGACGGCCAGCGCGATGCTTGCCACGCCGCCGGAGCGGCTGCGCTCGGCAAGCGCTCGGGCTGCGTGGCCCACGATCTGATCAGCGCCCAGGACGCGTCCGCAACGGGCCGGTCGGATCAGGGAGCGCGACGCCACACCAGCGAGCGCGGAAAGTCGGTGTCCTCGGGGCGCCCGAAGGCCGCCTCGCACGCGCGCTTCTCCTGCTCGCTCGCGAGCACGACGCCCGCGCCCATCACGTTGCGCTTGTCCTTGTAGGCGACCACTCGCCCCCCGCACTTGCCCTTGGCCAGGCCCGCGGCCTTCTCTGCCAGCACGGCCGCGTCCGAGCCCGGGCTGATCAGCTGCAGGAAGTGCCCGCAGACGTCACCGGCTCCGCACTCGGTACCCTGGGGCTGGTAGGCCCACAGCCCCGTCTCGATCACCGGGTCGGCGGGCGTGCTCGCTGTCGTTACCGGCTTGGCCGAGGCTGAGGGCTCGTCCGCGGGCGCGGGCGCGCCGCACGCGTTCACCAGCACCAAGGAGCCCATGCCGACGAACACTCGTGCCGTGGAAGAGGGGCGCATGTCCACAAGCTCGCGGAAGCACCACCGCTTGTCAAAGCCTCAGGGCCTGGCTTGGGCGAAGGTATGCAATCGACCAAACGCAGCAAAGCCCGGCGGCCGAGGGGCGCGCCGGGCTTCCTGCGGAGCCGTGGCGGTTTCGCTTACTCGCAGACCTCTTTGTAGTCGCCGCAGCAGTCGCCGGCGGCGGAGCAAGCCGCGTCACACCAGCAGCCGCCCTCGGCTTGACGACCGCAGCTGCTGTCGCACGAGATGTCCGAGGCGATGTCGTCGACCGGGGTGGGTTGGGGCGCCGGCGCCGAGAGCTTCTTCACCGCGGTCACGTGCACGCCGTGGCCCTCGTACTGCATGCCGAGCAAGCCGCCCTGCTGCTTGCCCTGCGCGACCACGTGGTAGAGGCTCGGCGGTACGAACAAGCCCTCGCCGGTGTCGCCACGCGGGCCGGTCATCTGGCGGGCTTGCGCGAGCAGCGGATCGATCGCGGCGCGGAACGCGGTGTAGCTCGCGTGCTGGGTGCCGACGACCTTGACGATCTCGGTGTACAGCGCCTCGACGGCCACGCGTGCCGGGCTGTTTGCCGGCAGCTTGTCCATGCCCATGGTCTCGAGCAGGCCCGGGCGCATCTTCTCGAGCACCTGGCCCTGCAGCGGGGCAAGCTGCTCGCCCATGAGCTCGCGCGGCATGTGGGTGCGCATGAACTGCTCGACGATGTCGGACATGGTCATGGGCTGGAAGGCGAGCTTGTTCTTGTCGACCGCAGGGCCCTCGTCGCCGATCGCCTTGAGCGAGCTCGGGGCGATGGTCAGGTCGCGCACCAGGCCGGCGCGCTCGTTCTTGTTCATGGTGGTGAAGGGGCTGGACTCGCCGGCGTTGTGTGCCTTTACGAAGTCCTTGAACTTGCTCCACGCCGCGTCGCCCACCAGCGGGATCATGGTCTCGTCGTTCAGCGGCACGTGCATGCCGGCGGTGAACGCGATGAACGCGAGCTCGGCGCAGTAGACCTGGTTGGCCTTGTCGGCGAAGTAGGCTTGCGCCTCCGCGTCGCCGTTCAGCGCGAGCACCATGTTCTTCACGTGCTCACGCACGCGCTCCACGTCGCGGGCGCCGAGCGGGTCGCCGCCATTGTAGTCGCCGGGGAAGTTGGTGACGGCGTTGAAGCCGAGCAGCATGGTGCGGATGTTCGCTTCGTAGGCCTCGACCTGATCGCCCGAGAGGTAGGACGGGTAGGTCGGACGCAGGAAGATCATGGCGTACTTCTCGTCGCCGAAGGCGCCGTCTTCGTAGTTCTGCGGGTTGTTGATGGTGATCGCGCCGGGCTTTCCGTCACGCTCCACACCCACGACGATCTCGATGTGCGTGTCCTGGAGCTTGAAGTGCTCCTTCATGGTCTTGGGGTCCGCGTTGTTGAGATCCAACACCGGGAACTCGCTGCGGTGGTGCTTGACCGCGATGCCCAGCTGGCCGGGCTTGAACACCTTGGCGATCTCCTGGTCGCCGCGTTCGAACACCTCGCCGCTCGGCGTCTTGTCGCCGTCGTTGTTCGAGTAGGGGATGACGTTCACCTCTTCGCCGAACAGGTGCGTCGGAGCGGGGATCTTCACGTCGCCGGCCTGCACCAACACGCTGTACGCCTCATTCAGCGTGGTGAAGTTGGTGTTGTAGATCTCGTTGTAGGCCGAGAACTCCACGCCGTAGCCGCTCTTCTCGGTGACGTCGAAGTCTTCGGTCTCGGTCGTCCCGCAGCCCGCGAGCGGGGCGGTGAGGGCGAGCGAGAAGGCGAGGGCGAGGCGGGCGAGGAGGTTGGTCCGCAGGTTCATGCGGAGGGACAGAGCATACAGTGTGCCGTCATGTAGGACACACGCAAGCCATTGAAATAACTAGACCAAACGATCGTTCGGGAAAGGCGTCTGGTTCGGATCCAGTGGGCACACGCTGATCCAGGAAGGGCGCCCACCTGCTCACCCCCGTGCGCTGCACTGTGCGAGCGCCGCGCGCGCTTCGTCCAGCGCGTCTGCCGCCTGGGCGGCGCGCATCTGCGCCCGCTCGACCTCCGCTGACAGCTGCTCGAGCGCGAGGTGCGCGCGCGCCTCCTCCGCGTGCGCGAGCAGCAGCTCCGAGCGCGCCTTGTCCAGTCTGGCCTCGAGCGACTCGACCACCGCCTGCGCAGCCGATCGCTCGTCGACGCGCTGCCGCTCGGCGCGTGCCGCGCGATCGCGCTCGGTGGTTCGCTGCGCGAGCTCTGCCGCCACGGCGCGCTGCTGCTGCTCCGCGAGCGTCACGGTGGCGCTGAGCTCGCGCCGCCGCAGCTCCTCCGCGCTCGGGCCGCTCGGGGCGAGCGAGCGCTCCGTCGTCGGCGATGGACGCACAGGTGGAGGATCGAGCTGGCCGTGCACCAACAGCTCGGCCATCTGCTCCACGCTCGGCGGATCGAGCTCCTTGCTGAGCTGACCAGGGACGTGGCCGCCCCACTCCCCGGTGATCGAGATGGTGGTCAGCGTGGTCCTGACGCGCTCGAGCACCGTGTCCGAGCTCGACGCGTGCTCCGCCAGGAGCGACTTGGCCTGCTCCAACAGCTCCGCGACTTGCCTGCGCTGCGCCGCTTCGCACGTCGCGAGCTTGGTCTTCGCGTCCGCGTCGCCAGCGAGGCCGGCGCGCATCACGGCGCGCAGCTCGGATCCGAGCTCGGTCAGCCGCGCCATCCCCCTGGCTTCCCGCAGGCTCAGCTGGTTGACGACCCAGGCGGCGGGCGAGGGTTTGGGAAGTTTGGCCACCCGCTCGGCGAGGTCGCGATCCCCTGCTTTCTTCAGTTGGGCAGCGAGCTCCTTGCGGCGAGCCAGAAATTCGCCCAGCGGCGCTTGGTAGAGCGCGGCGAGCTGCGCGCTCATTTCCAGATCGAGTGCGAGCACTCCGGGTCGCCACGCCGCTTGCCGCAGTGCTCGCAGAAGCGCGGTGTGCCGGCGAGGATGGCGCCCAGGAACGACCACAGGAAGTCGCTCGTCCTCTGCTGCGGCGCCGCCGTGTCCCGAGCGAGACGGTCGCGTCTCATCACCTCGCGAAAGCCCTCGCCCTTGCTGCTCTTGAGCGACTGCTCCTCTTTCGCGTAGAAGCACGGGCCGCACACCAGGCCACCCGGCACGATGCAGGACTCGACCTTGGGTGTGACCTGCTGGCAGCGCGGACAGGTGAACTCGCCGCTGGCGATCGCCCGCGCGGCGCGCGCCGACGTGCGGTAGGCGCCGAGATCCTGCCGACTCTCCAGATCTTCTGTGGCGCGCAGCAGCGCCATGAGCTCGTCACCTTGCAGCCACACGCCGTTGCAGCTGCGACAGAAGTCGACCTTCACGTCGAGCAGCGTCACCTCCACCGGGCCGTGCTTTCCGCTGGCGGCGCAGCGCGGGCAGGTCGCCAGTGAGCTCTTCAGCGCTTCGTCCGGCGCGAACTCGCGGAACGGCAACGCAGCCAGCTGTGCGTCGATCTCACGCAGCTCGTGCTCGTCGAACCACATCGACCCGCAGCGCTCGCAGCGGTCGGCCGAGATGGTGCGGCTGCCGGGCTTGGGCGCCGCCATTCGCCGCACTGTGGCTACCTGACAGCGCGGGCAAGTGAGCACTGGGTCCATGCGCTACTTGTCGAGCTTGAAGGTGTCGAGGAAGTTGAACGCCTTGTCGCGGTCGTTCTTGGTGCCGGCGGCGATCTTGTAGACGCGCTTCTCCACGGCCACGAGTCGCATCCACATCGTGGCCGTAGGGCTCACGATCATCTTGATCTCGCGACCCTTGTGCGCGCCCAGCACATACTCCTTGTCCTCTTTGATCTCTGCCTTCATGGTTTCCATGAAGTTGGTGATGTACGCCTGGGCCTTGCTGCTGTCTTCGAAGTCGGCGAACTGCACCGAGTACGCCCCGATCTCGGAGGACGCGTCGTTCCAGCTGATGCCCTTGGGATCACTCTTGCTGGAGACCTTGGGCTTTCCCAGCGGAAACACCACGCTGTAGCCCCCTTCCTTGGAGCTCCAGGCCTCGCCCTTGGGCTTGGCGCTGGCCGTGGAGTCGCCGGACTTGTCTTCGTCTTTGCCGGAAGACGAGCTGCTCTTCTCGTCACAGGCCACGCTGAGTGCGAGCAGGCCGGCCAACACGTGCTTGGGGCTCATGGGTCCGAATGGAACCACGACCTGCTCGTGCTGCGAAAGCTACCGTTCGCGCTCACCATCACCGTCGCCGTCGGCGTCTTCGATCGGCGGTGGCGGTGGTGGGGGCGGAGGCGGAGCGAATGGGCCGAATGCGGACCCCAAGAGGAACGTGATCTGGGTCAGGCGACCCAGCTTGCGCTTGAGCGCGCGCCAAACACGCTGAAGCCAGCGCCGTGGGCGAGACATGGTGACCTCCTCGAGAGCTTGGTGGTGACGAGCTGGGGCAAGCCCAGCGGCGCAGCTCAGCAGAGGAAGGTGCAGTGCTCGAGGTAGCGCGGCTCTCCGTAGCGGGAGGGATTCGGTGTGGTGATGGGCGCGGAGCTCGCGAGCACGCGCGCCGCGGGCCAGACACGCTGCGCGGCGGGTGAGCCCTGCTCGGCGGCGCGTTCGACGCGCGGGAGCGCTTCAGCAGCGCGTCGCTCCTGTGCCGCGGCAGCGATCCACACGCTCGCGTCGACGGGCCGGTCGGCGCGACTCGCGCCAGTGACGGCGAACACCAGGCTGAGGCACGCCACGACGAAGCGCAGCGAGCGAGCCCAGCGGCGGACGGCCGACGTCATGCTGGCCAGCATAGAGCGCGCGCCAACGGGTGCAAGTTGCGCCCCGAGGTCAGCGGCCGCCGAAGACGGAGAAGAACGTGCGGGGAGCACGCTTCTTGCGCAGGCACTGGACCGCAGCGCTCATGTAACAGACGGTGAAGGCGCGTCGCGCGCGGCCGCTTTGGTTGCTCTGCGAGCGGTGCCAAAGGTGATTGTGGAGGAGCAGCACCTCCCCAGCACGGGCGGGCACGCGCACCGCTCGCTCCTCGGCGCGTGCGCGGGCGAGCACGTCCCGAGGGATGACGCCGCCGAGCGGAGTGGCGAGCCCCGCGGCGTGGCTACCCGGGATGACGTCCACACAGCCCGACTCTTCGCTGGCGTCGTCCAAGGCCGTCCAGATCTGGAGCTCGGGCTCTCGACTGAGGCCCCAGTACGAGCCGCCATCCTGGTGCCATGGCAGCGGCGAGTTGCGCGCTTTGGCTTTGTTGAACAGCGTGGCCCGGTAAATGACCGACGGGCCGGCGATCACTTGCTTCACGACGCGCTCGAACAACGGGTTCTCGATCAGCGCGAGGAAGCGAGCGTCTTTCTCGAGCTTCTCGAGCTTGCGATAAGCGAGCGAGGGTCCCACGTAGCCTTGGCCGTAGCTGAGGTCTTCGTACGCGCCCGTCTCGGAGTCATGCTGGAAGAACAGGCCCTCGTGCACCACCTGACCCAGCATGATCTCGTCTGCTCGGGCCCTCAGGTCGCCCAGCGCCTGGTCCGAGATCACCTTGCCCAGCCGCGCGAACCCGTGCCTGCGGTAGCTCTCGACCGCGCGCTCGACGTCGACGGACTCCGGGCTGACGGAGAGCATCACCTCGCGTAGCTCGTCTCGGTACCCGTGAAGTCGCGATGGATGCGCTCCGCCTCGGCCGTGGCCTCGGGGGGTAGCTCGACCGCGACGGCGTCCAATGCTTGGTCGAGCTGCTCGACGCTGGCGGGCCCGAGCAGGATCGAGTCCACCTCCGGTTTGGCTGCCAACCAGGCGTAGGCAAACGTGACCGGGCTGAGCTCGAACCGCTGGGCCACCTGTCCGAGCTCGGCCGCGCAAGCGAGCATGCGCGGAGACCAATACCGCCCCTGGTACAAGCGGTTCTGGTCGAAGCGGGAGCCTCTGGCGATGGCACTGCCGCCGCCGTAGCGGCCCGTCAGCAAGCCACCCGCGAGCGGGTTGTAGACCGTGGTGTGGAGGCCGTACTTCGTGGCGAACCGGAAGTACTCGAGATCGAGCTGGCGGATCAGCTGGTTGTACAGCTGCTGCGACACGGCCGGGCGCGGCATGTCCAGCGCGTCACACGCGAGGCAGATCTCCAGGATCTGCCAGGAGGCGTAGTTCGATACGCCCAGCCTGCCCACCTTGCTAGCGCTCATGGCTGCCTTGATCGCAGACAGCGTCGCCTCGATCGGGACTTGGTGATCAGGGACGTGCAGGTAGTAGAGCTCGACCGAGGGGACGTTCAGGCGCGCCAAGCTCTCGTCGAGCGCGGCGCTGACTCGCTCGGGGGCGAGCCCCTCGGGCTTGCCCGCCACCCGCCCGAAGCCGACCTTGGTCGCGATCACGGCTTGCTCCCGCCGGCCCCTCAGCGCCCGGCCCAAGATGCGCTCGCTCTCGCCGTCCACATAGGCGTTGGCGGTGTCGAACAGCGTGATGCCTCGCTCGAGCGCCCGATGGATGATCCGCTGCGCCTCGCCCTCGGGCGTGCGCTTGCCGAAGTTCATGGTGCCGAGCACCAACGTCACGCGCTCTGCCTCTCGGCGAGGTCGAGCCCAAGCCGGTTCGTTTGGTCGTTGCGTCACGGGAGGGCCTTCTGAAAGCTGTCCTGCACCACGCCGTCGCGATCGATCACCCGAACTTCGATCTCGGTCGCGCCGACGTCGAAGATGGCTGCGTGGTAGAAGGCCCCACTGGCCAGCCGGTCGACGCAGTACGGACGGTCGATGTTCTCGTCCACGTCGCCGAGCAGCCCTCCGCCGCCCGCGCAGGTGAGGTAGGTGGGCCCGCTCCCGAACTCGAACCGCTCGTAGCCGTGCATGTGCGCCTGCAGCACGAACAGCACGCCAGTGGTCTCGAAAATGGGCCCGAGGAATGCGAGCGCGGCCGGGTCGTCGCCCGTGTCGCCGCAGGTCACGAGCGGGCGGTGGAAGAACACGACCCCACCTCGGTACCCAGGCTGCGCGGAGGCGTCCTCGAGCGACGCTTGCAACCAGAGCGCTTGAGCTGAGCCCTGCGAGATGGGCTCTTCGGTGTTCACGCTGAAGAACCAGATCCCGCCGCTCTCGAAGCGATAGTAGGTCTCGCCGCCGTCGAAGCCGGGCTCGCCGAAGAAACGCAGCGCGTACTCCGACAGCTCCTCGGAGGTCTCGGCCTCGTGGTTGCCTATCGCCGGGAAGAAGCCACCCTGCGAGAGCATCGGTTGCATGATCGGGAACCAGAACGCCCAGGTCTCGAGCAGCGAGTCGTAATACTGGATGTCGCCTCCGTGGAGGGTGAAGTCCGGGTTTTGCGGAAGCGCGTGCGAGAGCGTGTCATCGGTGGAGCCGAGGGCGGGGTTGGTGTCGCCGATGGCCATGAAGGTGAACGCGCTGCCTGTGGGCCGAGCCGTACAAAAGCGGCCGGAGCGTTGCTCGTCGGCAGCGAGGTGAAAGCGGTAACAGGTGCCTGGTAGCAGCGCGGCCGGACGAGCTTCGTGCATGTAGTAGGTGCCGGCCCAGTCTGGCGGCGCGATCGAGCTGAGCGGTGCCGTGTAGGTGGTGGTCAGCTCGAATTCGCTCTCGACCGAATCGACCGACAGCGCGGGCCCACCTGCTTCTGGCTCGATCACGACACCCGAGATCGAGCCGGGAGCACAGGCCTCCCAACGAATCTTCGCGCTCGTGCCGTCGATGCCAACCACCCAGGGGCCCTTGGAGATCAAGGGTGCCTCGCACACCAAGCCGGTGGCGCCGCCGCTGCCACCGTTGCCGCCGCTGCCGCCCGCGCCCCCCGTGGCGGTTTCGCCCCCGCCACCTTGCGATGCGCCGTCGTCACCGCAGCCGCTGGTCGCAAACACGCCTGCCGCGAGACACGACACCAGGCCAAGCTGAAGCAAGCGGGTCACGAGGCGATGTTAGCTCAGGCCTGGAACTCCCCAGCTGCGAACAAGAACTCCCGGATCTTCACTGCCTCTTTTTCAGCGAGCTCCACACCCCACTCGAACATCTTGGTCAGCGGCCCGGGCTCGAACACGTTCGAGTCGGGGATGTCGTCGCTCTGCTGCATGCGAAAGAACAAGATCTCGCGCAGCACAGCCTCGTTGTAGGCCTTGTTGTCATAGGGGTCTCGCTTCTGGGCGCCCACATAGGGGAGCGGCCCCTCTTTCGGGAAGGCCCGCTCGACCAGCGCGCGGTCGACTCCCTCGCGCAGCAGCAGGTCTTTGCCTCGGTTCAGGAACGCGGCCATGCGTGCCATGCGCTCGTCGTCCCGAGCCACCTCGTCGTTCATCACGGAAAGGCCGCGATCGATGCGTCCGAACACATCCTTGGGGTCGTCGTTCACCTCGTCGCTGGCGGGGTCGATATGGGGCTCGTTCAGGGCCACAGCGAGCACGTGCGTGCAGCCCCGATCCATCGGTTCCCGAAACGGGATCACCTCGCGCACGCCGCCATCGGTGCTCCAGCGTGGCTTGCTCTTCTTGGTGATCATGGCGGGTGTCATCACCACCGGCTGAGCACAGGAGGCGAAGATGGCCTGGCGCATGATGTCTTCCGACCAGCCCTTGTCGGAGAAGAAGTGCTCCACGAAGCCGCTCGGCATGTCGACCACGTTGGCCACGTACACGACCTTGTCGTCCTTTTCCCGCGCGAGATCGAACAGCTCTTGCGTGTAGTACTTCTGGACCAACGCCTTGAGGGGCTCGATGTCCATCAGGCCTCCCTTGGTGATCAAGTTCCAGATCTTGCACACCGTACCGCTCGGCAGGATGCCGACCTCTTCCTGTCGGGTCTCGGTGTAGACGTGCTTCAGCTTGGCGAGCTCGCCCTCGGCGGCCGACTTGCTCTTGCGAAGCGCGCCGTACGTCTGGGTCAACAGCGCCGCCACCAGGCTGCCCGTGCTCGTGCCCGCGATCAGCGCCACCTTCGGGAGCTTGCCCTCAGCCAGGTACGTCGAGAACGCCTTGTGGATGATGCCGGCAGTGAAGGCACCGTGCGAGCCGCCGCCGCTCAGGGCGATGCCGACCTTGGCCTGGACCTCGGCCGGAAGATCGTGAGGTTGCTCAGGGAAGCGCTGCACGCAGGTGGTGGGCATCGGGGGCATCATCCCCAATGCAGGGCGCGAGGAGAAGCCACATCGTCGTGCCAGCCTGGGCGAGCAGCCGCGCTATCATCGCGCGCTCGATGCAGGATCTCTCCTCGTTCTATCAAGGGCGGCGCGTGCTGGTCACTGGGCACACCGGGTTCAAGGGCACGTGGCTGAGCCACATGCTCGCGAGCTGGGGGGCGAAGGTCTCGGGCTACGCGCTTCCGCCCGACACCACGCCCAGCCTGTACCACCTCTCGCGCACGGACGAGATCGTGCACAGCACGCTGGCAGACGTGCGCGATCAGAGCGCGCTCACCGCCGCCATGAGGCTGGCCGACCCCGAGCTCGTGTTCCACCTGGCCGCGCAGCCCCTCGTGCGCAAGAGCTACCGCGAGCCGGTCGAGACCTTCGCCACCAACGTCATGGGCACTGCGCACGTGCTCGAAGGCGCTCGACAGCTCGCTTCGCTCAAGGCGGTGGTGATCGTGACGAGCGACAAGTGTTACGAGAACCGCGAGCAAATCTGGCCGTATCGCGAGACCGATCCGATGGGCGGGCACGACCCTTACTCCGCGAGCAAAGGCGCCGCGGAGCTCGTGACCGCCGCGTATCGCGCGTCGTTCCTGCGGGAGCGGGGCGTGGGCGTGGCGTCCGCCCGCGCAGGCAACGTGATCGGGGGTGGTGACTTCTGCGAGGACCGCCTGATCCCCGACGCCGTACGCGCGGTGACGCAAGGCAGGCCGATCGTGTTGCGCAATCCTCGCTCGACGCGGCCCTGGCAACACGTGCTCGAGCCGCTCTCTGGCTACCTCTTGCTGGGCGCGCGGCTGTTCCAAGAGCCCCAGAGCTTCGCGGGAGGGTGGAACTTCGGTCCGCTCGAGAGCGAAGACGGCGTGCCGGTTTCGGTCGTGGCCGACAAGTTCGTCAGCGCGCTCGGCCGAGGTGCGGTGGAGCACGGGCAAACATCCGGCAACGAGCCGCACGAGGCCACGTTGCTGCGCCTGGACTCCACCCAAGCCAGGGTCAAGCTCGGCTTTCGCGCCAAGCTGACGCTCGATCAGGCGCTCGCGATGACGGCGACCTGGTACCGGGCGCACCTTGAGCAGCCGGGGCAGGAACGCGCGTGGCTGTCGCGTCAGATCGAAGAGTACCGCGCGATCTGACCGCCGATTGCTTGCACGAACCTCCACACGGTCGTAGGTACCAGGCCGTGGACGCGCTCCAGCCCAAAGGCCGCTCGTGGGTAGCGCCTGCGATCGCACTGGGCGTGATCTTCGCGGGGGCAGGCTTGTACCGCTGGCTCGCAGGCCCCGGCAGTGTGGAGACCGCAGCTAGCGCCAGCGCGAGCGCGGCGCCGAGCTCGAGCCCACGCTGCAGCGCCCTCTCGCCCGGCAAAGAGTTTCGCGTCGGGCCCTCGAGCAGCGCGGCCGCCGCGGCGAGCAGCGAGGCGGGCGAGGAGCTGCCTGTCGACCGTGACGATCTGTTGGCGCCGTTCGCGGTGGTGGTGGGCGACGCCGTGGCTCACCCGCAGGGCTGGGCGCTGGGCGTCTTGGGCGACGCAGACGGCGGAAGCGCGGCGTTCGTGGTCTCGATCGATGCGGACGGGGGTGACGGTCGCAGCGTTCGGCTCGGCCGCTCGCGCGGCGACATGAACCCGCCGGTGGTCGTGGCGTCCGCCGATGGCGCGACGTTGTACGCGGCGCTGCTCGAGCCTCAACCCAGCACGCGGGCGCTTCGTCTTGCGGCGGTTCAGGGTGAGCGGGTCACCTGGGGAGCCGAGCTACCCGAAGGCGATGACGAATCGCTGGCGATCGATCTGGCAGTGAACGCCGAGCGCGGACTCGTCGCGTGGGACGGCTTCGCCGACGACAAGGCGTTCGTCTCGATCGCGACCTTCTCGCTCGCCGACTTCTCGCGCACGAGCCCGCCGCGACGCGTGACGGTCGACGCCGTCGACGCCGACTCTCCTCGCGTCGCGGCGCATGATCGCGGCTTCTACCTCGCGTACCTGGTGCATGCTGGCGAGACGCGCCGCGAGGCGGTGGGCGCGCGTGGAGCACCGGCGCGGCCCGACCCACCCAAGGCGCCCGCTCCGCTCAAGAAGAAGGTGAGCCCCGAAGACGAGGTGGACGAAGCGCGAGGCGGTGAGTCGATCGGGACGACGTGGATCGAGGTGGTGCCGATCGACGACAGTGGCGTGCCCGCGAGCGCACCGCTGCGCGTGACCCCCGAGGGAGCGACGGTGACGAGCTTCGATTTGGGCCTCGCCGCGGACGGCTCGCTCACTGTGGCCTACCGCGACGACGACGCGCCCGTGGGAGGGATCGGCGGCCACGTGCGCCTCGTGCGCGTGCACGCGGGTGGGCTGGGCCCGAGCTACGACCCGCAAGATCCGCTTCCGAGTGATGGCGTTCCCAGCTTGCTCGCCGGTTGGCTGGCGATCCCCACCCTGAGCGGCCCGGACCTCCTGGCCAAGCTCGGCCCGGACGGCTTGCCCATCGAGCTGCCCACACGCGAGCCCAGCTTGGGGTTGGGGGAGCCGATCGCCGCACGTGCCGATCAGCTGCTCCTGGCTGATCCTGCCGGGCGCGCCATGAAGTTCAGGGTCGTGACTTGCGGGCTCTCGCCGCCCGTGGCGCCCGCTCCGCCAGAGCCAGAGGAGTGACGCTCAAGCGGCAGTGACGCGCTTGAGGAGATCCCCCGCCTCGGCGCGCAGTCGACGCCAAGAGGTGTCGCTCAGCTCGAGCACGTTGTCTGGCAGCCGGTCGAGCACGGGCTCCACCGGGCTTCCGGCACCGTGCAGTCGCGCCAGCTGATCAGCCACGTCGACGGCGGCCGCCAACGGGTGCACACGACCGTCGATCTGCGGTGCGTGGTGGCTCTTGACCACCCAGACGACGTCGGGAGGAAGCTTCCAGCTGTTGCAGACGATGCCGCCGGCTTCCGCGTGACACTCCCACACGGCGCTGCTCGCTGCCCGCAACGAGGGCGGGTTCTTGGCGTTGGGATCTCCTAGCGTCAGCAGCGCGATGGCGGCCCCGATGTCGTGCAACAGACCACACAAGAAGGCGTACTCGTCGGGCAGTGAGGTCACGCGGCAGACCAGGCGCGCGACGTGCGCCACGGCTACGGAGTGGCGGCGAAGCCTCTCCATGGGCTCGGCGTAGTGCTTGGAGCGAAACACGCGGCTGGAGATCGACACCTGCATGAAGATGTCGGTGAGGGTGCCGAGCCCCAAGCGCGTGATGGCGCTCTCCAAGGAGCGCAGCGGCTCACCTCGCGCAAATGCGGGCGATTGCGCCACGCGCAACGTGCGTGCTGCCACCAGCGGATCGCTCTCGAGAAGCTCCAACACCTGACGGAACTCGACGTTGGGGTTGCGTGTGAGGGCGAGCAGCTCGAGCGCAGCTACGGGCAAGAGAGGCGGCTCGAACCCTGGGTCCGACAGCTCCGACCTCAGTCGCGCAAGCACGCCCGTGTCGACGGCTTGGTCTGCCTCGGTGAGCGTCACCACACCTTGGCCGTAACCAGGCGCTTGCCGTGCGGACGAGATCACGTGCCAGTGAGCGGCACGATCGGGGCAAAGCCCAAGGGTCTTTGGCGTCAGGCGCGCCCGACGGGCGGCCAGACGATATCGAGGGGGCAGGACCAGACTCGTGGCTTGTCGCGGTGATCGTCACGATGCTCCACTAGCCGGGAAAGAAACACGCGACCTGGTGGCTGGGGTCGCTCTTCACCCGTCTGAGCTCGGGCGTCTCGTGGTCACATTTGCCCGTCTCGCGCTTGGGACAGCGAGAAAAGTAGGCGCAGCCGCGCGCGCTTGGTCGCTCTTCGACGTCCACGGCCAGCGGCAAGCTCCGCCGCGATCGCGGCGGGGCGCCCGCGCGTGGCAGTGCAGGGGAGGCCTCGAACAGAGCGCGCGTGTAGGGGTGAAGCCGGCGCTCGGCCACCGACGTGCTGCTGGCCAGCTCGACGATCTTGCCCATGAACAGCACCGCGATGCGGTGGGCGAGCAGCTCGACCACGCGGAGATCGTGAGAGATGAACACATAGGCGGCGTTGGTCTCGGCCTGGAGATCGCTCAACAGATTCAGGATTTGTGCTTGCACCGAGGCGTCGAGCGCGCTGGTTGGCTCGTCGCACACGAGCAGCTCGGGGGATACGGAGAGCGCTCGCGCGATGGCGACGCGCTGGCGTTGCCCGCCGCTGAGCTCGCTGGGGAAGCGCTCGAGCAAGTCGCGATCGAGGCCCACCTTGGAGAGCAGCTGGCACACGCGATCCTCGCGCTCCTTGCCGCGGTAGAGCCGAAACACGTCGATGCCTTCCGCGACGACGTCACGGATCAACATGCGAGGGTTCAACGAGGAGTAGGGATCCTGAAACACCATCTGCATGCGACGCCGGAAGGGCAGGAGCCCGCGATCGTCGAGGCGGGTGATGTCGGTGCCGTCGAACACGATGCGTCCGAAGCTGGGGTCGATCAGCCTGAGCACCACTTTGCCCAGGGTGCTCTTGCCGGAGCCAGACTCGCCGACGAATCCCAGCGTCTCGCCCGCGGCGAGCTCGAAGCTCACGTCGGAGAGCGCGTGGACCAGCGCGCGATTCCTTCCCAGCAGGCCTCGGCGAACCGCGTAAGCCTTGGCCAGCCCCTCGACCGAGAGCAGCTTGGGCTTCTTCTTGTGCGTGAGCAGCAGCGGTTGGGTCATGCGTTGGTCCCGCGAGCTCGACCGAGCAACAGACAGCGGGCAGCCCGCTCCTCGTCGAGCGACACCAGCACGGGGGCTTGCTCGCGGCACTCTTCTTCCGCCACGCTGCAGCGATCCACGAAGCGACAACCCGAGAAGGTCTGGGAGAAGCTCGGGGGCGAGCCCGGCAGCACCGGCAGCTTGCGCGGGAGCCCGCCAATCTCCCGCGGCGGATAGCAGCTCGGATCCGGGATGGAGGCCATCAGTCCTTGGGTGTAGGGGTGGGCCGGCTCGGTCACCACCGACAGGGCGGGCCCTGACTCCACGACCTGCCCGGCGTACATCACCACGATGTGATCGGCGACCTCGGCGACGCGCGCCAGGTCGTGGGAGACCAGAAGCACGCTCATGTCGCGTTCGTCGCGCTCGAGCATGATCCGCTCGATCACCTCCGCTTCGAGCGTGCGATCCAGCGCCGCAGTCGGCTCGTCCGCGATCAACAGGGCGGGTCCTGCAGCGAGGGCGATGGCGAGCAGCACGCGCTGCTTCATCCCGCCGGAGAGCTCGTGTGGGTAGGCCGAGAGCACGCGCTTCGGGTCCACCAGGCCCAATTTGGCGAGCCAACCTTCGGCCTGTGCCAGCGCAGCGCGCTTGGACAACCGTTGGTGCAGCGTGATCGCTTCGAGCAGCTGGGAACCGACGTTGAGCACGGGATTGAGCGCCGCGGACGGCTCCTGGAACACGAACCCGATGCGGGCGCCTCGCACCTGGCAGAGCTCGGGCTCGCCGAGCTCCAACAGCTGCCTGCCCTCGAACGTGATCGCGCCCGAGGTCACCCGCGCGCCCTCTGGCAGCAGGCTCATGATGGCGAGCGCGGTCAACGTCTTGCCGCTGCCCGACTCGCCGACGAGCGCCGTCACGCTCCGTCGCTCCAGGTCGAACGAGACGCGATCCAGAATGGGCAAGAGGCCGTCTGGGCTGGAGACCGCCACGGACAGCTCGCGGACCGACAGGAGCGCCATGGTCACTTGAGGTAGAGCTCGAGTCGCGGCCCCACGCTGCTCTCGACCAACATGAGGAGGCGCGCGCCGACCGGGTCGTCGCCGCTGGCGCTCAGCGCGAAGCCAAGGCCGGCGCCGTGCCTCTTGGCGACGAAGCGAGTCACATCCAGGCGCAGCGGCGCCCTTCGAGCTGGCGGCACTCGCGTGCGCGTCAGCTCGCCTCCCAACGACGGGGTGCGTCCGTAGCTGACCGCGGCGAGATCCCAGCTCGCCACGATGGGCCGGACGGCCACGTCGATGGGCGCGGTGGGGCCGGGCGAGCTGGGCTCGGGGTCGACGAGCAGAAACGCAGCCACGATCTCGGTGGTCACCGCGACCCGCCCGTCGAAGTCCATCAGCACGACCAGGTCGCCCGAGCGCGCCGCGCCGAGCGCCGCTACCTCGGCGTCCACCTCCTGGTCCGGACCGAGCACCGCGACGCGATTCGCTGGGACGATCACGCGACGTGTGTCTGGAGCCACCACTGGCTCGTCCGCACCGCGGCAGCGGTTGGCGACACAGACCGTGGCGTCACCGCAGTCGGCCTCGACCGAGCATGGCTCTCCTGCTGCCGCGCAGCCAGACACCAGCGCAGCAGCGAGGAGGCAGGACGCACGCGACACGGGGCAGCAAGATAGGATGCTCACGGGCCGCCGAGCAACCGGGGGAGCCATTTGTCGAAGGTCTGTTTCACCGTGGCGTCGTGGGAGCGAGGCAGGTTGGGGAGCTGGTCGAGCTCGCGCAGCGTGCCGGACGCTTCGGGGTGGGCCTTGCGCTCGCGCTCGAACGTCGCGCGAAAGTGACTGAAGTTGCGATCCCAAGTGGCGGTCTGCCAGGTGACGAGCACGTGCACGTCGCTTGGTGCTCGACCGAGGCTCTCGGCCAGCGACCCCGGCATACACGTGTCGATCGACACCAGCGCGAAGGGCTTGAGCTGGCTGGAGGTAGCCGACACGATCCCTCCCTTCTCGCTGCAGCCCGCTCCTGAGTGACCGGTCACCACCACCCGCGCACGGTCGACGCGGGCGACGTCCCCGAGGTTCTCCTCGACCAACTGCACGAACTGATCGAAGTCGAAGCTGGGGAAGCTCGCGCCGTGCGAGACCGCGGCCCGCTCGACCGAGCCCGGACCAGCCAGCAGGACGGGTGGAATCTTCTCGCTCTCGATCAGCTCCGACACGATGCGGCGCACGTCCCCCTCCGTCCCTCCACCCATCCAGCGGTGGGGGATCAACGCCTTGTTCAAGCCGTGGAAGAACACCACCAGCGGCAGCGGGCGCCCCGCCCCCAACGCCTTGGCGTGGACGAAGATCCGTCCGGTGTAGGCGCGGCTCTTGTCCTTGCGATCGCCCGCCAGGTACGGAAAATCGATGGTCTTGCCCCACAGCCCGCTCGCGTCTCTGGGCACCTCGATCGCGGGTGAGCTCTGGGCGGGCGGAGCGCTCGGCGCAGTCGCCTCGCTGGCCGAGATCGGCGGCGCCGCGGCGCCCGCCGGGGTCGTGGCTGTCTCCGCGATCGCGCCTGCGCTGCGCGAGCCAGGGTCCGGGCTGCAGCTTAGAAGCGCGCAGGTCAGCCAATGGTGTATGGTTCGCAAACGCCGCGCTTAGAGTATCTTGGCGCGCTCCCCTTGGGGGACACCGAGTTGGAGGGACGATGCAACGCCAGCTGTTCGCGATCGCGCAAACCGGAGATTTCACCAGCAGGTGGCTCGAGCCGATCCTGTTCTCGCTGATCTTCGCCGCGGTCGGCGTGCTGGTGTTTTTGGCCGCGTTCTTCACCATGGCCAAGCTCGCTCCGTTCTCGCTGCGCAAGGAGATCGAGCACGATCAAAACACTGCGCTCGGGATCGTGATCGGCTCGATCATCCTCGGCCTGTCGCTGATCATCTCGTCCGCCATCCGAGGCTGACGCCGATCAGCGCCGCATGAACCAGCAGCACAGGTTCGGGCCCTTCATCTGGGGAGCTCGCACCGATCTCCTGGTGTTCGGCGGATCCTGGCTGGTCGCGCTCGCTCTGATCGCCTTGGCTCCGATGCTGGCCGAAGCCGGCGGCGCGTTGCCACCTTGGGGTTTCTTGCTGTTCGTGATCGCCATCGACGTGGGGCACGTCCACGCCACGCTGTTCCGAACCTACCTCGACCGGGTCGAGCTGGCTCGAAGGCCGGTGCTCTACGCCGCCGTACCGCTCGCGTGCTTCGCGGTGGGAGTGGTTCTCTACCGCGTGTCGCCAGAGACTTTTTGGCGTGCGCTCGCTTACGTCGCGCTCACCCACTTCGTGCGCCAACAGGTGGGCTGGGTGGCGATCTACCGAGCACGCGCAGGCGGGTCGGACCGGTTCACGCGGGTGCTCGACGACGCGGCCATCTATGCAGGCACGCTCTATCCCGTGCTGGTATGGCACTGCCAAGAGCGAGCGTTCGCGTGGTTCGTGCCCGGCGACTTCGTGCGGCTCGAGCTGGCGGCGTGGTTGCCGCTGGCGCGATGGGTTTGGATCGCGATCCTCGGCGCGTACGCGCTCTCTGCGGTGGTTCGCACGCTGCGGCGGGGCGTGTTCGAGCTTGGAAAGCACCTCGTGGTGATCTCGACGGCGTCGAGCTGGTACCTCGGCATCGTCGCGACCAACTCCGACTTCACCTTCACGGTGGCCAACGTGATCGTGCACGGCGTGCCGTACTTCGCGTTGCTCTGGGCGTACGCCAGCGCGCGCACGCGGCAGCTCGGCGGCCAAGCGATCATGCATCGCATCGTGAAGAAGGGCGCGGCCGTGTTCGTGCTGGTGTTGGTTGGCATCGCGTTCGTCGAGGAGCTCTTGTGGGACCACCTCGTCTGGCACGATCACGCGTCACTGTTCGGTGCCTCCTCGCCGCTCGAGTCGCCTCTGCTGCTCGGCCTGATCGTGCCGCTCCTGGCGTTGCCGCAAGCGACCCACTACGTGCTGGACGCTGTGCTCTGGCGGCGTCGCGACACCGGGGCAGCGCAGGCCCACGCACTCGGCTTTCCCCAGCCCGCTACTGCTTCGTCTCCGGCTCCGCTTGCACGGGGATAGGCGGGCGCCGATCGAGCAGCTCCAACGCGGCGCCGCGTACGATCGGCGGAATGTCGGTCGCTGCGACCACTTGAAACAGCTCCGGGCGCACCAGCATCGACAAGATGGGCACCGCGATCGCCGGCGGGGTGTAGGGGTTTTGCACCAGCGCCAGGCGCACGCGCTGACGGAAGCCCCACTTGAGGTTGCCCGCGATCTCCGCCTGGATGTCGGGGAACGTGGGGCGCTTTGCAGCCAGCCTCACGACGTCGTCTTCGGTGATGCGTGGATTCGAGAGGATGTTGCGGATCACGTGCGGGTGCGGATCGCGCAGCAAGCGATCGAGCACGTCGCGATCGCGTGCACGAGCGAGCGCCTTGCGCTCTCCCAGCGTGAGCGTCTTGCCGCCCTTGGGGTCGGCGACATGGCGGGCGTCGGGCTCCGGCACCTCGTGGTGCCCGTCGCGCAGGCCGCCTCGTTTGCGGAGGAACCTCGCCAGCGCGAGATGACCAGCCTCGTGCGCCTCCTCCCGTAGGCGCTCCACCAGCGCGGCCCGTGCCGGTTGAGTGAGCACGGGGATGGCCGCCCCCAACACCTCGCGCGCGCGCTCGTGAGCCTGCTCTGCAAGCTGGCACACCTCCTCCAGCGCGATCGCCACCTCCGTGATCGTGTGCTCGTCGACCTCTGCGCTCACGAGCCCCGCTCGGAGCTGCGTCTCCCGCAGCGCAGGGACGTTCCTGAGCCAGCGCTGGGCAAGCGAGCTCACGCTGCCCAGCCTATCAGCTCAGGAGGGCTTACGCTTGCGACGCAACGCCAACAGCAACAGAGCCCATAGCCCCTGGGCCTCCCACGTCGGATCGGCGGCGGGTACGGCGCAGTCGCAGCCATCGTCCGCGGCGCCACCGTCCGCGCTGGCCCCGCCGTCGCTGCCACCTCCGCTGGCGCCTCCGCCCGTGCTGGGTTGCCCGCCACCTGGGCCGCCGCCACCTGGGCCGCCCCCGCCTGGACCACCCCCGCCTGGACCGCCTCCGCCCGGACCGCCTCCGCCCGGACCGCCTCCGCCGGCCCCCTCGGGCACGCACTCGCCGATGCTCTCGTCGCTCGACGTGCACTCGAGGCCGCTGGGGCAGCCGTTGCCTGGCGTGTGACAGCCTTCGATGCAGTACTCGATGGCGAGGTCACACACCATGCCGCTGTCGGCGGCTCCGCAGTCAGAGTCCTCGTTGCAATCTTGCGGATCGTCTCCGTCCTCGACGATTGCCGGGATGCCGTTGTTGTTGAAGTCGCTCTCGCCTTCGATCGAATCGGGGATGAAGTTGTTGTCCGAGTCCGGGTCCAGCCACGCAGGCAGGTCGTCGTCGTCGACGTTCGGTGCGAGGTTCTCAGCGGCGAGCTCGAACGCCGTGGAGATGCCGTCGCCGTCGTCGTCCTCGTCGAGCGGGTCGATCAAGCCGTCGCCGTCGCTGTTGGCGAAAACGCTTTCGCCGCCCACGCACGTGCCCAGCACGTCGGCGTAACCGTCGCACAAGCCGTCGTTGTCGGTGTCGGCGTCGTTCGGCAAAGTGCCGAGCGCGATCTCCGTCTCGTCCGACACGCCGTCGCTGTCGCTGTCGTTGCAGGTGACCAAGAAATGCTGGATGTTCTCGGTGAGCGCCTCGAGGTCCTGCATGATCATGAAGTTCGGCAACAGGAACGAGATGTCCATCGCGACGTAGACGCATCCGGCACCCTGCTCGAGGTACTCCGGCGTCCAGGCCGCGGCCCCGACGCCTCCGCCAGCGTTCAAGAAGACTCGGTGTTGCGCGGGCACGTTCATCAAGCCGGCCTGCAGCGTCTTCCACTCGACCAGGGCGTTGGGCAGGCTGGTGATCTGAAATGGGTCCGCCGCATTCGCCGTGAACAGGTCGCCGCCCTCCCCCAAGTTGCCCACCAACGGGGTGGTTGGCAGCAGCAGGCCCAGGAGGTTTTGCACAGCGGCGTTGGCGCTCTCGCAGCAGGGCCGCTCGCCGGTGAGGTACAAGCCACCCCCCCCTTCCACGAACGCCCTCAAGGTGGTTTGTTGCGGGCCGGAAAGCGGCGTGATCTGAGGGATCCACACGGTGTCGTACGGTGAAAGGTCCGAGGGCAGCGCGGCGCCCACCGCGGCGACGGTCGTCACCGTGTGACCCAACGTCGTCAGCGTGGCGGCCACGACGCCGGCAGCGGCGTCGGCGCCCTGCGGGTCGTTGTTCTGTGTCTGGAACACCAGCACGTCGTCGGCTCGGGCCGGCTCGCTCACCAGGCCTGAACAAAGGACGACGATCGGAGGGAGCACCTTTCGGCAGCGGGTCTGCATCTCGCGCAGAGTCACACGCATCCAGCCAACTGATCAAAAACCTGGTGGTCTCGTTCCCGACCGCGAGACATTGGGCGGTTCACCGGCCGAACGTGCTATTTTCAGGACAGCCCGACACGGGGGGCGAGGTCGCCCCCCAACAACGAAGGAGACGCTCGTCGGAGGCGTGGGCATGGCCAACCAGGCACCCGAGAAGCTCAGCCCAGCGAAGCTGGCCGCGCGGCGCGTCGGTTCGGACCTCAACGACAAGTGGAGGATCGACCGCGTGCTCGGCGTGGGCGGTATGGGTGCCGTTTTTGCCGCGACCCACAAGAACAACGGCACCCGCGCCGCGCTCAAGGTGTTGCACGCCGAATACGCCCGGGCCAGCGACGTGCGCGAGCGGTTCTTGCGCGAAGGGCGCATCGCCAATCGCGTCGACCACGTGGCCCGCGTGGCGGTCACGGACGACGGCATCAGCGATCAAGGTGAGCCGTTTCTGGTGATGGAGCTGCTCGAGGGGATGACCCTCGGAGAGCTGTTCAAGCGCGGCGGGGGCCGCGTGCCCCTCGAGAAGCTCTTGGGCGTGTTCGACACCGTCCTCGACCTGCTCGCGCGCTGCCACGAGATCGACGTCATCCATCGCGACATCAAGCCCGCGAACATCTTCCTCACCAAACAGGGAGGGGTGAAGGTCCTGGACTTCGGTGTGGCCCGCATGCGCGAGCCCGAGCGCGACGCGGAGATGACGCGGGCGGGTATCGCGCTGGGCACCGCCTCGTTCATCGCCTCCGAGCAGGCCCTCGGCGTGGAGAAGATCGACGGACGCGCGGATCTGTTCAGCGTCGGGGCGTGCTTGTACACCGGGATCACGGGCGAACGGTTGCACGCGGCCAAGACCGAGGCCGAGGAGTTCGTGCTCGCCGCGACGCAGGCCGCACCGTCGGTCGCGAGAAAGGCCAAGGAGCTGCCGCTCGAGGTCGTGGCCTTCGTCGACAAGGCGCTGGCGTTCGATCGCGGCCACCGCTTCCAGTCCGCACGAGAAATGCGCTCGGAGCTGCTCAAGCTCATCGCCGGGCTGCGCACGGGTCAGGTCAAGACTGGCCGAAGAGCCGCCACGGGCGTGGTCGTTCGGAGCAACGACCAGATCGACGAAGGTGCCGAGCTCTCCGACGTCGAGCTCAAAGAGCAGCTCGCGCGGTTGCAATCGATCTTCAAGCAGCTGGGTGTAGCGATGGCCTCGGTGCGTCAATATGGCCTGACGCACCCGCAGACGCAGCGGGCGCTCCACGTGTCGTTCGCGGAGATCGTGGCTGCGCTGGCCGCGGCGCCCGCGTCGGTCCGCTGGGACGTGAGCACGGGGGCGTTCACGTTCGAGGGCCACCCGGTCTGGGCACCCGACCGGGTGCCCTTCGATCGCATTCCGCACCAGCTGTTCGCCGATGGCATCCGCAAGGTGCAATTCAAGTCCGGCATCACCGAGGAGGAGCTGCGCGACTTCTTGTCGATCTTGCTGCGTGACGTCTCCACCATCTTCGGCGCCGAGGACGATTCCGTGACGGCGCTGTGGGATCGGCGCTTCGAGCACGTGGCCTACCTGGCGGTGGATTCGTTCGCCGAAGGCGACAACCTGGAGCCCGAGCGCGTCGCGGACTGGAACGAGATCGCCGAACGTGCCCTGACCCAAGCCCGCATCGACAAGGACTTCGACGAAGCATCGCTCGAGGAGCAGTCGATCGAGCATGGCATCATCGCCAAGCTACAAGAGGCCGGCGAGGCCGCAGCGGCGCTGGCCCTCGACCCGATGACCAAGGCCACCCTTGGCGCGCAGCTCGCGCCGCCCCAGGAGCGCTGGCTGGAGAGCTTCCTGGATGCCTTCGTGCCCGCATACCTGGACGCCAAGCACCGCGGCGACGTGGCGCTGATCCACACCGCGCTCGGCGAGTGGGTGAACGATCAGATGGCGCTCCACTCGGTCGACAAGGTGTTCGAGCTGCACGAGCACATGACGGCCGCGTTCCACGCCGCCATCGGCCCGCGCGATGCGCGGGAACACGAGCTGGAGACGGCGCGCATCCTGTTCCCGATCGAGGTATTGCGCACGCTCATGAGCGATCTCGCTGCCGAGCGGCGCGGCGCTTGGGGGGGAGACGCGGCCACCGCGACCGCGCCCAAGGAGCTGGTGAACGCGCTTGGGCGCGCGCTCGATTTGCTGGCTAGCGACGCCGTGTTCTCGCTGGCGTGCGAGTGCCTCGATGCGGCGAAGTCGACGGCGCTGCGCGACGTGCTGGTGCCCTACGTGCGGCGCTGGGCGCCCGGGCAGGAAGCGACCCTGGCCGCGATCTTGGGACGAGCAGGCCCGGAGCTGGGGAGCTTCCTGGTCGAGCTGCTCATGGAGCTCAAGACCAAAGAGGCCAACCAGGCGCTGGACAGCGCGTTCACCAACCCGAACTTGGAGGTGAAGCTCGCAGCGCTGGCCGCCATGGGCGAGACCATCGGCGATCGGGCGCGCGACGAAATCACCGCCTTGCTGGACGCGCTCGATGGCGCCGTGCGCATACGCACCTTGGAGCTCGCGTCCAAGATGAACGTGGTGGCGGCCGGACCGTTCTTGGTCCGCCGCGTTCAGTCCGACTCGTTCCACGACCTGTCGGTGGAGGAGCGGCGCCAGTGGCTCTCCACGATCTGCACGCTGAAGGCGTCACGCGGTGAGACGCTGGCGGTGGAGCTGCTCTCCAAGCGGCGTCTGCTCAGCAACGAGGCGAGCGAGCAGTCACGCGCGATCGCCGCGGAAGCGCTGTCGGCCTTCGAGTCCAAGGAGGCGGTCGAGGCCCTGGAGCTCGCGGCCAAGCAGCGCTGGGGCACGTCAGCCACGGTGCGTGAGGCCGCCCAGAAGGCGCTCAACGCGATCGAAGCGCGACGCAACAAGAGGCCGCCGAACGTGACCATGTCGGAGGGCAAGGCATGAGCTCGGTCGAGGCACCGCCGCCGTCGGCCGTCTTCGGCGGAGACGAGGATCCGCGCCAGCTTGCGGCCAAGCTGGTGAACGCGCTGTACCGCCTGGTCAAGGCTTGCCAGCTGCACGCCGAGACCAACTCGGCCGTCACCCAAGTGACCGAGTACGTGTCGCTCACGGTGGGCCAGTTCGTCGAGCGCACGGGTCACTCCGCGGTCGCCATCTTGTTCACGCCGCACGCCGTGTTCGTGAACCGCCAAATGTTGAAGGCCTCACGCGAGACCTACCAGCTCGCGATCGAGCTCGGCGCCATCCTCGAGCCGTGCGGCGTGACGGAGGTGACGTTGCTGCGCGAGGTCACCCTGGCCGAGATTGGCGAGTTTGGGCGGGTAGTCGCCGAACACCTGCGCGAGGCGAAGAAATCGCCTCGCTTCGAAGGTGGGTGGGAGGGCCTCAAGCTGCGGCGCGTGCTCGGGTTGGGCGCCTCCACCGACATGAGCCCGCCCGTCCGTGCCGCGCGCACCTACGCGGCCGCGCTGATGATCTTGCGCTCGTTCTACGGCGACGTTCGGCGGGGGAAGTACGAGCTCAAACAGGGCATCAAGCGTGTCGCCCAGAAGCTCGTCTCGCAGCTCGACGCGAACGCTCAGCTCGGGAGTCGCCTGTTGCTCTCGATCGCCGCCGCCCCCCCGGCCGACAACGACCGCACGGGCGTGCTGCTCTCCAGCTCGATCGTGGCGCTCTCCATGGCGAGTCAGCTGACCGAGGACCGCTCGCTGCTGACGGCGCTGACCAGCGCCGCCCTGCTGTACGACGTCGGGCGGCAGCGCTTGGTGGGCTACGTCGAGGACGGCGAGACCCGCGCGGCCCGCGTGCTCAACGCGGATGAAGAGGCGATGTTGCCCACCAGCTCGCTGGTGGCGCTCACCGCGCTGGGCAAGCTACACCCACCGGCGGTCGCTCGCAGCGTGATCGTGCACGAGGCACAAGCCATGCGCGACGGCGCGCTCGTGTATCAGGGGCGGCGGAGCCCGCTCTTGCTCTCGCGCATCTTGTACACGGCGCGCGCGTTCGCGGAGCTGCGCGCACCCCGCACGGGCGCCAGCGCGCTCAGCATCGACGATGCGTTGCAGGTGCTGGAGTCGCAAGCGGCCGACAACGTCGGGCGCACGTTGGTGAAGTTGTTGGTGGGTGCGCTCGGCATCTTCCCGGCAGGCACCATGGTCGAGCTGTCCACGGGGGAGATGGGGGTGGTGCTGTCCACGCCGGCGCACCCGAGCGACTTCGCCCGTCCTCCGGTGCGTGTCCTGTACGACGACAAGGCGCAGCTGCTCGAGAGCCCGGTCGATCTCGATCTGTCGCGACCGAGCACGGACGGCGTCCGGCGCTTCATCGTGCGACCGATCGACGCGACCGATCAACAGATGAAGCAGATGCGCGCCTACGTCATGCAGCTGGCGAGCAACAGAGCGCGCAAGAAATCGCTCAGCAAGCTGAAGGCCGTCGCGCCGCCGCCCTCCGCGGCCGACTCGAACGTGAGCAGCGGAGCCTCTGGCTTCGACTCATTCCCCTCGGCGGCGAGCAGTCAATCGTTCGCTTCCTCGCAGTCATTCCCGCCCAGCAGCGTGCCTTCGTCTTCTGCTTCGGTGCCCGACTCATCGCTGAGCTCGCCCTCGCGCGAGGCCAAGACTCAGAGGCCGCCCACCAAGCGCTGGGATCCGCGCTCCGAAGAGGCCGCCGCGGCTTCGGACCAAAACCTGCGCGTGAACGTGCCGGCGCCAGCCCCCGTCAAGAAGGGCGGCGAGACGCGCTCGGTGAGCTGGGACGACTACGGCAAAGAGATCGCGGCCAACATCAAACCAGTCGAGAAGACCGGGCCGGGGCGCGACTCTCAGCTCAACGACACCGACTCCATCCTGGCCGCGTACCTGGCCGAAGAGGAGTCCGGCGTGCAGCCTTCTGGTGGTGGTGATCGCTCCCAAGGAGGGCGCAGCTGGGGGTTGCGCTGGACCGGTGCGAGCAAGGGCAGCAGCCATGGGGACTCGGGCTTCGATGCTCCGGGTCGCGCCACAGGCGCTCCGCGCAGCAGCGCGAGCCACGGCGATTCGGGCTTCGACGGCCCGGGCCGCATCACCGGGTCGCCGCGCAGCAGTCAGGGCGACGCAGGCGGCTTCTCGGGCACCGGGCGCTCGACCGGCAGTGTGCCGCTGCGCGAACGCGACTCCGGTGGGAGCCCCTCGAACGCTGGACTGCGCTGGGGCGGCGGGCGTGCGAGCTCGCCCGGGCACGACCATGCCGAGCCTCCGCCGTTGAGCCCCGTGGCACCGATCGCCATGCCCAAGCCGGGGCCAGCCGCGCGCCAGACCACGGCCCGCGTCGATCCTCCGCCGGAAGCGCTGGCGGCGTCCACCCCCGCACCAGTCTCGGCGGCGATACCGTCGTCGGCCGCTGCGCCACCACCCCAGTCGAGCGCCCGCGCGCCGGCACGCACGCTCGGCGCCTCCGCGTGGACCGCGTCCAAGCGCAAGACCGAGGCGCCGCCGCCCGAGATGGAGCCTGCCTCGGAGGTGGTGCCAAGCGTCTCTCCGCCGCCGTCCGCTGAAGGGGCCACGTCCAAGCGAGCCAAGGCCGGGAGCATGTCTTGGGGAGTCCGCCGTGACGGCAAGAAATAGCCGCGCAGGGCAACACCGTGTGTGGGCCCCAGGGCTCGTGTTGGTCATGCTCGTCAGCTCGTGTGAGCCCGAGCTCGGGGACGTCCCGTTCTCCTGCGACGCTGAAGGGCTGTGTCCGGAGGGTTATCGCTGCGAGGCGACCGTGTGCGTCAAGGACGGCGCCACCCCCGGCGTCGCGCGACCCATGCGCGCGACCTGGATCAACGCGGCGGAGCTGTACTGGTTCCCGTCTCCGCGAGGTGGCGCCACCTTGATCGTGAACGAGGGATTCACGCCAGGAGGCCGGGCGCTGTTCGAGTTCCACGTGAACCCAGACGGCAGCGTGGAGCCTGGTCGCGAGCTGTTGGATCTGCGCGAAGAGGCGGCCACTTCCACGGCGGTGGTGGCGCTCGACGACCAGAGCTACGGCGTGCTGACGCTTCGCTTCCCGAGCTTCGACGAAGACGATCAGGAGCTCGCCTTCACGCGCATCGATCGCGATCTTCCACCGGGGGAGACTCCGACCAGCGATGTGCTGTACCGGGCTCACCCGCCCTACCTCGGCGGAAGCGAGCCGGCGTACGTCAGCGCGGTGCGCAGCGACGAAGGCGTGGATATCTGCTTCACGGATCCCAGCCTCGGCGGCGCGTTGGTGGTGCGTCGGCTCGTGGGCGGCGACGTCACGCGCGAGCTTTCCATCGACCTCGACGCCCCTGTGCTGCCGCTGTCGGGTGACTGTTTGATCTGGGCCGCGGGCGGTGACCGGATCGTGCGCGCAGGGTTGGAGTCCCCGGAGCTGTACCGCATCCCCGCGTCGGCGGAGGTCGCCGCCGACGTCGAGGGTCCGCTCGAGGTGCCTGGGCTGCCCGTGTACGCCTTCGATGACGGCGTCGTGTCGCTGGTGCCTTCGGGCGACGGCGGTCGCGCCGAGCTCGGCTTCTTCAACTACTCCGGTGGCTTGATCGAGAAGTCGCCCGAGTTCGCCACGCAAGAGACGCTCGAGCCCCACACGGCCTGGAGCTCGCCGGGGGGTGTGCTGTTCGCGCCCACCGCCGAGGACGGTGGCTTCGCTCAGCTGTCGGTGTTGTCCCTCGCCTCTGGCTCGTTCGTGGAGCTGGGCGGCGTGACACGCGCCTCGACCGATGAGCTCTACTCCGCGCGTGCCTTCTCCGATGGCGAGCGCCTGTTCGTCGCCTGGACCTCGTTCCACGAAGACCTGATGGATCTCTGGGTCGGCGTGGGAGAGGTGGGGCAGTGACCAAGCTGGGCGCCACGCTGGCACTCGTGGCTCTGCCGATCGCGTGCAGCGTCGAGTTGGGGGAGCTGCCGGCGCGCTGCTCCGAGGGCGAGTGCCCCGAGGGTTACGAGTGCATCCACGAGATCTGCGCGCTGCCCGGCACGGAGGTGCCGCTGCTCGTCGCCACGCTGGGCAACTTGCGCAGCGGAGACCTGCAGCTCGTGCCGCAGTCGAACGGCGTGTTCGTGGTGTGGGAGACGTACGCCTACAGCGAGCGCGGGCAGGCCGTGAGCGCGCGTTTCCTGTCGAGCGACGCGCTGCTCGGCGAGGAGATCGTCCTGGACGACACCTGGGTCGCCGACCCGGGCGCGGTCGAGCCGTTCTTCAGCGTGGCCTCGGAGCAAGATGGGCAGCTGGTGCTGGCGCTGAGCTCGAGCCCGATCGACGAGGACCCGCGCCCGCGCATCGGCGTGTTCCGGGTGCAGGTGGATGGCGGCTCCGTGTCGAGCGAGCCGGCATGGCCCGAGGAAGTCCGCATGTCCACGATCGGCTTTGGCAACGTGTCGCAGCCACGGTTCCTGCCCCACGACGAGGGTGGATTCGAGCTCGGCTACTTCGAGGGCGTCGTGGACGACACGCTCACCACCGGACGCTTGGCGGTGTTCGACACGGATGCAGAGGGCACCCTGACCAGTGCCCTCGAGCGCTGCCCCGAGAACGATCCCGCCTGCTGCCCCGCGCACCGCTGCTACGCCAGCGAGCGCGTCGAGGCGATCGCAGCCGGCGTGGAGCGGGTGTTCGATCTGGGCGACACGGCGATGTGGACGATCGATCGCACCCGGCCCTCGTGTTTGGTGACTGACCCGACCGATCCGACCGTCCCGCCCGCGCCCAGCGCGGAGCTGTTCTTGGATCCGCTCTCGCTCCCGCTCTCGAGCAGCGCGGATGAGGTGCTGTTCCTGGTGCCCTCCAAGCGCGTGGGCGAGAAGCTGCCCAACGGACCGGTCGAGGGGGCGGCAAAGTTGGCTCGTGCCCCCCTCGACGGCGAAGCGTCGATCGTGGGCGAGCTGCCCGTCGTGCGAGATACGCCGACCCCGGCCTGGGTCCAGACTGGCGCCGAGGCGGGGCTGCTGATCACCCCTGGCGCCCTCCCCGACGGACCGGAGCTCGTGGTGCTCGAGCTCGGGCTGAACACGGCGCAGACGACCGAGAAGGCTCGCATCTCGCGCCTGTCCGCGCTCGAGGTCGGTGCGGTCACGAGCGCCCTGGTGGATGGCAAGTTGTTCGTCGTGTGGCTCGAAGTCGCAGATGATCGAGCACTGATCCGCGCTACGGTATTGCCGGCGCCCTAGCCGCTCGCACCCCCTCGAAACACCATGGAAAACGCCACACAGGACCAGCTCTTCGCAGGCAAATACCGCCTGGTGAAGCTGCTCGGCCGCGGGGCCATGGGCGAAGTGTGGCTGGCCGACGAGATGGGCCCGCGTGGCTTCAGCCGTCAAGTGGCGGTCAAGCGCCTGCTGGTCACCGAGGGCATCAGCGAATACGCGCGCGAGTCGTTCCTGGCAGAGGCGCAAGTGATCGCGCGTCTCGATCACCCCAACATCGTGCGACTGATCGAGCTCGGTGAGTCGGATGATCGCGGGCTCTACTTGGTGCTCGACTACATCGACGGCGCTGCGCTCGACCGCGTGATCCGCAAAGGTGGTCCGCTTTCGCCTGGGGCGGTGGCGCTGATCGGCCGCGAAGTGGCCAAGGCGCTCGACGCCGTCCACCTCATGACCGATGGCGCAGGCAACAACCTGGCCGTCGTGCACCGCGACGTCAGCCCCGCCAACATCCTGATCGGTCGCGACGGGCGCATCCGGTTGAGCGACTTCGGCGTCGCGCGCATTCACGGCCTGGGCGGTGAAAAGACCGAGACAGGCGTGTTCAAAGGCAAGCTGCCGTACATGCCGCCCGAGCAAGCGCTGGGTGAGCCGTTCGACGGTCGGGCCGACATCTTCTCGCTCGGGGTGACCTTGTTCGAAGGGCTCTTGGGCGGCCGCCTGCGCAAGGCCGAGACGCAGGGGCAGCTGATCGCGATGATCGCCACCGAGCGCGTGCCCAAGGTGAGCGAACAAATCGCCAACGTGATGCCCAGCTTGGCTGCTGCGATCGACGGCGCCACCGAGTTTCGGTCGCATGCGCGCGTGCCCTCCGCGGGCTACCTGGCGCAGCAGCTCCACTCCGTGCTGTACCAGCTCGGGGCGGGCGCCGAAGACGCCGCGATTGGCGAGCTGTGCGAGCGCGTCTCGCTGGCCGCGGGTGGTGGCGGGCCGGTTACACGCCAGCCGTGGAGCATGGCCTTGAGCGGCGAGAACCCCGCGTACCAGAGCGGACCACAAAGTATTCGCGGGGCAGTGCCCAACTACTCGTCGCCGCTCACCAGCCCGACGCCGGTGCGCACCCATCCGGGCAGCGTCCCGCCGGAGGCGCACGGCAGCGTCACCAAGGTCGCGAGCTTCACGGAGGCTTCGCGCCGCGAGCCTGCTCGCAGCGGCCGCACCTGGTTCTTCGCCCTGTGCGCGGCCATCATCGTGGGGTCGCTCGGTGGCGCGCTGTTCGTGTTGTTCTCGCCGCCCCAGCCGGCCGACAAGCCCGGCCTCAGCGTCGACCAGGGAGCCGTCACCGCCGACGCCGTGGCCACGAGCAGCGCCCTCACCACGCCCCAGCCCAGCGCCGACGCGCAACGCGCGGCCGCCACTTCGGCCGAGGCGTCGGCCTCGGCCTCGGCCAGCGTCGCGTCCGCACCCGCCAAGACGGCGCCCAAAGGGCCGGCGCAAACCGGCGCCACGACCAACACCGCCAAGCCCACCAGTGCCAGCGAAGACACCGGCACCGGCTCGCTGATCGTGGTGGTCAACCCATGGGGCAACGTGGTGGTCGACGGTGTGCCCAAGGGCACCACGCCGATCGGCGCGATCAGCCTCTCTGCCGGCAACCACAGCGTGGTCGTCACCAACCCGGAGCTGGGCGCGACGCGCAGCGCCACGGCCAAGATCCAGGGCGGCAAGACCACTACCTTGTCGTTCAACCTCAAGTGATACGGTTCGGGCTCACGTGATTCCGGGTGGACCTCGAACCAGCAGCGCCTTGGTGGCGGCGCTCGCGGCGATCTTCGCGGCGTTGCCCGCACGTGCGGACGATGCGGCCAGCATCGTGGGCAAGGCGCGTGGTCAGATCGAACAGGGCAGCTACGCCGATGCGGCGCGCACGCTCGCGCTGTTGCGCGGCAAGACCCTGACCCCGCAGCTCGCGATCGAGGCCGGGTTGCTCGAGACCACCGCAACGTTGGTCAACCAAGGCGCCGAGGCCGCTGCTGCGCCGTGCGCGCGTGCGATCGTTGCCGCGGGCTTCGACCCCGAGGTGGCGCGAGAGCTCAGCCCCAAGGTGCGCGAGGTGTGCCGCCAAGCGGGAAAGAAGGTGCGCGGCGAACGCCTGGCGGGCGAGAAGATCGCCATCGGCAAGCTCACCTTCGCTGAGCCCGACGTCGCCTACCAGCCGGTCCGCCTGTCGGCCACGGCCAGCAAGTCACCGCCCTGGTTGCGAGTAGTCGCGCGCGTGCAGGCCTCGGGCATCGAAGGCTCGTTCGACGTGCCGCTGATCCCTTCGGATGAGGGCCCGTTGCTCGGGACGCTCGACGCCAGCTGGATTCGGCCCAAAGCCAGCCTGATCGTGCAGCTGGTGGCGCAAGACAAGTTCGGCGATCTCAGCGAGCCGCTGGACTCGAAGAAGCTCACCGTGCCCGCCGCGGAGGCTTTGATCGCGCTGGGAAAGGTGCCCGAGTCCGCCGTGGTCAAGCTCGACGGCAACGCCACCAAACCCGATGACAAGGGCCGCATTGTCGCCAGCCCCGGCAAACACGAGGTCAGTCTGACGCTGCCGAGCGGCGCCAGCGCAGAGGCCGACGTCGAGCTCGAGCGCGGCGGCGTCGCCCAAGTCAAGCTCGTGCCCCAAGAGCAGAGCCCATCGCGGGTGCTGCCTTGGATCGCGACGGGCACCTCGTTTGCGCTCGCCGTTGCGGGTGGCGTGCTGCTCATCAACAGCGAAGCGCGCCGGTCCGAGCTCGAAGAGAAGGCTGCCGAGCGCGAGCCCGGCACCGACCTGCCCGCCAACGACTTCGCCACGCTCCGAGACATCGACGACGAACGCAAGCTGTTCCAGAACGTCGGCATTGGCCTGCTCGCTGGGGCTGGCGGTGTCGCCGTCGCGGCGCTGGTGCTGTGGCTCGTCCCGATCGAGGGCGGCGCCTCCTCTAGCGCGCGGATCACGCCCATCGTCACGCCCAACTTCGTCGGCCTGAACGCTCGCTTCTGAGCCCGTCAGCCGAGCCAGCTACTTCTTGATCTTGATGCCGCTGCCGAGGTCGCGGAACGGATCGCTCGTCTTGCTCGCGGCTGTGCCGGTGGGGGGTGCGACCTTGGGCTTGTTCGAGTCGCCGGTCTTGCTGGTCTTGGCGGCCAGGCTGCTGGCGCTCGCGCTCGCCTGCGAGCTCTGGCTGGCGCTCGCCGTGGCGCTCGCGGTCGCGCTCTCGGTGTTCGTCGGCGCGACGGCGGCCTCTCTCGCAGTCGTCACGGCCGCGGTGGGTTTGTTGGATCGGTCCAACGAGCTCGCCGCGGCGGGCTCGTCGGAGCCGCTGCGCTGCACGATCACGATCACGGCGACGAGACCCACCAGGCCGAGCCCTGCCATGGCGTAGATGAAGCTGCGCGGCAGCGGAGGGCCCTTGAGCGCTGCGACTTCTTGCGCGTAGTTGGGAGTCGGGGCAGGCGGCGCCACCGAAGGGAACGGCAAGCCGCGCGCGACGTTGATGCTGGAGATGCTCTCGCCGGGATCGCTGGGGCCGGGGGGCAGCGGACCCGACAAGGGCGCGCCCGAGGTGGGGGAGCCCGCTTGCGAGCCTGGTCCGCTGGCCGAGCCAGGAGGCGCGCCCCCGCTCGTGGGCGCTGCGGAGCTGGGCCCGCTCAGGCCCGCTGCCAGCTCTTGGCGTGGCACCACCAGCTCGCGTGGGTCGACGCGGATCATGGTGGCGTCTTCGTCGTCGAGCGGAGCCCGCGCGGGCGGCGGAGCCGGAGCAGGCACGCCTGCCCCGGAGAGCGACGCGATCTGCGCGCGCACCGCGCCCAGTGACATCGCCGCGCTTCCTTGCAGCAGCGCACCGACGCCAGGCTGGGACCCAGCGGTCTCGATCACGAAATGATCGGGGCGCGGCACGACCTTCTTGGAGTTGACCGGGCGTGCCAGCGGCATCTCGCTCAGGTCGTATTGCTGCAGGATCGCGATCACACGATCGACGAACTCTTGGGCGCTCTTGAGGCGTTGGTCCTTCGGCTTCAGGCAATCGTCGATCAGCTCGCGCAGCGGCAGGGGCAGGTGCGGCGCTACGCTGGCGATCGGTCGGGGCGGTTGCATCGCGATCGCGATGACGATCGCGTTGGAGTTGTCTCCCTCGTGGGGGAACACGCCAGTGATGCCCTCGAACAGGATCACGCCGAGCGACCAAAGGTCCGCGCGTGCATCGGCTTGCGAGGCGTTCACCGCTTGTTCGGGCGCCATGTAGCGAGGAGAGCCCAGCATCGAGCCGGTGTGGGTGGCGATGCCGTCGTTGTCGATCGCGACCTTGCTGACGCCGAAGTCGAGCAGCTTGGTGCGCACGAACGCGGAGTTGCGGTCCCGCGCGAGGAAAATGTTGGGTGGCTTGACGTCGCGGTGAATGATGCCTGCACCATGCGCGGCGCCGAGCGCCATCGCCGCACCCGCCAGCACGATCAAGAGCTCCCGCACCGAGAACGCAGGCTCGGCGCGCATGGCGTCCTGCAAGGACAGCCCCTCGAGCAGCTCCATGACCAAGAACAAGGCGTTGTCCTCGGTCTCACCGACGTCGAAGATGTCGATGATGTTCGGGTGGTTGACGCGCGCAGAGGCCTTGGCCTCTTGCAGGAAGCGCGAGCGAGCGTCGTCGCTCGACGATGCGATCATCGGATGCAGGAATTTGATCGCAAACTCCTTGCCCGTCTGCACGTTCGCAGCCGACCAAACCGCGCCCATTCCGCCCTGTCCCAGGCGGCTGATGAGCCGGTACTTGGAAGCGACCAAGTCCCCAGCTTTCACGTGTATCGCCATCGTCCCTGGTGGCGAGGGCTTTGGTCAAGCTGCACGACGGCTTGACACCACCACAGGTTCCTAAGGATTCTGGAGCGGTGCGTAAGACCTGGCTCGCGGTGGGGTGGATGGTGGCGGTCGCGCTCGCCCCGGGCGAGTCTCATGCGCAGTCGCCACAAGACCTCCTGCGCGCCCAGAAGCTCTACGAAGAGGCAGACAAGCTGGAGCAAGCCAGCGATTTGTCGGGGGCCCTCGCCAAGTTCGAGGAAGCGATGGGGGTGGTCGAGACCGCACAACTGCGACTGCGTGCAGGCCGCTGCCAGGAGAAGCTCGGGCGACTCAGCGCGTCGCTGCAGAGCTACAAGCGGGCCAAGGAGCTGGCTGGCGACGACGCCGCCTTGTCGAAGCTGGCAGACGATCAGATCGCCGTCATGGCAGCTCGCGTGCCGCTCGTGCGGCTGAAGTTGCCCGCGGACGCGCCCACCACCGTCCAGATCAAGCTCGATGGGGCCGCCGTGCAGGCCGCCGAGCACCGCGTCGATCCTGGCGCGCACGTGGTGACCGCCAACGCGGAGGGCTTCTTGCCGTTCGAGCGCAAGCTCGAGCTTGCCGAGAAGGCCAACGTCGAGGTGGTGATCGCGCTCGAGCCCGTGGGCCCCAAAGAGGTGAAGCCGCCGGCGGACGAGGCAGGAACCAGCCCCGTTCCCTGGGTGTTGATCGGGGTGGGCGGCGGTTTCCTCGCGGCGTCGATCGGTTTGGGGGTGGCGTCCGCGCAAGCGCTCGACAGCGCCAACAACGAGCTAGCCGAGGCCGCCGGGTGCACTCCGGGCAGCCCGCCGGTGTGCCCCTGGGCCAGCGCGGAGGCTGCGCCCGACACGCCCGAGGTCGACGAGCTGAACAGCGCCGTCAGCCAGAACCAGATCTTCCTGGGGCTCTCCATCAGCTCTGCGGTGGTGGCCGCGGGGCTCGTCGCCACCGGAACTGCGCTCGCGCTCACCGGCGCCACCCAAGAGCCACCCGTCGTCGCGTGGCCTTGGCTGGGAGTCGGTGCAGCGGGGCTGAGCGCTGCCGGCAGGTTCTGACGCGCCCGATGGCGCCACTCGTGCGGTGGCGCTATAGACGCGTGGATCATGCCTTCGACTCCGCCCGCCTCGGCTGGGCTGCTTCCTTTTCTCAGTGCCGTGCAGAAGGGCCTGCTGGTGTCCGACGGCGCGATGGGATCGCTCCTGTACGAACGCGGTGTCTTCGTCACGCAGAACTTCGAGCAGCTCAACATCACGCGGCCCGACATCGTCCGCAAGATCCACGGCGACTACTTGGAGGCGGGCGCCCAAATCATCCAGACCAACACCTTCGGCGCCAACGCCGTCCGGCTCGAGCGCCACGGCTTGGTGGGCGAGGTTCGGGAGCTCAACTTGGCGGGCGCCAAGCTGGTCGCGTCGGTGGCAGCGGGCAAAGCGTATGTGGCAGGCTCGATCGGCCCCACGGGTCTGGTGCCCGGCGCCGACCGCGCGCGCGAGCTCGCGCAGGCGCGGGCGACGTTCACCGAGCAGGCCGCGGCCCTCGCCGATGGTGGCTGCGATCTGCTCGTGATCGAGACCTTTCGCCACCTCGACGAGATCGGCGTCGCCATCCGCGCCGCGCGTGAGGGCGCGCCCAAGCTGCCGATCGTGGCGACGGTGACGTTCGACAGCGAAGGTACGGTGGCGGACGGCACGCAGCCGGAGGACGTAGCGAACATCCTGCGCGATTTTGGCCCCGACGTGATCGGAGTCAACTGTGGCGATGGACCGCAGCTCGCGCTCTCCATGGCGGAGCGCATGCGCGAGACCGGCCTGCCGTTGTACGTGCAGCCCAACGCAGGCCTGCCGCGCACGGTGGACGGCCGCCTGTTGTACATGGCGACTCCGGAGTACTTCGATGTCTTCGCGCGGCGCATGATCCAAGCCGGCGCGCGCATCGTCGGTGGTTGCTGCGGCACCACGCCGGAGCACATCCGCTGGATGGCGCGCTCGGTGCGCATGCTCTCCGGCGCGTTCGCCGAGCCACACAAGAGCGAGCGACCGACGGAGCTCAAGTCGCCGCACGCGCAGGGCGTGGAGCCAGTGCCGATCGCCGATCGCAGCCCGTTCGCGGCCAAGGTGGCCGCAGGCAAGTTCGTGGTGAGCGTCGAGGTGAACCCCGAGCCTGGCGTGTCGCCCGAGGCGGCGCTCTCGGCGGCCAAGATGTTGATCGACGCCGGCGTCGACATCGTGAACGTGGCAGACGGGCCGCGCGCCACTGCCCGCATGTCCAACTTGGCATTCTGCACGTTGCTGCGCGAGCGCCACGGCATCGACCCCATCCTGCACGTGTGCGGTCGTGACCGGAACATGCTCGGACAGATGGCGCACCTGCTCGGCGCCAACGCGCTCGGCCTGCGCAACCTGGTGGTCATCACCGGCGACCCACCCAAGGTCGGGGACTACCCCGAGGCCACCGCGGTCTACGACCTCGACAGCGTTGGCATCCTGCACATGGCCGGTCAGATGAACCGCGGGCTCGACCCTGCGGGCAAGGCGCTGCGCGGGGGCAAGACGGCGTTCTTCTGCGCGACTGGATTCGAGCCCGGCGCCCAGGATCTCGACAAGGAGATCAAGCGCCTCGAGGCCAAGGTAGCGGCCGGCGCAGAGCTGATCATGACGCAGCCGGTGTTCTACCAAGACCTCCTCGATCAGGTGCTCGCGCGCCTCTCGCACCTGAAGGTGCCGATGATGATCGGCGTGCTGCCGCTCTTGTCCTACAAAAACGCCGAGTTTTTGCACAACGAGGTCCCGGGCATGCAGATCCCCGAGGGGGTGCGCGAGCGCATGCGCAACGTGGCACCCGGCGCAGAGGCGAGGCGCGAAGGGATTCGCATCGCCCGCGAGATGCTGTTCGCGGTGAGGGACCGCGTCCAAGGCGCCTACCTGATGCCGCCGCTCGGAAAGTACGATCTCGCCTTGGAGGTCCTCGACGGCCTGAAGCGCTGACTCGAGCTCGCGCCTTGCTCCCTGTCCCAGCCCGTCCTAGGCCACGCGTGATGCGGCTGTCGAGATTGTGCCCGAGCTTGCTCCTGGTGGGTGTGTTCGCCGTTTCCACTTGTGGCGACAGTGGCGACGACACGAGCGGCCCGAGCTGCGATGCCTCGACCTGCGGGGGCTGCTGCGACTTCAGTGGGGTGTGCCAGGCCGGCGCCGATCAGGACGAGTGCGGGTCCAATGGCGACAGCTGCGTCTCCTGCTCGAGCTACCAAGCCTGCAAGCAAGGCGTGTGCGAGCCGTGCACACCGGACAACTGTCTCGGCTGCTGTGACGAGGAGGGCCAGTGCCAGCCCGGTGACCAACACGATGCTTGCGGCGACGGCGGCGAGCAATGTGGGGACTGCACGACCCTTCCGGGCACCTGTTACGAGCTCGACCTGAGCACCCACTATTGCACCAGCGTGTGACGCGGTCGCCGCCGCCGTTCGCACCGGCCGCGGCGTGTCCTTCGCGGCGCGGCCAGGCCCCCCTGGGCGCCGCGACGCGAACGGCGAGCGCTGTGCCCCGTCGAATCCTCGACGGCGCCCGGCACGCCAATCGCTATGGCCTGGGCATGCCCCCAAGATTGCTTCGTGACAAGGCCAAGATCCTCCTGAAGAGCGCCGGTGTGGGCGCCGTCGCCACCGCCGCCGATCTGCTGGTGTTGGCGGTGCTGGTCTCCGGTCTTGGGCTCTCACCTCGCTGGGCCAGCCCAGTCGCTCTGGCGCTCGGCCTCGCGGTGCAGTTCTCGGGCAACAAGTGGTACGCGTTCGACGACAAAAGCCAGCGTTGGGCGCGGCAGCTGAGCGGCTTCCTGCTGATCGAGCTCGTGGCCTTCAGCGCCAACTTGGCCTTGTTCGACGTCGCCGTCCGGGCGCTTCCAGGCTGGTACCTGGCGCTTCGCCTCGCGACGCAGGCGCTGGTGTACTTCTGCATCTCGCTGCCGTTGTGGTCGTTGTTGTTCCGCCCCAGCCAGAGGGTGGCGTCGTGACGCTCCCCGTCGTGATCGTGCTGCTCACCAGCCTGTGGATCCTGCTCGGCGCTCACGCGGTGCTCCGCATCACCAGGCGGCGCACGGACCACGCGCCCGCCGCGCGGCCGGTGAGCGTGCTCAAGCCGCTGTGCGGCCGAGATGCGAGCTTGGAGGCCAACCTCCAGAGCTTCTTCTTGCAGGACCTGCACGGCATCGAGTTGGTGTTCGGTGTGGAGCGAGCGGACGACCCTGCGGTGCCCGTGGTGCGCGCCTTGATGGCGACGCACCCTCGTGTCGCAGCCAAGCTGGTGATCCAGAACGCCACGCGCGGGCAGAACCCGAAGGTGCGCAACTTGCTCGGCATGTTGCCGTACGCCAGCCACGACCTGGTGCTGATCAGCGACAGCAACGTGCACGCCCCCCCGCACTACGTGCGTGAGCTCGTGCAGCTGAAGCGCGCGGGCGTCGGCTTGGTCACGAACCTGTTCGCGGGCGAAGGCCAAGGCAGCCTGGCCGCCAAGCTCGAGTGTGTGGAGCTCGCCGGCTTCGTCGCGGCTGGCTCGGCGCTGCCCACCTCGCTCGGCGACGCCGCGGTGATCGGCAAGTCGATGCTGTTCTCTCGCACCGAGCTCGAGCCGCTCGGCGGCATCGGTCGGCTGGCGGACGTGCTCGCCGAGGACTACGTGCTGGGCAAGATGGTGCAGCAAGCAGGGCTCGCCGTGGTGGTCGCGCCGACCGTGCTCACCAACGTGGTCGGCCCGATTTCGCTGCGCGCCGTGTTCGATCGCCACTTGCGCTGGTCGATGCTGCGTTTTCGGCTGCGTCCCTCGGCCTTCTTGCTCGAGCCGCTGACCATGCCGTTGGTGGTGCTGCCCATCGCGTGGCTCGCGTTCGGGCCATGGGCGCTGGCGTGGGCGTTCGCCATGTGGGTCGCGCGCGATCTCGGCGGCTGGTGGCTGCTGCGCGGTGCGCGAAGCCTGCATGTTCCGCTGCTGCTCGGCCCCGTGCGCGACCTCATGAGCCTGTGCGTCTGGGCCGTGACCCCGCTCAAGCGCCACGTCTCTTGGCGCGGGCACCGCGTGCGCGTGGGCGCCGGGACGCTGCTGTTCGCCACGCGCTGACCGAGCCAGCGGCCTGGGCTTCGCGGGACGCGGACCTCTCGGGACACGACGCGAACTTCTGACTATCCTCGCGAGGTGTCCGCGGAGCTCACCCTCTTGTGCCGCAGGCTCCCCGCCTCGTTTCTCCAGCGCGCGCACCCACTGCTACGTTGGGACGAGGCTTCGGGACGAGGCACGTTCGGTGCCGTCACCCTCTTCCGCCGCGCGCTTCGTGGGGAGGACGAGCTGCCGGAGCAGAGCTGGCGAGCGCATGTGGCGTGCGTGCTGACGGCGAGCGGACGGCTCGACGACGACGCGACCTTCGACGCCTTCTATGCCTGGGTTCGTGCGCTCGTGGATGCGGCGAGGGGCGCCCTGTTCGACCCGCAAGAGGGGCGCTTTTCGTACGTCTGGGTGGACGCCGAAGCGACGCGCGCCCGCGCGCACGTGGAGGCAGAGGCTCTCTGTCGCGATCGAAACCTGGCAGCGCTCGCCGAGCTCGTGGACCGCCGGTGGTCGCGCTATCTCGCCAGCGGAGACGAGGCGGAGCAGCTCGCCGCGTGGGACGAGATCTGGGATCTCCACCAGCAGCTTCGGCCGCTGCTCGAGGCCGCGATTGCCGAGGACGATGCGGCCGCCGCCCCGGCGCTCAAGGCGCTGCATCGCGCGATGCAACGGCACGCCCAGATCGGCGACCTCGACGCGCTCGTGCTGGACGCGGCGACGCGGCCTGCGTTGGGCGCCGACCTGGGCCTGCGTGAGTTGGCCGCGCAAGTGGCCCCCTTCCCAGCGACGCTCCCCGAGCTCGAAGCGCTGCTCGACGCGGCCGCGCCTGGCGATGCGCTCACATCGCTGCGGTTGGGTCGGCTGGCGGAGTGGAGGGCGCCCGAGCGCGAGTCCATCGTGATCGCGCTGGCGCGCTCTGGGCGTGCGCTCCCGCCAGCGCTCGTCGCAGAGCTGGGCCGCCTCGACGCCGGATCGTTCGCGCTCGCCGACGACGCGCTACGGGCCGAGCTGCGCGCCGCGGGCGCGCTGGGTCGTGCGCTCGCCGATGCGCACGACGCTCAGCGCGCAGCCGCGAATGGAGCTCGGGCGAACCTGCAGCGACAGACCGAGGTGAAGCGAGCGCAGAACGATGCCTACTACGGCGCAAAACGGGACCGACCACGCACGGCAGAGCCGGTCATCCAGCTCGTCAAAAAGGGCCAGCTGGCGTCCGCGCGGGCAGCCTACGCGAAGGCGCACCCCGAGTTCGCCCAACGCGCCGCCGAAGCGGTCGAGGATGCCCGCCGGTTCTTCGCGCCCAAGGTTCGCTCCGACGTCGGTGACAGCTGAATTCTCCGCACGTCATGGAGCCTTCGGCGCTGGTTGAAGGGGCCGTGAGACCCTTCTCCTCTGCTTCGACAGGCAAGCCAGCTGCATGGGCCGCACGCCGCTGGGTTGCGTGCGCAGCCGTGCTCGGCTGCTGCCTGGGGGCCAGGAGCGCGCGAGCGGAGCCGGTGCGAGCCTCGCTCGAGGTGATCCGCGCTGCGGGGACGGAGGCGTGCCCCGACGGGGTCAAGCTCGCGCAGCGCATCGAAGAGATGGCAGGAGCCAAGATCCTCTCTGGGCCCGAGCTCAAGCCGGTCGCGCTCGAGCTCCTGCTCGAACGCCAAGGCAAAGGCTACCGGGGCAAACTCACCATCTCGGGCGAGCGCAAGGGCGAGCGCGTGATCGAGGACGCAGGCCCAGACTGCGACGGCTTGCAGGAAGCAGTCGCTGTCTCCATCCTGCTCGTGCTCGATGCGCTGCCCGGTGTCGTGCCGCCGCCGCCAGCTCCGGAGCCACCGCTCGAGCCAGCGCCGCTGCCGCCGGAGCCGCCGTCGTTGCCACAGCGCTCAGGCAGCGTCGGCGCGCTGGGCGCGGATCGTTCGACGCTGCGACCCTGGCGCTATTTCCTCTTGCCCGCGGTGGCGCCCACCCGCGATCCGGTGCGCGAGCCCGAGCGACGGCCACTGTTCGCGGCGTCCGTGGGCGTGGTGTACGACTCTGGCACGCTGGATGGCGCGAGCGGTGGCGTGTTGCTCTCGGCGGACGCGTTCATCCCGTGGGCGAGCTTCCAGCTGGGAGTGCTGTTGTTGCCACGAGACGAGATCACGCTCACCGAGCGGACGGTCGTGTTCGAGCACTACGGCGCGCGCCTGCGTGCCTGCGGTCAGCCGCTCGCCCAGCGTCTCTCGCTGGGGCTCTGCACCGGTTTCGCGGCGGGGGGCCGCATGATTCGGGTGCAGCCCTCGCCCGACCGCGCCGACGATCGCGGCGCATACGTCGCCGCGACGTTCGAGATCGACGTGGCGGGGGCGATCGCCGATCACATCAGTGTGTTCGCGACCGCAGGTGTCTCCATGCCGATGCTGGCGGCGCCCATCTCGATCGAGCTGCCGGGGAATGTCGAGGTCGGCTTGCTGGAGAGCGCTCCCGCGTTTCAGCTGGTGTTCGGTCCCCGGCTGGGCTTCGACCTTTAGCGCGTCGCGGAAACGACACCTCTTCGAAACACGCTCGCCGGGGTGGCGCCACTCGCGGCGTCTACACCGGGTCGCCTTCCATCCAATGAGGTCCTCATGAACAAGGCGATCATCTTGACGGCGGCACTGGCCGCGATCGGATTCGGCGGCTGCGGCGACGACGGCAGTGGCGGCTCTGGCGGTTCCGGCGCAGCGAGCGGCGGCGGCGCCGGGCTCGGGGGTGGGGGCAACGGTGCCGGTGCCGAGGGCGGCGGTGCCGCGGGCGGTGGTGGCGCGCCAGCCGGTGGTGGCGGAGCCGGCGCTGGAGGCGCCCAAGCCGGTGGCGGCGGCGCCGGACCGGCGAGCAGCGTGGTCCTGAACGAAGTTGCGCCGGACGGTCAGCCCGAGGATTGGATCGAGCTCACCAACACCGGTGCGGCCCAGGTGGACATCAGCGGTTGGTACTTCACCGACGACGATCCCACGCACATCTACAGCTTCCCGGCAGGAACCACGCTCGCCCCCGGCGCATACTTGGTGGTGCAGCGCTGGGACGGCGCTGGCGGCGCGGCGCCCGACACTCAGTTCGACTTCGGCATCAACAACGAGGAGGACGCGGTGTCGCTCTACGATCCAGCCGACGTGCTGATCGACAGCACCACGTGGACCGTGGCGCCCCCCGGCATCGAAGACCCCAACGGCTGGGCACGCATCCCCGACGGAACGGGCACATTCAGCATCGTGTCCGCCACGCAGGGAGCGTCCAACGACTGAGCGTTGCTCAGCTCAGTGGGCAGGCGGCCACGTCCCAGATCGGGCCTTTGACCACCGCGACGGACCCCTTGCGCTCGACCTTGGCGCGCGCCTTCGCGGCGTTGGCGCGTCCCAAGATCTCGTGGTCGGTGAGGTGGCAATCCTGATCGACGACGCATGCGCCTTGCGTGATCGAGAGGCGCACATCTTTGGCGCGGAACGCAGAGCAGGCCACGCGCGCTCGCAGATCGGCAAGCAACCTGGTGGCGAGCTCGCTGGCCACGTTGGGCAAGAGCAGCACGTACTCGTCGCCGCCGAAGCGATAGGCGTGGCCACGGCCAAACACCCACGCCTCGATCAGCTCCATGAATGGCGCCAGCACGCAAAGATCCACCACGGTTTCGGTCAGGCGCGTGTTGACCGACTTGAAGTCGTCGATGTCGAGATAGGCGACGCACAGCTCGACGCCCCTCAAGCCGCACTCGTGACGGTAGTGCGCGAGGTCGGGGAAGAACAAACGTGGCGCGGCGAGGACGTTGAACTTCTCGTCGAGCGCGCGAGGCAGCAGCGCGGGCGCGTCTGGCATGGCGCGCCGCGCGAACTGGATCGACAGGAAGTCGGTGAGCTTCGGTACGCGCTGCGCCGACTCGGCCACCGCCCAAGGCTCGGAGAGGAGATCATCGAACCGCAGCAACTCGCGCCTGAGCGAGCCCACCACCGCCGGGTCGACCACCTTGCCCAAAGGCTCCTCGAGGGCGCTAGCGGCCCGTCGCCGCTCGCTCAACAGGACGCGTTTGAGCAGGCCGGTCATCACCTCGTGCACACGCACCGGGCTCTGTCGCGACTCGAGTTGCCGCAGCAGGAGCTGAAGCTGCTCGCGCATCTCGCGCACACTCACCGGCTCGATACCTCGAAGCTCGCGAGCCAGTGCCGCCGCGACCTCTCGGTCGAATGCCTGCGAGAAGGACTCGACGCAGTCGTGTAGGAACCGGGCTTGTCCAGCGTTGAGCTCGGGCACGAGTCGGATGGTAGCTGAAGCCGAAGCGCTACTTGGCGCGCTTCAGCAGTACCAAGACCGCGGGCAGCGTGATCATGCTCAGGAACAACGTCGCGAACATGCCGATGGTCATGATCAGGCCGAGCCCGAACATCGCGCGATACTTGCTGAACATCATGACCGAGAAGCCCCACACGGTGGTGAGGCCCGCGACGAACACCGCGGACCCGGTGCTGGACAGGATGTCGTCGAGAGACGCGGTGCCGCCGCGCTCCTCTGCGCTCTGCCGATAGCGCGACATGATTTGAGCGCCGGACTCGACGCCCAGGCCGAGCAACAGGGGCAGCACCGCCATGTTGGCGTGGTTGAAGTCCAAACCCAGGAGCGGCATCGAGCCCAACATCCAGAACGAGCCGAGGATCAGAGGGACCGACGCGATGCCGACGTCGCTGGCGCGGCGGAAGCCGATGGCCAGGATCACCAGCACGAACACCCCCGAGAGCACGGTGGCGCGGGTGAAGCCGCGCACGATCATCTTGGGATGCTCGGCCAGCGTGGTCGCGATCCCGGACGCCGAAGGCGAGATGCGGGTGACCTCCTCCGTGAAGCGCTCCGCGACCGGGACGTCCCAAATGTCGCCGACGGGGTGAACGAACAGCGCCACCTCGCTGCCGTCCTTGGACACGAACCGGTGCCGAAACAGCGGCGGCAGATCCTCTGGGCTGAAAGCGCCGCGCGCCACGACGTTGCGCGCCGTGATCTGCGCCCGCTCCAGCATCTCGAGCGTGAGGTTCTGCACCTCCCCCAGGCGCGCGGCGTCAGTCTCGGCGATGCGCTTTTTGAGCGCGACGAGCGCGGCCTTCGCGTCGTTCGCGGGCTTGTCGTCACGGCCGGACTGGCGCAGCGTGAAGCCCACCTCCTCCAGCGTGTCGACCAGCGCGCTCACGTTCTTCTCCAACGTGGCCTTGTCGAGCGGCTTCTGGCGAGCCAAGCTGAAGTCCGCTGGCTTGCCCTCGAACTCGAGCGCGCCGACCACTTTCTTCAGCGCTGCCAGGCGAGCGTCGGTGAGCTCCGGGAACAGATCCGAGGCTGACTCCACCGACGCTACCGACTCGAGCGCGCGCAGCTCCTTGGCCAACCGGCGCGCATCTTCGATGCTGGTCGCGCGCACGTTGGCCACGAAAGGGCTCACCACCGCGTCGGACTCGAGCTCCTTGAGCCCCCGCGCGGATTCGGTATCTGGAGGCAAGAACTCGAAGTAGCGACCGTTGAAGCGGATCTGCGGGACCCACACCGCGAATACCGCCGCGGCGAGCACCGACACGACCACGATCTTGCGTGGGTGGGCCCTCACCCCCGAGGCCAACATGCGGAAGCCTGGCAGCTGCGGTGAGGGGCGCGGGTTCTTGCCGAGCAGCAGCAAGATCACGCTGGGCACGAGCAGGTAGGTGCCGATGAACATGAGCAACAGGCCCAGGCAGGTGATGAAGCCCAGCTCGGCGAACGCGGTGAACTCGGTGGCGACGGTGGTGAGGAAGGCCACGGCGGTGGTGAGCGTGCCCAAGATCAGGCCGGGCGCCGCGCCCACCATCGCTTTCTCCATGGCCTCTTTGGCGCTCTTGCCCTCGCGCAGCAGCGCCGAGTAGCGCGTCTGGATGTGGATGCCGAAGTCGCCGACGCCGATCAGCACAGAGGTGAAGCTGGCGGTGATGAGGTTGAGCTTGCCGAGCACGAGGCGCACGATGCCGAACGTGACCAGCGTGCCGAACGCGAGCGGCAAGAAGCCGACCAGAGACTGCCGAAAGGAGCGGAAGGCCCAGAACAAGGTGAGCCAGAGCGCGATCGTCGACGCGGTGCTGGTGACCGCCAGATCCCGCTCGATCATGGCGAGCTCGTCGGTGACCAGCGCGGGCAGCCCGGTCACGTCGGCCTGCACGCCCGTCACGCCGCTCGCCGCCACGCCGCGATCACGCGCGGCACGGATCTCCCTCACCACCGGGCGCACCTGGTAGCCCTCGTCGCCCTCGAGCTGGGGGAACAGCGCGATGATGTGGTGCTCCTTGTCGCCGGAGAGGTAGCCGAGCTCGTCCAGCCCGCGACTGATCCCGTCGCCTTTGGTGAGCTGTCCCAAGCCCGACAAGCCACCCTTGCCCGACAGCTCGTCGTCCAGCGCGGTGAACAACATGCGCAGGCGATCCAAGCCCTCTTTCGTCTCTTCCGCGTTCTGTGCCTCGCCCTCGAGACCCTTCTTGAGCTGGTCGTCGAGCAGCTGGAACCAGCCGGGAAGCCCGCTCTCGAGTTGCCGCACGCCGCTCCCGTCGGTGGTCTTCGGCACCGCGCGCGCGACCGACTCGGGATCGGCGAGCAACAAGACCTCGGCGATGTCCTCTGGACCGATGCGGCCGAGCACTCGCCGCTCGAGCCCCGGCATCTTCTCGAGCTCGGTCTCGACGGCGTCCACGAGCTTGCGGCGATCGTCTTTGCTGCCGCCTGCGACCACGATCGCCGGCGCGTTCGGGTAGCCGAACTTGGCGTCGAACTCGAGCGTCTTCTTCTGCAGCGGGTTGTCTTCGCTGACCAGATCGCGCCGTGACGTGGAGATCTTCAGACCCGGGATCAGGGAGCCAAACGCCACCGCCGAGATCAGGGCGAAGGCCACCGCGTAGAAGGGCTTGTTGACGCCGATCAGCGCGAGGCTTTTGAGGAACGCGATCGCGCGCTCACGCATTCGTCAGGGGCCTTGCTCGGAGGGCGCAGCGGCGGGCTCGCCGAGGATGCTCTTGCAGTCGAGCGGGCCGATCACGGCCACCAGCTTGTCGGCGAGCTTGGCGTCGTCGCGGCGCAGCTTCTCGCGCTGAGCCAGCGCCAGGCACAGTGGCTTCTTGGCTGGCTCCTTGTCCGAGAGCGCGATCAGACCGTCCGCCAAGCGCAACTGGTTCTCGATCACCTCGGGGTGGGTCGCCACCAGGTGCTCCAGGATCTCGATGCCGTCCTCGGAGTTGCCGCCCTCCAGCAAGTTGGCGGGCGCGAAGATGTAGAGCGAGCCCAACATGCGTGACGCGGCACCCTGCCGGAACTCCGGGTCGAGCTTGCGGCTCTGTCGAGCGAACTTCTCTGCCTCGGTCACCAGCGAGGTCGGGCTCTCGCTGCCGAGCAGCGCCAGTGCGCCCTTCTTCTCGGCCAGGCGGCCGGCGATGGCGGCTTTGCCGAAGGCGTCCCCGGCAGTCTCCGCGGGCAACGCGCGCGAGAGATCGTAAGCAGCCTCGCGGTCCGCGTCGGTGTCCTTGCCTTCCTCGATCAGCTTCTCGAGCGCGTCACTCAGGGCCAACGCGCCGTTCTGCGCGCCGCTGGTCAGCTCCGGACGAGCCTGGGTCGCGCCGGTGCAACCCCCCAGAATCAGGAGGAGAATCGCCGCTGCGACGGAAGGGAGGGTTCTTGAGCCCGGCAGAATAACCCGAAGGGTTACTTGTCCTTCTTGTAGGCGGCAAGGATCTGGGAGTACGCGTCATCCGTTGCCGGCTTGAGCGACTGGATGCCGATCTCCCCGCAGACGCTCTTGCCATCTCCCTCACACAGGCCGGCCAAGCTGTTCTTGAAGCCCTCTTTGGTGGCCTTGTCTGCGCTGGGGAAGGCGACCACGGCCATGGGCGGCAGTTTCGTGCTCTTCCACACGCTCTTCACGTCTTTGCCGCCCTCGAGGTTCGCCAGCTCGGCGAACTGAGCGTCGTCGATCAGGGCGCACTTGGCCTCGCCTTTGGCGACCATCTTCATGCCCTGCAACGGGCGTTTGGTGTGCTCCACCGTGAAGTCGGCCAGCTTGAACGCGCCACCCGAGACCACGCGATCCACGAATTTGGCGTCTTGACCGTGGTTGGTGACCAGCTTCTGGCCTTTGCAGCCAGCCAGATCCGAGGCGGTCTTGCTGATCAGGTGGTACTCCTGCCCGCCCGCGCGCGAGACCATCACTTGGCCGATCGTCTCCAGCTTGTGCTTGTCCTTCAGCGCCAAGAAGCCACCCAGGCTCATGATGCCGAACTTGGGCTTCTGGGCGTCGATGGTCGTCTCGGCCGCGGCCCGCTCGGTGACGTAGGTGCCCTTGGCGGCGGACCAGCCCAGCTTCTTCTGGGCGATCTGAACGAATTTGTCGACGAACGGCTGGGCCTGGGCGGCCGAGCCCACCCCCTGCTCCTTGAGCACGAGGATGTTCACGTCGGTGCCGGCCTCGCTGCGAGAGTGGACGCAGAGAAGGGTCAAGCTGGCGAGGGCGGCGGGGATCAAGCGACGCATTCGGAAACCTCCGGGGCCGTTGGACGGCGGCAGGGGCGAGATGCTGCAACATCTCGAGTCCGGGTGGCACTGATCATTTGGAGGGTCAGCGGACGCGCGAGAGCAAACCTGGCACGCGCGGGTCCTCCGGGAAGGCCTCGGCGAACTTGGCGGCGTGGTGGCGGGCCTCGTCGGCGATACCGAAGCGCAGGGTCAGCAGCGCCAGGTTGTAGCGAGCGTTGGCGTAGCTGGGTGCGAGCCTCAGGGTCCGCAGGTAGCCCTCGCGGGCTTGGTTGTACTGGCCCGATTTGTCCGCCCAGAGCGCCAAGTTGTAGGCGGCGTCCGGGTCGTCCGGGTACTTCAGCGCGAAGCGGTCGAGGGCGACCTTGGCCGCGGCCAGGTCGGACCGCCCCAACAGCAGCGCGGCCTCGAGCAGCTCCGCGCTCCGACCCGCGCCTGCCTTGATCGCGTGCTCGACCAGCGACAGCGCCCGATCGGTGGCGCCTGCGGCGCTCGCACCGAGCGCCATCGCGAACAGCGCGCGGCGGTTGTCTGGTTGCTGCTCGATCACGCTGCGCGCAAGCGCCTCGGCTTGCTCGAATTGGCTCCCCAACGCCAGGCTCTCGGCGCGCGCAGCCAGAAACCTCACCTCGACCGCCTGCCCTTGGCAATGGGCAGCGTCGAGATCCTCCGCGGCCTCCTTGGGGTGGGCCGAGTCCAGCGCGCGCTCGGCCCGCAGCAGCCGGCAGAGGCAGTGGTTGGGATGTTTGCTCACGCACGCCGCGAGCGCTGCCGGTGGCGTGGCGCCGCCGAGCGCGAGCAGCGCCCGCTCGTGATCGGGGTGCTCGATCACGGCACGCGTCCACTGCTGCTCCGGCGAGGCGATGTACGGCGCGGCATCTCGGAACACGAAGATCGAGATCGCCAGCGTGGCCACCGCCGCGCCGGTGCGCTTGTTCTTCCACGCGACGCCCGCGTACTGCCCGGCCAGCGTGGCTGCGCACGCTGCCAGCGCGCACCACACCGCGGGCGCAGCCACGTAGTAGCCGCGCAGCAGGGGCAGCGAGGCGGAGAGCGTGCGCTGTGCCTCGAAGCCCACCGCCACGCTGGCCGCGATCCACAGCCACAGCGCGACCTTGGACTCCAACGTTTCGAAGCGCCGCCACAGGCCGTAGCCGGCGAGCGGTCCGGCCACGAGCAGCAGCGCTCCGATGAGCGCCTCGGCCACGGAGCCGCCCTGCGGCTCGGGCGAAGGCACCCGCGGCGCGATCACCAGCGCAAACAACCAGGCAACGCGAGAGAGGAGCTCGATCAAAGCGGCGGAACGTGAGTCAGTCGGGGGGCAAACAGCAGAACGTCGTCGGCGAGGTGGGTGTTACCCCGCCGCTCGGCACGCCGCCACCCGTGACGGGACAGCTTCCGCCCGTGGGCGCGTTCATCACCGTGGCGCTGCGCGACCCGACCAGCGCCGGGTTGCCCGCGAGGTTGACGCAGCTGTTGCTCTCGAGCGTGGTGAGCAGCGTGGTGCAGGTGTTGGGCGCGGCGTTGCTGAACAGGCTCACCAGCAGCTTGCAGGTGCCGCCCGCGGGCGCGCCGCAGCTGCAGCTCGAGCAGTCTCGATCGTCGGTGAAGCTCGCGAAGGCCAGCGACTTCTGCGAGAACGCGCCCGACGGGCAGGCGTGATCGCCTGCGCGGCCGATGCAGGCGCGTGGCTCGTACGGGCTCGCCGGGCGCGGCACGCAGGTCTCGCCCGCGCCGCAACCGCCGAGCGTCTCGGCGGCGGAGCACGCCTTGACGCTCTCGCCCCAGGCTGGCGTGAGGCCGGAGGGCTCGCCGCCGGTGGCCAAACAGCTGCCGTTGGTGGGCTGGGCGATCGGGACCTGCACCGACAGGTTGCAGCTCGTGCCGGGGCACATGCCGCCGCCCACGGCCTGATCGCTGCCGGTGCAGCTGCCGTCCCAGCCCACCGGCACCGTCAGATCATCGAAGTTCATCGGAGAGCCTGCGCACGAGGCGTCGCGCACGCGCACACCCTGCACGCCGGCCACGCCGGAGTTGAGATCCAAGATCTCGCAGTCGCGATCCATCGGGGTGTCGCAGTCGCACGCGGTGCAGCTCGCGGTGGTGTTCATCAAGCTGCCGTTGCCAGCGTACGCCGAGGTCTCGGCCCCGAGCGGGCACGGCGGGTCGGCGCCTTGGGCGCCGCGCGAGAGCGCCACGTAGCCGAACGTGCCCCAACCTACCGGGATCGTGGCCACGCACTCGACGTCCGGATCGCAGTCGGGGTCGGCGCAGTCAGCCATGCCGTCGCTGTCCTCGTCCCCGGGCGCCAAGCAGTCCTCTTGCGGGGGACCGCCACCCGCGCCGCCTCCGCCGGGCTGTGCGCCGCCGCCCCCCGGACCCGCGCCGCCGCCACCCGAGCTGGTCGTGCCGCCGCCCCCTTGGGCGCCTGCGCCACCCGAAGGCTCGGGCTCGTCGAACGTGTAGTCCGGGAACAGGCAGCCGGTCACGAGCCCGGAGAGGATCGCAGCGCCGACAGAGCCTCGAAGCGAGCCCAGCATGACCTTCGAGCCTACCACGCGCGCAAGCCCAGGCTCAGTCCCACGCGAGCTCGGTCGACGACCACGACAGACCCGAGCCCACCACCACACACGCCACGCGGTCGCCCGGCCTGAAATCGGCCCAGCGCTGCGACATCACCGAAGGCGCGCCGGCCGCTGCTTGGTTCCCGAAGTGCACGATGTTGGAGTAGTGGCGCGATTCGGGGATCTCACAGCGCCGCACGACGGCCTCGAGCATGGTGAGGTTGGCTTGGTGGCCCACGTAGATGAGCTGCTCGGGTCGATCGACTCGGCCCATCGCGTCACGCAGGAGCTCGCTCATCTTCTTGATCGCGAACTTCTGCACGGCGGAGCCGTTCTGGCGGAAGTGCCCGAGGCGCGGGATGTGGACGTCGTACGCACCCGAGGGCGCGCCGCCGAACATCGAGTGCGTGAGCCGAATCTTGGAGGGCACCTTGCTCGAGACCACCGCCGCCGCCGTGGCGTCGCCGAACAAAATGGCCGACGAGCGATCGGAGAAATCGGTCACGCGCGTGGTGTTCTCGGGGACGACACACAATACCCACTCCGGCAGCGCGCTCGCCATCGAGGACACGAAGTGCATGTGTGCGCCGAACGTGGAGCACGCCGTGGCGAAGTCGATCGCAGGCACCTCGATGCCCAGAGCTTTGGCGATGGTCGAGGCCTCGGGGGGAATGCAGTTGTCGGGCGAGGAGTCGCCCGCGATGACCATGCCGATGTCGGATGGCGTGATGCCGGCGCGCTCGATCGCCATCAGCGCCGCGCGCCGACCGGTCTCGGCGTTGGTGTAGAGGTTGGCTTCTTGTGCGCCGCGCAGGTCCTTGTTCTTGGTGGTCTTGATGTAGTCCAGCGGCAGCACGGTGCGCCGCTGACGAATGCCCACACGAGACACGATCCACTCGTCGTTGGTGCCGATGTCGAGCTCCTCCAAGAACTTGTTGTCGATCACGTTCTCTGGATGGAAGTGGCCGAGCCCGTGGAGGTAGAGCATGCGCCTCCGTACTACAAAGGCGCGCCGCACAAAACTCCAAGAGCCGGAGAGCAACGGCGTGATCTCTCTTTCGCCGCGCCTCGGATGGGTCGACGATGCTCTGCGTCATGGCGAGTGAAGCCAGCGTTTCCGGCCCCGTCCTCGAAGGTCCCACCGCGACGCGCGCCCTGATCGAGCGGCTGGAGCGAGCACGCCCGGACGAGCCAGCGCGACTCGTGTTCGACGCTGACGGCACGCTCTGGTCGGGGGATGTCGGCTTCGACCTGTTCGCGTACGCGCTCGAGCACCGTGTGCTCCGACCGGCGGTGACCCACGCGCTGCAACGCGAGATGGAGGCGCTCGGGCTTGTCACCAAGGGTGACGCGGAGCCACACCGCCTCGCGGCCGAGCTGCTCGCGGCGCACCATCGCGGTCAGTACGCAGATCTGCCCGCGTACGCCATGATGGCCTGGGCGTTCGCCGGCTTCTCCCAGGCAGAGATGATGGATCTCGCCGAGACGGTGGTCGAGCGATCCAGCGTTCGCGATCGCGTCTTTGGCTTCGTCGCCCCGGTGCTCGAGTGGGCTCGCGCGGCCGACGTCGAGGTGGTGGTGTGCTCGGCCTCGCCGCGCGCGATCGTGGTCGCCGGGGCGCGCTGCCTGGGTCTGGAGGACGGCCACGTGATCGCCTTCCAGCCCGCGATCGAAGATGGCCTCTTGCTGACCCGACTGGCGGACGGTCCGGCGCCGTTCGCGCTCGGTAAGGTCGAACGACTGGCGCTCGATCGCGGGCCGCGCGCGTTGCTCGCTGGTTTCGGCGACAGCGCGGGCGATGCCCATTTCCTGCGGCTCGCGGCCGTGCCGGTTGCGGTCCGGCCACAGCCCGGGCTGGTCGCGCTCGCGCCGAGCATCCCCGGGTTGGTCACGCTGCTGCCGTGATCGATGGGCCTTGCGCCTGCAGCGGGCCGCGGTCTACAGCCATCGCGTGGCGAAGCTCACGCTGCGCGGTGTCGAGAAGCACCATCCGGGGGCAGAGGCGCCGGCGCTGGCGGGCATCGATCTCGAGGTGGAGGACGGTCAGGTGCTGGTGCTGGTGGGGCCCAGCGGTTGCGGCAAGTCGACTGCCCTCCGTCTGATCGCCGGGCTGGATCAGCTCGACCGCGGCCGCATCGAGCTCGGCGGGAGGGATCTGGCGCCGCTCGCGCCGCAGGACCGCGACGTGGCCATGGTGTTCCAGGGTTACGCGCTCTACCCGCACATGAGCGTGCTGGAGAACATGAGCTTCCCCCTGCGCATGCGCGGGGTGGCGCGTGCAGCCCGCGAGAAGAAGGCCTGCGGCGTGGCCGAGCTGCTCGGCATCGACAAGCTGCTCGCGCGCCGCCCGGACGAGCTATCCGGCGGCGAGCGCCAGCGTGTGGCCATGGGTCGCGCGCTGGTGCGCGAGCCGAAGCTGTTCTTGTTCGACGAGCCGCTGTCCAACCTGGACGCCGCTCTACGCACCACGCTGCGCGTGGAGATCGCGCGTCTGCTCCGCAAGATCAAGGCGACGGCGATCTACGTGACCCACGATCAAGTCGAGGCCATGACCGTGGGTGACGAAATCGCGGTGATGCAGCGCGGCTCGATCGAGCAGGTAGGAGCGCCGCGCGCCGTCTACGAAGCGCCGGAAACGGTGTTCGTCGCGGGCTTCCTCGGCGCGCCTCCCATCAACATGTTGCGCGCGACGGTCGATGGGTCCCACGCGCGGCTGTGGGGCACGAGCGTTCCGCTGCCGCGCGGTGTCGCTGCCAAGGGCCACGTGCTCCTGGGCGCGCGCCCGGAGCACTTCTTGGTGCGCCCGTCGGACGAGCCGAAGGGCCCCTCCGCGCTGGGCACTCTGGCGCGCGTGGTGGCGACCGAGCCACTGGGCGCCGAAACCGTCCTGCACTGCGAAGCGGATCCAGGCCCGCTGAGCTTGCGCGCCCGCGCCAGCGGCTTCTTCGACGCAGCCTTGAGCGACAGCGTGCTGCTCGAGATCGAGCCTGCGCGGCTGCTCTGGTTCGACCCAGAGAGCGGCGCGCGGCTGGGCAAGGCGCGGGTTTGATGAGGCGACGCGCGTTCCTGGCTGCGGGTGCGTCGACCTGCGTCGCGAGCGCGTGCTCCAGCGAGCGCGGCGTGCCGCTCTGGTTCAGCTACGGCGGCAAGAACCGCGAGGTGCTGCTTGCGCTGGTCGAGCGCTGGAACCGCGAGCAGCCAGATCACCGCATTCACCCGGTGTACCAGGGAGACTACTTCGAGCTGCTCGCCAAGCTGCGCACCGCCTTGCACGCCGGTCGCGCCCCTGCGGTGACGCACGTGGTGGCAGAGGTGCTCCCGTACTTGGTCGAGGCCGACGTGCTGATCCCGCTCGACGACTTGGTGGGCAGCGAGCGAGAGCTCGGCTTGGTGCCCGAGCTCTCGCAGTCGGGCACGTTCATCGCCTCTTCGCCCCGCCACACCTATGGAATCCCCTTCAACCGCAGCACACCAATCGCCTACCTGAACGGCGAGCTCTTGGACCAGCTCCGATTGAAGGCGCCCAGCACCTGGGACGAGCTCTTGGAGTTCGCTCGCGTGGCCTCGGCAGGGGACGGAGCGGCACGCCGCTACGGCTTCTCCTGCCCGATCGACTGGTGGTTCTGGGTGGCCATGGTCGCGCAAGCCGGTGGCAACATCGTGGACGAAACAGGGGCGTTCACGCTGGGAGACCAGCAAGGTGTCGAAGCGCTCGAGCTGTGGCAGCGCCTGGTCAACCAGGAGCGCACCATGCGGCCTCCCACCGGCCGCGACTACTCGGCCTGGGGCATCACCAACCGCGAGTTCCTGTCGGGGCGCGCCGTGATGATCTGGAACTCCACCGCGTTCGTGCGCTACCTGGAGGAGAACGCTAGCTTCCCCGTGGTCGCGGCGCCGCTGCCCAAGCGGACACGTGCCGGAGTGCCGTCGGGGGGGACGCTGTTCGTGTTGCCCAAGGGCAGCACCCGCAAGGAGCAGGACACTGGCGCGCGCTTCCTGCGCTTCATGTCGCAGCCCGAGGTATCGAACGAGTTCGCCACCAAGACCGGCTACATCCCGGTGACCAGCCGCGGCATCGAGCTGCTCGAGGCAGACGGGTACTACCAGCGGCGGCCCAACGATCGGGTCGCGGTCGAGCAGCTGTCTGCGGTGCAACCGTGGCCGTGGCACACCGAGCTGTTCCGCGTGCAGCGAGAGGTGGTGCAGGGGCGCCTCGAGGCGGCTGTGCTGGCGGGGGAGAACGCCAGCGAGGTGCTGAGCGCGGCCCGCGCGGCCATCCGGGATCCGCGATGAGGCCGCGTCGAGCACACCACCCCATGCTGCTGGTCGGGCCCACGCTGCTGGTGCTCCTGTTGTTCTTCATTTACCCGCTGGGGGTTGCGTTCAAAAACAGCTTCTACCGCTGGGATCTGCTGACCCCGCCCGAGTACGTGGGCGCGGCGAACTACCGCGCCATCATGGACAGCGGCGAGCTGTGGGCGGTGACGGGCCGGACCCTGACGTTCGGTGGGCTGGTCGTAGTGCTCAGTACCTCGCTCGGCCTGTCGCTCGCGCTGGCGCTGGATCGTCCCGGCCGGGCCTACGCCTTCGTGCGCGGCGCCATCTTCAGCGCGTACGTGGTTTCGTGGGTGGCGGTCGCGTTGCTCTGGTTGTGGATCCTGGACGGCGAGGCAGGGCTCGTGACGCGCGTGCTCCGCGCGCTGGGTGTGCCCACCCTGAACTGGCTCGGCGATCCGCGCTCCGCCCTGATCGCCATCGCGTGTGTGACGGTGTGGAAGATCACCGGCTACTCGATGGTCGTCTACCTGGCGGGCCTTCAGGCCATCCCGCGTGCCTGGCTCGAAGCCGCCGCGCTCGACGGCGCTGGCAGTGTGCGGCGGTTCGTGCACGTGATTTGGCCACAGCTCAAGCCCACCACGGCATTCGTAGCGACCACCGGCCTGATCATGAGCTTCCAGGCCTTCGACGTGATCCGGGTGATGACGCAGGGCGGACCCGTCAAGTCGACCACGTTGTTCGTGTACGCCATCTACGAGGACGTGTTCATCAACCTGCGCGTGGGCCGCGCGAGCGCGTGGGTGGTGGTGTTCTTCGCGCTGTTGTTGATCGCGACCGCGCTGAACCTGTGGGCGTTTCGAGTGGCCAAGCCGACGCGCGAGGTGAGCCCATGAGCTTGTCGCGCTCGTCGCCGCTGAGAACCGGGGTCTCGTCGCTGACCCTCGCGCTCGTCGCGGCGCTCTGGCTGGTGCCCTACGCCTGGATGGTGGTCACTTCGCTCAAGCCCCTCGACGAGATCGTGCGCGCGCCTGCGTATCCACTGCCACGCGCTGCCAACCTGGACGCGTATCGCGAGGTGATGACCTCGATCCCGGTGTGGCGCTACTTGGGGAACACGCTGTTCATGGCCTTCGCCATCGCCGCGCTGCAGATCACGTTGGCGCTGCCGGCCGGCTACGCGCTGGCCAAGCTGCGCTGGCGCGGTCGGCCGCTGGCGTTCGGGGTGGTGCTGGGCTGCTTGCTCGTGCCGGCGCAGGTCACGTTCGTGCCCGTATTCACCATGCTCGGCCCAGTGGGCCTGCTCAACACCATGGGCGCGCTGGTGGTCCCGTTTGCGGTGAGCGCCTTCGGCACTTTTCTGGTCAGGCAGGCGCTGCTCTCGGTGCCAGACGAGATCATCGAGGCGGCCCGACTCGACGGAGCCAGTGAGCTCACCATCGTGTACGGCATCCTGGGGCCAGTGCTGCGGCCCACGTTGGTGGCGATGTTCCTGTTCAGCTTCGTCTACCACTACTCGGATTATTTCTGGCCGCTGGTGATGACCACGGACGACGAGAACCGCACGCTGCCGCTCGCGATCGCGCTGCTCCGGGAGCAGGGAACGGGGGACCGCTGGCACGTGATCATGGCCGGGAACGTGCTGCTCTCGTTACCCGTTCTGGCGGTGTTCGCGTTGGCGCAGCGTCAGATCGTGCGCGCGGTCGCCGGGCGCTGACTCGCTCGGCGTGGCTTGATTCCGGGTCCAGACCGGCTCATCGTCGGCACGAGGAGGGGAGCAGCATGGACATGCCCAAGGTGAGTGCGCAACAGAAGCGACTCTCTGCGTTGTTTGCCGGCACTTGGCGCGGAGAGGAGAAGCTCTATCCGTCGCAATGGGATCCGAAGGGTGGGCCCGCGTTCGCGACCTGGGTCGTGACGAGCGCGCTCGACGGCTTCTACCTGCTCGTCGACTACACCGAGGAGCGCGATGGCAAGGTGGTGTACCGAGGCCATGGCGTGCACGCCTGGGATGCCGCCGAGGGCGGCTTCCTATCGTACTGGTTCGACAACCTCGGGGTGGTGCAGAAGAGCCCCAACCGCGCCAAGCTCGAGGGCTCGACCTACGGCTACATCTCGAGCGGTGGTCCGATGGGGCACTCGCGCTTCACCTACGCCTTCGAAGGCGATCGTCTCGATTTCACCATCGACACCTCGCCGGATGGCAGCGCGTGGAAGCCGATGCACGAGGGCCGCTACACCCGGCAGAAATAGTCGCCGCGCGCGGCTACTTGGTGATCTTCACGCCCACGGTCTGCGGCGCGCCATCGCGCGAGAACTGAATGTCGAGCTGGCCCGCCTTGCGAAGCTTGGCGTACGCGTCCACCGCTTTGTCGGGGTCGCTCATGTCGAAGCCGTTGATGCTCTGCAACATGTCCCCGGTCTTGAGGCCGAGCTCGCTCAAAATGTCGTTGGGCTTGATGCCACCGATGCGCATGCCTTCCTTGGTGGGCTTGCCCCGCAGCGAGCCCGCCAGCTTCGCGTAGTTCTTGATGATCAACTCGACGCCCGAGCGATCCACTTCGTATTGGTTCTCGCCGACCTTCTTGATCTTGGACTTTACCTGCGCCTCGATCTGGGCCTTCTTGCTGTTCTTGGCGCTCGGTGAGGTGGGGGCCGTCGGGGTCTTGGCGGACGTCGGCTCAGCCGCGCCCATGTCGACCAGGCAGCGGGTCGAGCCGCCAGCGAGCCACACCCGCGGGAATACGTCGTGCTCCGGGGAATCGTAGTAGCCGATGTGCTGCACTGTGAACGAGCCGACCTTGCTGCCGATGCGGTAGAGCTTCTCTCCGTCGCTCGAGCTCAAGGACGCGAAAGACCAGGCCGGGTCCTCGGTGGCGGTGACCAAGCTCGCGCGGACCCCTGAGCATGGCGTGTCTTGGTAGGGGTCACCCGACGGCGGTTTGACGGGCTCCTCGCCGTCCTTCGGCGTCGGCAGCGGCTTGCCATCGAGCGGGCCGGTGATCGAGTCGAACGGGTTGCGGCTGAGCACGGCGGCGCCGCTCTTGGTCGGCAAGGTGGCCGACTTGGCCTTGGAGGTCTTGGTGGCGGGAGCCGCCTGGTCCGGCACCAGGTGGCCAGCGACGAGCTGGCTCACCCCGGACGCCTGCAGGTAAGCAGCGGACGCCACCATGCCCCCAAACAGGACCAGTCGGTAGCGCCTTAGGGCTGCGTCGAGGCTCATGCTCACTTCGAAGGAACCACGGATGCGAGGCTGGTGCCAGCGCTAGATCGCTGCTTTCTTAGCGCGCTCGCGCTTCGATTGCGACAAGTTGGCAGTGCGCGTCGCGGCCGCTGTCTCCCGGGTGACGGTTTGGCAGGCGCGTGGCCGCGTCGCCGCCGCCTGATACACTGGCGGCCATGCAGGAAGCCCCGGCCGATCTGGCTGCTGCGCTGGAGGAGCTGCCGCTCTTTCCGCTGCCGCAGGTGGTGCTCATGCCCGGCACGCTCTTGCCTTTGCACGTGTTCGAGCCGCGCTACCGAAAGATGGTGCGCGACGCGCTCGACGGCCACCGCGCCATCGGGGTGGTGCAGATCGGGGACGTGTCGCGTGTAGACGCGCACGGACAACCCGACATCGCTCGCGTCGCTGGCGTCGGCACCATCGTGGACTGCGCGGAGCTTCCGAGCGGTCGCTACAACATCGTGCTGCGCGGGCGCGCGCGCGTCGCGCTCGAGGAGCTGCCGTTCCTGCCACCGTACCGGCGCGCACGCGCCTCTGTGCTCGCATCGCGCGGTCCGGACCCGAGCTCCACCGAGCTGACCGCGCTGATCTCGACGGCGACCGCGTTCGTCGCGGTGGTGCGCAAGGGTGACCCGTCGTTCGACTTTCGTCTGCCCAAGGTGACCGAGGCGGGCGCGCTGGTGGACCACTGCGCTCAGCACTTGTTGATCGACAGTCGCGATCGGCAGCGTGCGCTCGAGACCCTCGATCTCGGGACGCGGGCCCGGCTGGTCACCGAGACGTTGGCCCTCCAGCACATGGGCCTGTCCGGCGCTGGCCGAAGCTTGAACTAGGGGGCGTCGGCTTCGTTGTCGCGCTCGGTCTCGGTCGTCGATCGCGGAATTGCGCCTTTCGCTTCGGGCAGGGTGGACGCCCCGGCCGGGCCGCTGCCGGGACCCTTCAGCCAAACATCTCGAGGGCCGAACCGTGCATGGCCTCGGGCGCGTCGAGCGCCAAGAAGCTGATGGCTCGCGCGACGTCCGCCGGAGACATGGCGGGCGCAAAGCCGCTGCCCACCAACATGTCGGTGTCGACCGACCCTGGCAGGATGGCAAAGCAGCAGACGCCGGACCCACGTAGCTCTTCCGCGAGGCTTTTGTGCAGGCCCAGCAGCCCCCACTTGGACGCGGCGTACGACGCGTTGCCTGGGCACGGGACGGTGGACGAGATGCTGGCCACGAAGACGATTCGGCCGCCGCCCGCTCTGCGCATGTTTGGCAGCAGCGCCCGCGAGAGCAAGTAAGGCGCGCGCAGGTTGGTCGCGATCACGTCGTCCCAGTCGGAGACGGCCGTGTCTTCCAGCACCCCTCGACGCACGATGCCGGCGTTGTGGACCACCACGGCCGGGGGGGTTGGTCGAGCATCGAGCTGCGAAGCCGCGGCGGAGATGTCGCTCGCTTCGCGTACATCACACGCGATCACATGTGCCTCTGCTCCGAGGTTGCGAACTTCGTCGGCGACCGACGAGAGCTGCGCTCCCGGGCGCCCCAGCAAGGCCAGATCGTGGCCGCGACCTGCGAGCGCGAGCGCAGTGGCGCGGCCGATGCCGCGGCTCGGCCCGGTCACCACGGCGAGCGGTCTTGCGCTCACTGCGGCGTCCGGTGGCGCAGCAGGGTGAGCGCGAGCTCGCGATCGGCGCCCGCGAACGAGCCGGCGGTCGCCATGGTCTCCACGACCGACGACGCCTGCCGCTCGCCTCGAGCGACGAAGCAGGTGTGCACGAGCGAGATCAGGCACAGGCTGCCCTCGGCCTCGAGGCCCTGCAGCAACACGTCGGCGACGGTCTGGGTGAGGGTTTCTTGGAGCGTCAGCCGGCGGGCGCACAGGTCGATGGCCTGGGCGATCGCCCCGAGCCCTGCGGCGCGGGCTCGGGGCTGGTAGATCACGGTGGCGCGCCCATGACTGGGCAGAAGGTGATGGGGGCACATGGTCGCGACCGCGAGATCGCGCAGCACGACCGCGCTGTGGGAGCCGGGGCCGAGGTCGAGCGCCCCGGCGCGCAGAGGCTCGGTGGGGTCGAGCCCCTCGGCGCTCACCAGCTCTCTGGCCCATGCCTCGGCGACGCGCTGTCCGGTGCCGACCAGCTCGCCCTCGATGCGGTAACCGAGCGCGAGCAAGAACTCGTCGATCGCTCGTGCTGCGCGCTCCAGGTCGCGCACGTCAGCCTTGGCTGCCGTTGCCCGCCGCGCGCTTGTTGCCCACGCCCCACAGAACGCGCATGGCCCGCGGCACGGCTTGGCCACCGCGCGTGAGGCGACCGCACTCCCCACACTGGTTGGGGAACAGATCGACGTCTTTGCACTCGACGCAGTTCTGTGCGGACTCGATGGTGCTGGCCAGGTCGGTCGCCAGTCGCTCCAGCACCTCGATCTTGGCGCGCAGCTCCTCCAGGTGACCTCGCACCGCACGGCTGGCTTCGAGCGCGGCTGCACCCCCGGACGCAGCGCGTTGCTTGGCCTCGAGCAGCGATCGGATCTGCTCGAGCGACATGCCTGCTTCGCGCATGTCGGTGACGAGCATCAGGCGATCGAGCTGGCTGCGCTCGAAGACGCGATGACCACCATCGGTGCGCCCAATCGGCGTCAGGATGCCGGCTTCCTCGTAAAAGCGAACCGTACGCAACGTGCTCTTCGAGAGCCGAGCCATCTCCCCGGTGGTGTACGTGTCGGGCTCTGCCTCTTTGCGTCCCGCAGCACGAGTAGTGGTCTTCATGTACGCCTCGCCCAACGTACACCCCGCGACAAGCGCGCTCAAGCGGCCTCGAGCGGGTGCAGCAGTCCCAGCAGCCGGCACGCGAGCATGGCGCTCTCGAGGTCCTGAGGCGAAAATCCTGCGCCTGGGCGAGCGCCGTGGGCCAGGCCTGCCAGCGCCTGATCGCGGGTGGCCCCTCCAGCGAACGCACGCAATACGGCCATCATCGAAGCTGGCCAAGTGACCTGCTTCGCCCAATCTGGCGGGGGTGAGACCGCCCGCCAGACGGTGTCGCCAGTGCCTGTGTCGCGTCGGGCACGGCCGGACTGAGCCTGGCTCGAGAGCCCAAAGAGCAGGAGCCCAGGCACATCCAAATCCAGTCGGAAGTCGACGCGGGCCGGCTCGACCCCGCGGTAGAACGAAAACTTGCCTTCGCTCCAGCCGAACAGCGCCGTCACACGCTCGCGCCCCTGAGCGCGGATGGCTTGGAACACATCGACTGGATCGATCAGCCCCAAGCCGATCAACGTGTCGCCAATTTGGCCGTTGTAGCGGTGCATCACCAGCACCGCGAGCTCGAGCTCGGTGCGATCGATGAGGCCCTTGGCGACCAGCCGTTCACCGAGCAGCATGCTCGGCTCGCTCGAGACAGCGAGCGTGAGCTTGCCCGATTTGAAGTAGAGCTCCGTGCGCGGCTTCTGGCTGCTCGCCGGCTCCGCGAACAGAGCGCCAGATTCCTGGTTGCACACGATCCACGACAGCGCCTCCGCGATGTCGGACTCGGGCAACGCGCCCACGAAGTCCGGCACGCCGGGGCCGGATACCCGCTTGGTCGTGGCGGTGGAGGGAGGCAGGTAACGCGCCAACATCGCCACGCTGTCGATGCGGTGAAAGCCATCGCCGAAGTCGACCTCTGCATCGGCCTTCACCTGCCCCGTGGCCAACATCTCGATCAGCTTGGCCAGGTGGATGTCGGACACGCTGCCGCCGCGCCGAAGTCGGCAGTCGATGCGGTCCTCGACCAGCGTCGCGCGCTGGGTGGAGGGCCCGTCCTCTTCGTGCTCGTCGTTCGGTGCCGCGCTGACGCGCAACCCTTGCAGCGCCAGCGACTCGAGCACCGCGCCGTGCAGCTGGCGCGCCGCGGAGGCGGTGTCTTTGGTGTAGGCCACCCAACCCGCGAGCTCGAGCGCCATGCTCGAGGCGTCGCTGGTGAAAGGCAGGAGCGCGCCGCCGAGCTCAGCGGCTGTGGCGAAGCGATCGCTCGGATCTCGCTGCAGCGCGCGCTCGAGCACTTCGAACAAGCCAGCGGGGAGCGCGGACTGCTTGGCCCGCAAGGCGTCGATGCGAGCGTCGCGAATGGCGAGCAACACCGCGAGCTGCCCCGCACCCGGAAACAGCGGCTCGCCGATCAGCAGCTCCGCCAACACCACCGCGACGCTGAACAGGTCTGCGCGCTGATCCGGCAAATCGTCGGACACCTGCTCCGGAGCCAAGTAGCCGTACTTGCCCTTCAGCTGCAGGCTCGCGCGGCTTGCGACGGAGCGCGTGACGTGCGCGATGCCGAAGTCCCCGAGCTTCACCTCACCCGCGCTCGAGAGCAGGATGTTCGAGGGCGTCACGTCGCGGTGGATCACGCCCAACGGCTGGCCCGCGTCGTCGATCATGTCGTGCACGTAGCTGAGCGCCATGCACAGCTCGCGACCGATGTGCACCGCGAGCGGCACCGAGATGGGACGCGACTCGGTACGCGCGCGGCGCACGACCCGCGACAGATCCACGCCATCGACCAGCTCGAGCGCGATGAACGGCTCGCCTGCGTAGGTGCCGAACTCGTAGAACTCGACCACGTTGGGGTGGCGTGCGAGCTGGTGCAGGCGGGCCTCTTGGGCGAACGCCTCTCGGATCGCGTCGTCCTCGATCAGATCGGGCAGCAGACGTTTGAGCACCAGCTGCCGAATGCCGCGCGCTCGCAGGGCCTCCGTGCTGGGCTCGTCGCGCGGGCAAGCCACGAACACCTCGCTCATGCCGCCGACGGCCAGCCGTCGCTCGAGCACGTAGCCGGCGAATCGCTCGTCGCGAGCCCCTGGAGCCGTCGGTTCGACCATCGCAAAAAAAGCCGTCGCTGAGCTCAAGAGCTACCACAGACTGAGGCCCCGCAGACATTTGGGGGCGGAAGGCGATCGGGTCCGGAAACTTCGCGCTCGAAGGTCAGTGCGCTACATTCACCAGCTGCATGGAGCCTCGCCGATGCGGCGTGCATGGTCTGGTCGTCAACGCCGACGGGCGTTGTGTGATCTGCCGTCGGGGTGACCCCGAGACGGAGCCGGCCAAGACCAGTCAGGAGTGGCCAGTCGTCGTCGCGATCGGCTTCGCCGCCGCGCTTCTTGTGTTCAGTGGCGGCTACTGGCTGACACGCAAGCTGGGGGAGATGAACGCGAAGCCGCCCCCGGTGACAGCCGTGGTCGAGACGGCCGAGCCGTCCGCCACGGTGGACGAAGGCCTCGCCAAGTACCCGCAATCGGTCAGCACGGTGCCCAAGCTCGGCGCGGAAGCCACGCGGCCGCCGTCACCCGCACCGGAGATCACTCAAGAGGAGCTCGACCGCAGGAAGCGCACGATCGCCGTCACCATGTACGCCTCGCCGAAGTGCGACCTTTGCCAATCGGCGCGCACCTTCATGAAGGCGCGCGGCTACAAGTTGACCGAGCTCGACGTGGAGGCCAGCCCTACGGACAAGGTGCTGCTCCAGAACATCAACCCTGCGGGGACGGTGCCTACCTTCGACGTGGAAGGAAAGGTGCTGGTCGGCTACGACCGCCAGGTGCTCGATCGAACCATCGAGGACCTGGCGATGGCCAAGCTCAAGCGCTGACGGGGCGCGACCGGCGGCCCGCGGTGCGGACTCAGCGCCGCAGGCCAGCACGGTGAGAGCGCCCTCGTCTCAGCGACAAACTGCTCCTGTGGCGCTGGCCTCCACCTTGCTGAGGGCTGGGTATGCGAAGTCTCCTGTGGGGTGTCGGGGCGGTGTGGATGCTGACGGCGGGTTGTCGAGGCCAGGGGGCTCCGTCGGCAGCAGAGAGCCAGTCGCCGGATCTGGCGCAGGCGAGCGCGCTCGACGCCAAGATCCAGGAGGTGTGGGTCCAGCAGCAGGTCAGCCCGGCGTCCGATGTCGACGACGCGACGTACCTCCGGCGCATCACACTGGACCTGGCCGGGCGCGTGCCGAGCGCCCAGGAAGTGCGTGCGTTCCAAGCGGACAAGAGCAGCGACAAGCGCGCGCGACGAGTCAGCGAGCTGCTCGACTCGGATGACCACGCCCGGCACCTGGCCCGCACCTGGGAGCGCATCTTGATGGGGCAAGAGGTGAAGAACCGGCTGGTCGACCGCGCAGCGCTGCGCAACTGGCTCGAGGCCAAGTTCAAGGCCGACGCGCCGTGGGACCAGATCGTTCAGGGCCTGATCAGCGCGGAGGGTCAGAGCAGTGTCGGCGGCCGTCGGGGTGCCTTCACGTACAACGAAGATCCCGAGCGCGCCGCAGAGGAGCAGAAGAGCGGCGTCAACGGAGCCACCAACTACACGCTCCGCTTCATGCCCAACCCGGGCGATCTGGCCGGCCACGCGTCGAAGAGCTTCCTCGGCGTCCAGATCCAGTGCGCACAGTGCCACGACCACAAATGGGAGAAATGGACGCAGGCCGACTTTCGCGGCTTTTCGGCCGCTTTCACCCGCGTGAACGTGCGACCGGTCGAGCGCGAGAAGGGCGAGATTCCGATCCTGGAGGTCGAGTCGGCCGAAGGGCCTGCCCGCCGCTTCCTGCGCAAGAACCCCGCGATCGCGGAGCTCGCGCGCACCGCGCCGCGAGCGCTCGACGGCACGGCGCTGCCGAGCGACGAGGGCTCGCGCAAGGCGCTGGCGGTGTGGATGACCGGCAAGGACAACCCGTGGTTCTCCAAGGCGATCGTCAACCGCGTGTGGGCCGAGCTGTTGGGTGAGGGCTTGGTGCACCCGATCGACGACCTGAGCCCCTCGAGCTCGGTGGTGATGCCGGAGGTGCTCGACTACCTGGCGGAGGAGCTCGAGCGGCAGTCCTTCGATCTGGACTGGCTGTACGCAACCATTTGTGGTTCTCAGGCCTATGCCCGGGCGGTCGGAGACAAGGGCGGCCGCGGCTCGTTCTTTGCCAGCTCCAGCCTGCGGCCCATGAGCAGCGACCAGCTGCTCGACTCGGTGTTCACCGCGGCGGACGTGGAGGTGTTGCTCACGGAGCGCGCCCCCGAGCGGGCCAGCGCGCTCAAAGCGCTCGCTCGCCGCCGCACCGGCTTCGTGTTCGAGGATGACTCCGAGGCCAACGGCCCGGGCTACGACGGCACGCTGCAGCAGGTGTTCTTCGCCATGAACGGCGTGCTGCCCGTGGCCGCCACTAGCTTCGCCCCCGGCACGTTGCTGGCGCGCGTGCTCGATGGCTCGAGTGAGGAAGCAGCGATCGAAGAGCTCTACTTGCGCACGCTGAGCCGCCCGCCGAGCGAGGCCGAGCTCGCGCGGGCCAAGGCCTTCGTGGCGACGCCTCGCGACGCCGACCCTGCGTTCGCGGTGCCGCGCACCAAGGGCCGCGACAAGGCCAAAGCGAAGGGGGTGCCGCCCGCCAACGCCGGCATCCCGGCCCAAGCGCTGCGCTCGCATGCGGACACGGATCGCGAGCGAGGCTTCGAGGATCTGTTCTGGGCGTTGCTCAACTCCAGCGAGTTCTACTTTCGGCGCTGAAGCGGGTCTATGCTCGCGCTGTGCTGACGCGTCGCGAGCTGGTGATGGGCGTGACCGCCGTGGTCGCGGGGGGGGCGGGTTGCTCGCAGCCGGACGCCTCCGCCGAGCCGCTCAAGGTCGCAGCGGCGTCCGACCTGGCGATCGCCTTCAAAGAGATCGGTGACGCGTTCGAGAAGAGGACCGGCAAGAAGGTGGTGTTCAGCTTCGGCTCCACCGGGCTCTTGTCCAAGCAGATCAAGGAGGGCGCGCCGTTCGACCTCTTCGCGGCCGCAAACGTGAGCTTCGTCGACGACCTCGTGGCGGCCGGTTCGGCCGACGGTGAGACCAAGGCGATTTACGGACGGGGCCGGATCGTCGTCTTCACCAAGGAGGGGGTGGCCAAAGTGGAGAAGCTCGAGCAGCTCAAGGAGCCTCGCTTCACCAAGATCGCCATCGCCAATCCGGAGCACGCTCCCTACGGCAAGGCGGCACAGCAGGCGCTGACGAAGCTGGGCTTGTGGGACGAGCTCAAGCCCAGGCTCGTGTACGGCGAGAACGTGCAGCAAGCGCTGCAGTTCGCGGAGAGCGGCAACGCAGACGCTGCCATCGTGGCGCTCTCGCTCGCGCTGCACGCCAAGGGCGCCTACCTCACGGTGGAACAGGAGCTGTTCGAGCCGATCGATCAGGCCATGGCGGTGTGCGCGATCTCCAAGCAGAAGCAGGTTGCCAAAGATTTCATCGCGTTCGTCAACTCGCCGGACGGGCGCGCGATGATGACGTCGCACGGCTTCTTGTTGCCCGGCGAGGCGCTCAGCCAGAAGTAGCGGCGCCCGGTGGATCTCGAGCCCCTCGTCCTGTCGTTCAAGATCGCGGTGATCGCGACGATCATTGCGGGGCTCTTGGGCACTGCGTTGGCGGCCCTGCTGGCGAACAAGCGCCTGCCGGGCCGCGATTTCTTCGACGTGCTCATCACGGCGCCGATGGTGCTGCCGCCGACGGTGCTCGGCTACTACGTGCTGGTGGCGCTCGGGCGCAGGAGCGCCATCGGCGGCCTGTACGAGAGCGTGGTGGGCTCGCCGATCGTGTTCACGCAGACGGGCGCCGTCGTGGCCGCCACGATCGGCTCCTTGCCGCTGGTGGTGAAGTCCGCGCGTGCCGCGCTCGAGGCGGTGGACCCGGTGCTGACGTTGGCGGCGCGCACCCTGGGCGCGAGCCCCTTGCGGGCCTTCGTGACGGTGCAGCTGCCGCTCGCCGCCGGGGGAATCGTGGCTGGCCTGATGCTCGGCTTCGCCCGCTCGCTCGGCGACTTCGGCGTGACGCTGATGGTCGCGGGCGACATTCCCGGAGAGACGCAGACCGCCTCTCTGGCCATCTACGACGCGATCCAAGCCAACCGCCACGACGACGCGCTGGGGATGGTGGCGATCTTGTCGGCGGTGGCGATCGGTCTGCTGTACGGCATCAACAAGCTCTCGTCGCGGAGGCCGGCGTGAGCGCGCTCTCCGCGGTGCTCCGGCGCAAGGCAGGCGACTTCGTGGTCGACCTCGAGATCGAGGCCAAGCCAGGCATCACCATCCTGTTCGGGCCCTCTGGTGCCGGCAAGAGCAGCACGCTGTCGATGATCGCCGGGCTCGCTCGACCGGATACGGGGCGGGTCGCGCTGGGCGAGCGCGTGTGGTTCGATTCTGACCGAGGTCTCGACGTCCCGATCGACGCGCGCCGCATCGGCTTCGTGTTCCAGTCGCTCGCGCTCTTCCCGCACCTCACCGCCAGCGACAACGTCGCGTTTGGGTTGCCGCGCGCGCTCTCGCGAAAGGAGCGGCAGTCCAAGGCGCTCGAGATGTTGGAGCGTTTCAAGGTCGGGCACCTGGAGCGGCGCAAACCGCGCACCTTTTCGGGCGGGGAAGCGCAGCGCGTGGCGCTGGCGAGAGCGTTCGCGATATCGCCTTCGTTGCTCTTGCTGGACGAGCCGTTCTCCGCCCTCGATCGCAGCCTGCGTCGCGACCTTCACCAAGATCTGCGCAACCTGGTGGACTCGACGAAGCTCCCAACCATCCTGATCACTCATCACCCCAATGAGGCGCGAGCGCTCGGGGATCACCTGATTGCGGTCCGCGGCGGGCGGGTCGAGCGCCAGGGTCCGCCCAGCGAGGTGCTGCGCGATCAAAATGAGCGGAGCGAGCAGAGTGGCGAGGGCCGTTTCGACTTCGCCGACACCCCGATGGCGACCCCGGAGAGCTTGTTATGACGCTCCGCAGATCGTGGTTCTTGGCTTCGCACCTGCTGCTGACGCTGGCGTGCGACACCGAGAACCCCAACGAAGCCAAACGCATGCCGAAGCCGCCCCCTCCGGAGAGCTCCGCGCACGTCGCCATCGCGCCCATTCCCGTGGTGCTCGACGGCCAACCGGGACCCACGATCGATCAAGCGCTGCTCGATCAAAAGAAGCCGGACTTCCAGGACGAGGAGCGGCGCGCTTGGAGCTTCAGCTCGCTGCTCGGGCCACGCGTGGACCAGCCCGGCGCGGTCATTTCGGTGACCGGTGACAAGGGCATCGTGCTCGAGCTGCCGCGCACCTCGGGCGACAAGGCGCCGCTACCGGTGCTGGTCGTCAGCCGCCGCGGCCACGTGATGGCGGCGATGATCGAGCCCGACGACCCGTTCCCGTCCTACCACGGCCGCGGGGGGCGGCTGGGGCGGCGCGGCGACCCGCTCCCGCGCATCAGCGGCGTGACCAGGGTCGAGCTCCTGCACCGTTGAGCCTGCGGCGCCGCAGCCGCACGGCGCGAAGGTGCGGCGACCGAGCCGCAGCGGTTTCTCGCGCGAAACGCGCTACCGGGCCTGGCCCCGAGTTTGCGAGAGCGACCTTCGGAGGCTGTCGTGATCGAATCATTCTCTCGCCGTCGTCTGCTCAGCTTGGGTGCCGCAGGGCTCGCCAGCACGTTGCTGTCGCGGGTGGGTCTCGGCGCCGACGCGCCGCCTGCGCTCAAGGTTGCGAGGTCTTGCATCGTGCTGTGGATGAACGGTGGGCCGAGTCACGTCGACACCTTCGACCCCAAGCCGGGGACCAAGGTCGGCGGGCCGTTCAAGGCCATCAACACCAAGATCTCCGGCACGCAGATCTCGGAGCACTTGCCTCTCTTAGCGGAGCAGATGGACAAGATCGCGCTGCTGCGGGGCGTATCGAGCAAGGAGGGGAGCCATGAGCGCGCCCAGCAGCTCGGACACACCGGCCACATCCCCAACCCGACGGTCGACGCGCCCTCGCTGGGCGCGTGGGTCACCAAACATGGCAAAAAGCCTGCGCTGGCCATTCCCTCCTTCGTGAGCTTGGCGGGCACGAGCCGCGGGGGCGGCTTCTTCGGCACCAGCTACGACCCGTTCGTGGTGCAGACGCCAGGGGCCTTGCCCGACGACCTCGCGCCAGCGCGCCCGCTGGCGGACGCGCGCGCCCAGAGCCGAAAGGCGCTGCTCGACGCGATGGAGCAGGACTTCGAGCGCAGCGTGAGCGATCCCAAGGTCGCGGCCCGCAGGGCGCTCTATCAGAAGGCGCGCGACATGATGTCGGCCAGCGCGATGAAGGCGTTCGATGTGTCGGAGGAGCCGGCCGAGACGGTGGCGGCCTACGGCGACTCCGGCTTCGGTCGCGGCTGCCTGGTCGCGCGTAGGCTGGTGGAGGTGGGCGTGCCGTTCGTCGAGGTGACGCTCGACGGTTGGGACACCCACGCGAACAACTTCGAGCGCACGCAGAAGCTGATGTCGACGCTCGATCCTGCGTTCTCTCGCCTGCTCGTGGACCTCTCGCAGCGCGGTCTGCTCGCGAGCACGTTGGTGGTTTGTATGGGTGAGTTCGGGCGCACGCCGCGCATCAGCAGCGACGAGGGTCGCGATCACCACCCGAGCGCGTTTTCGGTGGCCATGGCCGGTGCGTCTTTGCGCGGCGGCACGGTACTCGGGCAGACCGACGCCGAGGGCAACAAGGTGGTGAGCGGCGGCGTGGGCGTGCCGGACGTGATCGCTACCGTGGCCTCGGTGATGGGCGTCGCCCCCACGACCAGCGAGACCACCCCGGCGGGTCGACCGATCACGGTCAGCGAGAAAGGCCAAATCATTCGCCAATTGCTGGTCTGACGCTCACCCCCCATCGCGCCGTCGGCTGCTGTAAGCTGCGGGGCAGGAGCCTAACGTGCCTGCCCGATCCTTATCCTTCTGCGCGCTCGCGCTCGCGCTCGCTGGTTGCTCGCTCATCAACGCCTACGACGAGGTCGTCGTGTCAGGCGGTGGAGGCAGCGGAAATCAAGGTGGCTCGGGCGGCAGCGGCGCGCAGGGCGCTGGGGGCAACGCGGGCGGAAACGGTGGCGCTGGCGGCGTCGGAGGTGGC